>NZ_ANNU01000025.1 GCF_000346615.1 Nafulsella turpanensis ZLM-10
CTCTGGCTCTTCTCCTTGTCTCATAACGTTTCTTTTTGTGTATCGCTATTTCAGGACGGGACAAACTGATAGAACAAGAAGCCCGGCTGTAATAGGCCGGGTTTCTTTTTTTGCAGGCATTGAACTTCCGTTATTAAAATTTAATACCCTTTTTCTGGTGAATATAAATGTGTTGAAAAGAAGCGTTAGCAGTTGAGTGCTTATTTCCTCTGTTAGAGGGCTGGAATAGGGTTATTTGAAATCACACAGCTGGGCCGGGGAGCAGGTAAGAAATTAATTAAGAGGGCTAATAAGAGGAAGAATGTCGGTGGTAAGGTGGTCACTTAAATAAATATTGTTGATCTATTATTGGACATGCAGCAGGAAAGTTATTTCTGATTAGCTACCCTAGCAGCCAAAGTGACAGTTACTACCCATTTTGTTCAAAAATAAAGTATAATGGTGTAAAAATGCTTTAATGGACAAAAGGAAAAATAGTAAAGTAAAAAAAAGCCTGCTTCAGTAAAGAAACAGGCATAAGATAAGTTTATACTAATTGAATTAACTTTAATTATATTTTCCGTTATCAATATCTTCCTTAATTGGATTCCGGTTTGGGTTCTTAAGCAGGTGCTCTGCAGGAGTGTCCGTATCATTATCCTCTACATATTTATTGATAATCTCTTCCTGCTCATTAAGCTCTATCTTACCCTCTTTTACTTCTTTGGTCTGGGCTTTCGATTTTCCTCCATTAGAAGGTGCCCCTTTATAAGGTGAATAGGTATTTGCTTTATTATTTTTATTCGTAGCCATAATTTTTCCTTTCGTTTAGTTTAATAAATTTTACGGCTGTGTTCGTGAAAAGTTATAGGGTATGGTCTGAAAATCAGGCAATTGCCTATACGTTCCAGGGAAAGGTTTCGGGTGTTTTTCCTCCGGCGGAAGCTATTTTCAGGGGGTGGAGAGCCCGGGCCTGGTCCAGGTAAACAAAAGCATCGTAGCGATTGGGGATTATACTTGGAACATAGTTTCCATAGCGTTCTCTTTCCGGGTGGTAAACCACCCCAATCGCTCTGTGAGGAACAGTTCTCCTGAGGCGCTGGCTTTTTTGCAGGTCTGTGGAAAGGTAGTAGCGGTTGTAGGGAGCCAGTTCATGTAGCAGGGCTTCCCAGCTCCCATCTTTTGCTTTGGGAACCGGCATTTCTTCCATTTCAGCTCCCCATGAATCTCCGGCAATTACACTGCCTTGATAGCATCCGAAACCTACCAGGCGTACTGCCTCTTTTCCATATCTTTCCCTGGCGAGCTGTCCAATGTTATAGAGTCCACTATTGGCCATATCTGTTGCACGTGCATCACCTATATGGGTATTGTGCTCCCACACAATGGCTTTGGAATCTTTGCCGTGGTAATTCAGGAGCCTGTCCAGTGTTTCCATCATGTGCTTATCCCGTACGTTCCACGAATCAGGTCCTGGTTGCATCATTGCCCTGTAGTATTTTTCTGCGTTGACAGCCACCAGCGCATTTTGTTCCGCACTAAAGGCAGCCTCAGAATCATGCTCATATTTTGGTCTGCGGGCGCTCATTTCCTGTAACAGCTGTAATACTTCCTTCTGACAGGAAGCAGGAACAATGTTTCGGGTTGCCCTTGCATAGCTGACCCCATCTTCCTCATCCCGGTAAGGCTCGAAGCAATGGATAGATTTTTTAGCTATCTCAGCTGCTTCCGGATCTTCTTTCTCCAGGTAATTAATGATGGAATCGAGTGATTCCCAAAGGCTATATACATCCAGTCCATAAAAGCCTACCAGCTCATTGAATTGTCGGTGCAGGTTATGCCGGTAAAGCCATTCCGTAAAAGCAACTACTTCCCAGTTAGCCCACATCCAGGTGGGCCAGCGGTCAAACTTCCGTAGCACACTTTCAGCATCCGGACCTGTTCCATCATACTTCTTTACATAGCGATTTATTTCGTAACAATCCGGCCAATCCCCTTCGACGCAGATAAAGTTGAAACCATGCTCTTCAATAAGCCTTTTGCTTATTTGAGCCCGCCAGGTGTAATATTCGTGGGTGCCGTGGCTGGCTTCTCCCAGCATAACAACTCTTGCACCCGAAAGCTCATCAAGGAGAGCATCTAAATCCTCCGGAGCTTCCAGCCTGTGGTTCTTTTGTTGTAAGTCGGTTTGCAGTAGTTGGCGGTCGGAAAAGTTCATAACTTCGTGGGTTAAGTCCAAAATATGCTTATCAGGCTCAAAGGCCTTTCCTAAAGCCTTTTTTAAGAAAACCTTTAAAAATGCCTGTTCTTTTCATAACATATAAAGCCAGCTTATGTTAAAAGAGGAGATAAGTGATTTATAATCAGTAAGAAAGGAGGAGGAAGCGATGAACCACTATTTTGATGAATACCTGAATGATGCCAATCGTTTTGTAAACAAGCTTTCGGAGGACTTAGGCCATCCGGAGGATTCGGAACAAACTATACGCCTTGTTCGAGCAGTTTTGCATACCATTCGAGACAGGATTTCCATTGCAGAGTCATTAGATTTTCTTTCCCAATTGCCAATGATTTTAAAGGCTCTTTATGTAGAGCAGTGGACTTACCATGAGCAGCCACCTTTGCACTATGAAGACCTTGAGGGGTTTGCAGATGCGGTAAAGAACCAGCAGGCACGACTGGGAGAAAAAGACTTTGACTGGCCTGAGCCCACCATTGAGCTTGTGAAAAAGGTTTTAAAAAACTTGCGGGAATACATTTCCGATGGACAGGCCATTCATATTCTGGAACAAATGCCGGAAGGAGTACGAGAATTATTTTAATTTTTTAAACCATTGATGTTATGAGTATAGTAAAAGTAATTGAAGTAATTGCTTCATCTGAGAAGAGTTTCGATGATGCCGTTACGGTAGCACTTAATGAAGCTGCAAAATCTGTTAAAAACATTTCTTCTGTTTATGTAAAGGAAATGAAAGCCAATGTGGAGAACAATAAGATTGTTTCCTATGGGGTTAATGCCAAAGTTTCTTTTACTGTTGATAGTTAATAAGGTAATAATAGGGGCAGAAAAAAAGAAGAAAGCCAGCCGTTGAGCTGGCTTTCTTCTTTTAATGAAAGAAGTAAAACTTTATCCTTTAACCCCTGATTGTACATTAAATTTCTTTATATCTATTCCAGAATAAAACTGGTAGAGCTTCATAATCAGGTAAGTATCAATTTTTGATGTTTTAGGATTCTTATATTTTGAGACTGAACCCAACTAAAACACCTGGCAGTCCGTATGATAGGTAAAAGCTGCCTAATTGGCGGAATAATGCAATTTGTTGAGTCAAATTTTCATGTCCTGATTTTGGCACATGTATTGCATAATATTTCATGTAAAGAAAGGAGATGCAATGAATTTATTAAAAAATAAAAAACTACTAAGAGGGTTACTCCTGCAGGGAGACCTTCTTAATACAATAAATGGCGGGGTAAGCATGACCCATGTGGTAAAAGAGCAACATGATGAAAATTTTACAATTATTCTTTCTGCTCCTTCCATTCCGGCCGATGCTTATAATGTAGTGCTTAATGGTCAGCAACTGATGGTCTTTTCTCTACTACCCGACAGCACCATTAGCAAAGAAAATGAAGTTTTCAGTATTCCACTTTTTTATGAGAATTTTGAACTGCCTTCTTATATCGATTTAGATAATATTGAGGCCATCCATCAGGGAAGTGAGCTAATGGTTATTCTACCATTTAAAGAAACTGCTCGTTTTGAGCGGGAGATTGATATTAATCATATTTAAAGCAAAATCAGCATAGCACAAGGCAGAGTGGTTTCCATTCTGCCTTTTTTAATACCATGTAGTACTGTGAAGCTGTAAGCTTGCTTTTAATACATCCTTCCTGCTAATTTGCCCAACAAGTTTACCTGCTTCGTCTACCACAGGGTACCTCCGGAAATTTGACTCCATAAATGCCTTTGCCACACAAATCAGATCCGTATCAGCTGTTACAGTAAACACATCAGGGCTCATAAAATCTTTCACCTTTCTGTCGAAGAGGGGATTGTTATAATAAGCATCATCGATTAATACCCTTAAACAATCCTTTTCAGAAATAATCCCAACCAGCTCATCCTGCAGGTTAACAACCGGTGCTCCGGAAATCTTATTTTTAAGAAGGGTACTGATGACCTCGTGAATTGCTTGCTCTTCCTGAAAGGTGATTAAGTCGCAAACCATGTACTGGCTAACAGGCCCATAGCGAACATCTTCTATAGGATTGCCGGCTCTTTCTTTGGTTTTAATGAAACTTGGGGTGAAATTCATGTTTAAAAAATTTTGCTAAAAGGCTACTTTAACAAATAATATAAACATAAATATCAAAAAATAAAAACTTAATTAATGTTTGTTTATTAATTTATTAAATTTTAAATGGTGATGAAATAAATATTTAATTGGGTAAATCCTGATACCTTCGGGTAAACTTTCTGATAACTTTTTTCTTTTCTGCTTCAAAAGCCTTTTTATTTTATAGCTTCTCGATTGGTTCTTTAATTAATGATGAACCATTTTGATGGCCCGATTCGTAGATAATAAAGGAAGGGATTTACGGAAAAAAATATGCTCAGAAATTAGTTGCCAAAAATTCTTTCAAAGATGTTTTTCTTCTTTTTCTCCTGTTTCTGACGTCTTGGCTTTCGGTCGTTTTTAGGATTATTTTTCTCTTCCTGCTGACCGAAAATTCTCTCAAAAAGATTCAGGTCTTCCTCTTTTCGGTAAGGGGGACAGTCCAGGCTTGCCTGCATTTCCTGCGAAAGAGAGGGAAAGCTGGCCCTGGAAATTTTTTGCAGGTTTTTGTCTCCATTTACCTTCTTCATAAAGAGTCCGAAAATAGGGAGGGCCGTATTCGCTCCTTGGCCAAGGGTAGTGCTTCTGAAGTGAATACCAGGATAGTCGGCTCCCACCCAGGCGCCTGCAACTAAATTTGGCGTAAGACCAATAAACCACCCATCTGCATTCGATTGGGTAGTGCCGGTTTTACCCGCTATATCATTCTTTAGTCCATACTTCCAACGCAGGCGAGAGGCTGTTCCCTCATTAACAACCCCTTCCAGCATGTGTACCATCAGAGCAGCCTGTTCAGGAGTAAGTACCTGTGTCTGTTCATGCTCAGGACGAAACTCTTCCAGCACTTTTCCTTCGCTGTTTTCTATCCGGAGTAAGTAATGAGGCCTTACAGCTTCTCCACCATTGGCAAAAGCACAGTAAGCCGTTACCATTTCGTACAAGGAGATTCCAGGTGTACCTAAGGCAATAGAAGGGAGTTTGGGTATATCGCTGCTAATGCCCAAACTCCTTGCCAGGTTAATAGTGTTGGTTAAGCCTGTCCGGCGGAGTACTTTTACCGAAACTGTATTGACAGAATTCATTAAGCCACCCATGAGAGTATATTCCCCTTCATAATTTCCATCGGAATTGCCGGGAGACCAGCCATCCATTTCCGGATAAGTTTCGCGAGTCGCGGGAATGTAGGTGCAGGGATCTGCTCCCTGCTGGAGGGCTGCGGCATACACAATAGGTTTAAAGGTGGAGCCTACCTGCCTTTTGGTATTTATATTTACATGGTCGTATTTGAAAAATTCATGGTTTATGCCACCTACCCATGCTTTTACTGCACCATTCTGGGGTTCCATTGCCAGAAAACCGGCATTCAGAAAGTAAAGGTAATACTTAACTGAATCAAGCGGACTCATTGTCTTTTCTACTACTCCATCCCAGCTAAACACTTTCATAGGAACAGGTCTGCTAAATATTTCCTGAATTTCCTCTTCAGAAAGCCCTTCTGCTTTTAACTTTTTATAGCGGCCGGAACGATAGATGGCATTCATTAGGATATCCGTATTCCCTTCCCAGGGTGCGCGGCCTTCCCAGTGTTTAAAAAAGTCTTGCTGCAGACTTGCCATATGTTCCCGCATAGCCTCCTCGGCAAAAAGCTGAAGGCGGGAATCGAGCGTGGTGTAAATTTTAAGGCCGTCGGTATAGAGGTTGTAAGGCTCTCCATTTGCTTTCGTATGGTTACTGCACCATTCCTCAAGCTCCTCGCGCAGCTGTGAGCGAAAATAGGTGGCTAATCCTTCATTGTGGTCCCTTTTACGATAGTCTATTACAAGGGGGGTTTCTACAAGGGAATCGGCCTCCTCTGGCTTTAGTACCTCGTATTTTTCCATCTGCCGGATAACTACATTACGGCGTTGGCGGGCATTATCGGGAAACAGGCGGGGGCTATAGTTATAAGTGGCTTTTAGCATTCCCACCAGCATGGCCGCTTCCTGCAGGTTCAGCTCGTCAGAGTCTTTATTAAAGAAACGTTCGGCAGCGGTTTCTATTCCAAATGCATTATCCCCAAAAGGAACAGTATTCAGGTAAAGGGTAAGTATTTCCTTCTTTGAATATACATTTTCCAGCCGTTGGGCGACTATCATTTCCCGAACTTTATTAACAGGCATGGAAAGAAAGCCTAAGCGGGAATGGCGAGGGAACAGGTTCTTGGCTAATTGCTGGCTGATAGTGCTACCACCTCCCGCACTTTCATCCTGCAGGAGAAGGGTTTTGACGAAAACTCTCAGGAGCGACCGCCTGTCTACCCCATCGTGTTCGTAAAAGCGTACATCTTCGGTGGAGATGAGGGCATCGATAATATAAGGAGAGATTTCCTCAAATGAGGCATGAGTCCGTTCCTGAATATAGTATTTGCCCAGCAATTTTCCATCGGCTGAATATACCTCACTGGCCACATAATTATCGATATTGGCCAGTTCTTTCTCGCTAGGCAAAGAACCAAATACTCCAATCCGGACCGTCTGGTAAAAGAGGGTAGCCCCTAAAAAGGCTAAAATGGTGAACAGGAGAACTACTGTTCCAATTTTCTTTGACCAAGACAGGCGTGAAAACTGTCGGAAAATTTTCCTGAATTTTGATTTAAAGGCTGACAAATGTCCTGATAGTTATGAAGTGCTATTGAAGCTCTGTTGTACGTGAAACAGTTAGAAACAATTGATTACAGATACAAAAATACAAAGTATTTTGTTCGCAGAAGCTCATTTTGTAAAGAGGTTTAGCCTGTTTACTAAAAAGAGGAGAACTTCTTGCCAGAAAAATAAAAAAGACTTTCCTGTTACAGAAAAGTCTCTTTTTAAAGAAATTCATGGACTTAGCGCTTTAGAAGATCTACCTCAAGGTAGGAGGGATACTCCGGATTATGATAAACCCGGTGCAGGGCCTTTACAAAATCATCTTCATCGGCTTCAAAGATATTCTCTACATACTTCTGGGGGTTTCGGTCGAAAAGAGGAAACCAGGTACTTTGAACCTGCACCTGAATTTTGTGCCCTTTCTTAAAGGTATGTAAAACATCCTGCAGCGGAAATTCTACTTTTGTTACTTCATCGGGGGTAAAGGGTTCCGGCTCTTCAAAACTGTTGCGGAACCGGCCCCTCATAATTTCGCTGCGAACCAGCTGGTGGTAATTACCCATTCGGATGTTTTCCGGATTGCCTTCATAATCCGGTGCATCAGGTGGATATACATCGATAAGCTTTACGACCCAGTCGGCATCCGTCTGGGAGGTGGAAACCATCAGGTGGGCCAGTATTTCACCGGCCAGTGTAACGTCTTCTTCGAGCACTTCTGTTTCAAAAACCAGCACATCGGGGCGGCGGGCGGCATGGCGCTCATCACCGGCCATATAAGCCCGTGGGGTGAAGACAATTTTTGTCTGATCAGTATAAGGTACAGGTTTATTAGGGTCGCTGATAAATTCTGAATAGGGAATGTCACTGTCATCCGGGTTTTCCAGTTCCAGTTGTTCATTATCGTGCAGGAACCATTTAGTCGCTTCAACACCGGCTGGCGGCCAGGCCGTAAATTGTCTCCACTTCTTAAGTCCTGTATCGAATACATAAGCTTCCGGAAGGCCGGGATCAGGCATACCTTTCAGCTGATGGCTGAAGAAGGGGTATTCGATATTCTTCTGGTAAAAATCTGAAATGCTGTCGCCAAAGTGAACGAAGCCAACTGTTTGCGCTACCCTGTCCCGGGCCCAGTCGCCATGGCTCCAGGGGCCCATAACCAGCATGTTGGTGGCATCGGGATTATGCTTCTCAATGGTTTTGTAGATGCTGAGAGGACCGTAGAGGTCTTCGGCATCGAACCAGCCGCCGACTGTCATAACTGCATGGTCGATATTGCGCAGGTGAGGCAATATGTTGCGCTTTTGCCAGAATTCATCATAATTCGGATGTTCTGAAAGCTGCTGCCAAAAGAAATTATCCTCTCCATAATATTTTGATGCATTTTTCAGCGGGCCCAGGTCCATGTAAAACTGGTACCCATCAGGTGTGCCTGGGTCGACCATTGGGTACCATGGCTCTTTTACCAGTGAATCTTTCTGGTAACCAAAAACAGGTGTTGCCAGAAAATAACTAAGGGTGTAGGCGCCGCGGTGGTGGAAATCGTCGAAGTAAAAGTCGGCAATAGGAGCCTGTGGCGAAGATGCTTTGAGGGCCGGGTGGTTACTGATTAAGCCGGCAGCGGTATAGAAGCCAGGGTAGGAAATGCCCCATTGTCCCACCTTTCCATTGTCATTATCCAGATTCTTTAGCAACCAGTCGATAGTATCGTAAGTATCGGTACTTTCGTCTATTTCTTTTTGTTTTTTCTTATTTTCGAAGTTGATTTGGGGGCGCATATTATCATACAAACCTTCTGACATATACCGTCCGCGCACGTCCTGGTACACAAAAATATAACCATCTTCCATCAGGTATTCAGAGGGGCCAAAGCGGTTTCTGAGGCTGTCTTCTCCATAGGGGCGAACACTGTAAGGTGTTCTGTTCATGAGGATGGGATATTTTTTACTTTTATCTTTCGGGCTGTAGACAGCGGTAAAAAGTTCTACTCCATCGCGCATAGGAATAAAATATTCCTCTTTCTCATAATCTTCGAGGGTGAGCTTCTGTTGGGCTAAAGCCGGTAAGCCGCAAAGGCAAAAGACCATTAGCCCGTAAAAAATTTTTTTCATAGGTATAGGTTAATTAAATATAAACTTAATAATTTTTCCTTTTGCTCCACTTGCCCAGCCATTGCGGCCGGAAGTGGAAAAGCTGATGGCGTGCATACCGGTATCGCTAAGTGGACTCCAGCTTTTCCCGCCATCATAACTAATATCGATGCCATTGGTTCCTGCAGCAATATAGGTGTTGGTGCTGCCTGGTACAAAAGCTACACCTGAACGATAGCCCCGCAGGCCGCTATGGTCTACTCTTTGCCAGCTTTTTCCTCCATCGGAGCTTAGTAAAAGATGATTGGTGGTAGCATTTGGCTGCGTGTAGTCGCCCCCAAGAGCAATGCCATGGAGGCTGTCTTTAAAAGCCATGGAATAAATACCGGTGCTGGGTGTTGCCGCTTCCATTGGAGTGGTGTAGGCTTCCCAGCTTTCGCCGCCTGTGGCGGAGCGGAAAACCCTCACTGCCGGCCCGCCGGTGCCAAACAGGGCAACATCAGGAGCTATGGTGACTAAACCTGTTCCGCTCGCAGCAAAGCCTGCTTCACCCTCAAGGGCAGGCGGAAGTTTCTTTTTCTCAATTTTTTTCCAGCTTTTTCCGCCATCTTCTGTTTTCAGCAGCAGGAAATAACCATTTACCGGGTCGCTCATTGCCATTCCTTCTTCATTGTTCCAGAACGCCAGTGCATCGAAAAAGGCCTGTCCGGTCTTATCATCATATACCATTTTCCAGCTTTTTCCTGCATCAGTAGTATGGTAAATACGGGCGGGCTGCCCGGCGCTTGCCACTACAGCTTCGGTTGCAGAAAATGCCTGAATATCCCGAAAGTCGAGCGAATCGGCTCCTGTAACTGTACCCTTTTGCCAATTTTTTCCACCATCTGTTGTCCGCAGAAATTGCCCTTCTGTTCCGCTTGCCCAAACTATCTTATCTGAAACAGCACTTAAACCCCTAAGGCTGGACTGGCTCCCGGAGGGTTGTTCTTTTAAATGCGGAGGCTGCGCAAAAGAGGCAGTAAAGGAAAATATGAAAATAAAAAAACTTAAAATGCGCATGTTCAAGCCGGTTTAGGCCCTCATAATACTAAAAAATACCTTAAATGAGAAGAAAGAAGAAAAGGTATCGGTGTTTTAACGTTCATACTTCCTTATTTAGAATTGGGCGAATAAAAAAAGGTGACGGAAAAATCCGACACCTTTTTCGTTTATGTGCTCGTTTCAAGACTTATTGCTCTACCAATATTTGTTTGGTTACTTTATACTGGCCAGCTTCCCATACCACTATATAAATTCCGTTAGGAATACTTGGTAACTGGAAGCGGGTTTTGTGTTTTCCATGTCCCCGGGCTTCCCACTCCTGTTGAACAATGGTTTTCCCGTTCAAGTCAACAATTTTAATAAGAAGTGGACTGGTTTGCTCCAGGTGGTAAATTACATCTACATAGGTATTTACCGGGTTCGGGAATATAGCATCTATTCCGTATCTATCCGAGATAAAGGTTTCCTGTGCTGGTTCGGAACCTGCTTCCTGTTTATGGATGATAGGTAAGGTTTCCAATGTAAAGTCAGAAAAGCGGGTTTTATCCAAGGTGGTGTCGTCGGCTCCCATCCAGTCTTTCAGAATGGTGCCAAATACCTGCCGGTAATCATGCTGGTATTGCAGATTTCCATCGACAAGGTTGTTAAGGTCTGCATTTTTACCGATGATGCCAGGGTTTACCTGCTTTCCAAAAACAAAGAGAGGGGCTGCGGTACCATGGTCCGTTCCATAACTTCCGTTTGAAAGCGCACGACGGCCAAATTCAGAGAAAGTAGCAGTCAACACTTTGTCTTCCAGTCCTAATTCCTTCAGTTCTTCCTGAAAACCTCTGATAGAGTCGAATAACTGGGTAAGAAGGCGGGCATGTGTACCCGTGGTAGAGTCCGATGCTTCTGTTTGTTTTGCGTGAGTGTCGAAACCGGTAATTCTTGCCAGGAAAATTTTGGTCTGGCAGCCGCCGCTTAGCAGGCGGGAGATGACCTGCAACTGAGCAGAAAGGTTGCCGATAGGGGAGTAGTTTGCAGAAGAGCTGTTGCGCCCTTTCTCGTATACTTCCTTCAGACGGCCGGCGTACTGGTTAGACTTCTTCTCGATGTCCATTATCCAGTTTAACTCCTTACCATAATAGGTGTCCTCCACGGTTTTGGGAGGAGTGCCGCCCACGCCTGTGACAAGGTTGTAGAATTCTTCCGGACTTTCGACAGAGATGGCTGTAGGAATACCGCTTTCGCTGTGGAAGCCAAGAGAAACACTGCTGCCGATTTCCAGACCGAGTGGGTCGAGCATTTCGTTGTTTGGGTAGGCGGCAGGGTAATTAGGGAAAGTGCTGCTCAAATACCTCCCGGCCCAGCCAGAATCTAAATACTCATCGTAGCCACTGCCTGTGAACCATATATCAGTACTGCGGAAGTGAGAACCGTTAATATTATCATATCCCACGTTCTGGATAACAGAAGCCAATCCGCTGTCATAGAGCTCTTTAAACGAGCGCATATCCGGGTGCAGACCTAACTGCTGGTCATCGCCAAGGGTTGAATCCAGCCCAATGTATTTACGGGTTCCACTCTCCGGGATGGCAATTTCTGGCCGGATATTACGGTATTTACTGTACTGGTTAATTGGAATGAAGGTATTGAGCCCGTCGTTCCCGCCGTGCAGCTGGATTAGTACCAACACTTTTCCGTTAGTGCTGGAGGCTGCAAGGTTTTGAAGCTGGCCGGTTCGGCTCATGGCGCTCACGGGCAGGCCATTGAGTAATAGTGGGCCGAGGCTGGCAAGGCCTATATTTCTTAGAAAAGATCTTCTTCTCATAATTGACAAAGTGATGATGATGAATTAAAATAACTGGTATTCGGGCGACTGCAGAAGGGCAATGATAAGCTTATCCAGCTGCATCTTAACTGCACTGGCATCGCCGGTTTCTGTGTATCTTTCCCATTCATGTTTCCAGTTTATTACAGAAAGATTGTCCAGCAGCACTTCGTTAAGGAAGAAGCTAAAACGTTCTTCTGTAATCATTTCCGGCAGGAGGTCGTCGGTTAATTGCCGTACCAGCTTTTCTGCATCGGAAGGGTCGGTGATGTGCTGACTATCATTTATGTACCGCATCAGGTCCAGCTTAATAGTCCTTGAGCTATCTTCGTGCCGGATTCCGTCGAGGAGGTCACGGGCAAACTGGTAGCGATAGGCAAGGTTGTTAGATGAAATCCAGTGGCGGTTAAAATCAGGCGCCTGGTGGTAAGCAGTATATCCTGCTACATCAAATGGCTCGTATAAGGCAAGCCCCTGCTGGGCTAGCTTATCATATAAGGTTTCATAAAGCTCATAATAGTCGGGCAGTTGTTTCCTGTCCGGAAGGCTTACTTCAAAAAAGCGAAGGGTGCCGGCCATTATTTCCAGCGGCGATTTTATTAACGCGCCCCTTACATTATCGGTATTCAGAGAATTATCCTGGTCAAAGAAATGGCTGCTACTAAACAGCTGGCGAAGAACCGGCTCCATGTGGTAATTGCTATTGTACAGGGTCGTTGCCAAAGGTTCTATTACCTCACTTTCTACTGCAGGGGTAATTTTATAATACACGAAGAAGCGATACAGTTTGCGGCAGAAGTGGCGGGAAGTTTCCTTCTGGTCAAATATCATATCCACCAGGTCCTGTACTTCCTGCAGGCAGGCTTCCTTGGTGGCCAGATCTTTTAGGTCGTAGTAAGATTTCAGCTCATTTGGCTTAATGGTTCTGTTGCCAAAGCGGTGGCTAAAAGTTTTTACTCCTGAATCGTGGCGTATAGCCATGTCCTGCGGATTGGTAAGCACTCTTCCAAGAGGTATCCCGCTTTCCGGGTCAATATCTTCAGAAAACGAGTGCTCTGTTTTGAAGCCGGATAATATCCGGGCTGCCTGGCGAATATCGTGTTCGGTATAGTTTGTGTAATCGTCCGCGCCAACCTGCTTCCCTTTTCCAATGGTATATAGTTCCAGAAACTCCCTGGCAAAGTTTTCATTTGGGTTATCTTTTTCATTAGAGTTCCCATCGAGGTGGATTAGCATGGCATTATCGATGCACATTTTATAGGCCAAGTCCTTAACACTACCGGTTGCGTGGAATCTGAAGAGGTTCAGCTGGTGGTAAAGAGAAAGACTGTAGTAAATTCTGGTCGAAATGGTGGTAAAGTGGGAGTGATAAAAGAAGGTCATCTTTTCAGTAATCCCTGTGTTTTCTTTACACATGGTATCGAGCCACCAAAGGCGCAGGTAAGGTATGAGCGTGTTCTCAAGGCTATGCACCCGCTTACCAGTACTTCTTTCGAGAGGAATTGGATTTACCCATTGAGCGCCTGTTGCTGTATCTAGTGGGGGCTGAGGGTTTGGGTGTTTTTTTAACAGCAGGTCAAGAGCTTCAGTTATTGATTTATTTTGGATTTCATCTATTTCCTTCTTTGTCGGGCCAAAGGTAAGGCGCTTGAGCAAATGGCTTGCTGCTCGCCTACCCAATGGACCACTTACGGGACTTAAAGCTGACATAAAGTATTGAAATTAATTATTTTACACATCGTTTAACAATTCCAAAACTATAGCATTAATAAGTAAGTTGTCGGGCGTAATTCCGGCACTTATTACAATTTTAAAAATTATTTTTATTGAACTATTTTAACTTTGAGAGGGTAGTATACTACTAGTCCCCGAAAAATATTTATATTCCTTCCTGCACCTGTGTAGCGGTGTAGAAATATTCCACATCAACTTTGGACAAAATCCGGTTATTTCATTACATGGCCGGGCCGTTAATTTTTCACGAAAACAGCTGGGTGCTGGCCGGGTATCTGTAAAATCCTTCCTTTATTTCGCCTCTTCTTAGCTGGTTAACCAGGAGGTGAGCCTGCCGTGTTGGTTCTGGAATGCGGTATTTGCCAGTGGTTTGGCGGAGAATGGATAAAGCACTTTCCAAATCGGTTTTAAAACCAGGAGATACATAAACAGGCTTTACATTCTTTTTAGTTCTGTAAACATACCCAACCGTTTCATTATTATGCTCCAGTGGAGAAAAACTGCCGGGAAGACTATCTGGTTCTTCATACTTTCCTACTAATTTCTTTTTGGCCAGGCCCAGGCTGGGCATGTTCGTTGCTAGCCCGAAATGAGTGGCAATACCTAGGCGGCGGGGATGAGCAATGCCATGGCCATCAGCCATTATTACATCTGGCTTTACTTCTAACAGCTTCCAGGCCTGGAGCAGAGCAGGTATTTCGCGGAAGGAGAGCAGTCCGGGCACATAGGGGAAATGCACTTTAGTAATGGCCAGGGCATGTGCCACTGGCTGCAAGGACTCTATATCCAGCACCACAATGCCCGCATATACGGTAGGTTCATATTTGTTGAATGAAATATCGGCTCCGGCAATAAGGCTGCATTTTCCTTCCAGCGGAGAGAGCACAACCTGTTTTCTTAATTCTTCCTGTATTCTTCTGGCTTCAGAGGGTTTCACTTCCCAGGTATTCGCTAACGTATTGGCTGACATTATTTTCTTTTTTTAGTTATAACAGTTAAACAACTCTAAATGGTTAAAGAAATGATTGAAGAAAAGGAAATACATTTAAAAGTTTTAGGATGCAGCGATGCTTTTTGCAGTGGGGGCAGGCGCCATACCTCCTTTTTGCTTAAACAGCAGAATTATAATACTTTGATAGATTGCGGAGCCACCACTCCTCTTGCCTTAAAGGCAAATAAGATGAATAGCAACGACATCGATTGCATTGTTTTGTCGCACTTCCATGGCGACCATTATGGAGGATTACCTTTTTTACTATTAGAGGCAGCCAAAGTACTGAACCGGAAAAAAACACTTACATTGATTTCACCCCCGGGTTTGAAACAGCGGCTGGTGGTTTTGCTGGGTGCTCTGTATCCCGGCTCAGATGATGTATTATCCACTTTACCGCTGCAGTTTATCTCATTTGAGGAAGGGGTGGAGATGCAGCAGGAAAAATTTAACCTCAGGGTCTTTAAAGTACAACATACTACCGAAAGCCAGCCTCATGGTGTAAGATTGGATATAGGAGGAAAGGTGCTTAGCTTTTCTGGAGATACCGCCTGGCATGAAAACCTGATAAAAATTGCAGAAGGGGCGGATCTTTTTATCTGTGAGTGCAATTTTTTTGAGCACCAATCGGAACATCACTTAAATTACGAGGTGCTAAAAAAGAAGGAAAACCTTCTGAAGGCGAAAAAGATAATGATTACTCACCTGGGGGAGGAGATGCTGAAAAGAATAGAAGAAGTTCATTTTCCCGCATTGGAAGAGGATCAGGAAATTTTAGTATAGAGAAGGAGCAAGAAAACGAAAAGGTTTTTAAATTGAATAAAAGAGGAGAGTTAACTGATCCCTGTTTCAAAATAGCTGCTTTTGCTTGTTTTATGGATTTGAGATAGAAAGGAGTTTGCCGGAAAAGGAATTATTTTTACCACTATTAGTTTTAGAGTAAAAAAAGAAGAACTGTAAGTAATTTTAAACTTAGATAAAGCAGGGTAATTACTTTTTTTAAGTGCTGAAATTGGTATATTGCAACATGATGTTGCGTAATAACATTAAAAAGCAGTACATCATTTTCCTGCTCGACCGTGCATGATTAACAACTGGATCCACCTTTTCATAAATCCTGTATACCAACAGGATGACAACCAATTCCTACAGGCAAAGAATTTATTGAGGGCCTTTTTGTTTACCGGCCTGTCTTCAACTTCTTACTTTCTGATTAGCTACATCATTGACTTTAGCCATGGAGTAAACCTGATGATAATGAATATGATCGGGTTTTTATTGCTAACCCTCATGCTAAGGTTTCGATTTTCACTGGATTTGTTAGGTAACCTTTATGTGTTAATAGGAGCATCCGGGGTAGTGGGAGTTATTTATTTTTCTGGTGGGCTAAATTCCCCCATTCTTGCCTGGTTGGCTGCTTGTCCACCGCTGGCCCTGATGTTAATAGGAAAAAGATCTGCTATGGTGTGGGCTCTATTAATGATAGTATGTCTTTTCTTTTTTGCTTACCTGGCTTACATTGACTTTCCTCTTCCACCTAATTTTAATGGAGAGTGGGAGATTATTTTTAAAGTTCATATCATCTCGGGTCTAATCTTTCTAACTTTCCTTATTAACCTGGTATTTAATAATACAAAAGAGAAGACACGAAAAATTGTTGAAGAAAAGAACCTGGAGCTAATAAATGCGTTGGAAGCGTTGGAAGGAGCTCGGGTGGCACTCGAAAAGTCTCATGACGATATTGTGCTGGCGAATATGGAGCTGGTCCGGCAAAAAGAAATTATCGAAAATAAGAACCGGGCCATTACCTCCAACCTGCGATATGCCAAAGATATGCAGAACGCAATCATGCCCAATCCTTATATTCTGCAGTCTTTGTTTGTCGATAGCTTTTATATGATGAAGCCACTGAAAATTGTAAGTGGCGACTTCTTCTGGACCACCAGGGTTGATGGACTCACTTTCGTTGCTGTGGTCGATTGTACCGGGCATGGGGTTCCGGGAGCTCTCATGAGCGTGATAGGAAATAACCTGCTCAAAGAGGCTGTAAAAATTAAAAAATTATCTGACCCACCGGAAATCCTTTCTTTTCTTCACAAAGGAGTATGTGCGGCATTGCATCAGGAAGAAACGGCCAGCCATGATGGTATGGAAATAGGCCTTTGCGTAATTGATGAGGAAAAAAGGCTGGTATTGTATAGCGGTGCCAAAATATCTTTATTCATGGCCAAGGAGGGAGGGGTTGAGCAGATAAAGGCAGATAACCAGTCTATAGGTGGAATGTATTCCGGCGCAAGGAAAGAATTCAGCTTACATTCCATTCCACTCGATTCCCCTACCAGGTTTTACATGTTTACAGATGGGCTCAAAGATCAGTTTGGAGGACCTTCAGGAAAGAAATTTATGCTAAGGCGGATTACCCAAACCATAAATCACATTTATCAGCTCCCTATGCCTATGCAAAAATCTTATATTGCAGAAATTATCAATGACTGGATGAAGGGAGAGGAGCAGTTAGATGATATTACAATAGTAGGCTTCCAGCCCAACCATCAGGAAAAATCAACGCCTTCTCCTGCCGGTTCCGGTTTTAGCCTTTTGGCTAACAATTAAGATAATTCCGGTTACCGCTACGCCTATACTTACAATGAGAGGAGTCCAGTTAGCCTGGCTTAAGGTGATTTTGTTTCCTAAAACATTTACACTTTCCGTATTCTGGTACACCTCCAGCCCATAAATCAGGGAAGCGACCAAACCAGCTACAAATAGAATTATTCCAATTAACTTCTTCATTTTATTTCGGGGGTTAGCATTCTGTTTTCAAAGCCAATAAAAGTACAAACTTTTAGCTGAGTTAAAAGCATCCTTTTAAATAAAAGATTCTCCTTGTCATCCTCCAGAACTTATTATTATATTAGGTTTCCATCGGCCTTTCCAAGTCTTTAACCCGTTAGTCCTGGCCCAGGTGAAAACAGCTTAAAAACAAATAAGGAGATCCTTTTTAGGTTTGGGAGGAACATTCAATGTGCTAATATCTGATAAACCAGAAAAAATAATTGTATGATGAAAAAATACCTGTTAATTTTCTTTTGCTGTATCATAGTAAGCCTTCCGGCTTTTTCTCAGCGCTCCCTTATTTATGCCGGTCGTTTAATTACCGGCGTGGATGAGAAACCTTCTAAAGAAGTAACCATTGTGGTAGAAGGGAATAAAATAAAAGACATCAAAAAAGGATACATTCCAGCCGGAGAGGGGGATGAAGTGATTGATCTGAAGGATAAAACAGTTCTGCCGGGGTTGATAGATATGCATGTGCACCTGGAGAGCCAGACGAGTAAAGATAAATACTCGGAGCAGTTCAGAATGGATGATGCAGATATTGCACTGCGGGCGACGCAGTATGCCGAAAGAACCCTTAACTCGGGCTTTACCAGTGTACGTGACCTTGGCGGTTCGGGCATCAATATTTCTCTTCGTGATGCTATAAATGCAGGATATATTTCCGGACCAAGGGTATTTACCTCTGGAAAATCAATTGCCACCACCGGAGGCCATGCCGACCCTACTAATGGTTTAAACCAGGACCTTACCGGAAATCCTGGTCCTAAGGAGGGAGTCATTAATGGGGCGGATGAAGCCCGGAAAGCGGTACGCCAGCGATATAAAAACGGAGCAGATCTTATAAAAATTACCGCTACTGGGGGAGTTTTAAGTGTGGCAAAAGATGGTTCAGGCCCTCAATTTACCAATGAAGAGTTGAAGGCAATTGTGGAAACAGCCAATGATTATGGTATGCATGTAGCTGCCCATGCTCATGATGCAGAAGGTATGAAAAGGGCTGTGGAGGCTGGTGTAACCACCATTGAACATGGTACGAAAATGACGGAGGAGGTAATGGATCTGATGATTAAGAACGGGACTTACCTGGTGCCTACTCTAACTGCCGGCCGGACAGTTGCCGATTCTGCCAAAATCCCTGGCTATTATCCTGCTGTGGTAGTTCCCAAAGCACTGGAAATTGGACCAAAAATTCAGGATACATTTAGCAAAGCCTACAAAAAGGGAGTTAAAATTGCTTTTGGTACAGATGCGGGAGTTTTTGTGCATGGAATTAATGCAAGGGAGTTTGAGCTGATGGTGGAGGCCGGAATGCCACCTATGGAGGCTATAAAGGCGGCCACCATTACTGGCGCCCGTATTTTAAAAGTTGAAGATGAGCTTGGTAGTATTGAGAAGGAAAAGTTGGCCGACATTATTGCGGTAAATGGAAATCCCTTGGAAGATATATCCAGTATGAAAGAGGTAGTTTTCGTGATGAAAGATGGAGAAATAGTAAAAAGGCCCTAAGGCCGGCACCAAAACTAATAAACTGTAAAAGAATTGGATAGAAATCCGGCACAAACTGCCGGATTTTTGTTTTGTTAGCTGCAAAAAAATACCTTTTATGTCATTTTGGCTGAATGCTTTGCGGGTTTTTAGATTTTTGTGCCAATATGGCGTAAGCAAGAAGAAGAATTTCCATTAAATGGTCCTTTTATTTAATTGGCACACAAATTGAAAAATTGAATAATAGAAGTAATAACTAAAGGAATTCAAACAAAAAATAAAAAAGGAGGATTAGCCATGACACTTGTTAAAAGAAACCCAATGGATACTTTTCCTGGATTCTTCGACAGCTTTTTGTTAAAAGATCGGTTTGACTGGCCAGACCTGAACAATGGCCGTGACCATTCCGCTTCGCCAGCTGTAAATATCCGGGAAAACGAAAATCAGTTTGAGCTGGAGTTAATGGCTCCTGGCTTGCAGAAGGAAAACTTTTCCATTGAAATGAATGAAAATGTGTTAACCATTTCTTTTGAAAAGGTTAATAAACAGGAAGAAGAGGAAAACAAAGACAATGGAAAGTACACCCTTCGTGAATTTTCTCTGCAAAGCTTTAAAAGGAGCTTCCGTTTCCCTGATAATGTAATCGATACAGAGAAGGTGAAGGCCAGATATGATAACGGGATTCTCCGATTGCTCCTTCCTAAAAAGGAAGAGATTAAAATGAAGCCAAAACAAATAAAAGTGGCTTAAATGTTGAAGTAAGCTTAATAATGGAAGACAGGGTAATAAGCCCTGTCTTTTTTTTACCTGAACCAGCTTGGTGGTACCGCCGGGAGTAAAACTTTTTTATTAGAAAAATGTCATATTAATAGGCTACTGGCCGTTATTTATACAACTCACCATTTTTTTTAAAGAGTATGAGTCCCATATACACCACCTCTGTCATCAGAAGAATTTTCCTGATACAGCTATTCCTGCTACTAATCGTTACCACCTCAAATGCGCAATACTTTGGCCGCAATAAAGTTGGATATAAAAATTTTGATTTTCAGGTAGTTGAAACGCCCAATTTTAAAATTTACCACTATTTCGAAAGCGATTCTGCTATTTTACACCTGGCAAAACAAACGGAAAAATGGTATGATATCCATCAGGCTGTTCTTGAAGACACCATCCGCTTTAAAAATCCATTTATTTTTTACCAGAATCATGCTGATTTTCAGCAAACAACCGCCATTAGTGGAGCAATAGGTATAGGAACCGGCGGGGTAACGGAGGGCCTGAAGAACCGGGTGGTTATGCCTGTTTTTGAAGCCAATGCGCAAACCGACCATGTTCTTGGGCATGAAATGGTCCATGCTTTTCAGTACAATATGCTTCGCGACAGCCGGGACTCATCCCTTTCTCTTGCCAACCTAAGAAACCTCCCGCTCTGGATGGTGGAAGGAATGGCGGAATATATGTCTATAGGAAGGGTAGATGCTCATACGGCCATGTGGATGCGCGATGCGTACCTGAATGAGGATATCCCTTCTATCGAAGATTTGAACACTAATCCCGAATATTTCCCTTACCGCTATGGTCAGGCTTTCTGGGCCTTTATCGGAGGGGTATGGGGAGAAGATAAGATTAAGCCGCTATTTATTGAAACAGCACGTTTAGGATTAGAAGATGCTGTCGATACCGTTTTTGGTTTCAATGTGGAGACTTTGTCCAACATGTGGCAGGAAAATTTGCGGAAACATTATGACGCTCTTCTGCAGGACACGACTACCACGCTGCCGGGTAGGAAGGTGCTGTGGGAAGAGAATGCCGGTGAAATGAATCTTGCCCCATCCATTAGCCCCAATGGAGAGTACATCATGTTCCTTTCTGAGCTTAATATTTTTACCATAGATTTATTTTTGGCTGATGCGGAGACAGGCGAAATTATAGAAAAGGTTTCCAGTGCCAGTCGAAATAGCCATATCGATGCCTTTAGCTATGTGGAGTCTGCCGGGAGCTGGGCTCCTGATAGCCGCAGGTTTGCCTTTGCTGCCTTTAGTAAAGGCCGGAATAAGTTAATTATTGTCGACGGGCAGCGGGGAGAAACTATCGAAGAATATTTTATTCCAGGAGTTCCTGCCTTCAGCAATCCGGCCTGGTCTCCAGATGGAGAAGGAGTAGTTGTAACCGGATTGGTGGAAGGGCAAAGCGACCTTTATTTCTTCGACCTTGAGGCCCAGGAGGTAGTTCAGCTCACAGACGATAATTTCTCTGATTTGCAACCCAGTTGGTCGCCCGATGGCAGGTACATTGTATTTTCAACTGACAGGCTTAGTTTTGAAGTAGAAGGACCCTATGCCATGAATAGCTATAACCTGGCGGTTTACGATACGGAGGATGGTTCCATTGAAAACCTGGAAGTTTTCCCGGGTGCGGATAATATGGACCCAATTTTCACTCCGGATAATGAAAATATTATTTTTCTCTCTAACCGGGATGGTTTCCGGAATTTGTACAGGTACGACATTCGTACAGGCCAGGTATTCCAGCTGACAGATATACTTACCGGAATAAGCGGTATAACTGAATATTCTCCTGCTATCAGTATATCCAATAATACAGGGGAATTGGTTTATTCACTATACAAGGATAATAAATATTCTATTTACAAGGCTACGGCAGAAGATTTGGAAGGCTGGGAAGTAGAGCCTTTCGCCGTAGATTTTACCGCAGCGACACTTCCTCCTTTCGACCCGGCCGGTATCCAGGAAATCAGCACCAATTTGATGAATTCTGCTGCCTTTGCCGACCTTTCTCCCGATTCAGTAAAAGTAGTGCCTTATCGACCGGAGTTTAAGCTCGATTATATTGGGAATTCCGGGGTAGGAGTTTCTGCAGGTCGTTTCGGAACAGGAATAGCAGGAGGGGTAAATGCTATCTTCAGCGATATTCTTGGAAATCAGCAGTTGTATACTGCTTTGGCCATTAACGGAGAAATTTACGATTTTGGCGGTCAGGTAGCTTACATTAACCAGAAAGGCCGTTTAAACTGGGGAGGGAGTATCTCCCACATGCCGTATAGAACCGGCCGTTTAAACCTCGTGGTGGACGAAATCCCTTTCCGGGATACCACTTTAATAGTCGATAACCTGCAGTTTGATATCCTAAGGGTATTTGAGGATAAAGTTAGCTTGTTCAGTTATATCCCGTTTAGCACAGTTCGCAGGTTTGAATTTGGTGGGGCTATGGCTTATTATAGTTACCGTTTCGACCGGATAAATAATTACTATTATGGGCCCTCAAAAATAGACCAGGAAAGAGAAAGACTGGATGCTCCTGATTCTTATTTCCTCCAGCAACTGGATGCCGCTTATGTGGGAGACAATTCTTTTTTTGGTATTGCCTCTCCGGTTAAAGGCCATCGCTTCCGTATTGGGGCCGAAACGTATTTTGGGGAGCTAAACTTCTCTTCGGTACTGGCCGACTATCGCCGGTACTTTTTCCTGAACCCCTTTACAGTTGCTTTCCGTGGCTACCATTACGCCCGTTATGGGAGTGATGCCGAAAGTAACAGACTGATGCCTCTCTTTATTGGTTTTCCAACACTTATCCACGGATATGAAAATGTAAACCTTGGCGGCCGTCGCGATATTTATGGCAACACTTTTAGTATAAATGAATTAACCGGTAGCCGTATTCTGGTTTCAAACGTTGAATTCAGGGTTCCCTTAACCGGGCCAAAAAGACTTGCTCTAATTGGTTCCCGCTACCTCTTTACTGAGCTGAATTTCTTTTTCGATGGCGGTATTGCCTGGGATTCTAACAGCAGTGATATAAAGTTTAATGCAGAGGAAGTAAATGCCAATGACCCTACGGAAAGGGCTCCTGTTTTTAGTACCGGTGTAGGTTTAAGAATTAATGTATTTGGTCAGCTGATTATTGAACCTTATTATGCCTTTCCTCTTCAGCGGCAGGATATATCTGGTGGAACATTTGGAATAAACTTTTCGCCTGGCTGGTAAATGTATAATGGGAGAGATGTGGTAATTGAACAAGGAGAAAATGTCTCCTTGCCATGGGATAACGTTTTTAGATGTTAATGGAAAATATTAATAACCTCATGTTAATAGTGTTATTGATGATGCCGTTTGAGGTTTCCTCCCTGCTGCTTTTATTTTCGTTTCCCTGCACGGAATGAGTTTTTTCTTTTTTCCTCTGGCTGCATTTTCAGTTGCATGAATAGTTCCTCACGGTTTAGTTCCTTCACTTCACCACTCAGCATCCCGTCAATGGAAAGAGCTTCAATTCTTACCCTTACCAGACGAAGGGTAGGAAACCCAACCGCTGCAGTCATTCTCCTTACCTGTCTGTTTTTCCCTTCCTGCAGGCTCAGAGAAAGCCAGCTGGTGGGGATTTCCTTCCGGAAGCGAATGGGAGGGTTTCGTTCCGGAAGCATGGGTTCTGAGGAGAGGAGGGAAGCCACTGAAGGCCGTGTATGATATTCCTTTTTATTAATTTTAATGGTTACCCCCTGCTCCAGTTTCTTTAATGCTTCCGATGTTATCGCCCCATCTACCTGAACGAAATAAGTTCGCCAATGCTTTTGCTGAGGATGAAGTAACCGGCTGTTGAGCGATTTATCATTTGTTAAAATTAATAAGCCTTCACTGTCTGCATCCAGTCGCCCTACAGGATAAACCTCTTTCGGAAATTCAAATAAGCTACCCAGCCCTTCTTTTCCTCCCTCAGCGCTAAACTGCGATAGTATACCAAAAGGCTTATAAATGATAAAATATCTATGATGTTCCATATTGCACTCCTAAATGAGAAGCAGTTTTCTAGTTTTTCAGAAAAAATTGCTTCTTTTTTTGGTTTAAGAAATTTCTCCTGTTTTATTTGCTTTTTCTCCGGAAAAAATGGAAACAAATGAAATTTCCTGGGGAAAATAAGCGTTCCTTAACTGCAAACTTAGCAGAATTTTAGCTGCTAAAGAATGGAAGGTCCGTTTGTGTAAGGTGGGATGCCTGTAATGTACAGGTCTGGAAAATTTAAAAGAAGAGTAGAATGGAAAAGGCGACATTTGGTGCAGGTTGTTTCTGGTGTGTAGAGGCAGTTTTTCAGAACCTGGAAGGGGTAGAAAAGGTGGAATCAGGTTATGCGGGCGGTCATAAAGAAAATCCATCTTATAAAGAAGTAACCACAGGGAGTACAGGCCATGCAGAAGTGGTACAGATAACCTATAATCCTGAGGTAGTTTCATTTAAGGAGCTGCTGGAAGTGTTCTGGAAAACGCATGATCCAACCACTCTCAACCGCCAGGGGGCAGATGTGGGGACTCAATATCGATCCGCAGTGTTTTATCATACCGATGAACAGAAGCGGCTAGCCGAAGAATACAGGGAGTCGCTGGAACAATCAGGTGCCTGGGATTCGCCTATTGTAACGGAGATAAGCCCGCTTGAAAAGTTTTACCCTGCTGAAGATTACCATCATAATTATTACAGGCAAAATGGAGGAGAACCATATTGTTCATTTGTGATACGCCCGAAACTGGAAAAATTTAAAAAAGCTTTTGCCGGAAAATTAAAAAGCCCGGTAGGAAAAGAATAGCGGCTGTGGAAAGGGAACGGTAATATTTACCTGTCCCAATAAAAAATAAGGAAAAGGAAAAAGGAAATGAACTTCCAGGCCTGAAACTTTGTAAAAATAGAGGATTTGGCCGGGCATAATACAAAAACATCAACACTTATCCATTACCCTTTTTCTCTTACAAGATTAATTAAGTGAACTAAAACCCTACTTTAAAAAGGAGCTGCAGTAAAAAGCAGCGCTTAGCCATGCCTGAGTTTAGTACAATCTTAAGCCTGGAGCAGGAATGATTGTTTAGGTGCGGAAGGAAAATATGAGGAGATACATAAAAGAATGAGACAGTTAAAAATAACCAACACTATTACCAACAGGGATAGTGCAACACTTGAGAAGTACTTTAACGAAGTTTCGAAGCTGGAGTTGCTTACAGCAGACGAAGAAGTTACACTTGCAAGCCGAATTAAGGAAGGCGATCAACTGGCGCTTGAAAAGCTGGTGAAGGCCAACCTCCGCTTTGTAGTTTCGGTAGCAAAGCAGTACCACCACAGTAAAGTGCCATTGAATGACCTCATTAATGAAGGAAACCTGGGCCTTATTAAGGCTGCCCAGATGTTCGATGCTACCAAAGGGTTTAAGTTTATTTCTTATGCCGTATGGTGGATTCGGCAGTCGATTATGCAGGCACTGGATAACCATTCCAGAATGGTAAGAATTCCAAGTAATAAAATAAATGGTCTGTCGAAAATAAACCAGGCGATTTCACGTATGGAGCAGACTTACGAGCGGCAGCCTACCGAGGAAGAGCTTGCTGAATTCCTTGAGCTGGACATTAATGATATCAAGAATACCAATTATGCTTCTATGAAGCAGCTTTCTTTGGATGCGCCATTTGAAGAAGGAGAGGGAAACTCTTTGTTAGATGTTCTGGATGATCCGGATTCTAATGCAGCAGGAAATAATTTCGTTGAAAGCAGTTCTTTAAAAGGGGAGCTCCATCGCCTGCTCGCTGTTCTGTCTGATCGTGAAAGAGAAATCCTTATCCGCTTTTTCGGTATCGGATCAGATTATAGCCAGTCACTGGATGATATTGCCGATGATTTAAGCCTTACCAGGGAAAGGGTTCGTCAGATAAAAGAAAATGCCCTGAAGAAATTAAGATCTAAGTCTGGAATGAAGCTGTTGCTTCCTTACCTGAACTAAAATCCTTTTTGGATTAATGAAAGCTAAACAGGTACTGTAATAAATAATTACGGTGCCTGTTTTTTTTGCCATAATTTCCCAATTACCTTCTGGTAAAAAGCATTAGCAGCAGTAGGCTCAGCTAAAGTAAAAATGAGGGGAGGGAAGCGTTTGACCTACTTTTAATTAAAAAGAAAACATATGCTATAAACAACGTGTCCTTTTATCAAAAGCAGCAGAAAAACAAAAATTTTTCAGGTATTGGACTTCTTCTAAAGTAACAGGAGTTAAAAAATTTCTACATAAAAAATAGCACTATGATTAAAACATTGTCAATATGGTCCACCTTGTTCTCCCTCTTGCTGCTGGCCTGTTCCAGCGGGCCTGCCAGTGAGGAGGGGGGCAGGCAGGAATTGAAAATAGAAACAGCCAGCTTAGAACTTCAGGCTTCTGAGCTGGATACCGCCACTTTTGCGGGTGGATGCTTTTGGTGTACCGAAGCATATTTTGAAAGAGTAAAAGGAGTTAAGGCAGTCGTTTCAGGGTATTCAGGTGGAACTACCCCAAATCCTACTTATAAACAGGTGAGCTACGGGCAAACAGATTATGCAGAGGCTGTTCAGGTTTATTATGATCCGGAGGTAGTCGATTATGCCACCTTGCTAAAAGTGTTTTTTGCCACTATCGATCCTACCCAGGTAAACCGGCAGGGGCCTGATGTTGGAGAGCAGTACCGTTCTGTGGTTTTTTATGATGGCAAAAAGGAAAAGAAGCTGGCGACCGAATACGTGGAAAAGCTGAGTGTATCTGGAAAGTATAGGAAACCAATTGCCACAAAGGTTCAGCCTCTCACAAATTTCTATGTGGCAGAGGACTACCACCAGGATTATTATGAGCTTAATCCTAATGATCCGTATGTTGTTTCGGTTGCCCGGCCAAAGGTGAAAAAGTTTGTAAAAGAATACCCGGAGCTTCTGAAGGAAAAGTATAAAAAATAGGATGTGGCAGTTTAACAGAAGCCACAGATATCAAAAAATCCCCGACCATTCAGTATGGTCGGGGGTTTTTGCTTGTCAAAGCTAAAAGTTCTAAGGACTTAGTAGCGGAGTAAAGCCACCATTGGGGTCTGGATGGTTTTATCTGGTAACTCAGAAGGGTCCACCACAAAAGCCTGTCCGCCGTTGAGAATGGTTTGTATAGCAGATTTGCTTACCAGGTCCATGTCTCCTTCCTGAAACTCCTCGTGCACATCCACATCCTGGGTGTCCGCTTTGAAACTGCCCCATTTATGAGCACCTTTAGCAACAAATAAAGAGTCAATTCGGCCATTGAAGGCTGCTGGCACTATCTCATTCAGGTGGTAGGTGGTTTTACCTGTGCCGGCTAAATCATGGTAAGCATTTCGACTTCTTTCTCTTTCTCTATTGAAATGAGGTTCTACAATTTTCCAGCTCTTCTTATGAAGGTCTCTTGCCTGCATTTCGTCAGGGTTTCCTTCCACTCCCTGGGGCATCACATGGTAGTTAAAGCCATTAGACGCTTCGCGGAATAAAGGCTGCAGGTATTCAACAGACGCTAGTACCAAAGGGGTTTTAGGATTAAACAGGTAGTGTTTAAGTCCTTCGTTAAGATTTCGGAAGTACTCCTTAAGCAGGTGCTCATCATCTGAAGGATTATCGCCCTGGCCATGGAAGTTTGACCCGCCCCGGTTTCCGGATGGGTTTAAGTAGCCTCCTCCCTGAGATGTTCCAGGAGCAGGTGCTCCACCACCCTGTGAGCTGGACTGGTTCTGAATGCCTTTTTCAAAGTCGTAATTTTTAAGTACTTCAATCAGGCCTTGCTGCAGGGTGTCCTCTGTATCTATTTCATTTATATAGAAGCGGGTAGCCTCAAAAAGCCTTACCTTATTCTTGCTGATGGCCAGTATATGGTAAAGTCCGTCGCCGCTCATTAGAGGAATTAAAGGAAGTAACTGGAAAGATTGGGTAACACTGCAGAAATCTTCCATTTCAATAGGAAGTCTGTGGTAACTGAAATGATTTTCTGAACGGAATACCGCCAGACCTTCCAGCTGCTGGTGCCAGAAATTTACGTCCTGTTGCAGCTTATATAAAGGCTCAAGTAGCTCTTCAACCTTTCTTCCATTCAGTCCCTTCTTTTCCAAACTCTGCTTTACCTTTTGAATCTGGTTTTTAAAGGCAATGGCATCCTGCCCGTTATTCACCTCTTTCCCGGCACGGTGGGTTGGAATAAAAATACTTATGCAATTATCCGCTCGATGGCTGGCCAATTCTTCCAGTTCTTTTTGGGTTAATATTTTCATACACTTAAAAATTAAAGTTTTTTCAAAAACTGCTTTCCTTTTCAACCGATTAAAAAGTGGGTTGTTTAGAGATATTTTAGTTTGAAAAAGGAGGAAAATTTTAAAAAGCTTATAACTATTCAGATAGTGGCATAGTTTTTAATATGATTCTACCGTATAATAAATGAAATTCAGGGATAAAAAGGGAAAATATTTGACTTCTATCTCAATTCCTGTTTTCTTTAATTTTTTGAACAAACAAAATTATTAGAAAATGAAGAAGAATAGAACAGTTAAAATGGTGAAGACTTTTGTAATGGTTATCGTACTGGCCCTGTTTGGCTTTAACAATGCAGTAGCCCAGGATGGGACGGAAATTACCGACGATAAACTGGAGGCTTACATCATGGTAATGGATTCGGTAACTGTTTTGAAAACACAGTTGTCTGATACGGTAAGTGCCATGATAGTAGAGCATGAGTTAATGGACGGTGGCAGAGCTTACAATATCATCAAGTCTGCTGCAGGCGATAGTGTTCAGCTTGCTGAAGAAGGCATAACAGACGAGCAGCTGGTGGCATTTAAAGAGCTACAGAAAAAAAGAGAAGAGCTTGAAGCTGCTTTAAATGAGTCATTCAGTAATTTAGTAAAAGAATATGTTGGTATTTCAGAATATAATACCATTAGAAAGGGCCTCAAAAACGATCCGGAACTAAAAGAACGTTATCAGGCACTAAAAGAATCTGATACAGCTGAGGCTGCCACTACTGAAAGTGGTACTCCTGAGTAAGAGTTGTTTGCTTTTATGTGGGAAGGCTGCCAATCGGTAGCCTTTTTTCGTACCTTTATGTTTTGGCAGCCTCTGTAAAAAAAGAGTAAGTGAAGATGGCGATATACTATCTACCACTAGTTCGTCGTATATTTGGTAGAGCCGGTGGGTAAGAGGCATTGGTAAAAATTTGTTTATGGGTAAAGTATCTGTTTTACTTCTTTCTTTACTTTTGTTTTCAATGCCACAGGTTTTAGCCCAGCGGCAAATGAATGAACCTCCTCCATTTCAAAACAAGGAAGTAAAAAGGAGTATTTTTCGGCAGGCCCTGAGCAAAGTAAATATAGGAACTAGCTCAGGCTATGGCTATACCAGATACCAGCAAAACCTGCAAGGTAATTCCATTCTCCTGAAAGAAGGTGTTCATTATCTTGTTCCTGATCCGAGTCTGAAAAAGAGCAATACCAGTGTGGTGAGAGGCTATGCCGGCTGGCTTACCAATCCAGTAGATTACCCGAATCTTATTGCATCTGACGAGGATATTATCGTTCCGGGCGACTCCGTGCAGCTAGGGCTTGCTGGCTCCGGCCAAAGTATTCCGCTTAACCTTAGCCTCCACATAAACCTGATTGACCGGATAAAAGTCGGGGGTGGGGTGGCCGCAGAGTGGCATAGCATCCGTGAAGTGGCGTTTACTGAAGCCGCTGATATTCTGGGGCCATACAAGTCCAATGTCAGTTCAGCTCTTATCCTTCGGTATTATGGTCTTCTTGGGGCAAGGATAAGCCGCTGGTATTTCTGGGATTTTACCTTAGATACCCATATAGGGAAAAAGAAGTATACCGGCCCTTTTAGTCAGGAAAGCCTTAGGGATGGCTTCTATTTTAATGTAGGACTCCTGACCGAAAAACATTTTTCAGAATACTTTCGCCTCACCCTTCGCCCTTCGGTAGAATGGGCTTCTTATAATATGGATCTTGGCACCTCAGGCCACTCCGTAAAAACCAATACCCCATCATTCTTTTTACAAGCAGGGATTAGCCTTAATTATCCGCGCCTGCCGCGCTGCCCGATTGATCGCTGCCACGTTCAGCTTGAGCATGTACACTTCGGAAAGGAGTACAGAGGGCAGCCTATTTACCGCTGGCAAAATCCAAAATACGGCCAAAATCATCCGGAACTCATGCGGAACAAAAAGCGGAGCAAAGATGATACGGAACAAAGGCAGCAGTACCAGCGGAAGCGCAAAAAATTTCTGTTTTGGTAGCCTGTTTTATCCCCTTCATTTAAAGTGTTACTTCAAGCCTATTGAGGTAGGCAGGTTGGATTTTTTTGATTAAATTGCAGGCTGTATTAGACAATCAACTCATTTATGGCAGAAGGATTAAACGAAAACATCATCCCTATCAATATTGAGGATGAAATGCGGGGAGCCTATATCGACTACTCCATGTCGGTTATTATTTCCCGTGCCCTGCCCGATGTGCGCGATGGCCTTAAGCCCGTGCATCGCCGGGTGTTATACGGAATGTTGGAGCTGGGAGTCACCTATAATAAAGCATACAAAAAATCGGCCCGTATTGTAGGAGAGGTGTTGGGTAAGTACCACCCACATGGCGACTCTTCTGTATATGATACCATGGTCCGGATGGCCCAGCCATGGTCGCTCCGTTACCCGCTGGTGGACGGCCAGGGTAACTTCGGCTCCATTGACGGCGACTCACCCGCGGCCATGCGTTATACCGAAGCCCGCCTCCGCCGTATTGCAGAAGAACTACTGGCGGATATCAATAAAAATACGGTTGATTTTCAGCCAAACTTCGACGATTCCCTTCAGGAGCCTTCCGTTTTACCAGGAAAACTACCTAACCTCCTGCTTAACGGAGCTTCAGGTATTGCGGTAGGGATGGCCACCAATATGCCTCCTCATAACCTTACTGAGGTTGTAAATGGTATTGTTGCCTATATCGATAATAACGATATAGAAATTGCTGAATTAATGCAGCACATTACCGCACCTGATTTCCCTACAGGAGCTACCATCTATGGCTATCAGGGAGTAAAGGCGGCCTTTGAAACAGGTCGCGGGCGTATTGTTATGCGCGCCAAAGCGCATTTCGATACTACAAAAACTGGGAAGGAGCAGATTATCGTCTCTGAAATTCCTTACCAGGTGAATAAGGCCAGCATGATTGAAAAAACAGCGGCCTTAGTTAACGAAAAGAAAATTGAAGGTATTTCCGATATCCGCGATGAATCCGACAGAAACGGTTTGCGGATTGTTTACGACCTGAAGAGAGATGCCATTCCCAATGTAGTCCTCAATAACCTTTATAAATATACGCAGCTCCAGTCTTCTTTTGGGGTTAACAATGTGGCCCTTGTAAAAGGCCGACCCGAAACGCTGAACCTCAAGGACATGATCCATCATTATGTGGACCACCGCCACGAGGTGGTTGTCCGCAGAACGGAGTATGAACTGGATGAGGCACAGAAAAGAGCGCATATTCTGGAAGGTTATCTCATAGCACTGGATAATCTGGATGAAATTATTGAATTAATTCGTGGTTCCCGCGACCCTGAAATTGCCCGTAATGGACTGATTGAACGCTTTAGTCTCAGTGAGATACAGGCTCGTGCTATTTTAGATATGCGTTTGCAGCGCCTCACGGGCATGGAACGTGAAAAGATCCAGAATGAGTACAATGAGGTAATGGCACAGATAGAAGATCTGCGCGACATCCTGGCAAGGGTGGAGCGCCGGATGGAGATTATCAAAGACGAGCTACTGCAGTTACAGGAGCGTTATGGTGATGACCGCCGTACTGATATCGTGCATAGTGCAGAAGACATTACGATCGAGGACATGATCCCGAATGAAGCGGTAGTACTGACCATTTCGCATCAGGGATATGTGAAGAGAACCCAGCTGGCCGAATACCGAACGCAGGGCCGGGGAGGAGTGGGCTCCAGAGGAGTGTCTACAAAAGAAGATGATTTTACCGAGCACCTTTTCATTGCCCACACCCACAACTATCTGTTAATCTTCACCGAGAAGGGTAAAGTTTTCTGGATGAAGGTGTATGAAATTCCGGAGGGAAGTAAAAACTCCAAAGGTCGGGCAATACAGAACCTGATTAATATTGAGCCGGACGATAATGTTCGGGCTGTTATTAATGTTGAAAACCTCAAGGACGAGGACTACCTCAATAATAACTACCTGGTAATGTGTACCATCAATGGTACCATTAAAAAGACCCCGCTGGAAGCTTACTCACGCCCACGCCAGAATGGCGTAAACGCCATTACCATCAATGACGGCGATCGTCTGCTAGATGTGCGAATTACCAATGGCAACAACCATATTGTGATGGCACTTGAATCTGGACGCGCTATTCACTTTCATGAAGCAGATGTTCGTTCCATGGGCCGTACCGCTGCCGGTGTAAGAGGTATAAGCCGTGAGAATGAGGAAGATAAGGTAATTGGCATGGTATGTGTTAGTAGAGAAGATGCCAGCCTGTTGGTAGTGAGTGAGAGGGGCTATGGCAAGCGTTCATCAACCGAGGAGTATCGTATTACCAAAAGAGGTGGTAAGGGAGTGAAGGCGATGAAAATTACGGAAAAGACTGGTAACCTGGTAGCTATCAAAGAAGTAATCGATAGCGATGAGCTGATGATTATTAACCGCTCCGGGATTACCATCCGTTTAAAGGTGGATGATCTGCGGGTGATGGGCCGTGCCACTCAGGGAGTGAAGCTGATTAGGCTTGGCGAAAATGATAAAATTTCTTCCGTTGAAAAAATTGAAGCAATAGAAGAGGAAGAAATCGAAAACAATATCGTGGAAGAGGAGATAAAAGATGTGGAGAAGCTCGATAATGTCGATGATCCCGATCCGGATATGGATGCTAAGTAAAAGAACCTTTAACAACTAAATTTTTATATTCTTATGAAGAAACCACTCATTATTTTACTGATGTGCTTTGGTTTTGTTGCTGGTTATGCCCAGAATAAAGCCGTCAGAAAAGCCTCCAGTCACCTTGAAAAAGGAGAACTGGCGGAAGCTAAAGCACAGATTGACCAGGCTGTTGTACATGAAAAAACCCTGGATGAGGCTAAGACTTGGTTCACCAAAGGACAGGTATATAGTGCCATTGCTACTTCGGAAGATGAGTCCGTTAAAAACCTTGCACCTGAAGCCCTGAAAGAAGCAGCAACCGCTTTTCGGAAAGCCATGGAGCTTGAGGGGAAAGAAAGTGCTCCAATGTATGTTTTTGCTCAGCAGGAATTAGAAAATCTTTGGGGGCAAATGATTAACCAGGGAGCAACCTCATATGAGGCAGCCAATTATGAAGAAGCAGTTAAGTTTTTTGACCGCGCACTTTTAGTGAAGCCTACAGATACCACTGCTGCACTTTATGCAGGAGTGGCCGCTCAGCAAATGGGGAACCAGGATCTGGCATCCACTTACTTCTATAAGCTGGTTGAAACCGGAAATGCTGACAAGGATATTTTCAATACCCTGATTGCCTACGAGCGTGACCAGAAGGAGAACTTCGAAAAAGCACAGGCACTGATTGACCAGGCCCAGGCAAAATATCCTGATGATGTACAATTCAAAAAGCAGGAAGTAAGCTTATTACTGAAGCAGGACAAAACTGCCGAAGCTAAAACGGAATTAGAACAGGCAATTGCCGCAGAGCCTAATAATCCGGATCTGTACTTTAACCTTGGTTATTTAAATGAAGAACTGGGAGATGCTGAAGCAGCTATCGCAGCCTATAAAAAGGCGCTGGAGGTAGACCCAAAGCATGCCAACTCCGCCTTTAACCTGGCGGTAATTCATTATAACAGGGCCGCTGATTTGATTAAAGAAGCCAATAGCCTGGGGATTAGTGCCGCAGACCGCAAAAAAACAAAAGAGCTGGAAGCGAAAGCTAAAACTTTATTTACCGAAGCACTGCCTTTTCTTGAGCAAGCGCTGGCGTTACACCCGGACAACCGTACCATCATGGAAATTACCATGGTTGCTTATGACAGAGCCGGGATGACAGACAAAGCCAATGCGCTGCAAAAGAAAGTCGACAGCATGCCTGTAGAGTAAGTTGCTCACAACTAAGAAGACTAAAAAACCCGGGCCAGCAATGGAACCGGGTTTTTTATTGCAGGAGTGAAGAGATGAGGAGCAGTTTAGGAAGCTGAAGGGTAATACCACATATTTAACATAATATAAATTATATAACAAATAGATCAGAAGAATGAATAAGCCGGATGGCTCCTTAACCCAGTATAAAGCTAAATTCAGATAATCCTGGATTCTGAATATAAATCATATGCTGCCACAAGAGATTCCCGCCCGCTTGATATGGGAAAGTCATCCAACTCAGTTCGATTCTCTACATAAACAGGTTGATACTCTGCATCAAGTTCGTTCCAAATAATCAGCAGATAACTGCTGTTCAGTTTACTCTGCCGGCCATTTTCCAGCCAGGTATCAAAGAGCTCCTCATCAAGTGGCTTTGGGAAGCCAGCACCATCAAACATAAGAAAGATTTAGAGTTTATTCGAAATGATAGCAATTTAGGCAACCTGGCAGAGCAAACCAATCATCACCTTTTAGTAGTTCAGCTTTAGGGCCGTTCAATACAATTGGTTATGCAAAATCCTCTTCACCGTCTGTATGGTGGCTCTGCTCACGCTTCCTCTATACTTCTCCACGATTTTCTTTTCTGTCATCCCGGCCTCCAGATCGCTGACAACATGCAGTGACTGGCTGATAAACTGGGAATTGGGTGTATGAGATTTTAGAAGCTTACGCACCGTTTCTATGGCAGTTTTGCTAACGGCCCCTTCGTTGAGGTCCATAATTTCATTGGTCGTCAGTCCCAGTTTAATGTCCTCAACAATTTTTGAATAATTTGTCAGGTACTTTTCATTAGCCTCCATCACCTGCAACAAAGGATTATCGCTGTACTGGATTTCCCTGTACTTCTTTGTTTGCTTTTGAAGTTTCACCATAGCATGGCTTCTGGCAATATTATCGCAAATCTGAAGGTCCTCCGTAGCCAGTTCAAACCATTCTCCCTTAACATGCTTATGCTGGAACACTACATGCAGACTTTGCTCCAACTCATCCATATTAGCGGCCATATACTGCCTGACAACCCGGAATTCAACTGGTAAATGCGTACGGTAGCCACTTAATCGGCGCTGGAGGTGCTGCGTTTTACCAATCTTGTAAAGGTTCTTTCCTGTCTTGAGAATATACACACACTTCCCTGTCAGGATTTTTTCCATATCCTGCTGTAAATCTTTCAGAATCAAACTTTAAGTTTTATTAAATATAAATCATGTTTACCGCTATTAAGTTCCTTTTGAGGCTGTAGAAGGTTTTCTTTGAAGAACCAGAGGCTGCCTGCTGACGGAAATTCAAACAAACGAATAGCAGCCTGGGTTTAAAAAGGCGTGCGTTGAATGTAAAACCGGAAAAATGAATCAGCAACCACCTTCTGCCCAGGCTGCCTCCCGTTCTTTTCGTGTAGCTTTTCTTATTGGTGTGGGTATAATGGCTGCCATAGATGAAATTGTATTTCACCAGCTACTGGCGTGGCATCATTTTTACGATAGAGCTACACCAGAATGGGCGCTGTTCAGCGATGGGCTTTTGCATGCCGCAGAGCTGCTTGCCTTAGTCTCCGGTTTTTTCCTTCTATCGGATATCAGAAGGCAAAACCAGTTACTAAAGTACTGGGCATGGGCTGGCTTTTTTATGGGTATGGGAGCTTTTCAGCTCTTCGATGGTATTGTGGATCATAAGCTGCTAAAGCTCCACCAGGTCAGATATGGTGTAGAGAATCTTCTCTGGTACGATATAGGATGGAATGCATTTGGAGTGTTGCTGCTACTGCTTGGCTGGAGCCTCAGATTGAAAGCCAAACGAACAGATAGAACTCACACACTTTAGGGAGAAAACGGAAAGATAAGTATGGAAATACCTCATAATGCACCCTCCCTCCCTGCCACCTTACTTCCTGCTTTTTTACTGTTGCTGATTTTAAGTTTTTACTTTTACGGGATGTATCTTCTCCGCCGGAAAGGGAAAAGCTGGGGTTGGTACAGAGCCACTTTTTTCGGAATGGGTATTTGTATGCTTCTGTACGCCTTTTCACCTGCTCTCACCTCTTATGCCCACCATGATATCCGGGGGCATATGGTACAGCATCTACTGATAGGGATGCTTGCTCCATTAGGTTTGGTTTTAGGTGCTCCCCTTACTTTAACGTTACGAATATTACCGGCCCAAACAGGCCGCCGAATTAGTGCGTTCTTCTCCAGTTCTCTAATACATTTTCTGGGCCACCCTGTAACAGCACTTATGCTGAACATTGGGGGAATGTTTTTATTATACCTGACTCCGCTTTTTGCTTTGATGAAGCATCACATGTGGCTTCACTATCTGGTCCATTTCCATTTTCTGGCCGCTGGTTATCTTTTTACCTGGTCTATTGCAGGTCCGGATCCTGCACCAGGAAGGCCTTCGCTCCGCCTTCGCTTGCTGGTTTTATTCATCAGTATGGCCAGCCATGCTTATCTAAGTAAGCTAATGTATGTGCACCTATTGCCCCGGCATACCACTTTTCATCCGGATGCCATTCAGGAAGCAGCTCTCCTGATGTACTATGGCGGAGATTTGGCAGAGGTATTACTGGCCATCGCTTTTTTTACTGTCTGGTTCCGCCGTAAAATAAACCCAAACAAACTGGCCCCATTTGTAAGATAAAGTATTTAGCTATACATACCTCCCACTCAGATTAACAATAACATCCGTAACATTAGGTTATTTAAGTTACCGTTATTAATATGTAATACTATTAATATGTAATACATTGTGCTGTAATAAAACAGGCTATTTTAAATTCCCTGTGTCCAATTAAATTTCCAACTTAGCTGCCGATTTATTTTACCCTCTTCTACAAAGCCTGGGAAGTCATATCCAATCCTGGCCTCAATTAAGTTTCTATGAAAAAAATTTTACTCTTCCTCCTCTTTCCCATTTCAGTATTTGGGCAGTCATTTAAAACGGATTTAGGCAGAAGCCTGGACGGCAGCAAATTAAGAGAGTTATTTCAGGAGCAGCCTGCACGGCTCAAGCTTCGCCATGGCTCTAGTATGGGGCTTCACACCTTCTTTGATACGGAGAAAGAAATTGCTTACCAGGGATTTGGCTACAGCTCCGGAAGACGGTTTGAAGCTGGAGAGTTTGACAATTATATAAACCTGCACAGAACCCAGCTTTTAAGCTCCGAAGTGGAGCTAAGTGAGGACCAGAAGATATTTATCCATGGTTTTCTCAACTTCAGCAATGATTTTTTTATCCTCTACTCTATTAATGATAAAAGAAATAACGAGGAGAGGGTATATATAAACCAGATGAGTAAGGAAATGGTGATTTTAGGAAGCCCTATTCTGCTCATGACTTTTGAGGAGAAAAGAGATTCCTCGGCTCCTCTTTACTTTACCAGCTCTCCAGATAAAAAGTCCTTTGCTGTAGTTCGGGAATATCAGCGAAGAAACGTAACAGAAAATGTCTTAATTAAAGCCTTTAACCAAAATTTCCAGGAGTTGTATAAAGAGAGTATTGATGTAAGCAGTATTCAGGATTTGTTTGTTTTAAAAGATGTTGCTATTAGCAATAATGGCCGCCTTTACCTTTATGGTGGTATAGATCCAAGAGCGGACAATTTATTCGTTTTTACTGGTGCCAAGGATAAATCTGTACCCTTCCTTTTGGCTTACCAGCCCGAAAGTAAAACAGTAAAAGAAATAAGTATTGCCGAACCAGAAGTAAAGAAATACTATAGTTATAAGTTCTTTTTAACAGAAACGAATGAACCCGCGGCCCTTTCAGTATACAAAGCAGGAAGGAAAACAGCTTATACTGTTTCACACATTGACGATAAAACCACTACTGTAGATTGGCAGTTAAAGGATGTTTTGTCCCCGGCGGCTGTCTCTGCAGCCAAAAAGGGAAAAAGTAAAAGAAAATTTCTCAAGGTGGTAAGCTTTACGCAATTGCTCGGCGGAGAATATGTTGCGTCGCTCGAAACGAATTTTGTTACCTCCAGCCGAACACGTTATTTTTCTAATTCAGGTGCCATTATTTTACTTGGATTGGAAAAAAGTGGAGAAGAGGCATGGGAAAGAGTTATAAACAAACACCACAAGCTACCCGGCACAGACCTTCATAGCTCCCATAAAGCCTTTGCCAATAGTTCTGGCCTTTTGCTGGTCTACAATGATGACTTTCGAAACCTGGCTTCACCTCCTGCCCGGCGAAAAGTAAAAAAGCTAAAGAAAACTAAAAAAGCAGTAGCCGTTGGAGTGGAAGTAAGTGCTGATGGAAAGGTGGAAAAGTTTCTCCTTAGCGGGGCACCAAAAGGACTGGTGCTAGATATGTATCATTTCCCTAAAATTAAAGATAAGCTGTACCAGTTCAGGCTTTCCAGTTATAAAAGCTTTGGCCGTTTTGAAACTACCTATGGTAAACTTGAGCTAAAGTAGGCTTTCCATTTTTAAAGCTTAGGCAAGTCCATAAAACTTCCAGTCTTGAGAGCTGGATTTTGGAGAGAGGCGTAAAGGATTTTCCCCCTCCTCAATTTTTATTTATTTTTGCGTCCTTAAACTCTTTTTTCAACAATCCTGAATAAGAAACTGATGATTGTATACGGAATCAAAAATTGTGGGACAGTAAAAAAAGCCATCACCTGGCTGAACGAGCATAACCTCGAGTTCGAATTCCATGATTATAAGAAGCAATCCATCACCGCCAGTAGACTGCAAGAATGGAGTCGGCAGCTGGGATGGGAAGCGCTAATCAACCGGAAAGGGATGACCTGGAGAAAGCTGGATGAAGTCCAAAAAGAACAGATTAAGGACCAGAATACTGCCATAGAAGCACTGCTGTCTAACACCAGCATGATTAAAAGACCTATTATAGAGCAGGATGGCAAGATTGTGGCTGTTGGTTTTAACGAGGCAGAATATGCCGACAAGCTGCAGAAATAAAGCTACCCAACTGGAGGAAAATGAAAGAAGGAGGTAAGCCTACCTCCTTCTTTATTTATTTCAACATTCCTGTTCTTTTTAACAAGGCTTTTGGTGAAGGCTCTTTTCCCCTGAAGCGTTTGTAAAGTTCCATCGGGTGCTCGCTGCCCCCAGCGCTTAGCACATGCTTTTTAAACAAATCAGCAGTATCTTTATTGAAGATTCCTTTCTCCTGGAAGAATTCAAATGCATCGGCGTCCAGCACTTCCGCCCATTTATAGCTGTAATAGCCAGAAGCATAGCCTCCCTGGAAGATATGGGAGAATGAACAGCTGGTATTAGTTCCTTCTACCGGAGGTAAAAGATCCGTTTCTTTTTGCAGTTCCTGCTCGTAAGCACCAACATCATTTACCTTAGTCGCTTCAGGTACGTGCCAGCCCATATCTAACTTTGCCAGCCCAATTTGCCTCACCGTCTGGTAGGCTTCCATAAAGTTGGCGCTTTCTTTTATCTTCCTAATCAGTTCTTCCGGAATGCTTTCGCCCGTTTCGTAATGGCGGGCAAACAGGTCGAGGCTTTCTTTTTCATAAACCCAGTTTTCCAGTACCTGCGAAGGGAGTTCTACAAAGTCCCAGTAAACACTGGTTCCTGAAAGGCTTTCAAAATTACCATCTGCCAGCATTCCATGGAGGGCATGCCCAAACTCATGAAAGAGGGTGGTTACCTCATTAAAGGTAAGCAAAGAGGGCTTGGTTTGGGTGGGCTTCGTAAAGTTACAGACAATTGAAACCTGGGGCCGTATATCCATTCCATTTACTTTTTTCTGACCACGGAAAGAAGTCATCCAGGCACCGTTTCGCTTGCCCGGGCGCGGAAAGAAATCAGCATAAAAAACGGCCAGGTGCTGCTGCTGTTCGTCCAGTACTTCATATGCCTTTACATCCGGATGATAAACCGGAACGTTTGCCAGCTCCTTGAATTCAAGGCCATAAAGCCTTTTCGCTACCTGAAAAACACCTCCTACTACATTTTCCAGCCGGAAGTATGGCTTTAGCATCTCATCATCAACAGCAAATTTTTCTTTCTTCAGCTTTTCAGCATAATAACTGATATCCCAGCGCTGCAATTGCTCAGGTCCTCCAATGGACTGTGCAAAGGCTCTAAGTTCATCCAGTTCCTTTTCTGCCACGGGTTTGGCATAATGAAGGAGGTTTTCGAGGAATTCATTTACTTTAGCGGGAGATTCTGCCATTCGTTCCTCCAGCACAAAATCAGCATGAGAAGAATAGCCTAAAAGAGTAGCCCTTTCCTGCCGAAGTCGTACTTTTTTTAAAATTACCTCCTGGTTATCATTCTCATCGCCTTTAAAAGCTTTGGAGCCGTATGCCCGGAACATCTTTTCGCGCAGTTCACGATTATCGGCATAGGTCATAAAAGGGATATAGCTGGGGAAGTGGAGTGTAAACACCCAGCTTCCCTCCTTTCCCTTTTCTTTGGCCGTCCCAGCGGCGGCCTCTACCACATGGTCAGGAAGACCTGCTAAATCTTTCTCCTCCGAAATTTCTAGGGTAAAACTATTGGTTTCCTTCAGTACATGCTCCCCAAATTCGAGGGAGAGTTGTGATAACTCCTTGTCGATTTCGCGCAGGCGCTGTTTTTTCTCTTCAGCTAAATGAGCTCCGTTTCGGACAAAACTTTTATACGTCTTCTCTAATAGAGTTTTTTCTTCCGGCGAAAGACCTTTTCGGTCGGCTGATTCATAAACTTCATGAATCCGGCTGAAGAGCACTTCATCCAGCATAATGTCGTTCGAATAATCAGATAGCAAAGGAGATACTTCCCGGGCTATTTTCTGAATTTCGTCATTTGTTTCGGCAGAATTGAGGTTGAAGAATATAGAAGAAATGCGGCCCAGGGTTTCGCCACTCCTCTCCAGGGCTTCTACAGTATTGCTGAAATCAGGTTGCTCAGAATTTGATTTTATTTTCTCTACTTCTTCCTTTGCTGATTGGATAGCCTGTTCAAAGGCAGGTAAAAAGTGCTCGTTTTTTATTTCTGAAAAAGGAGGAGTTCCAAAAGGGGTATCGAAGGTTTGTAAGAGTGGGTTTTTCATATGGTAAAAAATAGCTAATCTTTAATATTCCTGTAATTTCAAATTTATTGGATACTGTAGTGTTTACCTAACCAATTAAGCAGTGAATTGATTATGAAAATGGAAAGAAAACAGGCATTCCGTTTTCTGAATTTTCTATTCTTCTTTTTGGTTAATACCTTGCATGACCAAGACAATTAAATGGAATTAAGTAAAGAAGAATTTAACGAACAATTCCGCGATGCGCTGGACTACCTTCTAAAGGAAATGGCAGAGCACCCGGAAATAGATTTGAAGCGCTTTGGAAGCATGGCCTGCTTCCTGGAAAACCTGTCCTTTTTCAGCCCGGTTCTGTATAGCCTGGTGGAAGAATCAAAAAAATAATGCAATCCTTCTGTCCCGTGAACAGAAAAATTGCCTGTTCCCTATCTAATCCTTTCTTTGCAGACAAATTAATTATATGATTTCAGTTGATGATGTAAGCGTGGAGTTTAGCGGCTCGGCGCTTTTTAGTAATGTTTCTTTCAATATAAATGAAACCGACCGTATTGCCTTAATGGGTAAAAATGGGGCGGGTAAATCCACTCTCCTGAAGATTATTGCAGGTCAGCAGGCTCCTACACGGGGGAAAGTTTCGGCACCAAAGGAAGCGGTAGTGGCTTACCTTCCGCAGCACCTCCTTACAGAAGATAAGTGTACGGTGTTTGAGGAAGCTTCCAAAGCATTTTCAAAAATCCTGGCCATGAAGGCACAGATGGCGGAGCTCAACCTTGCCCTTGAAACCCGTACCGATTATGAGTCGGAGGAATACAGCAAAATTATCGAACAGGTATCGGAACTAAGTGAAAAATATTATTCCATTGAGGAGGTAAATTTCGATGCGGAGATTGAAAAAACACTACTTGGATTAGGCTTCCTCAGGAGCGATTTTACCCGTTCTACAAAAGAATTTAGCGGGGGGTGGCGCATGCGTATTGAGCTGGCTAAAATTCTTCTGCAAAAGCCCGACCTTATTCTGCTCGACGAACCTACCAACCATATGGATATTGAATCTATTCAGTGGCTGGAAGAGTTCCTCGTTAATAATGCCAAAGCAGTTATCCTGATATCGCACGATAAAGCTTTTGTCGACAATGTAACCAACCGAACCATAGAGGTTACTATGGGTCGGATTTACGACTATAAAGTCCCATACACCCAGTACCTTCAGCTACGAAAGGAAAGGCGGGAGCAGCAGCAAAAAGCTTATGACGAGCAGCAGAAACAGATTGCCGAGATTACCACCTTTATTGAGCGGTTTAAAGGAACTTATTCTAAAACCCTACAGGTGCAGTCAAGGGTAAAAATGCTCGAGAAGATGGATATTCTGGAGGTAGATGAAGTAGATACCTCTCACCTGAACCTGAAGTTTCCGCCGGCTCCCCGTTCAGGCAATTATCCTGTAATTGCGGAAGGGCTGGGTAAAAAGTACGGTAACCATACGGTTTTTAAAGATGCCTCACTTACCATTGAACGAGGGCAAAAGATAGCCTTTGTAGGGCGTAATGGCGAAGGAAAGTCCACCCTAGTAAAAGCCATAATGGGCGAAATAGATTTTGAGGGAAAACTGCAGCTGGGCCACAATAGCATGATTGGCTACTTTGCCCAGAACCAGGCCTCTTTGCTAGATGAAGATTTAACTGTTTTTCAAACCATTGACCAGATTGCCGTGGGTGAAATCAGAACCAAAATTAAAGACCTGCTGGGGGCTTTTATGTTTGGAGGGGAAGCAGGTGATAAGAAGGTGAAAGTACTTTCAGGCGGGGAAAAGACAAGGCTCGCCATGATAAAACTACTACTGGAACCTGTTAACCTGTTGATTCTGGATGAACCCACCAACCACCTCGATATCAAAACCAAAGACATTCTCAAGGATGCTTTGAAGAGTTTCGATGGCACTTTAATTTTGGTTTCCCACGACCGGGATTTCCTTGATGGCCTGGCCACAAAGGTTTTTGAGTTCGGGAACCAGCGGGTCAGGGAGCATTTTGAAGACATAAACGGTTTCCTGCGAAATAAAAAGATGGAAAACCTGAAGGAAATTGAGCGGAAAGTAGTGAAATAAAACTGGTCCTAAAATTAAAAAATAAGAAAGAAGCAGGTTCTGTTGGAGGCCTGCTTCTTTTCTTTTATTCCTTCTTTTTTCTCCCAGAGGGGATAAAAATAATTTTGCTTTAAACCATCTGGATTAGCTGGAGTTAGTTAGAAAAACTTAGCATGATGAAAATAAAAAGTAAAACAAGAAAAAAAGAGAATGCGTTTAAGCAGGCAGCCGGTTTGGGTGTGGTGGCAGGCATGCGGGCCAGTGTGGCTCCTTCCGTTGCAAGCCATTACCTGAGCCGCCATAAGAACAAAGCCCTCTCCCGCTCCAAACTTAGCTTTATCCAGTCTCCTGTAACTTCAGCTTTAACAAAGCTGCTCAATGCGGCTGAACTTGCCGGTGATAAAATGCCCGGGACTCCTAACAGGATTAAGACTTCACAGGCACTTGCCAGACTGGCATCCGGCGCCCTCGTTGGAGCGGTCATTTACAGATCGCACAGACAAAGTTTACTAAAAGGCATTTTTGTAGGTGGAGCCTCCGCCCTGGCTTCCACTTATGCCACCTTTTATTTGCGGCAGTACCTTGATAAAGTACCTTTTATAAAAGATCCTGTTATGGGTGCCATAGAAGACCTTATCGCTGTCAGTAGTGGAGTATCGGTCATGAAAAAGTAGCGGAGACTGGTTATTAGTTAGGAAAAGAGTTAAAGCTTTAATAATCAGGATTTAATTTTCTATTTATCAGAAAGCTTCTCTCCTTTTCCTGTTGAAAATTTTGGACCATTAAAGTATTTGCAGGATTGTTGCAATTTTTCTTGCTTTTTTTTCGTTTCTTTATAGAAGAAGGAAGAAAGGAAGGATCTTTTTTCTTTCTCTGTTCTGAGAGTCAGAGCAGCTTTCCTATCCGGGAAGGTTTTTTATTACCATCCCTGTAATCTACAAGAAAAATGGCAAGACCTGCAGTAAAAGAAGTTAAATTAAAAAGTGGTTATTATATTGAAGTCTCCTCTCCCGGCTCCTTAAAAGGAACTAAAATAAGGAGGGATTCTTTTGAGCAGATCCAGTTGACCATGCGGAACTATGAACATTCGCATGAAGTAAAATATATTGGAGAAGTAAAAAACGGGAAGGTAATTGGCAAATAAATCATTCTGGCTCAAAGCCTGTTTCACTCTGTTCAGGAAGCCTCTTTCATAATAAAACTCGTTTCTCGTGCTGTTTTCAAGAGAAAGAAGCTTCCTTACTTCCTCTTATATGCCACTTTCGGGCAAAGGAACCCCTTGAACTTCATATCAGGGAATCCCTTTTTGTAAAGGTTTTCTCTTTAAATATCCATCTTATTTTACCAAAAGTTTCCCCCGGTAATATTGGTCTCCGGAAGTAAGGGTATAAAAATAAAAACCTTTTTGCATCCCCTGCATGGATATAAAATTGCGCTCTGAGTCAATTTCCTCTTCCACTACCAGCTGTGCCGTTTTGTTATATAATTTAAATGAAACTGGCTTTTGAAAAGATTTGGTGAATATCTTCAGTTCTTCTGAAGTGGTGATTGGATTTGGAAAAACCAGGAAAGGTATTTCTGTGAGGTAATAATTATGTTCGGCCAGGGTAACAATTTCCGCTCCGTTGGTTAGGCTAACAGTGGCTCTGTAAACATTGTGACCTTGATTTGGCTTCTCGTCCAGAAGCCTGATTTGAGAAGACAAGGGCTGTTCATTATGATGAATTTCCACCCACTCCCCTTCCTTTTGCCTTTCAAAAAGAATGCTTTTTACCTGGTAAGTCGTCCCCAGACCTAAGTAAAGGAATATACCTTTCTCTGTGGCATATTCCGAATAAAAAGAAACAAGATAGCAGCGATTATCCTGAAGCTGATAATCAAAGGCAAGGCTCCTTATGGCTTTTGCTCCCCCTTCCATTATTGGCTGTACCGAAAGATGGGTTGAAGGTAATCCATTTTTTTCGAGGACAAATAAGGTGTCCGTAGTCCGTCCAAGGGACACCATTCTTTCCTCTCCCATCACAAATATTTCGTACTCCTGTACGTTTTCTTTTTTGTTCCAGTGGACCAGAATAGAATCGCCGCAGTTAAAACCAATACCAGTCTGTACCGGTGTAGACAACGTAAATAAATCTGTAGGATATACCTCACTTCCAATATGCATGCGGGCGCGGGCAGTGCTGTTAAGTGAGGGCGCTTCCCAGCGGTAGACCCCTTTATCTAAGGAAACAGCTTCCTCCAGCACTTCCCAGTTTTTCCCTCCGTCTGAACTCCATTCCAGCCGGCCGAACTCTTCTTCCATGGTGCTTTCCCAGCGGAAATAGCCAGTTGTTTCTCCGTTATACGGCATATTGTCGCTTCCGGTCGGGAAGGTCCACTCAAACTGCTTAAGCTCTTCCCATTGATAGGCTACAAAAAATTCCTGCGGGCCATTCGGTATATGAAAACCACGCAGGGAAATTGAGTAAGTTCCTGCTGCTGGTTCCTCTACTGTTATCTGCTCTATGTTGTTAATGTGGTCTTCTCCCCGCCTTGCCTGCTGCTGCAGCCTTTCACTATCCGGTGAGGGATCCAGCACCCAGGGGAGCCAGGATTCTGACTGCTCATAGAGTAGTTTCATGTCCAGATCGTTCACCAGGGCAGTTGCTGAATTAGGCATAGCGGCAGGATCATTCCAGACAAGGGTAATTTTTAAATTTTGCACATTAGCCGGGACAGCGATGGGAATTTCCAGGTATTCGCTTTGTTGTATTCTTCCTGAAAAATAGCGTCTGTTTTTTAAATTTTGAAGAGCCCTGTAGCCGTTAACATTGCCATAGCCTGTAAAAAAATCCAGGCCTTCTGGGCCTGCATCTTCGGCACTGTTGATGAGGAGAGCCTTCAGGAGGGCAGAAGCTGGTAAGCTCCCCTCCTGCTCTTTAAAAGCCTGCTGGAGAAGAATGGCAAGGCCCGAAACCAAAGCGGTAGCATTAGAAGAACCTGCTGTGCTGTAGGCACTTAATTCTGGTTTTACGCGTCCATCATAAGCTGGTCCGGCAGAGGAAAAATATACTGGCCTGCCAACCGTATCTACAGAGCCAATGGTTAAAATATTTTTGGCCATCTTATAGTTACCGGTAAGATTGGCAAAACCTTTTATTCCTTCATAAATACCGCTGCCTGCTGCTAGTCCTTCATTTCCTGCGGAAATAATATGGAGAAGGGCTGGGTTATGGTGGGCGCTCCTGTCAAAAGCCTCTGCCAGCGTGCCGTAAAAGTTTTCAATGGTAGTTCCGTAGGAATGGTTTTGCACCCATGCATCCAGTGTTCTGTAATCATTGTCCAAATCAGGAAGAACATCGGCATAGTCGGAAGAAGTTATTTTTGCGGCCCAGGCGACACCCCTTCCTGTAATATAAGAATTACCTGCGCCGGCTGCGATGGTCGCCATTTCGGTAGCATGTGGATCAGTATAGGAGGCCTGTAAATGAGAAGGAACATGCCGGCCCTTCAAATCCATATCTTCCCTGTCGAAGAGAGGTTCCTGGAGCGATAAGGTCATTCCCTTTCCATTTAATTCCGGAAACTCATGGTGAATTCTATTAATGGTATTTGGGTTTAAGTTAAGGTCGTATACCCTGCTTTCGGTTTGGGGAACAAGATCTTCCTTTCCGGCAAAAATTACTTCCGGCAGGCTGATTACCTCCTTGAGAAGTACTTCCTTAGTACAGCGCAGGCGGATTAGCTCTCCCTTTTGTTGGATGAGCTCTAGCGTTGGTACTCCCGCTAATTGAGATAAGGTACGGGAGGGGTTCATACTTTTTATGGAGTATACCTGCTCTTCTGCAGGGGCTTCGCTAAAAATGTTTGGGGAGAGTTTCCATTTATCATTTACCTGCCAGGCTTTTTCTACCTGGCTCGAAAGCTGTGCCAAGGATGCTACCTTTACCTGCACGATAAAATAACCGCCTCCTACTTCCCGCATAACCATCATTTCTGAGGGGAGCGTAAGGCTATTTTTCTTTCCTTTTATTAAGTAAAAGCCGGTACCTTCCTGACTTAATATTTTTAGATTTTCTGAATAAAATGGAGCTTCAATTATTTGATTCCACCTCTGTCCCGGTTCCTTTACCTGCGCCTGAACGTGTGTAATAAATAAAAATAAACAATAGGTAAGTGTAGTCAAAAATCTCCTCATGGCTCTGCCAGCACGTTTGGTTTAGTTGGTATTGGGCAATATAAGCTTTAATGTTTTAATTAGCATGCAATACAATAATTTTGAATAAAATTCGTTTGCATGTATTAAATTCTTTTGATCTTGATAATTATTTTTTACTTTTGGGTATTACCAACTTTAACCAATTTTATTATGATCAACAATTTTAAACTCCTGAAGCCTGTGGCTTCGGCCATCATTTTTTCGTTATTTTTTACCACCGCCTGTACGGAAGATGAAAGTCTGCAGCCGGTTCCTGAAAATGAAAGTGGTATTTCTGAGGAAACCAAAGCCCAGTTCAAGGAGCTTGGGTTTGATGTAAGTGACATTACGCTTTCTCAGGATGATCAACTCCTTGACCCTGCCTACGAAGGCAGAAACTACCTGCTGGAAGGTGACATTATCATTACTCCGGAAAACCTGGAGAACATGCTGAAGAGTAAAATGAAGCATGTAGGCCCTAATGGTGAGCAGTACAGAACTTACAACCTGGTAAGTGCGCCTCGTACCATCAACGTTATTGGTTATACCGGCGGAAGCCAGGCGCTCAACTCCACCATGAGAACCGCTTTACAGTACGCTGTGGATAATTACAACCGACTCAATATCGGGCTGAACTTCACCCTTACTTTCGGAACAAACTATGGTCCTTACGACATGGTTGTTTATAAAGTAGATGGTGCCGGTGGTGGTTCTGCCGGTTTCCCCAGCGGAGGCGATCCTTACAAGTACATCCAGATTCAGGCAGGTACCAGCAATTACGGTGTAAATGTAACAGAACACGTAATGGCTCACGAAATGGGTCACGCAATTGGGTTCCGCCACACTGACTACTTCGATCGCTCAATTTCCTGCGGATCAGGAGGCAATGAAGGAGCAAGTGATGTTGGGGCCGTTCACGTTCCGGGAACTCCAACAGGTGCAGATATGAGCTCCATCATGCTTGCCTGCTTCAGCTCAAGCGAAGATGGTGAGTTTGGCTCTTATGACATCAGAGCTTTAGAGTATCTCTACTAAAAATTATTATTTTCAGAAAAGGCCGGGGAAGTATTTTCCCGGCCTTTTTTTGTCAGATATAAAGGAAAGAGTGCTTCTTTCTTTTAAGAAAAAGGAACCTAAAAGCCCGAAGCTTTGAGGAAAAAGACGGGCATGTAAACTCAGCGAAGGATTTTATCTTTATTCATTCGGTTCATTTCAGGAAACCAAATCCTAAAGCCAGAGCGTTAACGGCTTGAGATAACCGCCGGGTTCGGGTACTTTCTTTCTTAGCGGATTCTATCCAGTTCGAAAAATAACGCTGATTCCCATCCGATAAGATATTAAAGAAATTTAAAGCAGCAGGTTCATCCTGTAAGCAAATTATCAACTCCTCGAGAAGAGGCTTTTCCTCTTTATTTAAAGCCAACTTCACCTCCAGCCAGTCTCCTTTCTTTTTGCCGGTACCCTTCCGGAGATTCGGATTAAGCGGCAGAATAAAATCACCTCCTCCCATTGGAATAAGTGCCACAGCCCGGATAGAAAAACCATCCAGAAAGCCTTTTACACGAAAAGCCTGCCTGGTAGAGGGGTTTAACTGAGTGTCGGCCTCTGCAGGTAAAGAAAAGTAGGTCCAGCCGGACTTCTCCCCTTTGCTGCCGAATTACCCAATGAGTGCTTTAAACTTTATCATTGAGGGATATATTTAAAGAGTGTAAAATTTAAAAGGGGTGCCAGAGCGTAGTGGGAAAAGATTCCCCCGAAGGCGGCTATTTTATTGTTAAAGGATAATTGCAGATATTGGTGGAGGCAAACTATTTTAGAACTTGGCAATTTAAAGTATGCAACAGCCGGAAGAAGAGAATGAATATTTTAAACTGGCCGCTCAGTTTATCAATCAAACAAACCGGAACATATTCCTTACAGGCAAAGCCGGCACGGGAAAAACTACCTTCCTGAAATATATCAAGGAGCACAGCCCCAAAAAAATGGCAATTGTCGCTCCTACCGGTGTTGCGGCCATAAATGCAGGGGGAGTTACTATCCATTCCCTTTTTCAGTTTCCATTTGGCTCTTTTTTGCCAGAACAACAAGCTGCGGATGCTCTTTCAGAAGGAAATTTTATAGACCGGCAGCACCTGCTGAAACGCCTGAAGTTAAGCAGCGCAAAAAGAACCCTTCTTCAGGAGCTGGAACTCTTAGTGATCGACGAGGTGTCTATGGTTCGGGCGGATCTTCTGGACGCCATTGATACCGTTTTAAGGCATGTTCGTCGGCAACCTTACCAACCCTTTGGAGGCCTTCAACTGCTTTTTATTGGTGATTTATTTCAGTTACCCCCGGTCGTTCATGAGCAGGAATGGAGGCTTCTGGCTAAATATTATTCCAGTCCCTTTTTTCACCATGCCAAAGTTTTACAGGAAGCGCCTCCCCTCCTGCTGACACTCAAAAAGGTGTACCGCCAAAGCGATGATTCTTTTATCGGTTTACTTAACCGGCTTCGCCACAATAAGGTACAATCTGAAGATATTCGGCTGCTCCAAAGCTTTTACAGGCCCGACTTTAAAGGGGAACAGAAAAGAGGTTTTATTACCCTTACTACCCATAATTCACGGGCAGACAAGATAAACCAGGAGGCCCTGCAGCAACTCCCTGGGAAGTTATACACCTTTAATGCCAAAACAGAAGGAGAATTCAGCGAAAATGCGCTGCCCGCCGAGGAGAAGCTGCAACTAAAGGAAGGCGCTCAGATTCTTTTTATAAAAAATGATAAAGGAACTCCTCGGCGGTACTATAATGGAAAAATTGGCATCATTAGCAGCATTGAAGAAGGAGAAATACGGGTGAAGTTTCCAGAGGAGGAAGAAGAACTGATCGTGGAGGAGGAAAGCTGGCAAAATGTGCGATACAAATTTAATAAGGAAACGGAACAGCTTGAAGAAGAAGTAAAAGGAACCTTCAGCCAGTTTCCTATCCGTCTTGCCTGGGCCATTACCATTCATAAAAGCCAGGGGCTCACTTTTGAAAGAGCTGTCATCGATGCAAGCGAATCTTTTGCTCCGGGGCAGGTGTATGTGGCGCTAAGTCGCCTTACTTCTCTGGAAGGTCTGGTGTTATCCTCTCCCATCCAGCCTAATGCCATCCAGACAGATGAGCATGCGCTTAGCTTCACAAAATCAGAACTGGAAAAGGAGGAACTCCTGCAACAGCTCGAGGAAGGAAGGCAGCAGTATGTTCATCATTTACTGCTTAACGCCTTTAACTGGGGGAAAATCAGCCAGCATATAGGGGATTTGAAGGAAAGCCTGGAAGATCGGAAAATTCCTCTCAAGGAAGCCGCCCGGGCATTATTCGGACATCTCCAAAGCAGGGCTTTAGAACAGAAAAAAACAGCAGAGAAGTTTCACCTTCAACTCGAAAAAATGCTTCCGCTGGCGCGCCAGGATTCATACAGCAAGCTACAAGAAAGAGTAGCAGCTGCTGTTGCTTACTTTAAAGCGTCTGTTCTTAAAGATTTGGAAGAACCTTTAGCATCTCATTTAGAAGACCTTAAAAAACAGGGAGGGAAAGGAAAAAAGTATCGTAAAGAGCTTATTGCCTTAACCTCTCTCCTTAAAAAGAAAAAGAGACAATTAGATCTAATCCTTCAAATTACGGATGGTCTGCAGAAAGGAACCGGAGCTGAGCATTTGTTACACCAAATACTCGAAAAGCAAAAAGAGGTATCAGAACAAGTAAAGGAAGAACAAACCAAACTGAATAAAAAGCAAAAACCAGTAAAAGGCGAAAGTCAGCGCCTTTCTTTGCAGCTTTTCAAGGAAGGGAAAACAGTGGAAGAAATTGCTTCTGAAAGAGGTCTGGTTCCCGGGACTATAGAAGGGCATTTGGCGGGCTTTGTTTCATCGGGAGAAATTAAGGTGGAAGAATTGGTGTCGGAAGAAAAATTAGAGGCGATTATACAGGTACTGGAAAAAGCTCCGGCAGAAACTTCGACCTCCGAAATTAAAGCCATGCTCGGAGAGGAATTTAGTTATGGTGATATTAAGGCGGTGCAGAATCACCTGGCGAAAGGTTTAACAGAAAGCGAAAAAGGATTATAAAGGCTATAAAAAGGAAATACCGGCAGTTCGCCCTGCCGGTATTAAATCCTATGATTTTCAAACCCTAAAGATTACAATTGTACACCTTCAGTATGTTGGTTTGAAAAATAATTCATGGGACTAGACATTGTACCTCCTTTCTTTAGCTGCAACATCGGCTTCTCTGAAAGAAACCGGATAACCCCTTGTCACCGTCTAGGAAAGGAAAATGGTGGTAAAAAAGTTCAGCTTCACCTCCATTATTCTTCATAATGAAATGATAGGAGAATCCGTAAAGGCAAGGAAGGGCTCTGGAAAAACAAACAATGTGCATTATTTCTTATTCAGGTAAATATACTTTCGTCTGCTACTTTCCCGTATGGATATTCGAGTCCTTGTATTTTTAATTAACATTTCATGAACCGCTTTGTACCACAGGATCTGGCTATTCAGGTTGTCAGGAAGATAAAAGAGGATGGTCTGCCATATGTTTATGATTTCGAGAAGCATCGCTTGCTGCTCCAATCGGCCACAGCCGCTGGTGCGCAGGAAGAAGGGCCGGTTTTTCGTTTGCCGCTTACCCTCTCTTCCCATTCTATAGAAATAGGAGGCGGAGAAATGGAGGTAAAGCCTGACGCAAAGTATATCATGCTCCTGATCCAATCCGGCCATTGTGCAATGGGCTTTTTTGAAGGAAAAAAGAACCTGGATCATAAGGTTTTTCGGGCATATATGGTGCGAAAGAAGCAGGGAAAAAGCCAAATCAAACACCTGAAAACAAAAGGGAAATCCCGCGCGGGTTCAAGAGTAAGATTAGCCGGAACAGTGGAGTTCTTTGAAAATATTAACGAACGCCTGCAGTCCTATTTTGATAATTTCCAAATTGATCGAATTGCTATCAGTTGCTCAAAAACCCTGCTTCCTTTTTTGTTTAACTCAAAGGTTAACACTCCTTTCGAAAAAAATGATGAGCGCCTTTATCGTATTCCTCGGCATGTGCATGTGCCAAAGTATGAGGAAATGATGGAGGTCCAGAAATTTTTATCCAGAGGAGAATGGATTTATGAAGAAGCACATTTACCCCTTATTCACCAGCTTTTAGAGGAAGACGATAATGATAATACTGATGAAGAGGAGAATGAAATAAAGGGCAATGGGAATTTTAGCAGGGGGTAAAATGGAAGCCTTCCTTTGGAAGAATGTAGCCTCTTCCATTTTATAAAAGCTTAGACCACAGGAGTTAATGAACTTTTGAGGAGGTTTTTCGTTATTAAAAACATAGAATTGTTGGTCTTAAGGATTAAATGAGTAAATTTGCATTCCTGAAAGACAAACCTGAATCGAAACCTTAGGAATATGATTATCATAAAAGTAAAAGAAAACGAGTCAATCGACCGCGCACTCAAGCGCTACAAAAAGAAATACCAGCAAACCGGCACCCTTTCTGAAGTACGTGCCCGTACTTATTTCGAAAAGCCTTCCGTTACCCGCCGGACAGAAAGAATTAAAGCCGCCTATCGCCAGAAGATGCAGAGCGAAGAGCAGCAGTAAAAATATTAAACCCGCATTAGCGGGTTTTTTTATGCCTTAAACTGTCCGGTTTAAATTTTAAAATGATCATGATAAAAGGCGTGAAGTAAAATTTTCCTGCCTTTTTCCCAATGCCTCTCCTATTCTTTCTCTTTCATTAATTCAATTGAAGCTTTGTTGATGCAATAACGTTTTCCGCTAGGCGTATTTTTGTTCGGAAACAAATGGCCTAAATGAAGGCCACACGTTTTGCAAAGGAGTTGGATTCTTTCCCTACCATACGTTTGAAGTAGTTTCTTCTCCACACTTTTTTCATAAGAATCCCAAAAGCTGGGGAACCCGGTACGGGAATCAAACTTTTTGTTTCTCTCAAATAATGGCAGCTTACAGGAAGAGCAGCAATAAAAGCCGTTGAGTAAATTCGTGTTTTCCATTTTTTAAAGGAGCAGAACAGTAGATAATAATTAACCTCAACTGCAGCCGTTGCATTCCGGAGGAGCATCCTTCAGGCTCATTTGCTCCGTTGGATTACTTCTCCTCCCCGAGGGGCACAAAGTTTAGTGACACGGAGTTAACACAATGTCTGACATTCTTTTCAGTAAGATATTCCCCCTCGAAAACATGTCCTAAGTGTCCTTTGCAGGTGGCACATACAATTTCTGTTCTGCGGCCATCTGCATCCGGCACTCTTTCCACAGCCCCTTCTATTTCATCATCAAAGCTGGGCCAGCCACAATGAGAATTAAATTTGTCGGCTGACCGGTAGAGAGGTGCATTACATCTTTTGCAGGTATACAGCCCTTCTGCTTTATGGTTATTATACTTCCCGCTAAAGGGCATTTCGGTTCCCTTATAAACAATAACTCTTTCTTCTTCCTGGCTTAAAGGATTATAGTTGATTTGCTTTTCTTCCATCGTAAAAAAAAGTTGGTGGTTAAACTTTATATATCAACAAAGCTGCGGGAAGTTTAATTCCGGCAGCTTTGTCCACTCACTAAATAATCTTTTGATGAGGTAATGGCCATTACTGTTAAAAGAAAAATTAAGACAGCTAAGCGGAAGCACCTCATTTGATAAAGAGTTAAAAAAGAAACATGGTGTTACTTGTGTTGCAATTGTTACCTAAATTGCTTCATATACCAGTGTTACCAAAGTTACATATGTGTCTCCTTTATCTTTATTCCAAGGCTTTTTTCAATGTTCTGAAGGTTTTTTAGCTCCTTCGGATTTATTATGCTCAATGAAGTTCCTTTACGCCCTGCCCTGGCGGTTCGGCCGCTTCGATGGGTGTAATAGTCTATCTGTTCCGGAAGCTGGTAATGCACCACAAAGGAGAGGTTCGCAATATCAATTCCCCGGGCTGCCAAATCGGTAGCTACCAATATTCTTATGGTATGATTTTTAAAAGCCCGCATTACTTTGTCCCGCTCCTTCTGCAACAGATCTCCCTGAATGGCCCCGGCTGGGATATTCTTTGCTAGCAGTTGTTTGGCCAGGGTTTGAGCGGCAGCCTTTGTTTTACAAAAAATAACCCCTCTTTCTTCTTCCTGCTTTTTTAGAAAGCCCAGTAAAGCTTCCGTTTTATCCTTTTCCTCACTCAGTACATAAAAATGTTCAATATTCTGGTTGACTACCTGGTTTTTGCTTAACTGAATCCGGTAGGCATCGCGCGACATATAATTATTGATAATGTTCCTGATTTCCGGTGGCATGGTGGCCGAAAATAACCAGGTGTACCTTTGACCTGCGGTTCTTTCCAGAATTTGATCCAGCTCCTTTTTAAATCCCATGCTTAGCATTTCATCTGCCTCATCCAGCACAACTGTTTTAACCTGTTTCAGGTCAATTGCTTTGCGCTCCAGAAGGTCCAGAAGCCGGCCCGGAGTGGCTACGACAATATGAGTAGGCCGCGCAAGAGCTCTTACCTGGTTTTCTATAGGTGCTCCCCCATACACGGCCTCTGTAAATATTTTAGGACCAAACTTGGTAAACCGAAACAGCTGTTTGGCAATTTGCTGCCCCAGCTCACGGGTGGGTGTTAAAATTAATGCCTGCACCTGCGGAATATCAGGGTCTACCTTTTGCAGAAGCGGAAGGCCAAAGGCCGCTGTTTTTCCTGTGCCTGTTTGTGCCTGAGCAATAAGGTCGGTTCCGTTTTCAAGTAAAAAGGGAATAGCCTGTACCTGGATTTCTGTGGGGCTAAAAATATTGTTTTCCTTCAGTGCTTTTATAAAAGTATCTGCAATGCCAAGTTCTGAGAATGTTGCCAAAATTGAGTAGGTTTTAATTTAACTGCAAAGATACATGAAATAAGGATATGCACTTTAAGGTAATAATGGCACCAGGGAGAAGGAAGATCGAACTTTTCCTTTCCTTCCATTGGGAAAGAAAATTATGAAAGAAGAAAAAAAGAGGAGAAGCAAACTCCTTAGCAGTAAAGTCAGAAGGATTTGAAGAACCCTTCTGAAAAGAACTTTATGTCCTTACCGTTGGATAGTTAGCTTCTCCCTGAGGAGTTTTATTCTGGCATTTGGCTTCATTAATGATGGTGACCACCTGGACCATGCACATGGCCGTGGCTCACCTCTTCGGCAGTGGCTTTTCTTACATCAAGCACCTCCCCTGTAAAATGAAGCGTTTTACCAGCCAGCTGGTGGTTAAAGTCGATGGTTACCGTATCTTCTTTAACTTCAAGTAAAACCCCCTGCATCGGATTTCCTTCTCCATCCTGTAAGGGAATAACATTTCCTTCTACCAGCATATCTTCCTGGAGCTTTCCATCTATCACAAAAATATCTTTTGGAAGATCAACAATCGCATCGGGGTCAGTTTCTCCATAGCCTTCTTCAGGCCGAACAGTAATATCATACTGGTCTCCGGGTTCTTTTCCTTTTAGCTGATCCTCAAATCCCGGGATCATCATGCCAACACCAGCCAGAAAAGTGAGTGGGGAATCATTGTTTGTTTTTTCAATTACTTCCCCTTCAATTTTCAGCTCATAAGATACCGTAGCCACGGTGTGTTTATCAATTTTCATCTCTTAAAATTTATATTCATACAAAGGAACAGAAATAAAAGTAGCAGGCCAAATAAAAAGTTCAGACAGGCAGAGCCGCTGGTAGTTTCAATGGCTTTTTACCCATTTTCTCTCCAGTAGTACCTGTTAAGACTGTTTAACAATGGAAGGAAAACCTGTGGTATTCTTCCCCAGTCTGGGCAGGCAGGAAGGTCGCCATTGCCTTTTTTTGAAAGAAAATGAGAAAAATCTATTTTATTTATAACATTTCTCATTCAGGACCATTTATACAAACAGAAGAAAGAGCAGTAGATCTGTTCGGTTTTCCCAGGAGAACAAGAATTTCGGCAAAAGGTAAGCCGGCAAAACATTATTAACTAAGAGGGAAATTACTAATAGCCTGACAGTTAACTTTTTACTTTTTTAACCATATAAACATTTTTCACATGAAGACACACAAACTTAGTCTCTTAGGAGCAGCTCTCTTCATTCCTTTTATGGGATTAGCCCAATCAGAAGGAACCGTTGAGCAAAAAGGGGAGGGCAATGAAGCCACCCTCGAGCAGTGGGGAGAAAACCAGTCTGCCGAACTCTGGCAGGAAGGGATTTCGAACTTCGGTATCATTAACCAATTGAACATGGGGAATGAGGCACTACTGAAACAGGAAGGAACCAACAACACCTCTTACCTGTACCAGGACGGAGAAAATATGGAAGCCGTTATTGGTCAGGTTGGCGAGGAGAACTGGGCTGATCAGCAACAGTATGGCGCCGACCATTATATGGAAGTTTCTCAGGAAGGAAGCATGAACGTTTCTTTCCAGTACCAGGAAGGAGAAGGAAGCAGCTCAACGGTTAAGCAGATGGGCTCAGAAAACGTATCGGATGTGGATCAATATGGAGAAAACCAGAATGCGCTGATCGTGCAGATTGGAAGACTCAATGACATCTTCATTCAGCAAATGGGCGTAAGCAATTTTGCTTATGCACTCCAGTATGGCACCCGTAATTTGGGGTATATTTTCCAGGATGGCTATGACAACCTGATTAGTGCTGCCCAGATTGGAGATGACAATTTCTTTGACCAGCAGCAGTACGGCTCCAATAATTTTGCCGGCTTACTGCAGAATGGAACGATGAATGTTTCTTATCAGTACCAGGAAGGAGAAGATCATTCCAGTCTGGTAGGACAGGAAGGAGAGGAAAATGTAATTGATGTGGAACAATTTGGTGAAGGTCATACTTCGGTAGCTCTTCAAAATGGACTGCTCAATGATGCTTTTCTTCGCCAATTAGGTGAAGGGAACTGGGCTTCCCTTGAACAGTGGGGTGAGAGAAACATCAGCTACACTGCACAGGATGGAGAAAGCAATAAGGCAGCAGGCGTTCAGGTAGGTACCGATAACTTCTTTGATCAGCAGCAGTATGGAATGGCTAATGAGGCGGAACTGTATCAGAACGGGGCTCTGAACGTTTCTTACCAGTACCAGGAAGGAGAAGGAAGTTCTTCAATAGTCAACCAGAAAGGTTCTGAAAACGTGATGGATACCGACCAATTTGGAATGGACCACCTAGCCTTCACCAGACAGGTAGGCAAACTAAATGATGCTTTAATAGCCCAGAATGGTCAGGGAAATGAGGCCTTCTTATCACAGAATGGAGAAAGACACCTTGCATATGTTTATCAGGAAGGTGAAATAAATGAATTCGATGGTGCTCAGAAAGGGACCGACAACTTCCTGGACCTTCAGCAGTATGGCTACAGTAACTATGCCGACCTTAACCAGAAGGGACTGAGAAACGTTTCTTACCAGTACCAGGATGGAAAGGATGGTCTCTCTTTAGTTGATCAAAAAGGTGAAGCCAATGTGAGCAATAATGAACAGTACGGAATGGATCAGAAAGCTGAAATATTCCAGACCGGAACACTCAATGATGTGTATGCCATCCAGCGTGGCGAAGGAAACGAAACCTGGATCGCCCAGTTTGGTGAAAGAAATGTTGCCTTCGTTAACCAGCTGGACATGAACAACAGCTCTTATGTGCTGCAGGATGGAACAGACCATTATGCAAACCAGGAGCAGTCTGGCAGCGAAAACAATGCCATTGTTTACCAGTATGACCTGAACCAGATTTCTAACCAGGTACAGACAGGCATGAGCAATGTTGGCTTAATTAAGCAGTGGGGCGACACCCAGACCGGCCGCCAGTGGCAAAGCGGAATGGATAATGCTGCTACTATCATGCAAATGAGTGGAATGGAAAACCTTGCTGAGCAAATGCAGGCGGGCGTTGAAAATACTGCTCTTGCCACACAAAACGGAGAGTTCAACGAATCTTACCAGAACCAGTACGAAGAAGCTCTTGGAAACTACTCTGAAACAGAGCAGTGGGGAACCGGCAACATGGCGCTTACCGAGCAGTGGGGCGACTATAATGAGGCCTGGATCTACCAGAATGGCATCGATAACTATGGTGCAATATACCAGTATGGCATCAATGATGACGCTACCATTTACCAGACTGGAGTAGGCAATAGGGCTATTATCATTCAGTATTAATTAGCTGCCCAGTTTATTAAAAAGGCCGGCAGAATTTAATTTCTGCCGGCCTTTTTCTATGAATGCCCTGTTCGGGAAATCATTGTTTTTAAGATTCTTCTTCAGCCATTAACTTAAAATAGGCTCCATTCAGGTGCTCTCCTATCCGGATTTGGCAAGCCAGGCGGCTGTTAGAGGTAACAATGGGTAAGGTGTCCAGCATATCCAATTCTGCGTCTGAAGGTTCTCCTAATTCCTCTACCCCCTCTTCCACTTCTATATGGCAGGTGGCACAAAGGGCCATTCCTCCGCAGGTAGCAAGGATATTATACTCTGATGCCTTTAAAACTTCCATTAAGCTTAAGGAAATATCGGCAGGCACTTCAATATCCTGCACGTTCCCTTCCCTGTCTTCTACTTTAAATCGAATCATAAATAACTAAGTTAAAAGGCATTAACTCCGTTTACGGTTGTATATTTAAAGCTTAGCTTCTGATTTGGATATACAAATTTAAAGGCACTTTGTGCCATGAGGGCCGCTTCGTGGAAGCCACTTAAAATAAGCTTAAGTTTTCCGGGATAAGTATTGATATCGCCAATGGCGAAAATGCCGGGGATGTTGGTGCTGTAATCAAAGGTATCGACCACTACCGCATTTTTATCAATGTTTAAGCCCCAGCCGGCAATTGGTCCCAGTTTAGGACTTAACCCAAAGAGAGGGATCAGGTAATCGGTATCCAGTTCCGTTACTTCCTTTTCCTTATTTATTACCCCAACTGATTTTAATACACCATTACCATTAATAGAGTGCAGATTGGCATTAAGGAGCAGGTTAATCTTACCAGTTTTTGCCAGTTCAAATACCTTTTCAGCCGAATCAGGCGCACCACGGAAGGTTTCATTCCGGTGTACCAGGGTCACTTCTTTTGCAAGATTGGCCAGAAAAATGGTCCAGTCAAGGGCAGAATCACCTCCACCGGCAATTACCAGCTTTTTATCACGAAAGGATTCCGGATTCTTGACCATGTATACGATTCCCTTTCCCTCATAATCTTCCAGTTTTTCCACCGCTGGTTTACGGGGCTCAAAGCAACCCAGGCCGCCGGCGATTACCACTACTTTGGCTTTAATCTGCGTTCCGTCAGAAGTACCAAGGACAAAATCGCCATCCTCGTTTTTCTCCAGCTTCTCTACCCTTTCGCCTAATGAGAAGGTCGGCTTAAAAGGTTCAATTTGCTTCATGAGGTTATCTACAAGTTCCTGGGCCTTTACTTCAGGAAAGCCAGGAATATCATAAATGGGTTTGCTGGGATAGATCTCAGAAAGCTGCCCTCCCACCTGCGGAAGTGCATCGACCAAATGGCAGCGCATTTTTAATAAACCTGCTTCAAATACGGCAAATAAACCAACCGGACCGGCGCCAATGATACAAATATCTGTTTCAATCATATTTTAAAAGGTTAGAGAAAGCGCGTTTTATATTATAAATGCTTTATATTGTGTATTAATAATTAGTATAACAAGCAGTTTGATAAAATGATTTATATGCTGCTTAAGTTTTCATTTATAGTGGAAAGGATCCTTTTAAACTCCCTGAAATCTTCTTCACCTAATCCATTCCATGCTTTTAGTCGAATAGCTCTTATCTGCGGTTTTAATTGCTCGACTTTCTTTACTCCATCGGGAGTTAGCTGAACAATAAAACTTCGTCTGTCTTCCGGATGGAGAACTCTTTCGGTTAGCCCCTTGCTGCAGAGCAGGTCAATAATTCGGGTAAGTGTGGGGGTATCTTTAAACACCCTTTCGGCAAGCTCCCTCTGGTTAAGGCCATTATGCTCATACAACTGCCGAAGAACCAGCCACTGATCAACAGTTACATTAAAGCCTAATTCCTTAAACTGCCTTTGGGCGAACTGTTTTACACTTCGGGCCGTGCGGTCCAGCAGCAGGGAATAAAGACTATAAGGTTCCTCCATCTATCAACAATTATTAGTACAACAACAAAGTTACAAAAAGGGAATTAATTCTGTTCCATTTTCTCAGGAGAAAAAATTTGGTTCTCTTTTAAAAGAAGTAACGGGTCTTTACTTTCTTATTGCTTATTGATCCTGTGGTAGCTCAATGGTGAAAGTGCTCCCCTGCCCTTCCACACTTTCTACACCTATCGTTCCGCCATAATTTTCCACTATTCTTTTTACCAGGTACAAGCCCACCCCTGTTCCTTCGGTATGGGTGTGGTAACGTTTGAACATGACAAAGATTTTCGAAAGTTGTGATGCCGGAATCCCTAATCCGTTATCTTTTACTTTTAATGTAACAAAACCATCGTCTTTTTTGTGGCAGGAAACGGTTATAAGCGGCAGCCTTTCCGGCGATCTGTATTTAATGGCATTGGTAATAAGATTTAGCAGAATGCTCCGTAAATTTGGTTTTGAGAAGTGTAAAAGCCCACACTCCAGATCCTGCTGTATACGCACACCGGCATCTATTATGAGTTCGTTAACGCTCAGCCGAATGTCTTCCAGAATTTCCTGAAGGTCCACCTCTTCCACTTTTTCATCCAGGTTTTTATTTGTGCGGGCCACATCAGTTAAGGCCTGTATGGTTTCTTTAAACTTTAACACCGAGATATTCATCATTTCCACGATTTTATCTACCTGATCGGTATTTTTCTTTTCCATGGCCACTTTCAGGGCATTCAGCAGCCCTTCAATGTTTAATACAGGCGCCTTTAAATCGTGAGAAGCGGTATACACAAAATTATCAAGGTCATTATTGATTCTGATTAATTCTGTATTCTTCTTCCGGGTGGTTTCGAAAAGCCGTGAATTATCAATGGCAATGGCTGCCTGTGAGGCTATACCCACTACAATTTCTTCAGTATTTTCTGTAAACACTCCTCTCTTCGAATGTCCAAAAAACAAACCTCCTACTGTGTCTCCACCGCGAGAAACGACTGGAATGGCAAGGTAGCTTTTTACCGGAAGGTGGCCCGCAGGCATTCCTTTATAGGGGGCATTTTGGCCAAACCGAGGATCCTGAGTAATGTCATCGGACCTAAGTATAGTTTGTGCTTTGAAAGTTGGCTCAAAAATCTTAGTGGCACGCGGCATAGGCATTTTTGAAAATGCTTCAGGAGGTACGCCTGACAAAGTATACAACATATAGGAACTTTCTTTTTCAGCATCCTGCTGATTGTAAAAAAAAGCTCCGAATTCAGCGCCGGCCAGCTCTGTGCATGAATCTGTTACTTCCTGCAGGAGCTTTTGCAGGTCAAGCTCAGCCGATAAATTTTTACCGATATGGTTAAGGGTTTGCAGGTCCCTGTTCCTCTTCTTTAAAGCTTTCTCATTCAGCTTCTCCTGTGTAATATCTCTTACCTCTAATAAAAAGGCTGTAACCATCCCTCTTTCATAGAGAGGGCGGGCATTGATGCTCACTGTTATTTTTTCTCCATTTTTTCTATAGAAGACATCCTCCTCATTTATCAGAACCCCTCTGTTGTTTAAGGTTTTAAATATGGCACAATCGGCAGGATTGAAATAGGAGCCATCAGGGTGGCTGTGGTGGACCATATTATGCAGGGTGTCCTGCTGTATCTCTTCCAGTGTAAAACCTGTAAGAATTTCTGCAGCAGGGTTCATAAATGTGCAGTAATCTTTTGGATCTAAAATAAAAAGAGCCGCAGTGGCATTATCCGTAATAACCTCGTTTAGGTAAGTGGAGCGACGGATGTTAGCCATGGAAAACATAACAAAAAATAGCAGCACACTCATTAAAACCCCTCCACCTAATATAAACCAGGGGAAAGTGGTTTCATAGCCAAAGTCCGGGAGGGCGCGAATAAACACCAGCCATTGGTGACCTCCTACTGTTAAAGTAGATTTTTGCTGGAGACTAAAAAGGGATGGAATATCCGCGAAAGTAAGAGAAGGTTCTTTATCGAATAAAAGGGTGCCGGGGCCCATTTCTGTACCATCATAAATTTCCAGGTCCAGATCTTCATAACGGCCTCTAAAAATGCCATTCATCAGATCATTTACCCTGAAGGGGCTATACACAAAGCCTTTTAATTTGGCCTGTCTCTCTCTAAGGGTTTGTGGCTTTTCTCCATTTTGGTACACCGGCAGGTAAAGTAAAAAGCCTTTCTGCACTCCTACATCTTTTTCTTGAACCAGGGTTACCATACCCGACAAAGAAGGTTCCCCAGTTCCTCCGGCTCTTTTCATGGCTTCCCGCCTAATGTCATTGGTAAACATATCGTAGCCAAATGCCCGCTGGTTTCGCTCATTAAAAGGCTCCAGGTATATAATAGAGGAATAATAATCCCTGTTATCCTCAGGCCACACTTTAAAACCAGGAAAACCCGCCGATTGAACTGCAGCTTCAAAAGCCGGAAGCTTCCTTTCCGGAAAAAACCTGGAGTAACCAATTCCTAAAATGCCAGGATATACTTTATCTACATTCAGATTATCTACATAGTTTTTCCATTCCTGCCGGGTAACGGTGTCACTAACATTCAAAAGTCCCTGGGCTCCCTTTAAAATTTGGGTATAATCCCGTATCCGCTTTGCTACAGCGTCTTTGGCTGATTCTGCCCTAATGTTAAAAAGCACCTCATTTCTTTCCTTTACCCTTTGGTAAGTTTCGAAATAGATAAGGAGGGTAAGTGTTAGCAGAAGTAAGGCAGAAACGAATGCTAATAAATAAAACCTTATAAATTTTCTGATCCTGATCCAGGCCATATTTTTCTCAGTCAAAGCAGGTAACTTCCTGCAACTTTCCTGCTTTATTTAACCACCTTCCACCTTTTATTTCTGGTAGTATGGAAACATGATTATTACCAGTAACTAACTTAAACGGATGTGCTATTTTTTCACCACACAAGCGAAAACTTTTCGCTGATTTAAAACCGGTTAAAAGCTGAATTCCTAACTGGTTTGACAAGCCGCAGGTGTAAAGCAGTAATTACTATTTCCCTTGCAAAGATAGGAATAAAAAAAGCTTTTGGCATAGCCTCTCACTATACCAAAAGCTTTAACTGCTTCCTGCCAAAAAAGGTTGCTTAGGCAGCCTGCTGAACAGGTACCATTTTGGCCTTTTTTCTCTTCTTTAATCGAATAATTCTCGTTTTATCCAGCAATACAATAACCAGATAGGTCGGGTCCAGTTCATGCCAGCGTACACCACCAAAGTTTGCACGGTTCCCATGCTTGTGGTGGTTATTGTGGTAGCTCTCTCCCATCATTAAGAAGTCGAAAGGAAGAAAGTTCTTAGAAGTATCACCTACTTTATAGTTCGTATAGCCGTATTTATGCGCAAACCAGTTAATTATGGCTCCATGGATGGGCGACATCAGGAAATGAATAGGTAAAAGCAGCCATAACCACCAGGCTGTGGCAAACTGCCAGTAAATAAAAACATAAACAGCACCCCATATTAGCCTCGAAACCCATGAACGGGCAAAGGAATCAAAAGCTTCCCATTCAGGCACATCTTTGGTAAAGCGCTCCTCTACCTTCATGGATTTAGAGGTAATGGCAGAATAAATGGTTTTGGTTTTCCACATCATTTTCCAGATGCTTTCATCGTATTTGGGCGAGTGAGGATCATCGGGAGTATCGGCAAAAGCATGGTGCATGCGGTGCATAATACCATAACCATAGGCACTTAAATAGTTAGAGCCCTGGAAAACCCAGGTAAGTACAAAAAAGACTTTCTCCGTAAATTTAGACATGGTAAATGCCTGGTGTGCTGCATAGCGGTGCAGGAAGAAAGTCTGGAAGAATAGCGATAGGTACCAGTGTGCTATAAAGAAAAGAAGTATAATTTTCATTGGGTATTAAATAAATGGTATTTGAATTCTCTTTTAATGTTTATACATTAAAGACAGTTCCCTCAACTCTTTTGTGACAGAGAAAGGAAATTATTTTTTTCTCCCTTCTGTAGGCTGCCGGCTAAACTTTACTTCCCGCTAAATAAACTTTAAATAAAATCCACCAGCCCGCACTAATTAAAGCGAATGATGGTTGTGCTTTAGATTTGACGTTTATTTCCGCTACCTTTGCGGTTTAAAAATTATTTTGAATGATATCAGCAAATAATATTTCCCTACAGTACGGCAAGAGAGTCCTCTTCGATGAGGTTAACATAAAATTTACCGCCGGTAACTGCTATGGAGTAATTGGCGCCAATGGAGCCGGTAAATCCACCTTCCTGAAAATCCTTTCCGGCGAGGTAGACCCAAATGCCGGCCACATCAGCATCGATGCAGGCAAACGGATGGCTGTGCTGCGCCAGAACCACTTTGAATTCGATGAGTTTACAGTTTTAGATACTGTTATGATGGGCCATGGCAAGTTGTGGAGCATTATAAAGGAAAAAGATGCTATTTATGCCAAACCTGATTTTTCGGAAGCCGATGGGGTGCGAGCCTCTGAACTGGAAGCAGAGTTTGCCGAAATGGATGGCTGGAATGCTGAATCAGATGCAGCAGCCCTTTTAAGTGGAGCCGGTGTTCCCGAGTCGGAACATTATAAACTCATGAAGGACCTGAATGGTAACATGAAAGTAAGGGTTTTGCTCACCCAGGCTCTTTTTGGAAATCCGGATATCCTGATCCTGGACGAACCTACCAACGACCTCGATATCCATACTGTAAGCTGGCTGGAAGATTTCCTGCTGGACTTTAACAATACGGTTATCGTTGTATCGCACGACCGCCACTTCCTCGACACGGTTTGTACTCATATTGTCGATATTGACTTCAAAGCAATCAAGCTTTATACCGGTAACTATAGTTTCTGGTATGAGTCAAGCCAGCTGGCTCTGAGCCAGAGGGCCTCCTCTAATAAAAAGGCCGAGGAGAAGAAGAAGGAGCTCCAGGAGTTTATTGCCCGCTTTAGTGCGAATGCTTCTAAGTCAAAGCAGGCCACCAGCCGTAAAAAGCTTCTCGATAAAATAAATGTGGATGACATTCAGCCGTCTACCCGCAGGTACCCTGCCATCATTTTCAACCAGAACCGCCAGGCCGGGGACCAGATACTGGAGATAAAAGGACTGAGCAAAACAGCAGAAGGTAAAAAGTTATTCCAGAACCTGAACCTGTTTGTGAATAAGGGGGACAAAATATCTTTCCTTAGTAAGGATAGCCTTGCCACTACCGCCCTGTTTAAAATTCTGATGGAAGAAGAAAAGGCCGATGCAGGTACTTTTAAGTTTGGACAGACAATTACAACCGCCTACCTGCCAAACGAGAACGGGGAATATTTTGAATCGGAGGAGAACCTGATCGACTGGCTGCGCCAGTATTCCGAAGGAGAAAAGGATGATGTATATATCCGGGGATTCCTTGGTAAAATGCTCTTTTCAGGAGAAGAAACCTTTAAGAAGTGTAATGTCCTCTCCGGTGGAGAAAAAGTGCGTTGTATGGTATCGCGTATGATGCTGGCAGGCGCTAACGTCCTGATCCTGGACGAGCCAACGAACCACCTCGACCTTGAATCCATTACCGCTTTCAATAATGCCTTAAAGGATTTCCCGGGCACTGTTCTCTTCACTTCGCATGACCACGAGTTTACCCAAACAGTGGCAAATCGAATTGTTGAGCTTACGCCAACAGGCTGCATCGATAAGCTGATGACATTCGATGAGTATATCTCTAATGAGAAAATTCTTGCCCAACGCCAGGAAATGTATGCTTAATTATACCTGAAAAGGTAAAAGAATAAAAATGAAGGACGGTTTTTAGCTATTTTCGCTTAAAGCCGTCCTTTTTTCTTTTGAAAGATCTATCTTCTTTTTAGCCTCCTGAGAACTTTCGATCAAATTGATACCCTCCCCTTCAAGGTACAGGAGTGCTTTGCTGGTACACAAGCCAAACACCAGGTGAGCCAGGAAAAGATGCAGAAAATACCTGCATTGCGCAATTTCAGGAGGCTTCGGATGAAGGCTAAATACCATCTTCCAAATTCCTACCCCAAGCAGGCCATCCATTGCTCCCATTAAAACGCCTTTACCCAATCCCTCCTTTTGTTTTCCTTTTAATACCTTCTTAGTATATCCAAGAGAAAAAACAGCTCCGACCATATAGTGGAGCATCCATCCTATTATTTTTGTATTGCTGTCGACTTTCGCCTTTTTATTCCGTTTTCCTTCTAATAATAATGCTAAAAGCACGGGTTCCCTGAACTGCTGATGAGCCACCCTCGACCAGGCATAGCTAAAAGCAGACATGCCGGTCGTGCCGGCTATTCCGCCTAAAATCTTATGTTTTAATTTCATTTTATTTTGCTCTTCCTTTACCTAATTACTCCGATAACGGCCTCTGGAATGGAAAGTTATGGGCAGATAAAAGAAAGGCATAAATTCATTTTCCGGCCAACCTTCTGCGGGTAAACAGGTTCCATTGCTATGGATGTACTAGATTATTTTACAGAAGAACAAAAGCAATTTTACCGGGAGGCGATGCAACTCCTGGAAAAACATAAAATGCCTTACCTGATTGGGGGTGCCTTCGCCATACAGCATTATACCGGCATTTACCGTAATACCAAAGACCTTGATATGTTCTGTAAAGCCGGAGATTACCAGGAGCTGCTGAAAATTTTCAGTCGCGAAGGCTACCAGGTAGAAGTCACTGACTCCCGCTGGATTGCTAAAGTATTTAAGGACGACTACTTTATCGATGTTATTTTTAATACCACAAATCATCTATGCGCGGTGGATGACAGCTGGTTCGAAAATGCACGGCAGGGAGAGTTTTTAAACTGTCCCGTCAGGGTTGTAGCTCCTGAAGATCTCATCTGGTGTAAAACTTATATCCAGGACCGTGGCCGGTACGATGGTGCAGATGTGAATCATTTACTCCTGAAGGCATCAAAGGAAATAGACTGGAAGCGCCTGCTGGAGCGGCTGGACCAGCACTGGCACCTTCTGCTGGGGAAGCTGCTGAATTTCCAGTTTGTTTACCCTGCTGATCGGGACTTAATCCCCCGCTGGTTATTTGATGAGCTGCTGGAAAGAGCAAAGGATCAGTTTGACCTCCCTCCTTCCGAAAACAAGGTTTGCATGGGGCCTGTTATAGATCATAGCAGCTATGCCATTGATATTAAGGAATGGAATTATAAATCCCTCACCCTTTATACTACCTGAGCTATGAAGAACACCCAAAGTACCCGGATCGCAGCAGTTGGCGATATTCATGTAAAAGAAGGCGACGAAGGAAAGTGGGCACCTTATTTCAGAATTCTTTGCGAGGAGGCCGATGTACTCCTGCTCTGCGGTGACCTTACCGATACAGGAAAGCCCGAAGAAGCAGTTGTATTGCTGGAAGAATTACAACATTGCGATGTCCCTGTAATCGGAGTTTTAGGAAATCACGATTTCCAGTCAGGAATGGAAAAGGAAGTATCTGCCATACTGAAGAAGGCGCTGAAGCTGTTAGACGGAGACTCAGTAGTGGTGGAAGGAGTTGGCTTTGCCGGGGTAAAGGGCTTCTCCGGTGGCTTTGGCAGGTACAAAATGCCCGCTTATGGAGAGGAAATGAATAAGGTTTATGTCCAGGAAGTATTGCGTGAGGCAGAAAAGCTGGACGGTGCACTGGAGGAATTAAACCGGCAGGATGGTGGACTCAAAAAAGTTGCCGTTCTGCATTATGCTCCTGTTGAAGAAACTTTGGTAGGTGAACCTATCCAAATTTACTCCTACCTGGGCTCCTCCTACCTAGCAGATCCGCTGGATAAGCACAGGGTAAAGGTAGCTTTTCATGGCCATGCACATGCAGGGGCATTAAAAGGAAACACCAGCGGTGGAATAGAGGTTTTTAATGTTTCTGTACCAGTGCTTCGGGCGAATGGCTTTAAAGTACCATTCTATTTCTTTGAAGTATAGGTAGCAGCCTCACCTCCTGTTTAACAAACAGGCCGGCGGGTGGGTTGAGTAAGCAAAAAGGCAGGAGATTATTTTATGAATCAGAAGAAAATTATTTGGCTGGCCGGTCTGGCAGCTGCAATAGGGGTACGTAAAATTTGGCACAGGAAGAGAGAAAAGCAATTTCCTTTTTTTCGAAAAGTGGTTTTTATTACTGGAGCTTCCAGAGGACTCGGACTAATTCTGGCCCGACAGCTTGCTAAACAAAATGCCCGGCTGGCTATTTGTGCAAGAAGTGAAATAGAGCTCCAGCGAGCCAAAAATCAATTGCAGCAGGAATACGCGGCAGAAGTTCTTTGCATTCCCTGCGATGTGGCAGACCAGAAGCAAGTAGAACAGGTAATTGATCAGGTTGTAGCGCATTATGGTAAACTTGATGTACTGATTAATAATGCCGGCGAAATTATCGTGAGCCCTCTTCAGAATAATACCTTAAATGATTTTGACCAGCTGATGAAAGTCCACTTCTATGGTCCTTTGTTTGCCATGCAGGCGGTTGTTCCTTATATGCAACAGCAGGGCGAAGGCCGGATTGTTAATATCTCTTCCATTGGAGGTCGTCTTAGCGTCCCTCACCTGTTACCCTATAGTGCCAGTAAATTTGCCCTGTCTGGCTTATCGGAAGGAATTCATAGTGCTCTGAAGAAGGAGAATATTCATGTTACGACCGTTTATCCGGGGCTGATGCGTACCAGGAGCCCCAGAAATGTGCTGGTAAAGGGCCAGTATGAAAAAGAGTATCAGTGGTTCAAAATTTGTGATTCTGTACCCGGGATGTCGGTGAATGCAGAAAGAGCGGCTGCAAAAATTCTGCGGGCCTGTCAGCGAGCGGAAGCCTCCATAACCATTTCCCTGCCTGCCAAATTAGCCGGTGCTCTTCAGGGGCTATTTCCGGGCTTCACTGCCCGCTTAAATACCATTGTTAATAATTTAATGCCCGAAGCGACAGAAAGTAACAAAAGCATCCGTGGTTATGAAACAGGATACGAGCAAAAAGAAAGTTGGTTAACCCAGTTGACAGACAAGTCTGCCAGGGAAAATTTAAATGTACTTGGCCATCCTCCCAGACAGGAATGATGGCCAGTAAAAAAATGTGTTTTTCCTAAACAGTCAGATAAAGTTTTAATTAAACAATGGAAGTAGTAATTCTCTGAAGACTTTCTTCACCTAAGGGTTTTGAAAGCAAACCCTGCACAAGAGGATGCTTATCTGCTTTTTCCTCATCTCTTTTACTAATGGAATTGGTAAGAATATAAATTTTTCCGCTCAAAAGCTTCTTTCCATACTTTTCCTCCATCTTTTCTATCAGCTCAAAACCGCTCATGTCCGGCATATCAAGGTCTACCAGCACTACATCAGGCCACTCCTCATTTTTACACTGGTTCAGGTAGGCCATCGCTTCTGAGCCATTACCTGCTTTAGTCCATTCGATACCCTGCTGGTCTTCCAGCAATATATCATATAACTGCAGGGTTAGTTCGTCGTCTTCAACAATTAATATTCTCATCCTTTCCTAAATATATTCTTTTAAATACAACTGGAAACAGGTCCCTTTCCCAAGGGAGCTGCTTACGTCCACATATCCTCCGTTTTTTTCAACCATATGTTTTACAATGGCCAAGCCCATGCCCTGCTGATCGCTTCCTTTATTGATGTGACTAAAAGGTTTAAACAGGTATTTTCTTTCCTTTTCAAGGTTTATACCTGGTCCATTATCCTGTACCTCAATCATATAGAACCCGTCCCTGGTTTGCCGTGTGGCAATTTCCAGCCTGAGCGGATGGCTTTCATCGCGGAAGCGAAGGGTATAGCGGATAATATTACGAAGAATATTGTAAATATAGGATTTTGGGTAGCGAATTGTTCTCCATTCGAAGTGGCCATTCTTTACAGAAGCACCTGCACTCATCAGCTTTTCCTTCAGGTCCAGCACAATTCCCTCAATAACCTGCTGTACATCAATTTGTTCGTAAAAAGACTGCTGGCTATCTTCCTGAACTTCAATTAATTGAACAAGGCCTTTTAAAGTATTGTCTAAGCGATCGAGAAAAGCTTCACAGCCCTTGATAATTTTATCCTGCTTCGATTCATCTACCTGTTTGAGCAGTTCAAATGAAAGCTTAAGGCCGGCTACAGGTGAGCGTAAATCGTGCGCAACCGCATGGACGAATTCATCGAGGTAACTGTTAATCTGGAACAGCTTCTGATTTTTATTGTTGAGCTCATCTCTCTGGAGTTTCTGTTCATGGATATCGGTGCAGGTACCAAACCACTGCACGATTTCTCCCAGATGATTCCTGAAAGGCACTGCCATAGAAATAAACCAATGGTAGATTCCATCGGACCGTAGCAGGCGAAATTCGAACTGGAAAGGAGTGCCACTTGAAAAAGAGTGCTGCAAGGCAGAAAGAGCCCCTTCCTGGTCCTCTGGATGAATAGCGGACAACCAACCATCATTCAAAGATTGTTGAGCTGTAAGGCCGGTGTAATCGTACCACTGCCGGTTAAAATAATTTGCATTACCATTGACGCCCGTTTTCCAGACAAGCTGTGGTATGGCTTCCGAAACCTGCTCCAGTTCTCTTACCTTTAGCTCAAACTTTTCCAGGAGTACTTTATTTTCATGTATGTCTGTGGCAGTTCCAATAAAACGTACCACCTCTCCCTGCTTATTGGTAACCGGTACAGCTCTTCCGATATGCCAGCGGTAGACATTGTCTTTCGAGAGCAGGCGGTATTCCGCTTCGAACTGGCTGCCGGAATCTACCAGTTGTTTAAGCTGGTAAGCATAGGTAGGTGCATCATCAGGATGAATAAAGCGCTGCCAGCCTTTTTCCAGCAATTCTTCTTTTGGGTAACCGGTAAAGCTGCTCGCCCATTTATTAACAAAGTCTTTTATTCCATCGGGACGCGAAGTCCACACAATTTGAGGAATGGCATCTGCAAGGGCTATAAACTCCTGCATCAGTTTCACTTCTTTTTCGGCCCTTATTCTGTCGCTGATGTCGCGGGCAAGATAGCTTGCGCCGATAATGATTCCTTCTTTGTTGCGGATACAGCGATAAGCAAGTTCATGGTATGTTTCTTGCTGACCAGGAATTTCGGAGGGCTTCACAAAAATAAAATCCTCTCCCTGCAGGGCTAGAGACCACCGTTCCTTTGCTTTTTCTAATTTTTCCGGCATATCTTCCATCGCCTCCTCCAGGGACATCCCAATAGCAATTTCTTTTCCAAAAGCAGCATTAAACTCTTTCTGGTAAGCATTATTATAAGCTACCAGGCAATAATCCGTGTCAATTGCTACCATCATATCACTCATTCCATCGAAAATAGTCTTCACCCAGCCCTCCTGCTGCGCGGTTGCGGCTTCTCTTGATGAACGTGTGTATTTAGTGCTTTTTTTATTTGTTTCCATAACCCAATCCATCCTCTTTCACTTTAACATGCCAGTTTCCTGAATAGCCAACAGGAAAATCAGAGCAAACCTGTTCTTCCTTTTTGCTGCTGATAATTCCTGCATGGTGTTCAGATGTCATTAATGGTTTTTAAAGGGAGAGATTCAATACATTCCGCAATATCCGGTAATTCATTTTTTTAAACTGATCTCGATGATAAGAGAATAAAATTATGGCCGCTTTGTTTGATATTTTTTAAGAAAATCAGGTAAAACAGCCTAAATGAGATGTGGCAAAGGCCTCAGGGAAAAAATGTTCCCTTACTTTGGCCATGTCATGCGGTTATTTCCATCTATCACAAAAGAAACCGGCAGTGTAGCCGGTTTCTTTGCGGGAGTTTTCTTCTAGGTAAGTGAGCAGCAGGTTTTTTCCTCCATTAGGCTCTCTCCATAAACGGTCGATTCTCCAAATGTATAAAATGCTTCCCACTCAATCCCCTGCAGATCTTTTATCCATGACTTTTCGCTATGGGCATAACAGCAGGTGGTTTTTCCTTCTTCACGTATACTCTCTTTTGCCTCCTTTAAGCGGTTGTACACTTCCTGCAGTTCCTCCCCATTCTCAGCCTGAATCCCGAGGTGTTCCACCCCTGCCACAGGTTTTAAAGAAATAGCAAAATTTACCCGAGGATCTTCCAGCATCCATTTGGCATAATCTTTTTTAAGAACGGTAGGAGCATTCCCAAAAAGAGCGGAATAAAAGGCTACAGAGGGCTCCATGGCCGTAACACTTACATTTACATGAAATCTTTTCATTTCAGTTTCTGTTAATTGGTTTTTTCTTTCCCTATAGACCTGAAGTGATTTAAAAAGACGCAGCATAATGGAAATATTTTTCAATACCTCCAGCGATTGGCTAATGAAACCAACGAAAGCATTACCGGCACTTCAATCAGCACACCCACCACTGTGGCGAGGGAAGCACCGGAATTGAGACCGAAAAGGGCGATGGCAACTGCTACAGCCAACTCAAAGAAATTGCTGGCGCCAATCATCGCAGCCGGGGCGCAAACAGAATGCCGTAAGCCCATATAGCGGCCTGCAAACCAGGAAAGAAAGAAAATGAAATAGGTCTGGATGATAAGAGGGATGGCAATCAACAAAATATCCAGCGGGTTTTCCAATATCTTTTCTCCCTGAAAGGCAAAGAGCAGCAGTAAAGTGGAAAGTAAAGCAATCATTGAAATAGGCTTTAGAGCGGGTAAAAAGGTGGCTTTAAACCAATCATCTCCCTTCCATCGGCTCAGCAGGCGATTGGAAATATAAGCGGCCACAAGCGGAATAACAATAAATACAACCACTGAAGTAATAAGGGTATCGTAAGGGATGTAAATTGCACTGATTCCCAACAACCACTTTACAATGGGAACAAAGGCAACCAATAAAATTAAATCATTTACCGACACCTGAATAAGGGTATAATTGGCATCGCCATCGGTAAGGTAAGACCACACAAAAACCATGGCTGTACATGGAGCAGCCCCCAGCAAAATAGCTCCCGCTATATATTCCTGCGCCCGAACGGGGTCGATCCATGCCTGGTACAGCTGGTCGAAAAACAGCCATGCAAAAAAAGCCATGGTAAAAGGTTTGATTAGCCAATTGACTACCACGGTAAGACTCAATCCTTTCCAGTTATTCTTTACTTTCCGGATAGAAGTGAAATCGATTTGTACCATCATCGGGTATACCATTAGCCAGACCAGGACGGCGACCGGAATATTAACGGTGGCTATATTTAATCCGCTAAGGTAGCTTATTCTTTCACCAGCTATTTCTCCTACCAAAATGCCGGCGACTATACACAGGAAAACCCAAAGGGTAAGATACCTCTCAAAAAAAGGAATTTTCTTTTTACTCATGAAAATGGTTTTCTTTTTTGGTTTTGAAGATTTATAAAGAGGGAAAGATTAATGAGTAGGATTAACTTATTCTATTTTGGATTGCCTTATCCGTTGTGAGCCAGGTAAGTCTCTACCTCCTGAACCGTTTTCCTGGCAGACCGTCCCACTCCAATAAGTGTGGAAGAAGCAAATCCGGTCCAGTTTCCATAACCTACCAGCCAAAGGCCTTTGATGGTTTCTGCCTGTGTTCCGTTTGTCTTTACCTTTCCATTCTCCACGATTCCTAAACTTTCGAGATGAGCAAGAGAAGCCCTGAAACCTGTGCAAAAGACTACCGCGTCAGCGGCAATGCTTTTACCATTTTCCAGTATAACCCCTTCTTCAGTAAAAGCTTTTATGGGAGGATTCCATTTAAGAACACCACGGAAACGAGCCTCTTTTACAGAAGGCACCATTACTATATCACCCAGTGAGGGAGGGGTAAAAGACCTTCCCTCCTGCCTGGCTTTATACATTTCTGTAGCCGCATCAAACAAGGTTCTCCCGTCCACCTCATCAGGTAAAAAGCGTGGAGGTTTTTCCGTTACCCAAAGAGTATGGGCCACACGGCTAAGCTCTGCCAGAATCTGGGTCCCTGAATTTCCGCCTCCCACCACTACTACTTTCTTATTCCTGAATTGCCCGGGTGCCCTGTACTGCGAAGAATGGAGAATTTTACCTTTAAAAGTATCTTTGCCAGGTATTTCAGGAATATACGGGTTGGAGAATGAGCCGGTGGCACTAATTAGGGCCCGGCTCATCCATACTCCTTTATTGGTGTAAAGCTTAATAATTCCCTCCTCTGCCTGTTCTACTTTTTCGATGTGGACGGAGCGTTCTACCGGAATTTTATACTTCTCTTCATAGCCTTTTAAGTATTCGATTGTTTCATTCCTGCCTGGGTAGTAATCTGGCCCTCCCTGCATAAGGGTACCGGGTAAAGAGCTCCATTGGGCAGGACTGAAAAGCTGCAGGGACTCCCAGAAATGTTGCCAGCTGCCTCCTGCTGATTCTTCCTTATCGAGTATTTTGTAGGTGAGTTCACTCCTCCTTAGGTAGTAACCCAGGGCCAGACCGCTCTGTCCTCCGCCTATTACAAGTACATCAAATATATTAGGACCACTCATGTGCTGCAAAACTATTTTTGTGGAAAAAGAGAAAAGACATAGAAAATCTCTCTTCCAATTTGTTCACTTCTTTCGCGATATTTCTCTTCCTCCAGAGGGCTTCCATCAAATTCTTTAGGGTCTTCATAAGGTAAAGAAAAGCGAATGGCAGCACCGGGAATAAAGGGGCAGTTTTGGTCAGCCTCCGTACAGGTCATGACGGCTACAAATTTCTCCTGAGGATTTGGATCGCTATCATAAATTTTGGAATAGGCATGAACAGGAGCTGCACCATCGGCAAAGGAAACCTCATAAAGAGGGTTCTCGCCTCCATTAACTTCCTGTATCTTAAAACCAGCTTCTCTCATGGCATTTACCGCTCTAGTATTGAAAGCGGTTGCCTCTGTTCCTCCCGAAAAGGTAAAGACACCTTGAATCTGGTAGTAATAGGCCGCCACCTGTGCCCACAATTGTGCCATGTGGCTTCGTCTGGAGTTGTGGGTACAGATAAATACCAGCTTTAATGGATGGTCCTCCTTACGCTCCCCTTCCAGACAGTGGTTTAATTTTTGCAGGAGGTCTTTCCTTTCTGAAGGAATTTCCCCAAAGGTGGAGGTGAACTGTTTAGCTTTTTGAGCAATACGATCGTATAACATAATTCCACTAAAAATATTGAGATACAGAGAGTTAAAAATCTTACCTAACAGGTGGGATTTTTAAGGATAGGAGTAGAGAAGAAACCTTCCAGCACCTGTTTGGCTGCCGCCCATTTTACAGGATCGATGCAGTAACATCGCCTAGGACCTTCCACTTCTCCTTTTAGAATACCAATTCGCTTTAATTCTTTTAAATGTTGAGATACAGTAGCCTGAGAAAGAGGAAGTACTTCTACCAGGTCGCCACAGTGACAGCTTTTCTTGTCTAATAAAAACTGTAATATGGCAATGCGGGCAGGATGAGCGAGCGCTTTTGCCAGCTGAGCCAGTTGATTCTGGTCTGCTGAAAAGCCGGATGTTTTAGAAATTCCCATGTTTAATTTTTCCTATCGCAATATTACGATGGAAGTGCGAAATACCCTAGTGGATGCCAGGTAAAAACAAAAAACGATGAGAATGACAGGACAAAAGCTACAAAAAGGAAAACCAGGTTTGCTTATCAGTTTCTGTAACTTTCCTTTTTGGCTATTTTAAGAGGGTTTAAACCAGGAGTTAATCTTGCTTCCGTTTAGAGGACATTCTTCCACTTCCATGGAGACTAAGGAAGTGATTTCTGTGGAAAAGCATGCTGATGATAAACTTTGAGCGAATAATTGATCCTGACAGTAGCTGTTAATCTCCCCTTCAAATGAGGAAGCGTTGCCCGAGCTGGTTAATTCTAGCTGAATGAGAGAAGATGCCTTCTTGATCTGAAGAGACAAAAAAGGGTCTCCTTCGGAGGCTTTACCGAACACAGCATGGAACAGACAATGAGAGAGCACCTTCCGGAAGTCATCTTCCTCCATAGGCAATTCTTCCAGCTCTTTAATGTTACTGCGGAAAGCCAGATTGTACTTTAAGAAGAGAAGCAGAAGATCGTTTTGAAGACAGTTAAGTATCTGTTTCGGTTTTGCTTTAACTTTCATACCAAAACCGGAATTAGTCAATAATTTGGAGAAGCTTTCCGATTCTAAAGTCCAATCCTGTATGAGCTACAATGGTTAACTGGTAATTACCCGGACTGAGTTTTTGCTGCAGGTCCAGTTCACTGGCTGCATGTACACTTGTAATTTCCACTTCTTTGCTTATGATTCGGCGGCCTGTCTGGTCGGTTACATATACCATTGCTTTAAAGCTTTGCTCTACCCCTTTGAAACTTAAGTTTAAGGTTTCGGCATTTCCAACAGGCATGGGGTAAAGTACCAGTTCTGGCTTACCACTTCCTTCGAGATAGATGGAAACAACTCTCGAAATATTTGCTTCTCCATTGTAGTCGATTACCTGGAGGCGGTAGTAAGAAACCCCCTTGTAGGGATTTCTATCAATAAATTTATGATTGGTTTGTGTATTAGAGTAGGAAGCTTCAGTCAAAGCTTCAAAAGTCAATCCATCGAGACTTCTTTCTACTATAAAATAGTCAGTGGTATCATTAAATTTGGTAGCCCAGCTTAGTTGCACTCCCCTGCCTTTAAGATAGGTTGCTTCAATTGACTTTATTTCATTCACATTAAGAGCTGAGTTTTGAGCATACAAAGCGGTAGCAGAAAAGATGAATGCAATCAGTGCCGCAATTCCTGTTTTTTGTATTTCTTTAAAGCTTAGCATAATGTTTCGGATTATTTATGCTAAAGGTAGAAACAGTTAAAGCAGGACGGAATAGAGTAAAAACGTAATTTGTTATTTAGGAAAACTCCCTATGTTGTAGCGGGCACTTAAAAAGAAAAAGTGGTACAGAGGAAGGTACTTTTTTATTTTCTATAACTAAAAATGAATTACAATAGACATTTTCCGATTTCATAGGAATTTTACCTATTTCCTGTTGAACAACATGTAGGTAATAGAAAGTAAATCTAATAATTATAGCAAGCCGCATTACTCATATTTCTATTATTTGATGTTTAATGGCATATTTCACCAATTCCACCGTGCCTTTTAATTCTAGTTTTTCCAGAATATGGGAGCGGTGGGCATCGACAGTTCGAGGACTGATAAATAATTGGTCTGCAATTTCCTTCTTGCTTATTCCAAGGCTGAGCAACTTTACTATTTCCAGCTCTCTTTCAGTAAGCTTTGCTGGTGTAGCCGCTTTCTCTCCCCTTCCCTCTAATGAGTTTTGTTCGTAATATTTTCTAAATACAAGGTCAGATATACTCTTGCTGAAATAGGGAGTTCCGGAAACAGCATTTCGGACAGCACCGGCCAGTTCATTTTTTCTGATATCTTTTAGTACATATCCCTCAGCACCAATTTTAATAATTTCATTTAGGTATTCCTGGGAAACCTCCATCGAAAGAAACATTATTTTTATTTTCGGCAGCTTACCCCTGATTATCCGGGACGCTTCAATCCCATTGATGCCAGGCAAAATAATATCCATCAGGATAATATCGGGCTGAATCAGGTAAGATTTGTTAATAGCTTCTTCCCCATCGGAGGCCTCTCCTACAACTTCAAAATCGGCGCAGCTGGTAAGCATGGTAATTATTCCATCCCGAACCAGATTATGGTCATCTACCACAAGAATTTTTATTTTTTCCATTACAGTTCTTTTTTTTCTGTTAAAGTGGATTCTATCGGAATGTTAACAATGAGGGAGGTGCCTTTCCCTTCTTCTGAGTAAATCTGAAAGCGTCCTCCTAAAAGCTTTACCCGCTCTTCCATATTTTTTAAACCATTTCCATCTGCACCTTCTTCTAAAATACCTTTTCCGTTATCTTCCACCTTTAATTCAATAAAATTTCTTCCCTGGAAAACCTGAAGATGCGCTTCAGAAGCCTGGGCGTGTTTAATTATATTTTGGGTAGCTTCCTGTGCCACCCGGTATAAAGCATTAACAATTTTATGATTGATTTCCTGCTCTCCCCCTATGTACCGGAATTTTAGGTCAATGGCTGTTAATCGCTTCACCTGATCACACATTTGTCTCAGGGAGCTTTCGAGCCCCATGGTAGCCACACTGCGGGGAGCCAGGTTTTTGGAGATGGATCGGGCTTCTTCTAGTGCCTGTTCCAGCATTCCTTCTAAATATTGTAATTTAAAATGGTTTTCCTCCTCAATAAGGGGCTCAAGGCTTACCAGCTTATATTTAATAGCTATCAGCATTTGTCCAATTCCGTCATGGATATCTCTGGCCACTCGTTTGCGCTCTTCCTGTTGTCCTTCTTTTCGAGCTTCCTCTGCCAACTGGCGAGTGGTAACATCATTTAGCAAAATAAGAATGGAATTAAGCTGGTTATCCTCTCCGCTTATACCGGACATAAAAACTTCGCAGTGGACAACAGTCCTTTTCCGTGTCCATAGTTTTACATTATTATTCTTATAACTGAAACTGGTTTGTTTGATTTTCTGGTCAAGCCCCTGAGAACCCTGCTCTTCTCCTTCCGGAAAAATGGGAAGGGTCAATAGCTTTTTCCCTACCACTTCGGCCGCTTCCCAGCCAAAAATCACCTCCGCACGTTTTGACCAGTGGCTTACTTCAAGTTCGCTATTAAGTTGAATGATGGCCAGCGGAGAATTTTCCAAATGCAGGCTGAGTATTTGGTTAGCTCTATGCAGTTGTTCTTCTGTTTGGCGTTGTTGAGTTATATCCTGTACAGTGCATACAACATGGATCACCCTTCCTGCTTCATCCACTTTTGGCTTTCCATTTATTTTTATATATTTCCGCTTTCCACTAGCTAAAACCACTCCATGGCTCATGGCAGCTTCTGTTAAAATCCCTTCCCGTAATTGCTGAAGGAGAGAAAGTAGTTCTCTTTTTTCTTCTTCATCCTGTATAAAAGAAAGATAAACATCCAGCGTTTGCTGGTTCTGCCCCAAAGGCAACTCCAGTATCTGCAGGAGGCCATCTGACCAGCGGGTTTTATTATCGTTAGAATTAATGAGGTAACTTCCGAGCAGGGCCATACTTTGCGCTTCAGAGAGTTGCTCCTTATGGACCAGTATGTCTTGGATATTCTTTTTTTCTTCTGAAATATCCCTGAAGATTACCTGAACGGCATGTTTTCCTGAATAAGGAAAAGGGTGATAAGTAGCTTGTACCAAAGTTTCTGAACCATCCAAGCAAATCAGCCTATGCTCAAATGGGTCAGTTTGTTCATTTGCCAAAATATCTTCCAAATCTTTTTCTACCCTATCACTATTAAGGCTAGAGACAAAGCTAAGGGGGGAACGCCCAAGAATCTGCCTTTCGTTTTCTGCCTTTAATAATTGTGTGGCTTTCGGGTTAACAAAAAGGATTTCCTCTGTAGTGAAAACAACAATAGGAAGTGGAGCATTCTTAATAAGATTGATGTACCGTTTTTCTGCATCATTTAAATCTTTTCCCAAATTGTATTGCTCCGTTTCTGGACGAATCATTATCAGGCCTCCCATAACCTGTTGCTGGTTATCATAAACCGGGGTGAAGGTAGCCGAGAAATAACTCATGCGGCCAGTAATAGGAAAGAAGAGAGATTGCTTTTGCAGAGAGAATTCCCCCCCTTCCAACACTTTTCGGCAGGTAGCCTCAAATTCGGTTTTAAGAAGAAAAGGGAAAGTTTCCATCGCTTTCTTACCCAAACACTCTTTTTTCCTATATCCGCTCATTTTTTCCATTGCCGGATTAAAGAGGGTACATCGAAGTTCATGGTCGAACATTAGTACACCATCATTGCAGTTTTCCAGTACAAAATCTGAAACTTTGGATACTTCCAGGCTCATAAACAGCTTTTTAACTCTACATGAAGGTAAGGAAGAATACGGTGCCTGCTACTTTTATTTAGGAATTTATCTTACATAGGTAGGCTCGCAAAAACAGGGACTCACTTTTTAAAAACTGTAAAGCTCTGAAAAGCAGATTGATGGGGTGGAGTGTTTGAAAATTAGAAGATGAGTTACCAGTTTCCTACCACTTTAAGATTAAAAAAACGGCTAGAAAGGGTATTCGGTACCGCATACTGGTTGTTATTAAAATCACTGATCCAGGTGTAGGAGATAATATTGTTGTTCCCGAGGAGGTTGAGGATCTCCAGTCCCAGCCACAGGTTATCGAGGCCCAAGGTGGATATATTGGCTATTTTAGAGAAACCGATATCTACCCGCCGGTAGGAACGTGAGCGTAGCAAATTCCTGTATTCGATGTTTTGTGGAGGGCCAAAAGGCAGGCCTGTTCCATATAATAGTTTTAGGTATACCCGGAGGCTGGGGTCGTTAGGGATATGGTCCTGAAAGAAAATTCCAAGATTAACTAACTGATCAGAAGGTCGGGCTATGTAGCCTTTGGTGGCGCCAGGTATATCTTCTTCAGTTTTCAGCAACCCAAGGCTAAACCAGGATTCAGCCCCTCGAACAAACTCGCCACTCAACCGCAAGTCAGCCCCAGTTGCATAAGCCTCACTTTCATTATTGGCAAAATAACGGATTCGTACATTTTCTACACTATAGGCATTTACATCCCAGAGCTTTTTATAATAAACCTCAGACACAAAATTAAAAACCCTGTCCCACATCCGAAAATTTAAATCGCTACCGGCGATGAGGTGCATAGATTGCTGAGCCAGCACACCAGCTACAATCCCGCCCTTCCTGTCCCTGTACTCACGATAAAGTGGTGGCTGATGATACAAACCGGCAGCAGCTGTAAAAACAATGTCCATTAGCCAGTCTGGCCGGTAGCTGTACTGAGCCCGGGGACTTAGCAGCCACTGCTGGTTCAGGTCGAAATAATGCAGGCGAAGGCCATAGTGGAGGGTATGATTTCCCAACCCAAAGCTGCTGGTATTTTGTACATAAGCTTCCAGCCGCTGGTTTTGCAGGGTAATATCGTTAGAGATGAGTCGATCCGTTTTAATTTTTACAAAATCAGCAGAATCTGCAAACTCCCACTCCCGCAGGCGATCGTCGATATTCTCAAGACTGTACTGCAGCCCAAACTCCAGTAGCTGCCCCGGTGCGAAGCGCCATTCATTCCGGCTTTGCAGGTTTAGAATTCTGGCCTTAAAGCTGTTACGGATATTGAGGTAGTCGGTTCCTACTCCTAAAACGCGGAGGCATTCATTATAGGTGTCTGAACTGGGGTTCTTATCAATATTACAGAGATAATATCCCCCCTCTACTTCCACATATTCCCGTTCAGTGGTGTAGAGATAGGAGGCAATCCAGCTGGTTTTGAGGTGGCGATTCCAGCGGGTACTTAGCTTCACCGCATTTTGCCACATATCGTAATTTAATAGTTCTCTCCCTTCGAAGCCAACATTTAGCTGGAAAGCCTGCTGAAGCGTGCCAAAGCTGGTCTGGCGGCTCTGGGGCTCCACTAGGTAGCGGTTACGGGCATAGCTGAGCAGGAGGTCAAGAGATGTATTCTCACTGATACGATAAGTAAGGAAGGACTGCAAATCGGTAAAGCGGGGAAGGTATTCTCCTTCAGTATCAAGTGTATTGAGCAGGTATTGGGCGCTTTTATGGCGTACTCCTGCAAGGTAGGTAAACCTTCCATCTTCTGAAGCACCTTCTATATGAGCGGCACCACCCAGTAAGCCTGCCGTTACCGTTGCTGCAACAGAATCAGGCTCTTTATACCTGATGCTGAGAACTGAAGATAGCTTATCGCCCCATTTTGCCTGCCAACCGCCAGATGAAAAGTGCAATTGTTCCACCAAAGCCGGATTAACAAAGCTTAAGCCTTCCTGCTGCCCTGCCCTTACCAGAAAAGGCCTGTAAATGGGAATTTCATTTACATACACCAGGTTTTCATCGAAATTCCCTCCCCGCACTGAATAAGCCGAGGATAGTTCATTGTTTTGCCTGACCCCAGGTAGGGTAGCCAGGGTGGCACTGATATCCCCAAAGGGGGACGTGAGATGAGTTATTTGTTTAGGTTCAATCCGGCTGATGCTGCTTTGATCCCGAAGGACCTCTGCCCTGTTTTCGTTTACCGCTACTTCGTCCAGATATTGAGTTTGCGGCTCCAGCGGCACCGCCAAGAAGAGGCTTTGCCCTGGTTTCAAGGCTATCTTTTTTTCAAAGGTACGGTAGCCAACAAAGGAAATTTTAAGCAGAAAACTATCCGTGGCAGGAACAGTGAGGCTAAAGAAACCCTCCTTATTGGTAGTGGTACTTTTTTGTAGAGAAGGGATAGTAACAGAAGCCCCTTCCAGTACCTGTTGCCCTTCCCCGCTTACCTTTCCCTGCACCACTCCCTCCTGCGCCTTTGCTAAGCCGCAGTAAAATAAAGTTAGGAACAGAAGGAAGATACTTTTCTTGCGCAAGCTTACACGTTTTTTTCGTCGGTGGTTTGTTTTAGTCCGGCAATTGTCTGTAGTGGATTCTCAGCATTAAAAACAAAGCTTCCGGCTACCAGCACATCTGCTCCGCTAGCCATCAATTTTCCGGCATTGGCGGTGCTTACCCCTCCATCAATTTCAATGAGGGTTTGTGCACCTTTTGCCTGAATGATATCTCGCAGCTCCCGCACCTTGTGGTAGGTATTTTCGATGAACTTTTGCCCCCCGAAGCCTGGATTAACGGACATTACACAAACCAAATCAATTTCATTTATCACATCGCTTAATAAACCCACAGGGGTATGCGGATTAATGGCTACACCAGTCTTACAGCCGAGCTCCTTTATTTGCTGAAGGGTTCGGTGCAAATGTTGGCAGGCTTCGTAATGGACAGAAATAATTTCAGCCCCAGCTTTTTTAAAGGCCTCAAGGTATTTCTCCGGGCGTTCTATCATCAGGTGCACATCCAGGGGCTTTTGAGCATATCGATGGATGGCTTCTGTAACAGGTATCCCAAAGGAGATATTAGGAACGAAGGCACCGTCCATGATATCAACATGTATCCAGTCGGCTTCGCTTTGGTTAAGCATTTCAACTTCTTTTTGCAGGTTGGCAAAATCAGCTGCCAGTATAGATGGGGCAATAATAGGTTTCATCTTTCAAAGATAACAGAAAATGGGAGCTAATTAACCTCTTTAAAGGTTTCCTGAGTCTCAGTATTTGATAATTTTATGGACTGTAAAACTGGACCCGTTGTAAATATGCAAAAAATACAAACCGGCAGAAAGAGCTGGCAGTTGCATTTTAAGAATTCCCGCATGCTGAGAAGCTTCCAATAACATTCCTCCCGCTATTTGCTGGCCGGAAACTGTAAATAAACTTGCCTCCACCGGTAAACCGGAAATTCGGTTAGTTTTAATATTCAGATGGCTTTGGCCGGACACCGGGTTAGGATAGACCATCAGCTCTTCTTCTTCCGGAAATGATTGCACCGGCAGAATTACCGACTGCAACCTGGAGAAATTAGGCACCCCATAGCCTGCAGATTCATCGGGATTCCTTGCCTGGCTTCCCGATTCAAGGATGACTTCCCGTAATTCCAGGTTGGTTAACTCAGGATAAGCCTGCCAAACTGCTGCTGCCAGTCCTGCAATTTGTGGAGCGGCAAAAGAAGTGCCATTGCCCGTTGTAAACCCACCGGCCTGATCTGCTACAATGGTCTGTACCCCCAGGGCCACCACATCGGGTTTAATACGTCCGTCGGCAGAGGGGCCAACGGAGCTAAAGCTGGCTACTTCTCCCTGTGGGGTAGTGGCTCCAACAGCCAGAATGTTAATGGCATCTGCAGGTGTGGTAATATACCGCCACGGGTCATTTCCTGAATTTCCGGCGCTGCTCACAACCAGTATTCCTTTTTGAGTGGCAATAGAGGCGGCAAGGCCGGCCACCGTTGTCACCCCATCCAGCTCCTCGTAGGTATGATTCATAGTTGAATCATCGAAAATGCTGTAGCCTAAAGAAGAAGTAATAATATCGGCACCGGCACTATCGGCCCATTCGGCGGCAAATAGCCAGTTATATTCTTCCACCATGTATTCAGTGGCTACTTCCTCCGTTACAGCCAGCATAAAGGAAGCAAGGGGGGCTGTACCTATAAACGCTGCCGAATCAATGGCGGCAATGGTAGAAAGGGCTTTTGTGCCATGGGCACTGTAGCGGAAAACATCTTCCGTTGCGGTGGTATAATCGTAGGTAGCCAGGAGCAGTTCTTCCTCAAATAAATGGCTAAAGTAGGGTAACCTATTAGTTGCCGTAAATCCTCCATCAAAGACGGCAATAATTTTTCCCTGACCTGTATACCCTGCCTCCTGCAGTTCAGGAATGCCCAGAAGGGTATTTTGCTGATTCTCCGGAGGTGTTTTCTTCTGGTTTTTAAAAGAAACCTGCCATCTTCCCTTTATCAAATCGGAAGTGGGGGCTACATATACCACCTCTTCTACCATGGGCAATGATTTAATGTCAGGAATCACCGTATCTTCTGCCTCTACCAGAATGGCATTAAACCAGCGCGACTGGTAAAAAACAGTGGCACCTGTGGAGGCAACCGCTTCTATATAGGCCTGGCTTACCGGCAGGTCATCGGGAGAAATGGTGATTTGCTGAGCTGCCCTGCGAGCTAAAGCACGGGGCGAAAGAAACTCTTCTGGTCTGTCGAGGGAGTAGGAATTATTTTCTTTATCTCTGAAGTAAACAACATAACGGTCAACCTCCTGCGCTGCTAAGGCAGAGGAAAAAAGAAGCGTAAAAACAATTAAAAAATAGCGCATGTTTATTCCTTTCCAAAGGCGATTAATTTCATTTCTTCAAAAACACCTGTTGTAATGAGCCCCTGGCCAATACAATCGGCAGTGGCACAGTAGTTAAATATCTTCCTGATTCGGTAAACAGGCCCGGTTTGCAAGGCAAACACTTCCTGCTGCACATCCTGCCGAACAATGGTGTCCGGTATATTTTGCTGCAAAACCGTTAAAGTTTGTTCATAAAGGCTGTCGAGCACTAAAAAAGGCTGGTGTACATTGACCATCCTAAAGCTATCAGCCTCCGCGGAATTTAAAATATTGCTGTTCCAGGTTTTTCCTTCATTTACCGGAAAAACCAGCTTTACAATCGCTTTGTTATTGCTTAATTCAATAAGTTGTCGGGTATTAAGCCTGATGTGCTGGATCGAGTCGAGCTTCCATCTTTGCCCGGCATCCTTGCGATGGAGGTTATGGATTACAAAGGTGGAATCACCTTCCTGGTTCAGGTAGGCACTTTCTACCAGTTGTTTTAGTTCAAAGCGGGAGGTGTCGTTTTCTCCGACAAAATTATAATTGATGCGGTAAACATCAAAAATACGATACTGCCCGGGAGACAGAGGATAATAGTCATAACCGGTACGGGCATTATCGGGCATAATACTTACCTGCTCGCACGCGGCCATAAAAGCCAGTGCAAGCAGGAAAAGTAAAAACCTTTTATTAAGGCTGAAGCATGGCTTCATATTTTTGTTGTTCTTGTCTGAAACTTTTCGAGATCCATCCTCCCCCAATCACATCATCCCCTTCGTAAAAGACAGCTGCCTGTCCTGGAGCAATAGCATGAACTCCCTTTCCGAAGAATACCTTCATGGTATCGCCGGCCTGTTCGATGACGGCCGGAGAGCCTGCATCATTATACCTCACTTTGGTGATGGTATCCAGGCGATTGCCTCCCAAATCGGCATATTTGCCCATTACCAGCTGGTTCACATACATTCCGTCGCGGCTCAGCTCATCGAAGGTTCCTAGTACTACCTCATTTGCCTCAGGGCGAATTTCAATAACATACACCGGGTAACCCAATGCCACGCCAAGACCTTTTCGCTGGCCAACGGTAAAGAAAGGATAACCTTCATGCTGGCCTACCACGGTTCCATCTTCCAGCACAAAATTGCCGCCTTTTACCGATTCCTGTAGTCCGTCAACACGCCGTTTTAAGAAACCGCGGTAGTCATTATCAGGCACAAAGCATATTTCGTAAGATTCTGACTTTGTTACCAGTTCAATAAAGCCACGTTCTTTCGCCATTTCCCTAATTTCCGTCTTTTTCAGCTTACCGAGTGGAAAAAGGGTACGGCTCAGACTCTCCTGCGAAACACCCCATAAGGCATAGGACTGGTCTTTATTAATATCTAATCCACGGCTAATCACAAAGCGGCCATTCTCTTTACGCACATTGGCATAATGTCCGGTGGCAATATAGTCACACCCTAACCTGTCGGCCCTGCGAAGCAGCGCATCCCATTTAATATGCGTATTACATAATACACAGGGGTTGGGCGTACGGCCTGCCATGTATTCATTAGTAAAATGGTCGATTACATAATCTCCAAACTCATTTCGAATGTCCAGGATGTAATGCGGAAACCCCAGGCTAACGGCTATGTTGCGTGCATCGTTAATGGAGTCAAGGCTGCAACAGCCTGTTTCTTTTTTAGAAGAACCTGAGGAAGCATAATCCCAGGTTTTCATGGTCATTCCTATTACTTCATAACCTTGTTCGTGAAGTAATACGGCGGCTAATGAACTATCTATACCGCCACTCATTGCTACTAATACTCTTCCTTTTTTGCTCATGTTCTCGTGATTTCACAGGGTTCAAAGCCCGGCTTACACATTTATTTAACTGTAATAATACAAAAAGGAAGAAACAATCATTCGTTTCTTCCTGTAAATATTGCTGTTATGGAATAAAAACGTCAGGAAATAGATTCTCTTACCTTTTGGGTGTATTCCCGCAAAGCTGTTTTAAATTCTTTTCCTTCCTTATCCATTTGGTCCTTAATATAAATAGCTGCAATTACATGGGTTAACTGCTCACCTACGTCCTCTCCTTCCACCTCGATAAGTGTACAGCATTCCCGGTCAATAATCTCTTCTTCAACTGCTATTAAGTCGTCCATGGAGGCGTTTTCCACTAACTTTTTAATTGCTGGTATCTTCATTTTAAAGCTTTTCTAATAATTCCACAAATGCTTCTTCTTTATTAGTAGCCACCCCTTCTTTCAGCTCACCATTTTCAAAAATGGCAAAATAAGGAAGACTGGTTACGCCGGCCGCTTTCCTGGCTTCTGGGTTTTTTTCAGCATTAACATCCAGGAAGGCCACTCCTTCATACTTTTCATCGTTCGATATCCTTTTGTACTTAGGGGCAAACAAACGACAGCTACCACACCAGTCGGCATAATATTTAACAACAACCTTCTGGTTGTTTTTCAAGCTTGATTGGAATTCGTTATCAGTTATCTGTTCTACGGCCATAGTTTTAAAAGTTTTTTTGCAAATATAAGGTTGGAACATAAATTTAGCTATCTCTTCAGGGTAAAAGTAGGTACTTCCCTTCTGCCATACTTTAAACACCTTAACTGGCGGATAGTTTCCTCAGGCCTTTTGTTCCGGTAAAGATGAGGTGCGGGAGGATGAAGTTCTCTTCAGCAATACTTTCCTGTGCTGAAAGATTCGCATACATGGGCTGGTTAAAAAGCAGTCTTTTTAGCATCTTTGTGGCCTAAACTGAATAGAAGAGGACATGGCCTTACAGACTTTTGTAAAAGTAAGCAAAGTAAATAACCTGAGTGATGCCCGTTACTGTGCAGGTATGGGGGTGGATGTGATAGGATTTAACCTTGTTCCCGGCACTCCTCACCACATGAACCCGGAGCGTTTTAAAGAAATTACAGAATGGCTTTCAGGAGTGGCTTTTGCCGGAGAATTTGAAGGATTGGGGACAGAAGAAATTCAGCAAATCTCCTCCTCTTATTCTCTTCAGTATATTCAAATTACTGATGCGAACCTTATTCCTTCTCTTGCTGAACTGGGAATTCCGCTCATTCTCAAAATTAAGCTCGATGAAAATCCCGCAATAGCTTCCATTGAGCAGCTTTTAAAGGAAAATAGAGGAAAGGTAAGTTACTTTTTACTTGAAAGCGAGCAGGATGCTTACCAGCAGGATTTACTCGATAAAATTTTAGCCCTCGCAGAGACTTATCCTATTCTTTTAGGCTACGGCCTTCATCCTGGAAACGCACAGGATATCATAGAGCGCTCTTCCATCAGGGGAATCGCATTAATGGGTGAGGAAGAAATAAGAGCAGGCTATAAAGATTTTGAGAAACTTGCCGATATGCTGGAAGTACTCGAAATGGATGAATTTGATAACTAAGGTCTCTCTTACGCAGTAATACTATCCTTTTATGTTCAAGCGATCTGAGCATTATAACTACGTCTATTTCATTTTCCTGCTTGCCACAGCCGCTTTGCTGCCCCACTGGGCTTTTCATTTGCCTGTGGCTTCTTCCGTGGAAAAGGAAATAATAACGGTTGCAGGTGCAATGGCAGCCTCCGGTTCCTGGACGCTCCCTTCCTCTGCTTTTCTCCCGGGCTCGCTCCTTCCCTACTGGCTGGCCACAGCCGGGCATTTGCTCCTTCCCGAAGGCTTTTTAGGCTATCGTATGTTCTTCATCCTTATTAGCCTTTGCGGCCTTTTTAGCTGGTATTATTTTATGCGGGATCACCTGGGTCATCAGGTCGGAGCCTTTTGTATAGGTATATTTATTGCCTGCTTACCCTTGTCTTCTTCCTTTTTTCAGGCCAATCCATTTAGCCTGGCTACTATTTTCATTGCTACCTCTCTTTTTTCCTTTTATGCCTATTTAAAGAAAAGGGAGAGTTATAATTTATGGATATTGTATGGAAGCCTGGCGCTTGGGACCCTTTCTACCAGTCCTTTGCTTCTCCTGCTTCCCCTACTCATTATCATCATCTACCTGATGTTCAAAATAAAGATGACGGGGAAGATGATGGCTACCATTAGAGCAGGAAGAGGAATGCTCGCAGTTTTTCTGATTATTCTTCCCTGCTACCTTCTGGCTTTGCCGAAAAAAGAAGTGGATATGGTTCAAAACCTTTTCCTCGCTACTTCGCCTACTATGGCCTTTGCTGCAGGAGAGGCTTTTTATTTGCCACTCCTCTTTCTTTTGGGGTTGCTCTTACCTTTTGCGGGATTTTTGCCTAAAGCTTTCGCCATAGCCTGGAAATGGAAAGTTAAAAAAGATCTGCTCATGCTGATTTGCCTGGCCCTGCTCACCATTCTTTTATGGTATATGCTGTCAGAAGAGGTGCTCCTGTACCAACTGTTACCGGCGACACCTTATGCAGTAATGGCCACTGGCTTTCTTTTTAGTCAGCAGACCGGAAGAAGCTGGAAGAAAATGGGAATAAATTTTGGAAGCGCCTGCCTCCTTATAATCTCTTTGGCTGTTGTAGCAGGACTTTTATTTTACCTTCCCGAAGGACTGGAGAATAACTGGTTCCTGTGGGTGGGCTGCGTGGCCCTTTTGCTTGGTTTAGGAAGCTGCTTTTTCCTCTGGAGCAGAAAGCAAACAGATCTGGGCCTGTTCATTCTCTGCTTTAGCTTTTTCCTCTTCAATGCCTGCCTGATGGAAGCCATGCGATATCAACCACAGATTTTCATGGAAGCTACAGGTCTTTTTTAGACCTTTACCTTTTTCAAAACGGCAGAAAAGAAGGTATCAGCTCTTCAGCATTTCGCAGCGAAGGTAGTTAATCTTTTTGCCTTCTTTTAGCCAGCGCTTTTCATATGTTGTCTGAATACCAAAGTGCTCTTCCAGAAGTGGACTTTGGTATAGGTCAGTAGTTTGAGTCAGGTTTCTGATGGGGAAAGATTGCAGCATTTCCATGGTAAAGTCAAAGAATGGCAGGTCATCGGTCTTCAGGTGAAAAATTCCCCCATCCTTTAATATTTTCTGGTACATTTTCAGGTAACGGCTGTGGGTAAGCCTTCTGCGTATATCCTTGTCCCTTGGTCGGGGGTCCGGGAAGGTTATCCATAGCTCGCTTAGCTCATTCTCAGCGAAAAAATTCTCTATCAGGAGAATTTGAGTGCGTAGAAAGGCTACATTCCGTAATTGTTCCTCCTCCGCGGTGGTGCTCCCGTACCAGATCCGGGATCCCTTTATATCTACTCCAATAAAATTCCGGTCCGGGAATCGACGGGCCAGGCCAATTGTATAGTCTCCTTTACCACAGGCCAGTTCTACTGTAATGGGTTGGTCTTTTTCAAAATATCGCTCGTTCCAGCAGCCCTTAATTTGCTCATAAAGTTCTTTTCCCGGCTCAATAATATTCTCTCGTGCCGCATTGTCGGCAAATCTTTTTATTTTGTTCCTCACAATTATAGGTCTTCGATTTCGGCTACGACAAAAGTGGAGCCTGTAATTAAAATTAAATCCTGTGCCTGGGCCTGCTGGTGCGCTTCCTTCAAAGCCTGGTTTACATCAGGAATAATTTTTCCTTCCAGCCCCATTCTACTGGCTTGCTGCTCTAAAGATTCTGCAGCTAGGGCTCTTGGAATATTTGCCTGGCAAAAATAGTAAAAAGCATCTTTAGGGAGCAAACAAAGCACCGTTTGTATATCTTTATCATTAACGGTCCCGATAATGATGTGCAATTTCCGGTAATTTTGTTGCCGGAGCTGCTCCAACAACTGTAATATACCATCTGGATTATGACTGACATCTGCCACAATCATTGGCTCCTGCCCCAATACCTGCCACCGTCCTTTCAACCCTGTATTGGCGACTATTTGCGCCAATCCAGTTTTAATGGTGGAAGAAGCAATTTTTGAATATCCTTTCTCCTGTAATATTTCCAGCGATTTAAAAACACCCGGAAGATTCCTGATAAAATAGGCTGCCTTTATATCTGGCCGGAGGTTATCCATAAAAAGCGTCTCTTCTTTCCAAACCTGCCATTTCCCTGCTCCCTCCTCTTTAAGCTGGTAATGTTCACCTGCAAAATGCAATGGAGCCTGCAGTTCACTAGCCTTTTTGAGATAAACTGGGGTCGTTTCTTCCTGCTTCTGGCCTATTACAACAGGGATTCCTTTTTTAATGATACCCGCTTTTTCACCGGCAATTTCCGCAAGCGTATTCCCTAGCATAGCCATATGGTCAAGCCCAATATTGGTAATTAGGCTCACTTCCGGAATTATAACATTAGTGCTATCGAGCCTGCCACCCATACCCACTTCGATTACCGCCACGTCCACTTCTTCACTGGCAAAATAATCAAAGGCAAGCGCCACAGTTAGTTCGAAAAAAGAAGGCTTTACCGTTTCAATCAGGTGTTTATGTTCGGCGACCCATGCTACAATAAAGGTTTCAGCAATTTCCTGTCCATTTATCCTGATTCGCTCCGTAAAATTTTTAAGATGTGGCGAAGTGTAGAGCCCTGTTTTATAACCCGACTCCTGAAGAACAGAGGCTATTGCATGAGCGGAACTTCCTTTTCCGTTTGTGCCGGCAACATGGACGCTCCGGAATTTTTTTTCCGGTTTATCGAGTGCTTCGCAAAGGCGGATGGTATTGGATAGGTCTTTTTTAAAGGCAGACTGCCCGATGCGTTGGTACATCGGGAGCATCCCATAGAGATAGTCCAGGGTTTGCTGGTAATTCATTGGAAGAATTAACGCGATTTAATGATAAAAGTAACCGTACCGGAGGTTGTGGCTGCACGGGAAGCATTGCCATTGGTAGGGCTAAAAGTAGTTCTTAAAAGTTGCTCTTTATAAAACTGAGCTACTTTGGGACTGACTGTAGACGTTTTGGTCGTTACACTGATGACATAGCCCTGATCATCGATGGTAAAATTAAATACCACCTGCCCATTTTCATTTGACTGGTCCTTTCTATCCGGCCGCTCATCCCATGTCCAGCCGGATATGTTTAGCTGAGGTCCTCCCTGGCCACCTCCCGGTTCACCATACAAGGCACGTGAATCAAGTGTTCCCTGCTCGTTGCCCTGGTCCCCAACGGCTCCTTCCCGATCTCCCTGGTTGGCCTGAGTGGTTTGGGTGTTGTTTTCGTCAGATGGAAAAAGGGCAGGCTTAGTGGTTTCCTTCTTTGGTTCTTCTTTCTTTGGTTCTTCGACAGGCTGAGGTTTTTTTACCGTTTTTTTTGCGACTTCTTCTTTGGTTACAGGACTTGGTGCGGGCTGAGAAACCACTTCGGCCGGCGTTTCTGCTTCAACTATTTCCTGCACCTCAGGTTCTACCGGTATTTCTTCCACAACAGGCTCTTCTATGGGCTGAGATTTGGGGGCAACCGGTTCTATTACCTCCTCTACTTCCTCACTTTGACTGGCCGGAGTTACAGGCTGCTCGGTACCAGAGCCAGCATCGGCAAGGCCAAAATTCAGTTCAATTCCATATTCAGGTAAAGGAGGATCAGGAGCTCTCCAGGCGAGAATAAAGAAAAATAAAAGCAAAAGGATAGCATGTAACCCTACAGTTACTGCTAATCCAACCTTTTTGTCTTTTTCTTCCTGTGTAGCCATTATAAATTTTACGTTCTACCGTTCGGCGGGTTGAGTGGCAATGGAAACTTTAGCATTTAGAGCCGTAGCAATGCCTGCCGCCTCTACAAAAAACTCTGTGGGCACACTTTTATCCACATGCAGCACTACTACACCCTCGCCTTCTCCATTTGCCAGCTCCTGCTTTAATACAGATTCAAGTGCATTCCGGCTGATTTCCTTGTTGTTTACCAGAAATTCAAGATCTTCGGTAATGGTTACGCTTACCTTCTGCATGACTATCTCTGATTTTTTGCTCGAAGGTAAATTGACGTTCAGCCCTGAAGGAGTAATAAAGGAAGAAGTAAGCATAAAAAAGATCAGTAACAGAAATATAATATCTGTCATGGAGGACATGCTAAATGCCGGATCTATTTTATTTTTTGAGGTTAAGGCCATATCAGTTCGGTTCCTGTAAAAGGTCGATAAAGTCAATTGAGTTGTATTCCATTTTGTGGATCACCTTCTGTACCTGAGCCACCAGGTAATTGTACATCAGGTAGGCCAGAATCCCGACCACCAGGCCTGCGGCGGTGGTAATCATAGCCTGGTATATCCCCTCCGACAGGAGTTTCGGGCTTACAGAACCCTCCTCCTGTGCTATGGCAATAAAAGCCTTAATCATACCGGTTACCGTTCCGAGGAAGCCAATCATAGGGGCAGCTCCGGAAATAGTGGCTATAAGCGAAAGGTTTTTTTCCAGCTTATAGATCTCTATTTTACCTACATTTTCAATAGAAGCCTCAATATTTTTCAAAGGACTGCCGATGCGGCTTATACCCTTTTCAATCATTTTAGCCACCGGTGTATCGGTTTGATTACACAGGAGACGGGCCCCATTTATATCACCATTTAAAACCAGGGACTTTATCTTGTCGATAAACTGATTTGGAGTTTTAGCCGCCCGCCTTATTGTCAGAAGACGTTCGACAAAAATGTAAACTGCCACAAGCGACAGTAAAAAAATGGGTATCATAGCCCACCCTCCATTCAGCAGGAGCTCCATGACTGACACTGAAGCCTCTTCGCTTAAATCTACCGCAGAGGGATCTGTTTCCAGGGGCGTAGTAATTTGTAGTAAAACCATATTAATATTTAACAATCCAGACGTTCTCTCCAAATTTGGCTCGTAAACTATCTAATTCAGCCTGCAGGTCTACAAGGCTTTCTGCATCTTTAACGCTTAAGCGGTAGAATTTTCGTGTACCGGAAGGCTCAATTATTTTTGCATCGGTTCCTTTACTGGCTAATTCTTCGGCATAATCCCGGGCAAGGTCTGCATCAATAAAACTTCCTGCCACAACATAATAGCGACCGGTACGGCTGGATACGCTGCTGATCGTGCCCATTTCCGGTTCTTCTTCCGCCGCAACCCATTCCTCCTCCGCAGGCACTTCTTCAGGGGCTGTTTCTTCCGCAATAACGGTAGCCTCTACTGCTTTTTTAGGAGTTTCGGCAATCAGCTCCGGCTCAGTACCGGCATCAATGAGAAAGAAATAAACAAAAATTCCGGCTAAGACTAAAATAACCCCCAGCGCAGTCCACATTGGCCAGCTGGAAGCTTTTTGCTGAGGCTGAATATCTTCATCGGCAACGTATTGGTTATGAGTAGTTTCCTCCTCGTACACGGCCCACTCCTGTTGAATAGGGGTATACTCTGCTTCAGGCAAACCGTATTCATTGTCGGCATCGTTATAAGGGGGCTTTCCAGCCTCCTCATCGTTCTTCCTGTTTTGGTCGTCTTTCTCGATCATCTTATTCTGATTAAAACCGGATAATTATGGATATGCAATAGAAAATGATGCGTAAAACTAGCTATTTTTTACCAGCCAAAAAAAGGCGTGGGTTTATCTTCCTGTAAGTTTTAAGCTTAATTTGAGGGTTTTGCTGGTGGTAAGAAATCTATTCAATCTTAATAATAAGTATATTTCCTATTTTTTCACAATAAGCTACGGAAAGATTAATTTAAAAAGCATAACTACCTCCAATAGTCACAACTATTCCTCTGGACGGATAGTGGTAGTAACGCTCAAACTGTTGCGAAAGAATATTTTCCAGCTGCAGAAAAGCGGCTGCCTGAGGTGAAAACAGGTATTCAATCCCTACCCCTAAATCAGCAATTGGCTTCAGCTCCACTTCAGTATCCAGGGTGCCAATTTCTCTGGCAGTAATACCACCCAGAACAAAAGCATTAGCAGAAAAAAGGATTTTGTCATACAGGTTATAGTTAGCCAGCCATTCCACTTTATATTCCGGTTTGTGCCAGGCAGCGGCTACATCATCAGTATTATAGGCAAAATAGTCCGCACGAAGGGAGGTAAGAAATCGGTCAGTTACCGTATAGCTTAATTCACCATAGCCATTTACAATCGCAGTATTCCCATTATCATATATTACCTCAAATCGGCTACTATCTTCCAGGCTATTTACGAAGAAGAACATATTCTTGTAGTTTGCCACAGAAAAACCGGCTCCAAAACCAAATCCACCGCCTATTCGGCCTTTTACATTGCCATAGAAATCGATGGTCTTGTTGCTGTGAAGCAATGGTAGATACTCTCCTACAAAAGGATTTTCGTTTACTAATGACTGGTAAGTAAATGGAAGAATGTTTCCCTCAACACCAATCCATGCTTCTACACTTTCTGAAGGTGTAATGCGTACCTCTGCCCTTGGGTAAAAATGGAGCTGATCAGCATTTCCTGCCGTATCATTTTCATAAGCAATATTAAAACCTGCGAGTATTTCTACGGGAGCATAATCGAAACGAAAGGCCGGAGAAACCCGGAAAACATTCCGGCTGAGGCTTGTGCTATCTTTATAATTAGATACCAAGAGATCTGAATCGAGACGAACACCCAGCACATCGCTTAACTCGTAGCGGAGGGTACCTTCAGCCATTCCTAAATTTTCCCTGGCATCTAAAAAGCTGCTGGTCCTGTAAAATGCCACACCTGCACCCAATCCTAATCGGTCATTTTCTGCATTCTTTATGGCCAGCCGGGCACCCATCTGGTTAAAGACCTGCTTTAGTCCTGATTTTTCAGGGTCCAGAGCTTCTTCATCATAACCGTAAAAATTAAAGCGGCTTCGCTGGTAGTATGCCTCACTGTCGAGAGTTAGGTTACGGCCAAAAAATTTGGCGTGTCCTTTAATCTTATTTTTGCTGTAGCCGCTGTTGCCTTTATCTACCGGGCCTCTGGCGGCCCCTCTGTGCTTAAGCTCAAGCCCGTAAAGGGAGCTCGGATTTTTTTCACTATTGATCCAGGCATCCAGGTAGGTGGAGAAGTAGTTACCAACGCCCGCCTTAATGTAGTGATTGTAATATGGTACAGGCGGATCGGCCTTTATCGTCAACACCCTAACCGTCGGATCAACCGGTTTCAGCTGAAGAGAAAATTCAGGGAACTGATACCGGATATTCTCTTTACGCTCACTCAGCTTTTGAGGGGGAACCTTTTGGTATGAGCGGACTGCAGGAGGTAGCTCATTTTCTCTCTCCTTCACAATAACCACTTCTTCGCTTCCAATTTCGGCTTCGGTTTGCCATGGCTGTTGCTGGGCAAAAACAGGGCCTGCCGCTAAGCTTAAAATAAAAGTAAGATTCCTGAATTTTCTCATGAAATAATCTTATGCATCTACTACAATTCCTGCCTCTTTATTTTCTGGCAGTGGTGTCGGTAATAACAGGGGTTTGGGCAGCCTCTTGTTTTTCGATGGCGGCAAGTTTGGCTTTTGCCTCCTCAACAATACGGGCATCTTTGGAATTAGCGATAATAGACTTGAGAGTCTCTTTCGCCTGGAAGAGTTCGCCCATCTGGCGGTAGTTTTCAGCAATGAGAATAAAAGATTTGCCTAACCAGTAGCGGTACATAGAGTAGTTGCTGTTAAAGGCAAAAAGGGTTTCTACAGACTGCTGGTATTTTTTCTGATTGTGCTGAATAAGAGCAATCATATACTGAGCTTCTGCCCCGTTCTCATCTTTTGCGGCATTGGTTGTTTGAAGAAAAGCCTCCATCGCCTCCTCATAATTACCTTTTGCAAAATTAATCTTTCCTTTATAAAGAAGTGCTTTGTTCTCCACATTGGCTCCGGAGCCTCCCATTTCTAATAAACGGTTGGCATAATAACTGGCGGAATCATACTTGTTTTGAAGGTAGAACGATTCCATTAAACCAACAAAAGCATCAGTTTGCTGACGCTTGTTGGTAGAGCCTGAAGCTAACTTTCTGTAATAATCGACTGCCTGCTGGTAGTTCTCGTTTTTGTAAGCAATTTCCGCTACCCGGTTTAAGGCTCTTTGCCTTAAAGGGCCTTTTTCATTATCGGCCAGGGCAACATAATAAGAGAGGGCTTCCTGGTCCCGGTTTAAGCGGTAAAGAGATTCAGCCAGGTAAAAACGGGCTTCACCAGCATTGCTGCCATTGGGATAGTTGCGAAGGTAGGCCTGCAGGTTTTCAATTGCTTTCTCATATCGTTGAGAGAAGTAAACTGCTTTGATTGTTTCAAACTCCACATTTTCAAGCGACTTGTCAGATGGGTTCGCATTTTTGTAGAGGACCAGGTATTTGTCGAATTCATCTGTTCTTCCTAAAAGCGCCAGGGTTTCCTGCAAGCCAATCAGGGCACTGTTAGCTGTTTGGTGTGAAGGGTATTCCTTCAAAAGCTGTTGGTAATTCTGGGCAGCTCTTTCGTATTCTTTCTGGTTGAAGTAAGCTACTGCAATACTTCTTAAGGCATAAGGAATGAACGGGCTGTTCGGCTGGCTTTGCTGAAGCTTCTTAAAGCCACTGATGGCTTCCTGGTAATTCCCCATTTCAAGCTGAAGCTGTGCTTTGTTGTACAGCGCATCGTCGTAATAAGGAGAGCGACCGAATTTTTCCAGTACAGTGTTCCATGCATTTAAGGCTTCCTGTTCCCGGTCATTAATGCTATTTACTAAGCCCAGCTGGAAGTAAGCATAATCCTGCTCAGGGTTACCTTCCCGTATCGCTTTTCTATACGTATCAATGGCATTGCCATAAATTTTATTGGCATAATAGCTATCTGCCAGCCTGAGAAGGGCGTCATTATAAAACTGCGCTTTTTCACCACCACGATCTACATACTCTTTAAAGTGGGTAAGTGCGCGGTCGTACTGTTCAGTATTATAATAAGCATAGCCGATGCCATAGCGGCTGGCCAGGTGAAGCGGGTTATTCGGGCGGGTGTTCCGGAAAACAGCGGCATATGAATTAATGGCCTCATTCCACTTTTTACCGATAGAATAAGCTTCTCCACTCCAGTAATTTGCTTTTGCCACCAGTTCTTCATTTTGTGGGTACCGGAGCGACTTTTCAAACATCTGAACTGCCTGATAGAATTTGGCATCATTGAATAACTCTGTTCCTTTCAGGTAACTTACTTCCTGGTAAGTTTCCCTGATTTCCGGGCTTTTATTGTCCAGTTGCTCCATATAGGCCAGGGCCTGGCCGTAGTCGTTAGAGTTTAGGAGCGATTTACTGAGTAGCTCCTTTGCTTCTTTTAAATAGGGCGAGCGGGCATATTCCTGGGTAAAGCTTTTTAACTGCTCTGCTGCCTCCTGATAGTTTCCAAGCTCGTAGTTAATTTTGGCCAGTGCAAATTTGCTTTCCTCTGCGATTTCTTTATTAAAATTCATAGAGGCGGCCTTTTTAAAGGCTGTTTGGGCAAAAGGCTTATTTCCTTCCTGAACATAGAGGGTTCCAAGGTAGTAGGCAGCATACTGTCCCAGAGAATCAGGATTGTCAGCAACTAATTTAAAATTCTTTAAGGCTTCCTCCTCCTGTTCACTTTTATATTGAGCATAAGCCATACGATAGCGCAGCCCTTCCTCCAGCTTCTTTCCTTGGGCATAATCTTCGAAGCGGGTTGCTGCTTTTTCATACTGGCCCTTCTGGTAATACGCTTCTGCCACTAACTGCTCCAGTTCATCTTTCTGGCCCCTTCTTCCTTTGCCTGCCTCTTCTGCATAAGCAATCAATTTATCATACTGGCCCTGGCGGTAATAAATAGTGGCTATAAGAGAAGGTACCACCTGCTCGTAAGCTTCATTTTTTGCTGCCCGCTGAAGGTCATAGATAGCCTGGTCATATTCACCACGGTTAAAGTAAATGTAACCTGCATAATAGCTGGCAGCATAGGTATAGCGGTTATCTGTCCTTTTCAGCTGGTTAAAACGTTCAAGGGCTTTATCGAACTCTCTGTTGCTGAAGTAGGTGTAGGCCAGATTAAAATTCACTTCTTCGCGTTGGGGCTGCGTTAATTGCGAAACATTTACTTTTTCAAAGTAATTTGCTGCTTTGCTGTATTTTTTATCATTATAATAAAACCTGCCTAATTCATAATAAGCCAGGATGGCTTTAGGGTGATTTTCATGATAGCGGATAAAGTTCTCCGTCAGGCTTTCAGCATCATCATTATATAAGTGCAGGGCACAAAGGGCGACATAGTATTTTGCTTCGGCCTGCTGCAGGTCCTCTCGACCGGTTTTTTCCAGGTACTCCTCAAAAGTATGTCTTGCTGCTCCCCACTGTTCCTTATGGAGCAGGGCTAACCCCTTCTCATAGAGCTTTTCTTCCTCCTGCCGAATAGCAGGATCCTGCCCGTAAAGAGCAGTGGAGAGCCACAAAAGAAGGAAACATGTTAGCAGGTGACGACTCATATTTTTTTGTACTATTTAGTGCTCCTATTCTATTAAACGACCTGCCTTGCCAGACAGGTATTCAAGCATGCAAATTTTACATTTTATTTAACTTAAGCAAGTATTTCAGCGCAATTATTCCCAAAATCTTACCTGCCTTTTCTTAAAGCTTTTATCAAAGGATATTTCCGTAAAAACATGAATTCCAGGAATTTAATACATTGTGCCTAAAGAATGTGTTGAAGATCTAAGCTTCAGGTTTGCCACTTCCAAAGTTCTAATAATTTTATTTTAATGGTAGGCAGGCTCACCGGTAAAAGAAAGGTAAGTCGCTCATTTATTTTTCATTATCCTGGTTTTGGTCCTGAATTAAAAAGTCAAAACTCAGCTGATAAATCCGAAAAGTACCAGCCACAGGCAATAAAAGGTACTTATTTAAACACTTACCATATATTACACGAACAAGAATGCCTCCCAGCTGTTAAAAGATTAAGAAAAATATAGCTGACATTATTTTCTTTTCATTCATTAAATCTTTAAAATTCGCCCGGAAATAAAGGTACTTTTGTATGCCCGGAAATAAGTGGGTGAAATACATGTTTCGTGCCTTTATAGAGGAAAAAAAGAAGTCGCTTTGAAAAGGAAGGCGGCTCCATATTTTCAAGCTAGCTTCGTGTACTTTTATTATGGGGAAATTTATCTACAACTCCAGTTTACCATTCGTCAAAAACAATTATAACGGGAACCGAATTGAAAAGGATCGCTTCACTAATTTTCCTTTTCCCGACCCCGATCCTTCCTTTAAAAAAGTATTGAAGTGGAAGTTGAGCAGCAATCCCCAGGCGGCCCAGAAGAAATCTGATCCTTTTAAACTGGATGTTGAGTTTATGCCTTCCCTGCCGGAAGAAAAGGGAAACTATCTTATTTGGCTTGGGCATGCTTCCTTCTTTATTCAGTACAATGGGATTCGGATTATAACAGATCCTGTTTTCGGAAACCTGCCGCTCATCCAGCGCAAAGCTCCACTTCCGCTGCCAATTGAGGAACTAAAAGGCCTGGACTATATTCTTATCTCCCACAGCCACCGCGACCACTTCGATAAAAGCTCTATTCAGCAGCTTCTGAAGCAAAACACCAAAGCAGTGGTTTTGGGCCCACTCAGAATGGAAAACCTGTTGAGGAAAACAGATGGAGATATTCATTTTCAGCAGGCTGGCTGGTATCAGAAATTTGATACAAAAAAAAATATTTCCATTGCTTTCCTGCCGGCAATCCACTGGCACCGTCGTGGTTTGTTTGATTATAATGCTGTTTTATGGGGTAGCTTTTTAATTTCTGGCGGTACGGAAAAAATTTATTTTGGAGGGGATTCTGCCTTTGGGCGCCACTATCAGGAAATTTATGACACTGTTGGTGCCCAGGATATTTCTTTAATGCCTGTTGGTGCCTATAAACCTTCTTTTTTGATGAAGGGCTCCCATATGTCGCCCGATGAGGCCGTAAAAGCAGCGGATATACTGCGGACAAAGACTCTCATTCCCATGCATTATGGTACCTTTGACGTTTCCGATGAACCATTAGGAGAGCCGGTAGAGAGATTACTACAGTTAGATGAAATGGAAAAGATAAATGCGAAACTGGAGATTATTAAGCCCGGTGCTATTTTCAAATTCAGCTAAAACCATTTTTTAACTTTTCTCTTAGAAGTTAAGGACACTTTCCTTCCTTTTACTTAAACCTTCCCTTCTTTTCGAATGATGACTTCTGCAGCAAAGGCTCCCGAACGCATCGCCCCGTTTATGGAGCCGTTGAGCAGGTGGTCACCACAAACATAAAGACCTGGAGATAAACAAATGCTGCTATCAGCTAATTGTTGTTGCACATGGCGCTGGTCGGGTAAAGCATAGCGTATTTTGATGTTTTTAATGTGATGCCAGTCCTGCACCTGCTGACCGAAATAAGGCTTTAATTCCTGCTTTATGTGTTTTATCGCTTCCTGATTATTTTGCTCCACTATCCCGATTACTGAAACGGAAATCAGGCTCTTCGAGCCTGGGGCATAGGCACGGCTTAATTCTGAAGGGACACATAAGTGATTGACAAAACGATTTGGTTTGGTGTTCAGCACCAAAAAGGGGCCCTTAACCGGCGTTTTATCGGCCGAAAAATAGAAGGTCGTAATGCTGCTGCAGTTTGTTTTTACCTCAGGCAAATAGTCATTGGTAAGGCCACAGGCTTCTGTTGCCAGTAAAATAGCAGGAGCACTCCACTCCTGGCCGCTGGTAAGCCTAACGGTACCTTCTTTCACCTCCTTCACTTTGCTTTTATAATGGATAACTCCCTCCCCTAATTGTTTGGAGAGCTGCCGCGGTATTTCCTCCATTCCCATTTCCGGAAGTGCGGCATAGCCTTCGATAAACATCTTCAGGGTAAAATCAAACATTCGGCGGGAAGTTTGCAGTTCAGTCTCCAGGAAAATACCTGCCATAAAAGGTTGTAAAAAATTGTCAATCAGCTTTCGACTAAAGCCATACTCCTCTCTGAGCACCTCCATGGTTGGCTTTTCCTCCTGTTTAAAAATATCAACAATTGGCTTAGACTGTAGTCTCTGGGAAAGCCACAGAAGCTTCATTTTATCTGAAAAAGTACCTGCTGGGGAAAGGAGAGTGGAAATAAAAAGGGAAGGAACCCGCCGGGGATCGGCTACCTTATGCTTTGTGCCTTCCTTAAGCAATATGGCGCCGGGAATAAACTGGCGGAGCCGGAGTTTCCGGTAGTCGAGGTACTTTTGTGTTTCCGGGTAAGCGGTTAGCATCACCTGAAAACCTTTATCAAGCAGGAATCCATCCACTTTTTCAGTACTCACCCTTCCTCCGGGCTTATCCTCCGCCTCCAGCACTACCACTTTTTTACCCGCTTTCTGCAGCTCTAAGGCGGCAGTAAGACCGGATAATCCGGCTCCCACAATAATTACATCTGTTAGCATGTGCTTTTGGTTTCCCTGTGGAAAATGGCCTTTACTTCAACTTTATTTCATGGTCGGAAAGGCTGATTTTTTGCTCTTTATAAAGCATTCCTATGGCTCTTTTAAAACTCTTTTTGCTCATGTTCAGGAGATGACTAATCTCTTCAGGCTGGCTTTTATCCCCCAGCGGAAGGCTCCCTCCCTGCTGTTCCAGCTTTTCAAGCACCTTTTCACGGTCCCCTTTCATTCCTTCTTTCCCGAAAGGTTTAAGGCTCAGGTCCAGCTTCCCATCTTCCCTCAATTTGCTCACGTAAGCCGTTTTTCGATCCCCTGTTTGAAGAGGCCCGAATACTTCGTTCCTGTAAATAAGGCCGTTATATTGCTGGTTAACTAAAACCTGGAAACCAAGGGGCGTAGTATGATAAACCCATGCTTCTACCTCCTCTCCAGGTTGAAGGGTATGTTCTTTCTCTTTTAAAAAAGACCCAATTTTACTTACTGCAATTACCCTGTTGGTTTTATAGTCGAGGCAAATCCTTACGACCACTTTATCTCCAACTGCTGGTTTTTGTATTTGTTCGGCCTTTGGTAGTAGAAGATCCTTTTCCAGACCCCAGTCCAAAAAAGCACCAAAAGGAGCAACCGCTTTCACTTCCAGTATGGCAAACTCTCCTACGGTAGCAGCTGGTTTCATGGTGGTAGCAATAGGCCGATCTTCCGAGTCTGTATACACAAAAACTCTTAATTCCTGCCCCACTTCTGTTCCTGCCGGTTTCCATTTTCCCGGAAGGAGCAACTCTTCTTCCCCATCGCCAAGGTACACACCAAAATCTACTTCTCTGTTTACCTTTAGGGTGTTGTATTCTCCTATATTAATCATGGGTTCTTAATTATCATTTATCCGCTAAACTGCAAAGATGGAGATAAAGCCGGCAAATTTTAGCAGCCTGCCAGATATTTAATATCTTTAGGCCGAAAATTAAACTAAATACTTTTTAAACATGAAAAATGTTGCAGTAATAGGCTCGGGTACCATGGGAAACGGTATTGCCCACGTCTTTGCCCAAAAAGGCCATCAGGTGGCCCTTATCGATATTAATGAAGAGGCACTCCAGCGGGCCCTAAAAACCATTGAAAAAAACCTCGACCGCCAGTTAACAAAAGGGCTGATTGATGAAGCTACCAAACAGCAAAGCCTGCAAAACATTACCACTTATACCAGAATGGAGCAGGGGGTAAAAGAAGCTGAGCTGGTAGTGGAAGCGGCTACTGAAAATGTAGACCTTAAACTGAAAATTTTTCAACAGCTTGATGAGCTTTGCCCTGAAAATACACTGCTGGCCTCTAATACTTCCTCTATCTCCATCACTAAAATTGCTGCCGTTACCAAACGACCCGAAAAAGTAATTGGCATGCACTTTATGAATCCCGTTCCTGTAATGAAGCTGGTAGAGGTAATTCGGGGTTATGCGACTACCGATGAGGTGACCAACCAGATTATGGAACTTTCCAGGGCATTAGGAAAAGTACCGGTAGAAGTTAATGATTATCCGGGCTTTGTGGCAAACCGTATTCTGATGCCCATGATCAATGAAGCCATCTACAGCCTGTTTGAGGGGGTAGCCGGCGTAGAAGAAATTGATACCGTAATGAAGTTAGGAATGGCACACCCCATGGGGCCTTTACAGCTGGCCGATTTTATAGGGCTGGATGTTTGCCTTTCTATTCTTCGTGTACTGCACGAAGGATTTGGCAATCAAAAGTATGCTCCCTGCCCACTGCTGGTTAATATGGTTACAGCTGGTCACCTGGGCGCCAAATCAGGAAGAGGCTTTTACGAATACAGCCACGGCAGTAAAGAATTAGTGGTAGCGGAGACATTCAGAAAGTAAAATTCTTATTTGAAAGCATACGCTACAGGTGCTTAACATTATCCATAATTTTTCAGACTAAACTCCTGCCCGTCTGCGCGCAGGAGTTTTCTTTTATCTTCGCCTTTTATATTTCTGCAAGGCTACGACCGATATGACTGCCCGCCAGCCAGCCGCTGGTCCAGGCATGCTGGAAATTGAATCCACCTGTAATACCATCTACATCCAGCACCTCCCCTGCAAAAAATAATCCCGGTGACAGGCGGCTTTCCATTTGCGGAAGATGGAGCTCCGAAAGCGGAATACCTCCGCAGGTAACAAACTCTTCTTTAAAAGTTGTTTTCCCTTTTATCTCCTGCCGATCTCTGAAAAGGCATTCCAGTAATTTATTAAAACTTTTTCTGGAAACTTCCGCCCACACCTTTTCGGGATAAATTTCGGCCTGCTCACATGCGTAAGCCCACAGGCGCTGCGGTAGCTCAAACAGCGGATGTCCCTGGACGAGCCGTTTAGGGTGTGCCTGCTGATAAGCCTTGAGCTGTGCCCTCAGCTCTTCTTCGGAGGTGACAGCTACCCAGCGGATATGAATTACAAAAGTATAATCCTGCTCATGCACCCAGCGGGCCCCAAAAGCGGAGAGCTTTAATACAGCCGGCCCACTAAAGCCCCAGTGCGTAATAAGCACCGGCCCCTCATACTGAAGCTTGGTTCCCTCAATGCGAACCAGTCCCTTTGGAACGCTTATCCCCGGCAGTTTCCGTAATGGATTTGCAGGACTGTTAAAGGTGAAAAGCGAAGGGATGGGCGATGAAAGGCTGTGACCGGTTTCCCGTAGCCAATTGTATGCCTCCTCTTTAGGGTGCCCACCTGTTGCCACCAGCACCTTTTTCGCTCTTAGCACATTATCTTTAGAAGAGTAAAGTAAAAACGCCCCTTCCTCTGCCTTTACCTTATTGACTGGAAAGTGTAAGTGCACCTGAATGCGGAGGCGTTTTGCTTCCTGCAGGAAGCAGTCAATAATCGTTTGGGAATTATCGGTTAGCGGGAACATTCGACCATCCTTCTCTACCTTTAGTTCTACTCCCCTTCTGGCAAACCACTCTACCGTATCCTCCACTTTAAAGGCGCCAAACATCTTCTTCAGGGCATTCCCTCCGCGTGGATATTGCTGGATTAGCTGTGAAACATGGGAACAGTCATGAGTGACATTGCAGCGACCGCCTCCGCTTATTTTTACCTTACTCAACAGCTTTCCGCTCTTTTCGAGGATGTGGATTTTTGCTGACGGATTGATTTCTGCAGCACGAATAGCAGCAAAAAAACCTGCAGCCCCTCCTCCGATTACAGCCAGATCAACGCTTTCCAATTTAATTACTGTTAGGTGAAAATCCTTGACTGTAGCAAAAGTACAGCCTTTCTGTTCCACAATCGCTTTTTTGTTGAAAGAATTGCCTTAACATACATAATACGCACAATACCTTAAACATTAATAATATTATGTTTTTCATATTACCAAAGTTACCTGCTTCTCTTTCAAGAGAGAAAAGAAGCCAGACTTTTTAAAACCGTACATCATGTAAGATGGCTGAACGAAATTTTATTCCTCGAAGCGGTTAAAGAAGATTTCCAGTTCCTCTTACTTACCTTCAAGTCCAGTGGAAGAACCTGCTTCAGGAGCACCGGCAAATATTTGGCTGAATTTTTCCTGTTGCAGCAGCTCTAGGCTGTTTGTTTTTATTTGCTTAATTTACTGAGAAAGGAAAAGATCAGCTTGAAAGCAGGCAGGGGTTATTTGGGCCTTAAAATAATCTTCGATTGGGAAAATTGTTCAGGTAAAATGAGCACATTGGACCGAGGCAATGTCGGTTTCTGGAGAACTTTGGTCTTCCCTCAGCCTTCCATCAGGAGAAAAATAAAAAGCAGAGATTGATTCTTGTTTTATTATTCCTTCCCGAGGGGGCTCTGTTCAAAAAAGGATTAAACTTTTCATATGTCGATGAAGAAAACATCTGCAGGCTTTTTCTTACTGCTCGTTTTTAGCCTGCTTGTCGTGCTGTTGCTCATTTTGTACCTTTATGATGAACAGAAGCAGAGAAAAACGGAACGGTCCGTTGATCAGCAGGAGGAAGTGAGCGACGGAAACCTGGAAGAGGGATTTATTCTGCTGGAGAAAGAGAGGAAGGAAGAAGACTTTCCCTGGCCTTCTACCTTTTCGATGGAGCTGCTTCCTGTGGTGCACAAGGCTTACAGCCTTGGCTTTTATGAAGAGCACGGACAGGCGGCGTGGGTGGCTTACCTGTTGAGCAGCCAACACCAGCGCAACTCTTTTGAACGACGGAATAATTTTCGTGAAGACCCTCTGTTGGAGGGAAAATCAGCCTCTCCTGAAGATTACACCAACAGTGGTTATGATCGCGGACATCTTGCTCCGGCAGGGGATCTGGATTATTCGAAAAACGCCCTGGCGGAAAGCTTTTATATGTCTAACATAAGCCCTCAGGAGCCTTCTTTTAACCGGGGCGGATGGAAGGAGCTGGAAGATTTGATTCGCACATGGGCAACCTTGGAAGATTCGTTGCTCATTGTTACTGGCCCTGTTCTACAGCCCGGACTGAAAAAAATCGGAAGGAATAAGGTGAGTGTTCCGGAATATTTTTATAAAATTATATTCGATACCCGACAACCAGAGGTGAAGATGATTGGTTTTTTAATGCCAAACCGGGGTATCCGGGAAAAGTTGGATACCTTTATTGTTCCTGTTGATTCCATCGAAAAACTGACAGGCCTGGATTTCTTCCCAGGCTTGTCAGGAGCTCTTGAGGATTCGCTTGAGGATAGGGTGCAAAAAGAAAAGTGGTTCTGAAAATGTCCAAAATGAAAAACTTAAGCCTGCTCTGTATTTTATTATTCTTTTTATGCCTGCAAAGCCCATTGCGGGCTCAAAAAGCAGGGATTGGGCAACAGAAAGAGGCTGCCGCGCTTCTTGCACAGGCCAAAAGAGAAATGGGACGGCAGGATTATGCAGCGGCTAATAAAAGTTTTCGGCAAATGCTGGCGCTCCATACCCCCCTTCCAACCGAAATGTGTTACTTTTTTGCCGGCACTCTTTTTAATTTGGGGCAGTATGAAAACAGCCTGCAGTTTCTGGAAAAGTACAGAAGCCTTGCCGGGCCCGGTGGTGAATTTTACCACCAAAGTGAAGAGTTGAAGAAGCAGCTGGAGGAACAGATGCATATCATCAGGGAGTGTGCTGCATGTGACAGCCAAGGCTATGTTCAGCAGTTATGTTCTTATTGCCGGGGAATGGGAAAGGTAGAGCAGAATTGCACCCGGTGCTATGGAAGAAAAAAAGCTGTATGTTCCGGCTGCAAAGGCGAAGGGGTGCGAATAGAAGAAGATCTTTTTGGCCAGAAGAAGTACCAGAGCTGTCCCGATTGTGAAGCAACCGGTATAAGGAAGTGCACCTATTGTAAAGGAGAAGGGAAAGTTACAAGCAATTGTGAATATTGCAAAGGCCTAGGGCAGCTCAGTACAGACGAACTCTGCAGCCATGAAGCCTCCCAAGGCCAGCCTTAATTTTTAGCGACAGTATTTCTGAAGAGCCTCACCGGCTCCGGCAACCTGCAGCGATTGAGCTTTCCGGAAATCTTCGCAGGCACTGCTCACCTTCTTTTGGGACACTTTTAGAGCTCCCCGGTAATAATAGGCGTCTCCATACTGCTGGTTTTCACGCAGGGCATCATTGTAATAATCCATCGCTTCCTCCACATTTCCCAGCTGATGATGCGCATTCCCCACTTTAAAAAGGGCCACTGCATTATTCTTCTCGAATTGGGCTGCCTGCTTATAATGATAGAGGGCATTTTCATAGTCCTTCTGCTTATAAAAGACATCACCCAGCCCAATTAAAACCTTTACGTTTCGGTCATCCTGTTCCAGGGCAGCTTTAAAATCCTCCATGGCCTTTTCATAATTCCCAAGCTCTTCATGAGCTCTGGCCCGATTATACAGAAGGGAAACATTGTCGGGATTCAGTCCAAGCTCTCTGGAATAAGCCTCAACTGCCTGCTGATATTCACCTGCCTGGAAAAGCTCATCACCTTTTCCTTTTTCATTTCCGGAGCAGCTGAAAAGAATTACTGCCGAAACTACTATGGCTGTATGTTTTATTAAACTCATTTTTTACTTTCTCTACACTCCAACAAGAGCACTTTTATCTTTATATTTTGCTTTAGATAAACTCAAATAAACTATTGATTATTAGCAGGTTATGAAGAGTCATTTAAATCTTTTTTTACTGGTAATGAGGAGGATTCTTCAACCTTTCATGTGAAATAATTTCACAGGCTGCTTTTCCTATTACCAGCTCTGCCTCCACTTTTACTGGTATTTTATTTAAATCATCAGAAAGCCAAATGGTAATGGAGTTTTCGCCGGCAAACAATTTGTTATCCGGCATCACAGGCACAAGCTTTATAGCATTAATAGGCCCTAGCTTTGTTTTTACCACTTCTCTTCCTGCAAATAAAATATTCAGCCTGTAAACTTCGTCCTCAAAAACACCATAAACTGAAAGGGTGTCCCCTTCTTTTTTTTCAGCATAGTCCAGTGTTCTCAGGTAGGTGTAACCTCCTACAATATCCCGTACCGGCTCCAGGGTCTGGAAGATTTTAGGTTCACGGAACTTTCCCGTTTTCTGGTTCAATACCTTTAATTCTACCATTTTGTTCCGCTGGTCGAATTTGGTTACTTCATTTTTGCGGTAACTATTTTCACTGATATTCCGGTAGCTGAGGTAAGGATAAAAACCGAGGGTATCGATATAGGACCCCCAGGTGTCGTCAACATTAGCGACCCAGTCAACTGCCCCGCTTGTTTTTCCTCTAACATCTATTTTGTAGCATGGGCGGCCATTTACTTTGTAGACGTTTGGTGCGGTTTTTATCTGCGCTTTCCCTACTGTTAAGAAGCCAAAAGTAACTTTATATTCCATGGTTTCGCCCGGCTGAACAGGGTTGAAGGAAACCGGCTGAAGATAGGTAGAATCCTGTCCATGGGCCGGAATCCTTAATACTAATATTATTAGTAAAATAAAGGAAGGGTAAAATTGCCGGGTGCTCATCGTTTTTCTTGTCTTGCGCCAATAACGAAAAATAAACTATGGAAAGTTTATCAGTGCAAGGTTTTAAGTTAAACTGCTACATTATTTTCCCTCAATGCTTCATTAAGGGAAGTTTTGAGGTCGGTGCTCGGCTTTCGCTGGCCAATTATAAGAGCACAGGGTACCTGGAACTCCCCGGCCGGAAATTTTTTGGTATAACTGCCAGGTATAACCACCGAGCGCTCCGGAACATAGCCATTGTAAGTCACCGGCTCACTTCCGGTAACGTCAATAATCTTTGAACTGGCGGTTAAGGTTACGTTGGCCCCAAGTACTGCTTCTTTACCAATCCGAACTCCCTCAACCAGAATACAACGCGAACCGATAAAGGCTCCATCTTCCACAATTACAGGCTGAGCCTGCACAGGTTCCAGTACTCCACCTATTCCTACGCCTCCGCTGAGGTGGACATTTTTACCAATTTGGGCACAGCTTCCTACCGTGGCCCAGGTATCGACCATAGTTCCTCCGTCGACATAAGCGCCAATATTGACGTAGGAAGGCATTAGCACCACTCCCTTGCTTATATAGGCTCCATAGCGCGCTACAGCCGGTGGCACAACCCGCACCCCTTTGGCAGCATAGCCTGTTTTAAGTTTCATTTTGTCATGGAACTCAAAAGGACCTACTTCTATCACATTCATCGATTGAATAGGAAAGTAGAGAATGACGGCCTTTTTTAGCCATTCATTTACCTGCCACCCCTTCTCAGAAGGCTCGGCTACTCTCCTTCTGCCAAGGTCTAAGTCATCAATAATCGATTTAATGGCAATCTGTGTATCTTTATCTCCAAGGAGCTCCCGCTTATTCCAGGCATTCTCCACAAGGTCTTTCAGTTCCATACGCTAATGGTTAATTTAAATGTATATGTTGAAAAAGCACAAAGTCGTCCTAGCTTCCCTCCTCAAGCCGGTGGATGATCCGCGGATGTTTGAGAAGATAGGTGCATCGCTGGCCGAAACAAATAAATATGCCATTAATATCATAGGCTTTTCCGCAAAAAATAAGGTAACTCACCCAAACATTACTTTCCTGCCCATATTCAATTTTAGGAGATTAAGTCTTCAGCGCCTGCTAGCTCCTGTTCTTTACTGGAAAAAATTACTTCAAGTAAAACCTGAAGTGATTATAGTTAACTCTCCTGAAATACTGTTGGTTAGCTGCTTGTTCAAAACAATATTTGGCGGATCTATAATCTATGATGTGCAGGAAAATTACATGCAAAATATTATTTGGTCAGGCAGCCTGCCTGCCCCCCTCCGACACCCGACTGCCTTTGGCGTCCGGGCGGTAGAGATTCTCTGCAAGCGAATGATTAATCATTTTATCGTTGCGGAAAAATGTTATTTGACTGAATGCTCCTTCATTAAAGGAAATGTCTCTGTCCTTGAGAATAAAGCGATTTCTCCTGCTAAAGAAAGAAATCCTCCTACCATCCAGAAACAAACCCATCCCCTGAAGCTCCTCTACAGTGGCACCATTGCAGAGTCTTACGGAATATTTGATTGTATAGACCTGGTGGAAAAGCTTAATGACCGGGGAATTGACAGCGTGCTAACGATTATCGGTTACTGCCCCAGAAAAGACACACTGAAGGAAGTATATCAAAGACTCCGGAATAAGCCTTTCGTACGGCTTATAGGAGGTGAAAGTATAGTTCCTCACGCCCAAATTCTGGACGAGCTGCAGATTACTGATTTTGCCCTGATAAGTTACCGGCTCAATCCAAGCAATGCGGGCTGCTTTCCTACCAGGATTTGGGAATGCCTGGCCTATAAAGTTCCAATGCTCATGAAAAACGAACACCCCTGGGTTCATTTACTGGATGAATTTTCCGCCGGACTCCCTCTAGACTTTGAAAACCCCTCACCAGAATGCTTCCAGTTCCCGCTTTCCTTCTACCACAGGAAACCAATCCCCCCTTCTTTCTTCTGGGAAAGTGAAAAACAAAAGCTTCTCGAGGCGCTGGAAAAAGGGATTTAGACATGCCTAAAATTATTTTAACGCTCTATGTGGATAACTTTGTAGATTTAGGCGTGTCTAAACTTTGCTTTTTTAATGATTTTAGATGTGTTTAGTTTAAAATTTAGACTTATCTAAAAATATCCCTTGATAATGTTAAGCTTTGCTGAAGAGAATTACCTGAAAACCATCTTCCAGTTATCCTCTAATGGGAAGGACACGGTATCGACGAATGAACTGGCAGAATCCATGCAAAACAAGCCTGCTTCAGCCAGCGATATGATAAAGAAGCTGGCAGCCAAAGAGCTTCTTGAGCACGTAAAATACAGGGGGGTGCATATTACGGAAACAGGCAAAAAAGAAGCCCTTAAAATTATCCGTAAACACCGGCTATGGGAGGTGTTTCTGGTGGAGAAACTGCACTTTAACTGGGATGAAGTAGATGAGGTCGCCGAACAGCTGGAGCATATTAAGTCTCCCCTACTCGTGGAAAGGCTGGATCATTTTTTAGGAAACCCGCAATACGACCCTCATGGCGATCCAATCCCGAATGCCAAAGGAGAGTATAATCTTAAACCAAAGCTTCCGCTGACGGAATTAGCCGTCGGCTCAAAAGCGACTATTGTGGCGGTAAAAGATTCGAGTCCCCTCTTCCTGCAGTATCTCGATAAAATTGGGGCGCACATCCAGTCTTCTCTTCTTCTTTTAGACAGGATTGATTATGATGGTTCGGTTCAAATCCGCATCAACGGTGGACGGGAGCTTTTTATATCGAGGGATGCTGCAGAAAATTTACTGGTAACAGAAGATGAACAGGAAGTATAAGCTGTTCTGATAAAAATAATTATGTTAATCAGAATTCCTGAAGATAAAGTGGGTTTTACCTCACTTCAAATACTAATTATTTTAGTATTCATTTTCCTCTCTTTATAAAGAAAAACCCTGGATTACATCTGTAAACACAAAAGTCTTTTACCGCAGGGTTTGGTGGATTTACCTTAAGTAAATGCTGGTGTAGATTTGATAGTCCCACAGCAGAAGCGAACAACCATCTCACCAAAAAGGCAAGGCTGTTGAATCTAAAAGTGTTGGCAGCATCACCTTCGCCGCTGGATATGTTCAGGATATTTGCGCCAATAAGTACCTCAAAAGAGGCATTTCTAATCAAACCTTTATGGCTGATCGTTGCTCCTAATTCAAAGCGGGAAGAAAAGGAAAAGCAGAGTAAAAGGTTATCATCCGGAACCGGCGAAGAAAAGCTTTCGTTGCACCCTTATATTTTTTAGGCATTTTTTCCTGGATTAATTTCAGAAGTAAAGGTTAAATTGCATCCCTGTTGAAGTCTGGCACAATTATTTCATTAGAAGAGAAAAGGTTATATTTGTTCCTATCTTACCGAAATACCATGAAATTAAAGCACCTCCCCATTCAGGTAATGCTGCTATTCACCCTTACCACTATCATTGCGGCCATCATGCCTGCAGAGGCACAAACGGCAGAAAAAACAAAGATACAATGGCTCACACTGGAAGAAGCTTATGCCAAAAACCTGGAAGAGCCGCGCAAAATCTTTGTGGATGTGTACACTGACTGGTGTGGCTGGTGTAAGAAAATGGATAGAGAAACTTTTGCCGATGCATCCGTGGCAGCTTATGTTAATGAAAATTATTATGCGGTAAAGCTTGATGCAGAAAGCGACAGGGCTTTTGAAATGGCAGGAGAAAAAATGACTGAGCAAATGGTGGCACGGCAGTTTGGGGTCAGTAGCTTCCCGACTATTGTCCTCATTCATGAAGATTTTCAAAAATACCAACCTGTACCTGGCTTTCGGCCTGCAAAAGAATTTCAGGACCTGCTGGTAAAGTTTAAAGAGATCAATATCCACCCAAAAAATTAATTCGTGAAGGGAGCTGAACATCTGCAGAATGAAGACACCATCGTAGCGCTGGCCACCCCACAAGGGGCCGGCGCTATTGCTGTTATCCGTTTATCTGGCAAGAATGCCATTGTGTTGGCGAATAGTGTATTTAAAGGGAAGGATCTGGAAAAACAGGAATCCCATACTATTCACTTCGGCACTATCCGGAATGAGGATGGAAAGGTGATGGATGAGGTGTTGGCAAGTCTCTTTATAGCGCCCCGTTCTTTTACCCGCGAAAATGTGGTGGAATTCAGCTGCCACGGCTCCCCTTTTATTGTAAAGGAGATTCTGAAACTCCTGATCCGGAAGGGAGCCCGTCCTGCACGTGCCGGGGAATTTACCCGCCGGGCTTTCCTGAACGGCCAGTTCGACCTTGCCCAGGCGGAGGCAGTCGCTGACCTCATAAATGCCGATTCGGAAGCAGCA
>NZ_ANNU01000026.1 GCF_000346615.1 Nafulsella turpanensis ZLM-10
ACGGCCAGTTCGACCTTGCCCAGGCGGAGGCAGTCGCTGACCTCATAAATGCCGATTCGGAAGCAGCACACCAGGCAGCCCTTCATCAAATGCGCGGAGGATTCAGCGAAGAGATAAGACAGCTAAGAGAGCAGCTTATCCACTTTGCCTCCATGATTGAGCTGGAGCTCGATTTCAGTGAAGAAGATGTGGAATTTGCCAGCAGAGAAGAACTGAAAGAGCTTATTGAAGATTTACAAAGGGTTATCAGCAGACTAATTACCAGCTTTGAAGTAGGAAATGTTATAAAGAACGGTGTTCCTACCGTGATAGCAGGAAAGCCTAATGCCGGAAAATCTACCCTACTCAACACCCTCCTGAACGAAGAAAAAGCCATTGTTTCGGAAATAGCCGGCACCACCCGCGATTTTATTGAAGATGAAATGATTATTGAGGGAGTGCAGTTCCGTTTTATCGATACAGCCGGTCTGCGAGATACCACCGATACGATTGAGTCCATTGGCGTGCAGCGAACCCGGGAAAAGCTTAAGCAGGCTTCCCTCGTTCTTTACCTTTTCGACCTCAGCAGTGAAAACGCAGAAGAAATTGGCCGCGAAATCAATATCTTGGAGAACCTCGGCAAACCTTTTATTCCCATAGGAAATAAAGTCGATAAAGCCACTCCTGCCCTACTGGATTCCCTCAAAGGTTATGAGCAGATTGTTTATCTGTCCGCACAACAGAAAACAGGTATTGACGAGCTGAAGGAAAATATTTTGAAAGCGGTGAATCTTGACAGCTTTCGTACCGGAAATACTTTGGTAACCACTGCCCGCCATTACGAAAGCCTGATGAAAACCAATGCTGCCCTGCAGGATGTGATCACTGGCATTGAAGGGGAAATTACCAATGATTTCCTGGCCCTAGACATCCGCAATTCTCTCTATCACTTAGGTGAAATAACCGGTGAAATTAC
>NZ_ANNU01000027.1 GCF_000346615.1 Nafulsella turpanensis ZLM-10
TCCGCAATTCTCTCTATCACTTAGGTGAAATAACCGGTGAAATTACGACAGATGATTTACTGGCAAATATTTTTTCAAAGTTTTGTATCGGAAAGTAATAGTATCAAAACAAACCCATACTATCAATAGATAAAAGCCTTTTAACATCATGTTATGGGCTTTTTTATTTCCTATTCTTTTAAATACCTACCGACTTTTATTGCCTTAGTTTGTACCTTTTTGTGCCTTTACTGTACCTCTAAGAGCTGGCCTGTACCTATTTTGTACCTCAGCTTTGTTGTTGGCGAAATTATGGCACTTAATTACACTTAAATTAACTTAAGGAAACCTAAAGACCCTTATGAGCTCAAACATTAGAATTACAAGGATTTGTCAGTATTGTAGGAAAGAGTTTACTGCAAAAACCACAGTGACAAAATACTGCTCAGATGTTTGTGCAAAAAGGGCCTATAAAGCACGGAAAAAGGCAGAAAAAATTGAGGTAAGTGAAAAGGAAACAGAAACGATAAAAGCAAAACCTGTTGAGGAAATAAAAGCAAAAGAGTTTCTTACTGTAAAGGACACCGCAAAACTCCTGAACTGCTCTATAAGGACAATTTACCGGCTGATTGATAATGGAAGCCTACACGCTGTAAATCTTTCACAAAGAAAAACTTTACTAAAACGCTCAGAGATAGACAAACTTTTTGTGTAGTGACCTATAAAGCAAGAAAGGCATTTAAAGACCTTGAAGGCATTATTTTACCCTGCCTTAAGCCGAATAAACTCGCGGATTTTAAAAACCTATTGTAAATACACACCTTCATTAAAAATGACAAAAGTTAAGCTTAGAAAAAAGCCAATGACAGGAGGAAGACACAGCCTGTACCTTGACTTTTACCCTCCTATACCTCACCCTTCCACCGGAAAGCTTACCAGAAGAGAGTTTTTAAAACTGTACACCTTTGACAAACCGAAAACTGAACTGGATAAGCAGCATAATAAGGAAACAAGAACCTTGGCAGAAAATATCAAGGCCAAAAGGCAGTTAGCTATCCAAAGCAGCAATTATGGGTTTCTATCTACTGAAAAAAAGAAAGCCAACTTTATAGATTATTTCAGTGACCTGGCAAACAAAAGAAACGGCACCAACTATGACAATTGGAACTCTGCTTTAAACTATCTTAAAGATTTTGACGGCCAGTTCGACCTTGCCCAGGCGGAGGCAGTCGCTGACCTCATAAATGCCGATTCGGAAGCAGC
>NZ_ANNU01000028.1 GCF_000346615.1 Nafulsella turpanensis ZLM-10
GCTGAAAATTGTCTTCTCTTTTGCATAGGATAACAAGTTAATAATTTACACTTAACCTGCTGTCCTATTTTCGGGGTCCATTATAATACAAACATTTTTTCAAGATTCATGATCTCTCTCCTTTAAACTCAAATCCTTTCTCTAGCAACTCAAATATCTTTGCTTCCACATCTGAAGGATCAATATCTTCTATCTGAAGTTTAGATACAGTTTGAGCGCTAACATAGGCAAATTTCACAACATCAGATCTTTGAAGCATGGAAGGCACAACTGTATGAACCGGCAGTTCCATTTTCTCCGGATAAGGTAGAAATCGGCCATAATGATCTCCTTTCCACAGTACGATAGTTTGTACACCTGTTGCTGCCCCCATATGCACAGCAGCTGTGTCATTAGTTAAAAGCAGCTTTGCATGGCCAATCAATTGACTAAGTTGATAAAGGTCTGTGAGCCCAGCAAGATTTTTTACCCGTCCTGTATCCAGAAGAGGATTTGATATTAAGTTAGCTACTATTAGATCATCCCCCCCTCCTGCAATGATCAGGTTTAATGATGTATGAGTTAGAATGGAACGGGCCACTGAAAGAAAATTAGAAGCAGGCCAACATTTATGGCTAGCACTCCCTCCTGGGAAAAGGATGACATAAGGTTCCTTAATTTTTCTCGGCTCTAAAGGTAAAAGAGGGGCTTTCGGTAATTTAGTATGGGGTAATAACACTCGAAAGAACTCTCTATTAGTGTAAAATTCAAATTGACCTTCCCCTTGCGTTGCAATAAGCTGACTATAATATTTATCAGATTCTTTTTTTTTGATTTCATTTATATTACTAAAGTCCCCTGCATGACCAATCTTTTCATCTGCACCACTTGTTTTCACTAGAAAGTCCATTATATAGAAATCCCGAGAGCGAGTTGGGTTGATTATTACTTCTAGTCTAAGCCACTTTATTTTTAAAATACTCAAAAGTCGGTATTTCCGGCTTTGTTCAAATTTTGAAAGATCAATCCACAAAAATTTGTCTACCCATTCACTATCTAATTTCTGCGCTAACTCCCCCCAAAGAGAGTTTCCGATAAGCACAATTTCATAGTCTTTGTAAGTGCTGTCACTCCGCAAAGCTTCTAAAAAGTTCCTAAACAACAGAAAGTCCCCAATTCGGTCTAGTTTTAATATTCCTAAAGCTTTCTTTCTGTAAGGAAAGCGGAAGTTATACACTTCCTTTACTAAATTCCACAACCTTCTTAGTATAATCACCTTTCAAACTTTGAAAAAGCCTCCATATAGCGCTCATAGGAATTTGATTTAATAACCTGAATTTTGTGCAGCCATTCTCCGCGCTCAGAATCAAGACGCTCAGCTTCTTTCAGAAGCACTTCACTATCCACATCATTAACAAAATAATCCTCCACATGAATTTGCTCAGCCATTCGCGCCCGACTATCATTTCCAATAATAACAGCCGGTTTTCCTAAGCTGGCTAAAATAAAACCAGCATGAACTCGATTCATTACACCATATTTTGCCTTTGCATAAAATTTAAGATAATCCTCGAAACGAGAACTAAAAAAGAACTCTCCATTTGGATCTATTTTCTGAGCATCCTCTTTTTCCTTCAAATTATGACAAGAAAAAATGACATGCTTTTCCTTTTTCTTCAATTCAAAATAAAATTTCTGGAAATGGTTGAACCAACCTTCAAAGTCAATATCTTGACCAAAATTATAATGCGCCCCTCCATGCATATAGTTAACCACAACATACTCTCCTGGCTTTTGCTCCACCTTATGTTCATTAATGGCAAAAATACTACTACATGGAATAACAGGAGCATCCAATCCCAACTTTGTATGGACACTACCTGAAAGGCTATCTCTGAGGGTTGTCACTTGACTTAACTCATGAAATTCTTTAATAAAATTCTTGATATGATCTGATTCTAAGAATTCAGAACCATCAGAATAGTACTTCTGACATGTTCCTGCTGCAATGTTTGCTAAAACGCCCCCTCTCTTCTTCAAAAATCGGCGGTGAATTAAAGGAAAATACCATTCATTTCCAGAAACACAGTCACTGTAACCTGGATGATACCAAAAAACGGGTGCGCCGCTCTGGACTAATATATCTGATTGCATTACTCGATCTATACGAGAAATAACTGGCAGGTACTTTTCCACCCTCTCCGACCACACGAGGTTCCGCAAATTCTCCAAACCATAATAGCTAGTAGCTGGTACATGTTTGTGGATGCTAGTGAATTTTAATTTATCAGACTGAAAATACTCTCGGAATAACCATTTTAGCCCTTCTCTTACAAAATCATCCCCAACATTGTGGTTTACTGTAGTAATAAAAGCTATTTTTTTACTCATCTTTCTTAAATTGTACAACTACCTGCCTTACATTAGGATCAGTACCATCAGTAGTTAAGTAATGATATTTTTTAGACAGTTTTTTATAAACAAGGTATTCTCTTAATGGTAGCTTTCCCTCTTTAGTAGAAGCCTTTTTAGTTGCAAAATGTGCATTGTGCAGTAACATACCATTAGCATCAAATTTAGGCTGTTCTATTGGCTGTTCTGCCACAAAAATCACTTTGTTAATTTTTAACCCATCTACTAGCATCCGCTTCTTAATGGCGTGGATATCATAGCGGCGTTGGTAAAATAATTCACCTCTCTCATTCTCCTCTGTAGGCCAGTAAAAGCGCTTTTCTTTCTGCCATTCTTCAATATATTCCCTCCAAGCAGGTAGTGTTACTACTGCTATGCCTCCAGGTTTAAGAACCCTCTGCACCTCATGCATAATTTCACCATCCCCATCTCCTGCTACATGTTCTAATACACTTATACTAAAAATACAATCAAAAGTATTCTCCCTATGAGGGATTTCTCGTGCATCAAAAACTTCCAGTTCAAAATGCTCTTTAAATTTCTTTCTATATATTTCAAAATCTGAAATGAAGTAGTCCTCAACGTCTGAGACATGAACTTTTGAAGATGTTTCTAAAGCCAGATACAACGCCAACAACTTTGGACTACTTATATCCAGCACCCGCTTACTACTAACACCTTTTAATTCTAGTAGTTCAAGTGTAAGCGACAGCTCAATTATTCTAGGATAATTCATAAATTGACTGAACCACTCTTGAAAAAGTTCAGTACGTCTAACCTTTTTGTCCAATACTTTCGGGAACAATCGAAACATAAAAAATTTTTCAAGGACTGCTTGTTTTTTTCTAGCTTTGCCCATCAAGTCTAAATGCGAGTTTTTTAAGTCCATTGAAGCTTTTTTAATAGGCGAAAAGCCAAGGTAAGCCTGCTACCAGAGCCTTGCATTAATTGAGTAAAAAACCTATCATATTCATGATCTCTCATAACAAAATCATTTAATCTAAAGGAACTTGGGAGATTGTGGACTTTGAGTTCTTTTAAGTGCTCTGGCTGACTCTTGGTGTGAGTGGCGCCTTCAGTAAAACCAATATTTTCAATAGTATTTAAAGAAGGAACTATACAAAGTCCACTTTGCACCAACCTAGCAAAAGTCCATTGGTAGTCCCAAACAGTTTCTAACTTTCCCTGATGAATTTGATCATATAGTTTAGACCTAAATTCAAAATCATAACCTCCACCTAAATTTTCTCTCAAGAGCTTTTTAACCTCTGGATCTGACCATTTCTTTATTTCCGGATCAAAAAAAGTCCAGGCTCTTCGCCAAGTAGCCCACCCCCAGCATCCTCCAAAAAGACTAAAATGATAATCTTGTTTTTCTTCCTTCCAACAACTGGCTACATTAAAACCGGAAATCATCATAATTCGCTCATCATCAGCGTATTGATGTAGCATTTTTTGAGCAAACCGGAAGAAGTCAATATGAGGAAGAATATCATCTTCTAGAATTATGCCCTCCTCTACATGTTCAAAAAACCAAGTTATAGCTAAGCTGGGAGCTAATTTGCATCCTAAATTAATATCTCTAAACAATGTTTTTACTTCACAATCCCAATCAACAAATGAAATAATCTTTTTCACTTTCTCGCATAGCACTTCATCATAAGGATTGTTTTCACGCGGTCCATCAGCTGCAATAAATAACTGTTTTGGTTTTACTTTTTGAATAACCTCAAATATTCTTTTGGTTGTTTCTGGTCTATTAAAGACTAATAATAGAACAGGAGTATCTATAAAGTCACTGTTCACCATTAATTAGATAATTTATAAGTTACTTTAAATTGGCATCTAGCATAAACGCCTTTACATCTCCATTTTCAATAAACCCTTAATTAGTCAAATCAATTGCCCTTTCCCTTTTACTCTCCAAACACCAGAATCACACCTATTTGCATAAATATAGGAGGCGATTTAAATTAAATATTATTCTTTACTCCTAATATGTTTGAAGTATTAATTTATTTTTCAATTCTTTAAAAAATTCCTCTTTTTAACTGTAAAACACTTACTTCTTCTAGCGGTATAAGTTCACAACCTTCTTATTTAGCTTTGAAATTCAATTTAAATGCTTCTTCATAAGCTTCTTTCACCAAACCTCTTGCCCTGTACTTTTTTGCTAACTCTACATACGTTTTTTTATTTGACCCCTTCAATAATTCTTTCATTCTAGAAAGGGCTTCTCTACTACTTTTTATATTAAATAAGACTCCCCCTTTTCCATTTTTCAATATTTCAGACTCATCTCCAACGCCTTCAGTAAGTAGAAACGGCAAGCCTGCTGCCCAGTATTCGCCCAATTTAATTGGTGATGAAAACCTTTGTGACTGAATTGATTTTATGGTTGAAAATGCGAAATCTGCGGCGTGCATATAAGCAGGAACCTCCTGATGAGGAACTAATGATACAAAGGAATGGCCATCAGAAAGCCCTACCCTCCGCAATTTCTGTTTGATCTCCTCAACAGGATGAGGAGTTAAAACAATAAGAAAAAAGTTTTTAAAGACTTCTTTTGCCTGCCCAAACATCTCAAAAGCTTCATAATCATAATAAAGGCCTCCAAATTTACCTGTATAAATCCCACAAAACATATCATTACCGATCCCTAACTTATTTCTCACCTTTTCTCTATTTTGTTCGTTAAATTCAAAGCAGTCTGTATTGACTGTACAAGGAATCGTCAACAGTGCCTCCGGCCTCTTTTGTGTAACCAGCCTTCTCTTATAGTTTTCAGAGGCAGGAAATACAATTTCAGTTGCTTTAAGCTGAAGCCTTTCTCCAACTACCTGGATTAAATAGCGAGGATCCCATTTTTTCCAAACACCGGCTTCAGCCATATAAGAGGCGTGCGGCTCAAAAGACTCAACCCAGAATGGCACCCCTGTTTTTTTATGGACTAAATATCCTAGAATGCCTGCCGGAGAACTTCGGCAAATAAGAAGAGAAATATCTAATTGTTTTATAAATTCCGTTATCTTCTGAGGGAAACGAATAAAATCATCTATTTTATTCAATAAAACAGACGAAACTCGATTACTAATTAATGGTATATGACGAACCTTTTTAATTTTCAAATCAATTGGCTCCTTTTGCCCTTCACGTTCAATTGATACAAAATAAATTGACTGAACAAACTCAAACTCAGCTAATATTTCAAGATGAGGGTGGATGGTAGCAACGGATAAACCATCTCTTGCTCCCCAATACCCAAAATATAAGATGTTCATAGAGTGAGTTAATTTAAAAGGCTGTTGTTACCATTATAAGTTTTAGGCTTCAGTTTTAGGAGAGATAAAGCTGAGTTAAGCTATCAACCATCTTTTGAAGCTCAAACCTTTTTTTAACACTTGCATATCCATTTCCTTTAAGATTTTCGCGGAGTTGGTCATTTTCCAGTAAACGAATTACTGCATCATAAATTTGGCCCGAATTCTGATAATCAACCACCAGGGCATTAACCTCATTTTCGATGAATTCAGTAGCAACTCCTGAAGCTGTAAATATACTTGGAACTCTGGAGGCCAGGGCTTCCACATATGTCTGGCCAAAAGCCTCAGAATGATTATTTACAGGAGTGTGAACATATACATCAAAGAGCTTGTAAAGAGCAGGTATATCATACTCAAACCTGATTTTTGTAAAGGATTTTTCTGGGAGCGTAGCTAACAGTTTATCTACTTCCCCTTCATAAACACCATTTGCATTAGCCAGAATTAAGTGGGCTTCAGGATAATTCTCCAACAACTTTCTAAAGGCAGGGACAATAAACTGGATTCCTTTCCAATCTTCGAACCGGGCAATTACTCCCAGAAGGGGATAGCTATGCTCTGGCACCTTATTTCGCTTCCTGACCTCTTCTATTCGGCTGTTATCAACATTTTCAAACAAATTCAAATGGAAACCATGGTGGATTAGAGATATTTTACTTTCCGAAACCCGCTCTTTTTCTACAAGGATTTGATGAACCACCTTACTTATTGCTACTATTTTAGTGGACATATAATTTACAAGCATATCATAGTAGACTCCTTTTGGAAAATAAAAATGGTGGAAAGAAGAGTGATGCCTGGTATAAATCCGCCTTGGAACTCTGGCCAGAAATGCAGCACTAATTCCAACTAGGTTAGCGTCTAGGAAATGAGCATGAACAACATCTGCTCTTAGTTTAATCAGCTTAAAAAATACCTGAGTAAATGCACGTGCCATGCTCTTCTTTCCAGAATATTTCACCAAGGTAACAGGTATATTTTTCTGTTTTAAAAATGTCTCCAGGTAGCTTTCCCCGGGGTTTAGCAAAATAAAATTAAGCTCAATTCTTTTTTGCAGATCAGATGCTGCCAGCCACTCAAAAGCCAAAGACTTATCTACTTTTGAAATGATGTAAACTAACTTTTTCTTCCTCAATTTATTCTAGAAAATAATTTTAGATTCGAACACCAGGGAAATGTCGTGATAAAGAAGTAAAAATCACATCATACAATTTATACCTTAGGCGCCTGGGGAGGAAAGAAAGCTGCTCCTGTTCGATAAGATTAACCCAACAAGAATGGCTAAAAATTTTATAAATAAATAATTTAAATGGTGCTGTTTTCCCTTCCTTATGAATGTTCCCTCGGCCAATCTCTGTAAGCTTTTGATGAGCTTCCCGGTATTGCCGTAGCCTTTTCAAAAAGCTTCTGGCCGAAATAAAATCATCATGATACCCAATAGCATCATTTAGGTAAAATACGTTCTTGCCCAGTGCAGCTGCTCTTTGAGCCAAATCATAATCTTCGGCATCCGAAAGTTGCTCATCAAAACCATTAAGTTCCCAAAAAATACTGGCAGGCAGAGAACAGTTTGCAGCAGTAAAGGACAAAGATTCCCTTGCTTGGCGAAAGGTACTCTCTAAAGGCTTATACCACTTTAAGCTCAAATACCTTTTAAACTTTTGAACATCAGACTGCATTGCCTGCTCCTCTTCAATCTGTTTCCCTGTTGCCAAGCTACCCGGAAAATCCTTAAAATGCTTTATATGTCGCTCAACACAACAAGGAACCGGACGCATATCATCATCAAAAAAAATCAGCAGATCTCCTGCTGCCTTTTTTGCACCAAAATTGCGAATTGCAGCCCTTCCCCTGTTTTGCTGATAAAAAAAATTTAATGTATAATTATTCGGCTGCACCCGTTCCAAAACCTCTATAGTATGATCGGTTGATCCATCGACAGCAATAATTACTTCAAAATCTTTAACGCTTTGCGCATCCAGCGATTCTAAAATGCCGGAAAGTTTATGTGCTCCATTATAAGTTGGTACAATTATCGATACCATTATTGTTGTCGAAACATTTTAACAACTCCTACTGGGAAGAATCTTGTTCTACACTTTAACTTATCAAAAAGCTTTTGGCTGAATGCATCTAAGCATGCTCTATCTATATATTGTAGACATGCTTTACTTAAACCCCTTTTATGGTGGTAGTAGAAATAATCTGCTTTATGAAGCAGGTAATAATGTAAAACTTCCTTCAGGTCTTCTTTCGCCAAAAAAAGTTTAGCAGGAAAAGCAAAATCAAACCCTGGTTCCTCCGTAAAAGAAGCGAATATCTTTTCTTCCATTTTATAACCAAAAGATTCCGCCAGTTTTAAATAAAGCTGATCTGTCTCTTCCTCAAACTTGCTTTTTTGAGCTCCTGTTTTTGAATTTTCATGGATGCGGAAGTTCACAACTACATCCTCTGTTCTTTTGATCCCTGCAAGCCCGTTCATTGCCAAATAGCGAATCCACAATTCCTTATCCATAACATAATGCAGCTGCTCATTAACTCCCCTCAGCTTTTCAAAAACGGTTCTCCTGAAAAAAGTTTCCGGCTGATCTATTCTAGCCCATCCAATCGTTCTTGTTAAACTGTTCTCATAAATATCTGTGCCTAAAGATTTTTGAATAAACACTCCCTTTTCATCTACTATATTACTTCGCCCACACAAACAATCTACAGAAGGATCCTGAAAACCCTCAACTATCTTCAATAGTGAGCCTTTTTCATAAAAGTCATCTGCATTCAACCAGTTCACAACCTCACCCGTTGCTTTCTTAAGCCCTTTATTTATTGCATGACTTTGTCCTTTATCTGGCTCCGAAACCCAATAGCTCAGGTACTTTTCATACTTTTTAATAATATCTACCGTTCCGTCAGTACTACCACCATCAATAACTATAAATTGTAACTTTGGGTAAGCTTGAGATAGAACTGAATCTATTGTTTGCTCTATAAAAGCAGCTGAATTATAGGATGGGGTGATTATTGAAACTTTTGTATTATACGACATTCTTGTTCTCCTTAAAACAAAACTTTTGCCAGTAACCATGAAACTATTTTCAGGAATTGCTTTTATATTCCAAAAGAATTTTATTCAAACTTAAAAGTTCTTATTTTTTATCCCATCAATTACCAAAGAAGTATAAAAAAAACCACGTTGATCTTTTTTGGCCGAGTCATTCTGGTTTCTCATGACCCGCATTATATGACCATTTTCGTCTTCAGATTCCCAACCCTGAAAGTCACCGTTTTCATTCCAATATTCAACCAATCTTGGTTCAAGCCCACAATTCCTCAAAATATCAGATAAACATTTATAATTTAACAGCACTTTGTGATCATCGGAACCGGGACCTGAGCCATTAGGTTTAACATAGTCAATGTATTTTTTATCCGGATGAAAACCATCCGGAACAGCAATCCTGAAGCATCCTCCTTTTTTCATAAATTCAACTGCCTTCTTTAAAATAAATTGGATCTGACTTTCTGTAAAGTGTTCAAAAACATGCTCTGCTAAAAAGTTATCAACTTTTTTATCATTTGAAAAAATGTACTCCCAGTGCCTTGAATTTAAAAGGTTAAAAAAAGGATAATCAGTTTTTATCCAACCAGAATATCCCGTAGACCCTGCCCCAACAATCACCTTAATTTTACCTCTTAACGCTGCAGCATTTACTTCTCGTTTTATTTTCCTTCGCTCAATAAAATGCCACCTAGCACGTCTCAGCTTAGTTATAATATCCATTAATAACAGCGTTTTTACGTTCCCTCTTATTCTCGTTTTCCACTTTTTAATTTCCCCCAATAAAAAAAAAGTACTCCAAGTGTATCTATGACATAGTTCTGCCAATAATACTTCTCATCCAGAACTAAACTTTTGAGCTTGTAAAAGAAATTCTTAAACATTATTAAACCCCCATCTTGAATGACATAAAGTTTATCTACAAAAGAAAGTTTACTTGTTATCAAACCTTGAGATAAGTACCATACTGTTCCTAACTTATAGTGGCTTTCTAACTGCCAAATTAGCCTATACTTTTTCTTTGCAACTAAATGCTTCATTTTCAAGTCAGGATCATACCCAATTCTAAATCCCTGTTCACGTACTATATTTTGAACATAAACTTCCTCTCCATAAGCCAAACTCTTCCCTTTCACTCCATAATTCTCAGGGAAACCTCCTACTTTATCTAGTATTTCCTTTTTGATAGCAAAAATTCCACCACATAAATATCCTTTCTGTAATAAACCAACTTTTTCCAAAAGCCGGGCTTTTGCGCCAAAAGAGGAAGATATCCATGGGGGTTTTTTATGATAATGCCATGCATCATAAGTTCCTCCAAAACAATCAAAATCAAAGTCTCTAATCAAAGAAAATGCTCTTTGTATAAGTTGCTGCTCAACTATAGCATCATCATCAATATAAAAAACCCATAATCCTTTGGCTGATCTTGCTCCAGTATTACGAGCAACACTTAAACCTGTTCTTGGCTCAAAAACATACTTAAAAAATGGAAAGCTTGCCTCATACCTACTACAAACTTCTTTTGTCTGATCAGATGAATTATTATCAACAACAATCAGCTCACTTTCCAATCCCATCTGAGGAATAATTGAGTCAATGCAGTCCATTAAAATACTGCACCTGTTATGTGTACAAATGACAACTGAAAGAATCATTGATAGACTTTGTTTTGGCAACAAGTACTGTAACTTTTAAGAAATTGTTAAAGGAGCTTTTATTTTGATTGTCATACTCTTTAATTTAATCACTCCATTATTCTATAATGTATTGAAAACCAGGAACTACTAGAATATCTCTTCTTAAGAAGCTTTCAATCTTCTCCTTTGATGGGGTTATTAGTTGTTCATTTAGAATAAGAGCTTCGTAGCTGTCCTTATTTACATATTTAAAACCGACATCAATAAAAAGCTCATTATTCACATATCCAATATTTTCAATTAGCAATGTAATTTTTGATCTTTTATGCAAATCCTTAAAATCAGGCCTCTTTTCAGAAGAAAATGCAAAAAGTTTCACTCGATCAACGGTTCTCATTGAGAAGTCGAAATTAATCCCTTCCTGAAAGAGATTCCTTGCCCACTCAACTTCTACTTTCAAAAAAGTCCCTTTTAACCATTTCCCTTCTTTATCTAATGGACTAACATTTACAACAACTCCTCCCTCCTTATTAATCTTTGCTTCTGAATTAACATAATCAGATAAAACCTTAGACATTTCACCCTGTTGGCTAATAGTCCCTTTTGAAAGAAAGACCCCTTTTGAACATAAATCACGCACTGCTCCCATATTGTGACTAACAAATAGAACTGTTCTTCCTTTCCCTGTTACCTCTTCCATCTTACCCAAAGACTTTTTCTGGAACTCAGCATCCCCAACCGCTAAAACCTCATCTATTATTAATATTTCAGGTTCCAAATGAGCGGCCACAGCAAAAGCCAGGCGAACTTTCATGCCACTACTATAGTGCTTTACCGGGATATCGATAAATTTCTCCACACCACTAAAGGCGACAATCTCATCGAATTTTGCTTTGATTTCACGACGCTTCATGCCCAAAATGGTACCATTGAGATAGATATTTTCGCGTCCGCTCAATTCAGGATGAAATCCAGTCCCCACCTCCAGCAGAGAGCTTACTCTACCATTAATTTCAAAGCGACCTTTCGTTGGCTCTGTAATACGACTAAGAATCTTTAGTAAAGTACTTTTGCCTGCACCATTGCTGCCAATGATACCTACTGCTTCCCCTTTCTTAATTTCAAAATCAATATCTTTCAGTGCCCAGAATTCTTTGCTTTCGCCAGTTTGTCCATTGTTAATGCCCCGTAGTTTATTTATCCAGCTATCGAAGCTTTCTCGAAAATCACCGCTCTTTGCATGGCCAATTTGGTAGCACTTGCCTAAATTTTCTACGCGTACTGCTATATCACTCATGAGCTACACAATATCCGCCATTACACGTTCCACTTTCCTGAAATAATACAGCCCGCTCATGAAAAGGATTCCAATCAGGACAAAAGAAATATAAGCAAAGTCAGAAGGAGGAGCGCCTCCTAACACTGACCAGCGGAAGCCTTCCACTACACCCGCCATCGGGTTGAGGTAGTAAATGGCTACGGCCCAATCGGGCAAGCTGTTGATGATCGTTTCGGCCGGATAAGCGGTTGGTGTGGCATAAAGCCCGAATTGCACCAGGAAAGGCACTACATGCTGAAAGTCGCGGTAACGAATGGTTAGGGCGCTGAGCCAGATTCCTACCGCTAGGGCCGAAATGATGGTCAGCAGGATGAAGAGGGGCAGGTACAGGATATTCCCCGAAGGGCTAAAGCAGTAGAATAGCATCATCACCCCCAGGATCAGAAAGGCAATGGCAAAATCGACAAAGCCTACCACGGCTTTGGATAGCGGGATCACCAGGCGGGGAAAATAGATTTTTTTCACCATTTCCTGTGCCCCGATAACAGAATTACCGGACTGGTTCAGCACAAAGGCAAAGTAGGTCCAGGCGGTCATGCCGGTAATGGCAAAGAGCGGATAGGGAACCCCATCGGTATCGACCTGAATGGCTCTGCCAAACACAACAGTGAAGATGAGCAGGGTGGCCGCCGGCTGCAAAAAGGCCCAGAAAAAGCCCAGAAAGGTCTGCGCATAGCGCACTTTTAGATCACGATAAGCGAGAATCAGGAAGAGATCGCGGTAATTGAACAATTCCCGCAGGTTCAGATTCAATTTTTGCTTATCGGCATCGACAATAGTCCTGTGCATCAGTAGTTTATCATCATTTTTAATCTAAATTCAAAAATAGTATATTTTACCGAAAAAGAAGGGAATAATTTAAGAAAAAACTGACATGGTAAGAAGTGGGTTGGTAGTTGTCTGTTGGCAGTTGCTGGCAATCTGTTTCAGTGGCTGGTATCTGGCAGTAAGAGTTCGGCAATAACAGGTTTAAATGAAGAAGCTATAAAGAAATTGCCAGAGCTCCTGCGTCAGCCAGGCGCCCCCACCTTCGCAATGATAATCACCCTTGATGATAGTGCTGCTGCACCTTGGCAGGAAACTTGCCAGGTTGGCTTATGGCTTCCCGTGCCGGGCAGCGCTAATCAATGGCAAACAATAAAAAACCAGGCACTAAGAAGCACCTGGTTCTAATAACAAACAACCACCAGCGAACAACTATATGATCATGCCCGCTCCAATGGTTTCATTGGTGAACTGATCGATAATGATGACACTGCCGGTATTTCGGTTCTTTTTATAGCTGTCGTAGAAAAGAGGCTCAGTGGTCCGAATCTGGATACGCCCCACATCATTCAGGCCGATATTCTTATCATCCTCCAGGCGGTGCAGGGTATTGATGTTTACCTTATAGCGCACTTCCTTGACAATACACTTGGCAGTTTTGGTAGTATGCTGCACGATATACTTGCCACGCTCCTGCAGGGGCTTCTGATTAAGCCAGCAAACCATCAGCTCGATGTCCTGCCCTACTTCGGGCTGGTTGTTCGGCTTCACCAGCATATCGCCGCGACTGATATCGATATCGTCTTCCAGGGTAAGGGTTACAGACATGGGGGCAAAGGCTTCCTCCAGCTTATCTTCATAGCTCTCAATTGTTTTAATTTTAGAGGTAAAGCCGGATGGCAGGGCAAGTACCTCATCGCCGGGCTTGAACACACCACCGGCAATACGGCCGGCATAGCCACGGAAATCGTGGTACTTATCAGACTGCGGACGCACTACATACTGTACCGGGAAACGGGAGTCGACATGATTCTGGTCGGAAGCAATATTAACGGTCTCCAGTGTATACAGCAGCGTGGAGCCATTATACCAGTCCATATTCTTGGACTTATCTACCACATTGTCGCCTTTAAGGGCGCTGATAGGAATAAAGCGGATGTCCGGCACATTCAGCTTAGAGCTGAATTCCTGAAAATCTTTTTGAATGTTATTAAACACCTCTTCGCTGTAATCGACCAGGTCCATTTTATTCACGCACAGCACCAGGTGCTTAATCTGCAGCAGAGAGGCGATAAAGGCATGGCGGCGGGTTTGCTCCACTACACCGTGGCGGGCATCGACCAGGATAATCGCCAGGTTAGCCGTAGAAGCTCCCGTTACCATGTTGCGGGTATACTGGATATGACCGGGGGTATCGGCAATAATAAATTTGCGACGCGGGGTGGCAAAATAGCGGTAGGCCACATCGATGGTAATTCCCTGCTCCCGCTCGGCCCTTAAGCCATCGGTCAGGAGCGAAAGGTCCACATATTCGGTTCCTCTCTGCTTGCTGCTGCGCTCAATGGCTTCAATCTGGTCTTCAAAAATAGCTTTTGAGTCGAACAGCAGGCGGCCAATGAGGGTGCTCTTCCCATCATCTACACTGCCCGCCGTGGTAAAGCGGAGCAGGTCCATGTTCAGGTAGTGGTTATCCACTTCAGGCGTTTTGGCTATGGTATTATTTTCTGACATTTCTTATTCGTTGTTGGTTGTTCGTTGATAGTTGTTGGTTAGCAGCCTGTCGTTGGTTTTATTAATTGAACACCTACAACTTGTTAAGTTTCAGGCATCCGATACTTATAGAATCAAGTTTCGAACAACCAACAACGAACCACTAACAACTAAATTTAAAAATATCCCTGCTTCTTACGGTCTTCCATGGCAGCTTCGGAGCGGCGGTCGTCGGCACGCCCTCCCCGCTCGGTTACCCGGGCAGAAGCCACTTCCTGGATAATATCTTCGAGGGTGGCAGCAGGCGACTCAACAGCACCGGTACAGCTGGCATCTCCTACGGTACGGAAACGGATGGTTTTCTTCTCGTACTCCTCTCCTTCCATCAGCGTAATAAATTCTGATTTCGCCAGTAAAATGCCACCGCGGTTTACAACTTCCCGCTCATGGGAGAAGTAAATGCTCGGAATTTCCAGCCCTTCCATGGCAATGTACTGCCACACATCCATTTCGGTCCAGTTGCTCAGCGGGAATACCCTGAAGTGCTCTCCAGGATTTTTACGTCCGTTAAAGAGGTTCCAGAGCTCCGGGCGCTGGTTCTTAGGATCCCACTGCCCGAATTCATCGCGGTGGGAGAAGAAGCGCTCTTTGGCGCGGGCCTTTTCCTCATCGCGGCGGGCGCCACCAAAGGCAGCATCAAAACCATATTCTTCTATTTTGTCGAGGAGCGTAATCGTCTGCAGTCCGTTTCGGCTCGGGTTCGGCCCCTTCTCTTCCTGTGCCTTACCCTGGTCAATCGATTCCTGCACGCTGCCAACAATCAGCTGCACGCCTAAACGCTCCACCAGCTTATCGCGGAAAGCGATGGTTTCCGGAAAGTTGTGCCCGGTATCGATGTGCATCAGCGGAAAGGGCATTTTTGCCGGATGGAAAGCTTTTTCCGCCAGGCGGGTCATGACTATAGAGTCCTTCCCTCCGGAGAAAAGTAAAACAGGTCGCTCGAACTGGGCAGCTACTTCGCGCATAATGTAAATAGCTTCAGCCTCGAGCTGCTTCAGGTGTGTTAAATTATAGGATGCCATATTTATGTGCTGATTTGTTCGTTGTTGGTTGGTCGTTTTTAGTATGGATGCTGGTATAAGGTTCCGTATCATTACACGCTGTAAAACCCGGGCGAAACGGTCGGGACACGCTAAGCATGAACCTTAAGGATGACCAGCTACTAATTTCTCCTGATTCTAATACTCAATTGGCGGTAAATTGTTTCCACACTTTCTTCCAGCGATTGCTCTTCTGTATCTACCTCCAGCCATGGGTGCTCCGAAAGTTCAAAGGGAGCATCGAGGCCTGTAAAGTTCTTAATTTCTCCCCTGAGGGCCTTTTTATAGAGACCTTTTACATCGCGACGGGCACAGGCCTCGAAGGAACACTTTACCGAAAGCTCCAGAAAATCAGGGGCTCCGATAATCTGCCGGGCCTGTTCCCGCACCTTTGCCGTGGGACTGATAAAGGAGCAGATGGTAATGACGCCACAGTGAAGGAAAAGTTTGGCGGTTTCGGCCGAGCGCCGCAGGTTTTCCGCCCGGTCCGCTTCCGAAAAACCTAAATTACTATTTATCCCGCTGCGCATATTATCGCCGTCCAGCAGCTGGCTCAGGTAACCCTCAGCATGTAATTTTCTTTCAAGGGCACGGGCAATGGTACTTTTACCGGAGCCCGAGAGGCCAACCATCCAGAGTACCACACTTTTCTGGCGGAGCAGCGCTTCCTTCTCTTCCCGCTGTAAAACAGTATCAAAAATCGGGTGTATATTTTCCACTGATGCTTTTATTTATCCGTGTAAATACAAAATTAAGGTTTTTACCCAAACACCTCCCTATTGCTCCGGACTTTCTTTAATTTTACGGGAACATTTTACAGGGCTGGTGAGTCATGAGTAGTGGGCGGTCGGCCGCTGCGGCACGGAGACAGGAGATTTTAGACTGGAGATATGAGAATAGAAGATAGTCTGCCTACTGATCGCCAGATGGTGTATTTGGTTTATTGATTTAAATAACTAACAAAGCACTGTCACTGCGAGCGAAGCGCGGCAGTCTCTATCAAACTGAAAGGGAGCGTCAAAGGGCAGGCCCCTCCTCCGCAATGACAGGAGTAAGAGCAAATGAATAGCCAAACTTTTATTCACTCATTCTATCATTGGCTTATTAACACACCCAGCACCAAAAACGAACAACGAGCAACCACCAACAAAAAGAATGACAGAAAAAGAATTACTCAGCCAGATAAAAATGGATTACCTGCTGGAGACAGCACGTTTGGCCGGAGAGGCCATCATGGAAGTATATGGCCAGAAAGAGCTTTTCGACAGGGTCGACTATAAATCGGACGATTCGCCCCTGACCGTGGCTGACCAGCGCTCCCACGAGGTAATAAAAGAACGACTCAGCAAAGCCTATCCTGATGTACCTCTTATTTCTGAAGAAGGAAAAGAAACGCCCTATGCGGAGCGTAAAAACTGGACAGCCTTCTGGCTGGTGGACCCGCTGGATGGCACCAAGGAGTTTATTAAGCGCAATGGAGAGTTTACCGTTAATATTGCCCTGATGTATGAAAATGCCCCCCTGCTGGGTGTTATCTTCATTCCGGAAGCAGGAACCTTTTACTACGGCACAAAGGGGACAGGGGCTTTTAAAAAGAGTACCGACAGTGAAGAAGCCCCTGTAAAGGTGGCAGAAAGATCAAAAGCTCTTACCGCCGTTCGCAGCCGCTCCCACACCTCCGAAGATGAAATGGAAGTTATCCGCTCATTTCCGGTGGAGCATTATGTCGCTACCGGCAGCTCCATTAAGTTTTGCCTGGTAGCCGATGGCACGGCCGACCTCTACTATCGCCACGGCCCTACCATGGAATGGGATACGGCGGCCGGACAGGCCATACTGGAAGCCGCGGGCGGAAAGGTGCTCAGCGGAGGGAATGCACTGCGATACAATAAGGAAAGCTTACGAAACCCCTCCTTCCTCTGCCGGGGCTTCAAATAAGCAATAATTGTCCATGCGGATTCTCTTTCTTGTACCCTACCCGCCGGGAGAAGCGCCTTCGCAGCGCTTCCGTTTTGAGCAGTACCTGCCGCTCTTAAAGGAGCATGGCATAGACTATACCGTACAGCCCTTTCTCTCTGCAGAAAGCTGGAAAGTGCTGTACAAAAAAGGGAGCGGCTGGCAGAAAGCAGGGGGGGTAGTGGCTGGCTTCTTCCGCCGCTTTAAAATGCTCTTTCGCCTGCACCGCTATTCAGGAGTGTTTATCCACCGGGAAGCAAGCCCGATGGGCCCTCCTCTTTTCGAGTGGCTGATTGCAAAGGCCTGGAGGAAGCCCATTATTTACGATTTTGATGATGCTATCTGGATCCCCAACATTTCAGAGGCCAACCGGCTGGCCTCTTTCTTTAAATTTCACCGGAAGGTAGCGGCTGTTTGCCGCTGGAGCCATACCATTAGCTGTGGAAACAGCTACCTGGCCCGTTTTGCCCGGCAGCATAGCGCAGCCAGGGTGGTAGTCAATCCTACTACCATTGATACGCTCCACCTGGAGCTTCCTCCTAAAAAGCAGCGGGCGAACGAGCCGCTTGTTATCGGCTGGACCGGCACTCATTCCACGCTAAAATACCTGAAGGAACTGCAGCCGGCCCTACACCAATTAGCAGAAGAATACCCGCAGGTAAGCTTTCAGCTGATCTCGAACCAGCCGCCCGACTTTCAGCTGCCCCGCATGGAATACATCCCCTGGAAGAAATCCACAGAAATGAAAGACCTACAGCGGTTCGACATAGGGCTGATGCCCTTAACTGCTGATCGCTGGTCGGAAGGCAAATGCGGCTTCAAGGCCCTGCAGTATATGGCCCTGGGAATTCCGGCGGTGGCCTCCCCGGTGGGGGTGAATAAAGAGATCATTCAGCATGGACGGAATGGCTTTCTGGCTGATACTCCTGATGAATGGCTCCTTTACCTGGGCAAACTCATTCAGGACCCTGAATTAAGGCAGGAGCTGGGGCAGCGGGGGCGTCAGACGGTTACCGGCCGTTTTTCGGTGGAAGCGAACGCCGGTAATTTTTTAGATCTCTTCGCAGGCTTTGCAGGCAGTAATACCACTAGGGCCGCCACATAAAAGGGCAGGAGCGGAATTTTATAGCGCACCAGGGAACCGAAATTATAGGTAGCAATGCCTACAGCAAAGGCAAAGCTGATGGAAAAGATAAAGCAGAATATTAGGAAGGGACTGCCGGCAATCGCCTTAAAAGTAGATCCCACGCCTCTCTTATAAAAAACGTAAAGGGTAAAAAAAAGAAGGCCAAAGCTTTCCAGGGCAGCAAGCAGCATCACCGGATTATCAACCTCCCACAGATAGGGCCGGAAAAGGGTTACATTAATGGCCAGCGGTGTCTTTTTCAGCATTCCCACAGGGCTGTAGTCGAAATCGCCCAGTGTATAGACAGAACCTCCCTGCTGCTGCCCCACATACGTAAGCCAGCGGGCGGTGGATTCTGCGGTATAGGAAAAAGTATCAATATTATAACGATGACTTTCCTCTCCTATTTCGATAATGGCCAGGTACCCGAGTCCTGCAGCGACGACAATTACTAAAGGCCCTGTCACCAGCTTTACGGCTGCTGATTTGATTTTCTTCAGCCTCGACAAAAACACCCATAAAATAACGGCAGGCAAAAAGCAAAGCAGGATGTATATTTTAATACTGTAAATGACCCAGCAGCTCAGGATCAGAACCACACTAAACCACCAGACATACTCCCGCCTGAAGAAAATTTTGTATACGGCATAAGTTGCCCAGCCAACTGCTGCCAGTGTTAGGGTATCTTTTAGAAGGCCCGAGCCCCAGAAGAACACCGATGGAATAAACAGTACTGCCCAGGCCAGGGGTCTATACAAATGCGGATACAGCCTGTAAAAGGTCAGGTACAGGGCCCAAAGGCCGCTGTAGCTCAGCACAGCAAAAATACAGGCAATAACTGCGTAGGTGTTAAAGGAGAAAAGGGAGAAAAGGCCGGCAAAACGTACCACCGCATAGGAGGAGGCGTCATGAAAGAAATACATTTGCGAGGCATAATCAAAGGTTCCCGGCAGGTACTCTCCACTGGCTGTGATGAGCCGAAACGCTTTCAGGGGCGAATCGAGAAAAGCTTTCCACACCAGGCTTGCATCATGGTAATAGGCAAAAGTGTCGCCCCCGCTGTAATAGAACTGGTAAATGAAACCAACGGCCAGCGCTCCCACAATTTTTACCCCAAGCCCCGGAAGAAAGTATTTCCTCGTGTATCGATCGGTCACCAGGGGGCGCAACAGGAGAGCCAGGAAGGTAAACAGCCCCAGGTAAATGGGTGTAAGCAGGAGGTCGCGCAGTTCCATGGTTGCTAAACTAGCTCATTGTTGAGAGGAAAGATAAGGAATTTTATAGAATTTAAGGAGGAGATTTGAGACGGGAGACTTGAGACATTGGATTTAAGACATAAGACACAGGATGTAAGATGTAGAACGGGAAAAGCCTGTAAACTGCTGTCATTGCGAAGGTGACGCAGGAGGCTGAAGCAATCTCCATCTATGTGAAAAGGAGTTTAAAAGAGCAGCTTCCCGTCTCCGCAACAATAAGAGTACGTGCAAGTAGGCAGCAGATTGCTTCACTGCGCTACCAATGACAAGTTATGTATTGGATAAATTAAAGCTACAGAAAGACCATAGCAGGGATGGCTTCGTGCCTCGCCATGACGAGCAAAAGAATTGTCATCGTAACTTTTCGTACTTCCCGAAGTTTAATCCCTCGCAATGACAGTCACCATTACAGCCATACCTATTGCACCACTCCCAAGCCACTAACAACCAGCAAGCAACTTTTTACATATCCTTAAGGCGTTCGCGGGCGCGTTCATGAGAATTGTCCCGCCGCTTGGCATATTTTTTTACTTTCTTATAATAGCGCTTTGCTTCCTTCTCTTCTCCCATTTCCCGGGCAATATCTCCTAAAGACAGCAGGGCGTAGTGCAGGTAACCTGAATCATAGGCCTCATTATCCTGGGCAAATTCAACGGTCCGTTCGAAGTAGTGCTTTGCCTTTTCCCAACGCTTAAAATTCATATTCATCTGCCCGAGGTAAAAGGAGGCATAGCGGCCACTGGTAGCCTCATAGCCCACCATGCCGCTATCGATTTTCGCCAGAATTTCCACCGATTCCTCTTCCATCTTATTATAGCGGCCGGTGCTGTACAGCATACGGGCATAATAGCGATGGAAGTAAGGGTTATCAGGAAAAGAGGTATGCAGGTATTCCGATATCCGCAGGGCTTCGCGCGGCTCATTCTCATCCATGGCAAGGATACGCATCAGGAAATATTGTGCTTCGGTACGGGTATAAAAGGCATTATTTGCCACCTCCCGCAGCTGTTTTACCCCCAGTTCTTTATCGCCATCAGGAAAAAACATGAGCACCGGCTTCAGGAGCGGGTAATTATCCGGCACCCACTCTGCATAATAATTGTAGAGCCCGTCGCCAAAAAGGAATTCAGGTCCCAGTCCTTCCTTATCCCTGTTCATGGCCAGGTAATCCAGAGCCTCTTTTCCTGTTGAGGCCGCTTTCCGCCAGTTCTTTCGCTCTGAATGCAGGCGGCTTTTAAAGGCATAGGCAGCTGAAAGGAAAAAGGAAGCTTCGGCATCTTCCGGATCGGCCTGAAAGCGACGATCGGCCCAGTAAATGGCCGTATCCATATAGGCGACGAACTTCTCGTCATAACGCTCCACATTAATATTGGGCATAATCTTCCACCACTCGCTCAGGCCCATCAGGAAGTAAGGTAAGGGATGAGTAGGATACTTTTGCTTGAGCCAGCGAAACTGCTGTTCAGCCTTCTCAAACTTAAAATTATACATATCGTTTACCGCCTGTGTCGCTTCTATCTGGAGGTTCATATTCAGCAGGAGCATTTCTTTTTCCTGCTTTTTGGCATTTTGATCCACCCAAGCTTCACCCTCCCACTGGGTCTGGGCCATGGCAGCACCTACCATAAGGAAACACAGTATAAACGAGATTACTTTTTGCATGCTATTATCAATATTTTTTTCTGAATATCTGTCAGGCTCCATTCCCTTAAACCTTCAGGAGTTCAACTATGCCTGCCACAGGTTTGCCTGCCACAGGTTTGCCTGCCACAGAAGCGGTTAAGGGTAATTTCTTTTTAATGAGGCGGAATTCCTGCCCCTTTCCTACCCTTCTCCTAAAGAATTAATCCTTTTAATTAGTTCAGATATGTAAGTTTAGAACCAAAATTAAAACCTGCAGCTAATCAAAAGGATACAGAACAGGCAACACCTTCCTCCCTGTTACCGATAGCAGCCCGTCATTGCAAAATTTACAGAAAGCCGGTTTTGCCAAAAAGAAGTTTCTTCTTTTCAGGGAAACGCTTAAAAGGCCACTTCCTTATTTAGGAGAGGCTCTTTATCGCTCCTTCAGGAAAACAGGGGAGGCAGAAATTTTATATTGTGGCTAAAAAAAATAATTTTGTATGAATTTAGCCGGGGAGAAAGTATCTTGTGCGGCAAAATTTAACAAATTTTAACATTCTTAAAAGGCCAATTGTATACGGCTGCAGCAAAGACCTTCGTTGGCATTAGCAAACAGTAAAACCCTGCTGCAATCGAAAAAACCCCATTTATGCGTAATTTCAAACTACTTAATGACCTTACAGGCTGGGCTTTGTTCCTGATTTCCTCGCTGGTATACATCCTGGCTATTGAGCCAACAGCCAGTTACTGGGATGCCGGGGAATTTATCGCGGTTGCTTATAAACTACAGGTGCCTCACCCTCCCGGGGCTCCGCTGTACCTGCTCATCGGCAGGCTTTTCTCCATGCTGGCAGCCGATGTATATACCGTCGCCTTCTGGGTAAATATGGTAAGCGCCCTCAGCAGCGGTTTTACCATTATGTTCCTGTACTGGTCTATTGTACTGCTTACCCGTAAAATTGGCAAAATAGAAATCGGGCGCGAAACGCCTTACCAAACCGTAACCCTGATTGGCAGCGGAATGATTGGTGCACTGGCCTTTGCCTTCTCCGACTCCTTCTGGTTTTCGGCCGAAGAGGCAGAGGTGTATGCCATGTCATCTTTTTTTATGGCCATTGTGGTATGGGCCGTACTCAAATGGGATTTGATAAAAGACCCCCAGCTGGAAAATAAGTGGCTGATCCTGATTGCTTACATTATGGGCCTTTCCATTGGGGTACACCTGCTCAACCTGGTAGCCTTCCCATCCCTGGCCTTAATTTATTATTTCAAGAAGTACCCGAAAGTAACCACTAAAGGAGTAATTGCTGCTTTGGCCGGCGGACTTGCGCTTGTCGGTATTGTCATGATCGGCATCATCCCCGGACTGCCTTCCGTGGCCGGCTGGTTTGAGCTGTTGTTTGTCAATAGCTTTGGACTGCCTTTCGGCTCCGGGATTATCTTTTTTGCCCTGATATTCCTGGGCGCTCTTATCTATGGCATTATCTACTCTCACAAAAAAGGTAAGGTGCTCCTGAACACCGCCCTTCTTTGCTTAACCTTTGTGCTGATTGGCTATTCCAGCTATGCTATTATTGTTATCCGCTCAAATGCCAACCCGCCTATCGATGAGAACAACCCGGAGAATGTGATCTCCTTCGTATCTTACCTGAAGCGCGAGCAGTATGGCGATCGCCCTCTGTTGTACGGCCACACCTTTAATTCAGAAGTAGTGGACTACGAAGAAGGAGAACCGGTATACCGCAAAGGGGAAGATGAGTATGAGGTGGCTTATCATAAGCAGGAGTATGTGTATTCCGACGGAAATAAAATGCTCCTTCCCCGTATCTACAGCATCCAACCAAACCATAAGCAGCTCTATCGCGAGCGCCTTGGCCTGGGACCAAATGAGGCACCCTCCTTCTTCGATAACCTCGAATATATGTTCAGCTACCAGATGGGGCATATGTACTGGCGCTACTTTATGTGGAATTTTGCCGGCAGAGAAAGTGATATTAAAGATGCCGCCTGGCTGTCTCCTGCCGATGCTTTTGGAGAAGAAGAGCTTCCGTACATGCTGGAGACAAATAAAGCCAGGAATAACTTCCTGATGCTTCCGCTTATTCTCGGCCTTATTGGTGCTGTTTTTCAATATAAGCGCGACGTGAGAGGCTTTAGTGTAGTGGCTTTACTGTTTTTCCTGACCGGCCTTGGACTGGTTCTTTACCTGAACTCACCACCGGTAGAGCCCCGTGAGCGCGACTATATTTATGTAGGTTCTTACTATGCCTTTGCCTTCTGGATTGGTTTTGGCGTATATGCCATTGCCGAAGGCCTGGTAAAAGTAATGAAAAAGCGGTCGGCCCTTATACCGGCCATCGCCACCGCTGTCTGCCTGCTGGTGCCGGGTATTATGGCCGCAGAAGGCTGGGACGACCACGACCGTTCCGATCGCTACTTCTCGGTCGATTCGGCTAAAAACTTCCTGGCGTCGCTGGCGCCCAATGCCATTTTATTTACAGGTGGCGATAACGATACCTTTCCGCTCTGGTATGCGCAGGAGGTAGAAGGATTCCGCACCGATGTCCGGGTAATTGTACTTACCTACTTCAATACCGACTGGTATATCGACCAGATGACGCGACAGGTGTATGAATCGGAACCGCTTCCATTCAGCCTTGAAGAACCTAACTACCGCCAGGGCGGCCTTAATGATGTTATCTACTATGTGGAGAACCAGAACGTAAAAGGGGCCCTGCCGCTGAAGCAGTATATTAAGCTGGTAAAGGAAAACCATCCGGCCATTCGTATCTCCAACGGAGGCGAAGAGTTTAATACTATTCCCAGTAAGGTAATAGCACTGGATGTAAATAAAGAAGAGGTACTGGAAAGCGGAATTATACCCGAAAGCAAGGAAGATTTGATTGTAGACAAAATGGTTTTCCAGCTGAAAGGAAACGCACTTTACAAAAACGACCTTATGATCCTGGACCTCATTGCCACCAATGACTGGGAGCGGCCGATTTACTTCAACAATACTTCGCTGCAAAGCATCAATTTCGACTTAACGGAATATGTGATACATGAAGGAACCGCTTATCGCCTGCTTCCCATTCGAAACCCTAACCCGCAGGCCGAAATGGTGAATACGGAAGTGATGTACGACAATATGATGAACGACTTCTTCTGGCGGGAGCTGGACAACCCGGATGTGTATTATAATGAAGATTACCGCAACTTCGTACTAAACCACCGCTCCAGCTTCAATACCCTTGCCCAGGCCTTAATTGAAGAAGGAAAGACAGAGAAGGCCCGTGAGGTACTGCTGTACAACCTGAAGGTAATGCCGGATGCAGGGGTTCCTTTCGATTATGTAACTGCTTTAACGGTGCAGTTGCTGCTACAGGTAGGTGAACAGGAAAAGGCCATCGAAATTGCCGACCTCCTGAGCCAGCGGGCAGATGAACTACTGGCTTACCTGAACGAGGAGAATACGGAAATAGGAAATGAGCGGCAAAAAAACCTGATTATTCTGAGCCAGCTGGCCCGAAGCATGGCCGCCGCCGGTTTACAGGAAAAAGCACTGGAATACCAGACCATTCTGGGCGAACATTACGGTGGCCTCAGTGCAAGCCCCGGTCTCCGTTAATCCGGTTTTCTCCCATTTAACAAAAAAGAGAGGGTTGCTGTAAAAGCAACCCTCTCTTTTTTGTTTCTCTTATTTTGCAAATCAGAAAGTAAATGGGCTCTTTGGCTGAGGGAATTCGATCTTTCTTTATTTCTTCTTTGCTACCAGCAATAAATCAAGGCTGCTGTCAGCATTCCGGCTGATAAGATAATCCTCATGGCTCAGAGAATCGACCAGTTGATTGTTACTGCTCATTAGACGGTTCCGATTCAGACGGTTCAGCACCTCATACGGAATTTTGAGCAGGCTTGAGGGAAGTCTATGCTGCAGGTTCAGAATATCGAAGCGGGTAATTTTCTCCACCGAACGCCGGTTCTCCTCATGGTAAGCCATCACCCGTTCGTTGCCGGCCACCCCCAGCATTTCCACTTCATCAAAAATAGCCGCCGAAAGGCGCGTCAGCTCATCGGCGGTATACTCCCGGATGTGCCATGGATTTCGGCTCAGCGTCATTTTAATATTGGGCGTGGTAAAGTAAGCCTTTCCGCCTGGCTTCAATATCCGGTATATTTCTTCCAGAAAAAGAGTATCGTCCAGTATATGTTCTATTACCTGGAAAGAAATCAGGACATCGGCTGTATTATCCTCCAGCTGGCGGATGGGCGGAATGGTTGCCTCCACCACCTCCAGGTTTTCATGAGCTTCTTTTTTCTTCTCAATAACGGCTGTATTCTTGTCGAGGGCAATATACCTCTCACTCAAAGGGGCCAGTAGTTCAATACCCCGGCCGTCGCCGCAGCCTATTTCCACAACAGTTCCGCCTATTTTATCCTTTACATAAATGTATGGCTTCAGGAGCCGCTGATGGATGGGATTGTCAGACTGAATCTCGTCAGAGGTAACTTCCGTTTTGAAAAATGCCATTTTTTAAGAATATTTATTGGTATGGTGTCGTTGTTTGTTGGTCGTCGATAATTTTACATTCCTGGTTTATGTGGCTGGTTGAAAGCTGTTATTACAAGGTGGCTCGACGAAGTAATCTCCCTTATAAAGCGGGATAGTTGGTTTTAAAAGGCAGGTTTCCTCAGGTAACTTCATTTTGAACTTTCAACAGATTGCTTCCTTGCTCCGCAGTCCCATACAGGCAAAGCTCCGCTCATTGCAAACAGCCACGCCACAACCAGGGCTGTGATGTACAAAAATAGGAATCTTTTTACAATTTACTTTTACTGCTCAGGCCCTGATACTTTTTAAATGATGAAACGATTGAAAAGCCCTCTTATTCCGGCCAGCTTTCTGCTGGTCACTCTGTGCTGTCTGAGCCCTGTTCAGGCATATTCACAGGATATTTCCGACACTAATCTGGCCGGGTGGTACCAGGCCGATGCACCCAAAGGCCAGCTCCTCCTGTGGCGTTCAGCCCCCGACTCTCTTACCGTCTTTGCTCGCCTGCCGGAGAATTCTGATTCTGTTCGCCTGCAGCTGCTCTTCCTGAACAGCCTTGATTCTGTCCGGCTGGATGCCCGGCAAGCGTTCGATTCCCTACAGCTTCAGCCTCTCCGCCGTCAAAATGGCCAATCCTACTTCCGCGCCTCCCTCCCCTTCTCCGACAGTCTTCATTACCTGCTACTGGAAGCTCAGGCTGGCGCAGAGGATGGTGGTAATATACTGGCAATGGCCGTACTGGACCCGGAGCGGAACTTCCCGCCGCCCTCTTTCTATCCTGCACGGGTAGCCGATTCTCTTCCTGTTATGCAAACCTTCATCAACAAAAATGAGCCGCTGCTGCTCAGGGGAGCGGATACTACCTATACCGCCTTTCTCTACCGGAAAGCTTTTGACCCGGCAGCCCCGCCCATGTCCGCCACTCCTGCCGCCTCCGATGTTCTGGCCGTCGACAGTGTTTTTCAGCTTTCGGCCGACTCTCTCTTCACCCTTGACACAGAAGGGCTTTACTTTATTCAGCAAGACACCAGCCGGATGAGCGGGCAAAGCATTCGGGTGACAAACCCTTTCTACCCCGAAGTAGGAACCCTGGAAGACCTCAGCGGTCCTATCCGCTACATCAGCACCCGGGAGGAGTGGAAGCGGCTGGAACAAAATAACTTTAGCAAAGAGGCTGTCGATCGCTTCTGGCTCAAAATAGGCCAGACCGAGGAGCGGGCCAAAAAGATGATTAAGGGCTATTATGAAGGCGTAGAGGCCGCCAATCGTTATTTCACCAATTATAAAGAAGGCTGGAAAACCGACCAGGGAATGATTTACATCCTCTATGGCGCGCCGGATGTGGTAAATGTAACGGAAGGGCAGGAGGAATGGATATACCATAAAACCACGATCAATCCGGAAATAAAGTTTACTTTTGTGCGCGTAAAAAATCCGTTTACCGACCGGCACCTGGTGCTGTTAAGGCGCAAGGAATACACAAAAGCACATTACGATACCATCAGTCAATGGAGAAGAGGAAGAAAAACTTTGTAAGAACAGGCACACCAAAAGCACCGGAGGCGCCCGCCTTCGATAAAGATATGATTTTCGGAACCCGGGCCGTGATAGAGGCTATCCGTTCCGGCAAGGAAGTCGAGAGCCTGCTCATTCAGAAGGACCTGCAAAATGAGCTGATACAGGAACTGAAAGCGACCGCCGCCGAACATGGGGTTACGTTTGTAAAGGTGCCTGCCGAGAAGCTGAACCGGGTAACGCGCAAAAACCACCAGGGAGTAGTGTGCTTTCTGTCGCCCATTACCTATGCCTCGCTCGACAATATCGTTAACAGCACCTTTGCGGAGGGCCGTATGCCCCTGCTCCTGATACTGGACCGGGTTACGGATGTGCGCAACTTTGGCGCCATTGCCCGCACCGCCGAATGTATGGGCGTCGATGCCCTGGTAATTCCCAGCCGCGGTAATGCCCGCATTGGTTCCGACGCCGTTAAAACCTCTGCCGGTGCCCTGCACTACATACCTGTTTGCCGAGAAGCCAACTTAAAAGATACTCTCCGCTACCTGAAAGACAGCGGCATTCAGCTGATTGCCTGTACCGAAAAAGCCGAAAAAGAAAGCTGGGAAGCCTCCCTGCAGGGACCTCTGGCCCTGATTATGGGCTCTGAAGAAGATGGCATATCCCCTGAATATTTAAAACTGGCCGATGAACAGATTAAAATCCCGCTGCGGGGCCAGATAGCCTCGCTCAATGTTTCGGTCGCCTCCGCAATGTGCCTGTACGAAGTAGACCGGCAAAGGAGATTATCTTAACTTTAGCTGGTCAAACTCAATTCCTATCCCATCTCCTGATACAGGCGTCGCGCCCGGAGCTCCTGGGGAAACACAGCCCGTAGTGTCATGCCCTTTGGGCATCTGAGGAGTAAAAGGTAAAATAAAAAGATAAAACAAGGTAGTGGAAACCGGACTCCACCTCCTTCATTTGGCTTTACTTTATTAGTGATACTTAATAAGATGCCCTTCGGGCATGACAAAACAAGCTTTTCTGCACAAAAAAACCTGCCGGTAACAGCAGGTTTTTTTCCAATTCCTTAGGTAAAATACGCTTATAAATATTTATCACCCTTCTTCGATTTTACCTCGCTTACATATTCGCGGAAGCGCTGTTCATCATCTTTTTTGCAGATAAGCGTTACATCATCGCACTGGGCCACCAGGTAACCTTCAAGGCCCTGGGCCACAATGAGGCGGTCGTTATCGCCTTTAATGATGCACTCCCGGCTATCGAAAAGCAGTGCATTGCCGTCTATGGCATTGCTGTCCTGGTCTTTCTCTCTTATTTCGTGCAGGGAGTTCCAGGAGCCTAAGTCAGACCAGCCGAAATCGGCGAGCATAACGTATACATTGCCGGCTTTTTCCATAATGCCGTAGTCAATCGATATATTCTTGCACTGCGAATAAGCCTTCCTGATAAATCCTTCTTCCCTTTCACTGTAATACAGGCTGCTTCCTTCTTCAAAAATCTCGGCCTGCTCAGGCAAATGCTCCTCAAATGCCCGAATAATGGCATCGGCCCGCCAGATGAAAATACCTGCATTCCATACAAAATCGCCGCTTTCCAAAAACTTTCTGGCCAGTTCGAGCTGGGGCTTTTCAGTAAAGGTTTTTACCTTTTTCATCTCTGAACCGGTATCCTCTATGTACTGGATATAACCATAGCCAGTTTCAGGGCGGTTTGGCTTAATACCAAGGGTAATCAGCTTGTTGCCCTGCTGGGCTTCTGTAAGGGCTTTTTTGATGGACTGAATAAATTCAGTTTCATTAAAAATGGCGTGGTCGGAAGGGGCAACCACCATGGTGGCTTCCGGGTTCTTCTGCCGGATTTTATAGGAAGCATAGGCTACACAGGGGGCCGTGTTGCGCTTAACGGGCTCGCTAAGTATTTGCTCCGGCTGCAGCTCCGGCAACTGCTCTTTTACCAGGTTCTCGTAATCTTTATTGGTTACGATATAGATATTTTCTGCCGGACAAACCGTTTTAAAACGCTGTACCGTCATTTGCAGCAGCGATTGCCCGGTATTAAGCACGTCGAGAAACTGCTTTGGGAAGTTATTACGGCTGTATGGCCAGAAGCGGCTCCCTATACCGCCGGCCATGATTACCACATACCAGTTTGGGTTCATTATGTAGAGTTTAGATGATGCCTTCCTTGATAAGATTATGTATATGCACAAAGCCTACTACTTCTTCTGCTTCGGTATCACTTAATACTATCAATTGGCTAATATTGTTTGTTTGCATGATGTTTAACGCCTTCACCGCATAGTCATCGGGCGTTATCGTTTTAGGATTGGCCGACATCAGGTCCTTGGCTTTAACGCTCCTGAAATCGGTCGTGCGGCCCAGCATTCTGCGCAGGTCGCCATCTGTTATTACACCTCTCAGCTTCCCGTCTTCTCCTACCACCGCTGTGGCTCCCAGGCATTTGCCCGAAATTTCAACAATCACCTTTTCCACCGAATCTTCCATAAAAACGACAGGTTTCTGGTTATCCGGATAAATATCTGACACCTTCAGGTAAAGCTGCTTGCCCAGCGAGCCACCCGGGTGCAGGCGGGCAAAATCCTGACTGGTAAAACCGCGGGTCTCTACCAGGCATACGGCCAGTGCATCGCCCAGGGCCATATGAGCGGTGGTACTGGTGGTGGGGGCAAGATTATTCGGGCAGGCCTCTCCTTCAATGGTGGCATTCAGTATAAAATCGGCCTGCTGGGCTAAATAGGAGCCTGTGTTGCTGACGAGGGCGGCCAGCTTTGCGCCTGTTCTTTTGAGCAGGGGCACCAGCACTTTTATTTCAGGGGTGTTGCCACTTTTAGAAATACAAACCACCAGGTCGTCCTGCTGCACCATGCCTAAATCGCCGTGGATGGCATCGGCCGCATGCATAAAAAGAGCAGGCGTTCCGGTAGAATTGAGGGTGGCGACAATTTTGTTCGCCACGATGGCACTTTTCCCAACGCCTGTAATAACCACCCTTCCTTTTAGTTGCAAAATCGCTTCCACACAGGCCGTAAAGCTGCCATCCAGCAGTTCACTCATCCGCCGCAAAGCATCGGCTTCCTGCAGCAATACTTTTTGTGCGATTTTCGTTAAATTCTTATCTTTTGACAAATTGGAATGCTTTTTTAATTAAATTGCAAATATATAAAAATCATAGGTTAACTGTTAGAAGTGTGCAAGATGTTAGTAGACCAAAAGGAGATACTAAAAGATAAGCTGAAGGAGATTTTCGGCTACGATCAGTTCAGGGGGAATCAGGAAGCCATTATTCAAAATATTCTAGATAAAAAAAATACTTTCGTTATTATGCCAACCGGTGCAGGCAAATCGCTCTGCTACCAGTTACCCGCTTTGGTGCAGGCTGGCACCGCCATTGTTATTTCTCCGCTCATCGCCCTGATGAAGAACCAGGTCGACCAGCTGAATGCCTTCGGCATCAATGCACATTTCCTTAATTCCACTCTTTCCAAGTCTGAAATCAACCGGGTAAAGAAGGAAACGCTTGAGGGCAAAACCAAGCTCCTGTATGTTGCACCAGAGTCTTTAACGAAGGAAGATAACCTGGACTTCCTGCATAAGGTACACATTTCCTTTGTCGCCATCGACGAGGCACACTGTATATCGGAATGGGGTCACGATTTTCGCCCGGAGTATCGCCGTATTCGTCAAATCATTGGCCAGCTGGGCAACCTCCCCGTTATTGCCCTTACCGCTACGGCCACACCAAAGGTACAGCAGGACATTCAGCGTAACCTGCAAATGGAAGATGCCGACCTCTTCAAGTCGTCCTTCAACCGTAAAAACCTGTACTACGAAATCAGGCCCAAGAAGGACATCAAAAAGCAGCTGGTTCGCTTTGTGAGCCAGCATAAAGGAAAATCGGGAATAGTATACTGCCTGAGCCGGAAAAAGGTAGAAGAAATTGCGGAACTACTCCGGGTAAATGGCTTTAAGGCAGCTCCTTACCATGCCGGCCTCGACAGTAATGTGCGGATGCAAAATCAGGATGCTTTCCTGAACGAAGACTGCGATATTATCGTGGCCACCATTGCCTTTGGCATGGGCATCGATAAGCCAGACGTACGCTTTGTAGTGCATTACGACACCCCTAAATCGCTTGAAGGTTATTACCAGGAAACAGGCCGTGCCGGCCGCGACGGGCTGGAAGGCAACTGCCTCATGTTCTATAGCTATAACGATATTTTAAAGCTGGAGAAATTCAGCAAAGATAAACCCGTTACCGAACGCGATAATGCCAAGCTGCTGCTGCAGGAAATGTCATCTTATGCCGAATCTTCGGTGTGCCGCCGACGCCAGCTGCTGCATTATTTTGGCGAATCGTTCGATACTGACTGCGGCTTTTGCGATAACTGCAAAGTTCCCCGCGAAAAATACGAAGCCGAGAACTACCTTCTGCAGGTTTTACGGGCTGTACAGCAAACCGAAGAGCGCTTTGGTTTAAACCACCTGGTCGATGTTATCAGAGGATCGGAGAACCAGTATGTGCTGAGCTACGGACATAACCAGTTGCCGGTGTATGGGCAGGGTGCGGAAGAAACCCAGGAGCTTTGGCAATCTGTGGTGCGGCAATCGCTCCTGTACGAATTCCTGGAAAAGGACATTGAGAATATTGGCACCCTTAAACTCACCCAGAGAGGCCGCGATTTTATGGCTATGCCTTATTCCGTTACCTTTACCCGCGACCACGACTATTCTACTACAGAAGAGGAAGAAGAGGTAGAAAAAGAAGTACCGGTACTGAAGCCGCACGACGAAGCATTGGTGGCCATTCTTAAAAGCCTGCGCAAAACCATTGCCCGCCAGAAAGGACTTCCTCCCTATGTTATTTTCCAGGACCCTTCCCTGGAAGAAATGGCTACCTTCTTCCCTACCACCAAAGATGCGCTCAGCCATATCAATGGCGTAGGCATGGGCAAGGTCGCCAAATTTGGCACTCCTTTCATACAGGCCATTCAGCAGTATGTGGAGGAAAATAATATCGACACCATTGCCGATGTGGTGGTAAAGTCGTCGGTAAACCGCTCTAAAACCAAGATTTTTGTTATTCAGCAGATAGACCGAAAAATTGACTTGTTCGAAATTGCCGAATCGCAGAATATCAGCATGGACGAGCTGCTTTCTGAAATAGAGCATATCTGCTACTCAGGTACCAAGCTTAACCTCGACTATTATCTCGAGTCCATACTCGACGAGGACCAGCAGGCCGATATTGCAGACTATTTCCTGAATGCCCAAACCGATAATATTCGTACGGCCCTGGAAGAACTGGGCGATGATTATACAGAAGAAGAACTACGGCTGATGCGAATTAAATTTCTGTCGGAATATGCCAATTAAAGCATAAATCTTAATTTTGAAGCAGGCTCGGCGCTAAAATCGAGAGCCTGCTTTTTTATTTTACATAACCTGACTTTTAAGCCCTAAAAAGGATTCCTCATGAATATTCTCATCATCGGATCAGGCGGACGCGAACATACCCTTGCCTGGAAAATCAGCCAAAGCGCTTTGTGTAATCAGCTGTATGTCGCTCCCGGCAATGCAGGCACCGCTGGCATGGCACATAACCTTCCGCTCGACCCGCTTGATTTTGAAGGAATTAAAAAGCAGGTAATCGAGAAAAAGATAGAACTGGTTGTTGTAGGGCCCGAAGCGCCGCTGGTAGCCGGCATCCGCGATTTTTTTGAGGCGGACGAAGAGCTACAGCACATTCACTTAATAGGCCCTGGCAAGGAAGGAGCGCAGCTGGAAGGAAGCAAAGACTTCTCCAAAGCCTTTATGGTTCGCCACAAGATCCCTACTGCCCGTGCCAAAACATTTACCAAAGAAACGCTTGAAGAGGGACTGAACTATCTCGAAGAAATTCCAACCCCGGTAGTATTAAAAGCCGATGGGCTGGCGGCAGGCAAGGGGGTGCTCATTTGCCAGCAAACCGATGAAGCCAAAGACGCGCTGCAGGAAATGCTGATGCAGGAGAAATTTGGCGAAGCCGGAAAAAAAGTGCTGATAGAAGAGTACCTTGATGGCACGGAACTCTCGGTTTTTGTGTTAACCGATGGAAAAGATTACCTCATCCTCCCCGAAGCCAAAGATTATAAGCGCATAGGCGAAAAAGACACCGGCCTGAATACCGGCGGCATGGGGGCGGTATCGCCAGTGCATATTGCCGATAAAGACTTTATGCAGATGGTCGAGGACCGGGTGGTAAAACGTACCATTACCGGGCTTCAACAGGAAGGTATTCCGTTTATGGGCTTTCTGTTCATCGGGTTAATGAAGGTAAAAGGCGAACCTTTCGTTATTGAGTACAATGTGCGCATGGGCGACCCGGAAACCGAAGTGGTTATTCCGCGCATTGAAAACGACCTGGTTGATTTGTTCCTTGCCACGAGCATCGGCAAGCTGCATGAGAAGGAGATCCATACGCTGCAAAGAGCCGCCACCACGGTGGTGATGGTGGCAGGAGGCTATCCGGAAGCCTATGAAAAGGGGCATCCGATAAGCGGACTGGAAGAGACTGCGACAGAAGATACCATGGTCTTCCATGCAGGCACCACTGAAAAAGATGGAAAGCTCCATACCAATGGCGGGCGAGTACTGGCCGTTACAGGCTTAGGGGATTCACTGAAGGAGGCATTGGAAAAGTCGTACCAGCAGGTGGAAAAAATTAACTGGAAAAACAGGTATTACAGAAGAGATATCGGGCAGGATGTAATCCTTTAATTTGGAAAGTCCGGGATTATTGCTAATATTCCTGATATTTTGTGTTCTTTTATAAGATTAGCGCCCCTTTACCCGGCCCTACAGAAGTGTTTTACTTCCGGCGCCGGAAGGGGTTTATAGATAGATTCATAGTATACACTTCAATAAGCTGTGCCGGACAATCCGGCGGGTTTATTTTTAATATAGATTGAAATGGGATGTAAATCGTGCAGTACCGGCACTGGCGAAAAAGTAGCCGGTTGCCGCAGCAATGGCGGATGCCAGACAGGCGGCTGCAATAAAATGAATGTTTTTGACTGGCTTTCCAATATGGATATGCCGGCTATCGATAAATTTGACGTTGCCGAAGTAAGATTTAAGGGCGGACGTAAAGAGTTCTTCAGAAACACCCACCAGATAGACCTCACTACCGGCGATGCCGTGGTGGTAGATGTACCCAACGGGCACCACATCGGCCACATTTCACTGCAGGGAGAACTCGTTCGACTGCAAATGCAGAAGCGGAAAATCAGGAATGACGACAATGTTCGCAGCATTTACCGCATTGCTACCGCTAAAGACCTTGAAAAATACGAAGAGCTGCAAAGCAAGGAAATGGCCGTGCTCTATCGTACCCGCGAAATTATCCGCGACCTCCGGCTCGAAATGAAGCTCAGCGAAGTAGAATACCAGGCCGATGGCACCAAAGCCACCTTCTTCTACTCTGCCGACGACAGGGTAGACTTTCGCCAGCTGATTAAGCTTTTGGCCGGTGAGTTTAAGCTAAGGGTAGAAATGCGGCAAATCAGCCTGCGGCAGGAAGCCGGCAGGCTGGGCGGCATCGGCTCCTGTGGCCGTGAACTCTGCTGCGCCACCTGGCTTACCGACTTTAAAAGTGTAAGTACCACAGCGGCCCGTTACCAGAACCTTTCGCTGAACCCAAGCAAGCTTAGCGGACAGTGCGGGCGCCTGAAGTGCTGCCTCAATTATGAGCTCGAAACCTATATGGATGCACTGGAGGATATACCATCAGTGAACCAGCCCTTGCGCACAGCCAGAGGAGCCGCCGTTTTGCAGAAAACCGATATCTTCCGGAAAACAATGTGGTTTGGCTTTGCCGGCGATGACCAGTGGCACCCGGTGCCTGCCAGCCGTGTGCAGGAAATTCTGGAAATGAACAGCAGAGACTTAGTGCCTGCCACCTTACTGGAAAATGAGCTGCCCGATCCGGAACAACAGTTCAAAAGCCTGAACCACGACCTCGAAACGCTTGATAAGCGCTTTGAGAAAAAGTCGAAAAGTACGAAGCGCAAGAAAAAAAGAAAGAGTAAAGGACCACGCAAAGACCAAGCGAACCAGAAAAATGAGAAGAAGCGTTAGGACATTTGCCTTTGGTATACTGATGTTCGCAGGGCTCTATGCCTGCGACGAACAGCGGGTGTTTGAACAGAACATTGATATTGCCGACCATACCTGGCATAAAGATTCTGTCTTACAGTTTAAGACGGAGATAGCCGATGCGTCCATCCCTTATAATGTTTATTATAATATCCGGAATGGCGTAGACTTCCCGACCCAGAATCTATACCTCCGGATAGAGGTACAGGATTCTACAGGAAGGGTGCTTACCAGCGACCTCAATAATATCGAATTGTTCGACCCAAAGACAGGGAAGCCCTATGGCGATGGACTGGGAGATATTTTTGATCATCAGGTGAAAGTGCTGGACGGCTTCCGTTTTCCTGAACCAGGCACCTATTTAATTGAAGTGCAACACAAAATGCGCGACAAGGTAATGGTCAACAACCACCTCCCCTCCATTATGTCTGTTGGCGTACGTGTAGAAAAGGACATTGCTCCGGAAGAAGAGTAAAATCCTTCGGCTAAACAGGAAAAAGTTACCGGCTCCGGCACCACCTAAGATGGAGCCGGAGCTTTTTTTCTGGAGGAGTGCTTTCCGGAAGTTGATTACCTGCCCCACCAACAGGCACCATGAAATAAGTGGACAGTAAACTTTCAGGCCACCTTAGGGATATGAATACAGAAGATGCTACCCCCTCCTTCAGAAGATTGCACACGAAGGCTTCCTTTATGCATTTCTACAAACTCTTTGCAGAGTAGCAACCCTAAACCACTCCCTTTTTCATTATCGGTACCCCTTTGGGATGGAATTCTTTTGTGCCTGAACAGCCCATCCTGGTCCTTTTTGCTCATCCCGATCCCATTATCTTCAACACAAATAATGGTTTCCTCTTCTGCCTCCCGGACCTGCACCTTCACCCAGCCCCCCTTTTCTGTAAACTTAATGGCATTCGCCATAAGATTACGCAACACCAGGCGCATCATCTGTATGTCAGCCGTCAGAGACAAATCCGGAGGTACGGAATTAATGAGACTGATTTCCTTCAGGTCGGCCGCAGACTGAAGCAGCTGCTTATTTTCCTCGACCACCTTATTAAGCTTCAGTTCCGCAGGAGCGAACTCAATCAGACCGGTTTGGCTGGAAGCCCACTGAAAAAGATTATCGAGCAAAGCAGTGGTCCCCTGCAGGGAACGCTCCATCTGTATCGAAAAGCGGCTCAACTCCGCTGGCGTAAACACACCGATATCCTTTTTCATAATCTGGATAAAACCGGAAAGTGTATACAGTGGCCCCCGCAGATCGTGCGAAATAATGCTGAAGAACTTATCTTTAGTCTCAACCAGGCTCCTCAGCTCGTGTTCCGATTGCTTTAGCTTTTCATTAACCTCCTGTAGCTGCCTGTTGTGGAAATGCGTTCGACGGTTTTGGTCTTCCAGCTGTTCGTTTTGCTTTCGCTTCGTTCTGTTTCCACTATAAAAAACCAGGGCCAGCAGCGTAACCAGCATGGAAATGATGCCTGACAGGTATATCAGGTGGTTTTTGCGAATGCCCTCCAGCTTGCTGATTTTAAATTCCTTGTTCAGCAGTTCTATTTCCTTGTCCTTCATCAGCTGCTTAAAAGACTGCTCCTGCCTCTCTACCTCCAGTTTCTTACTCAATTCCTGCAGGCGATTTCTTTGCTCATTAAGGGCAAGGGTATCTTTATAAGCTGCATACAAGGTTTGGTACTCGTAGGCAAGCTTAAAATTTTCCTTTTCGGCCATTAAACCTGCCAGGTACTCATAGCTCTCTACAATCCTGTCCACAGCCTTAACCTTCCGGGCTGCCTCCAGCGCCTTATTGAAATACATCTCCGCCAGATCATAATCATTATAAACCTGGTAAATTTCGCCGATATTCATCATTACTACGCTCAGGTCGCGCGTATTTTTAAGCTCTTCTAAAAGAGTAAGGGCCTGCTTTAAGTAACTTAACGATTTCCGGTACTGCTTATCGGCTTTATAGACAACTCCAATGTTATTAAGGGCAGCAGCATATTCAGCCTTATCTGTTTCGGGATTAATAAAATGGAGGCTCCTGAAGAAGTAACGGTTGGCAAGCCTATAATTCTTTTTAAAGTAGTACAGCCCACCCAGCTGGTTATAGCACTGCCTTAATATACCCTCATAATCCTTTTCCTTTGCAATGGAAAGAGCATCATAATAATAAGAAAGAGCCGTCTGGTATATTTGCTGCCGGCGATATACCCCTCCTAACTGGCAGTAGGCATCGGCCAGCAGCAAGCTGTCCTGCAGCTCAAGACTGAGCCTGTAATAGTTGTTAAAGTACTCCAGGGCGGTACTGGTTTCTCCTTTATCCAGGTAAAGCTGCCCCAGGTTAGCCATTGCCTTTGCCATGCCAGGCTTAAAGTTAAGTATGGTAGCAGCGCTTAGTGCTTTGTTGCTGTAGTCTAAAGCCTTTTCCGGCTCCCGGCCCAGGAGCTCGCTGGAAAGCTGGTTGTATTTATGAATACTGTCACTATCAATTATCGCCTTCCCAAGGCCTGAGAGTGAATCCTGCGAAAAGCTCTTTATCCAGCAAAAAAATACCAGGATGAAGATTCCTGATGCTCTCATCATATTCGATTTTCTTTCTGTAATTTTAATCAATTACCGGCCATCAGGAGAGCAATTGTAACGGCATATATTACACCTGCCTTTTTTTATCTTTTATGCACATAAAATAGCCGTCCCTTTTCATTCGTCAGTAACAGATGACTGTTATTTATATAGGTAATTCCTTCGGTCTGCCCCCTGCCGGAGAGGTTGATACAGCCGGAGGGATTTTCCAGCAGTTGACCTTCTTTCGTTACATTAAAAAGGTACAGTTTTCCATAAGAGAGGAGCGCAAGTTCCTGACCGTCAGGCCGTATGTCGGCCCCGGTAATCAGGCCTTTCATCGGTAATTTCTCTTCCAGCTGGGCCGAATAATTTCCGGCCGTGTCAGGCAGGCTGTAATGCCTTACAACCTTATCTCCATACGACTTGCTAAAGAGGTGAAGCCGACCGCCCATCCAAATCAGGGCTTCGCTGTCAAAGTTCCGCTCGCTCTTTTCCTGCGGAGGAAAAGTCTGCTGATCCGGATAAGTAAAAGAAATGGTATCTATATCCGCACCATCAGGAGAAAGACGGAAAATACGGAGATTTTTACGGTTGCTGAGGTTATTGCCAAAATCGCCAATATAAATGTTCCCGGCCGGGTCTTTTGCCAGATCCTCCCAGTCATGGTTGGGTAAAGGCAGAGGAAGCGAATCGATTAAACTTCCATCGGGTCCAATACGGTACAGTGTAGAAGGATTTCCTCCATCGAGCATGGTCCAGAAGGTGCCATTGCCAGCAGGCAGCAAACCGGAACTTTCCTTTAGAGATGGGGGCAGCCGTGCAATAGCATCTACGGCATACCCTTTTACAGCAGGTTCCACCACCTCTTCTCCCTCAGGCCAGTCGGCCGGGCAGTTACAAAAGAGGGTATAGCCAAACAGGAGGAGGCCGATGAGTTTTTGCCTGAACATTTATAAATGGTGCATAAAACGGTTTAACTTTTCCCGGAGTCCGACGGGGTCCTGCCAGTACTCCCGGCTATATACAAACAGGTGGCGCCAGTGCTTCTCTTCCAGCTCCTGCTTCCGGTATACATGAATTTCTTTTAGGGAGGGCTGTGCAAAATACTGGGCATCGTCGGTAAATACCACTCCGCCATACTTCCCATCTTTCAGGGCGGTTAAGTCGGCAAAAGGCTGGCGCTCCTCGAGCAGGTAAGCAGGATCTTCGGGCATTTCCTTCAGGTAGTCTTTCAGGTACAGGCCAAAGCCTTTTGCAGCAGGCTGGTTGGGCACTGGCAGATACTTTCCTTCCGACACTTCCAGCGCGTACTCCAGGTACTTTTTAAATAAATGCGGCCCCGCATTTTTGCTGTTTTCCGTTTTTAGCTCTCCCGGCCAGATGCTGCTCACCACGTAAATACGATGGCGGGCACGGGTAACCGCCACATTTAAACGATTTTCGCCCTGCGCCATATTCAGGCTGCCGAAGTGCATGCTCATGCGGCCTTCTTTATCGGGGGCATAACCAACGGAAAACACAATTATATCGCGCTCATCACCCTGCACATTTTCAATGTTTTTCACAAACAGATCCTCCGGCAACAGGAGGTTCTCCTGCAGGGCTTTTTCTTCCAGCAGGTCCTGGATAAGGTTTTGCTGCCGAAGGTTAAAGGTAAGTACCCCTATTGATTTAGGCTCATACCAGGCTTTGCCCTCCTGCCCCGACTGAAAGTATTTATCCTTCTCTTTTTTTATCAGCTGCATAACCAGCTGAACCACCTCTTCTGCCTCTGGCTTATTCATTTGATCTTCCCACACCCCTTCCACTTTTTGAAAGCGAATAGCGGCTTTCTTCTTGTTGACGATTTCCCGCTGCGGAACCATCTGGAGGGTATTCTCATAAAAGTGGCGGTTAGAAAAATCGATCAGCTCCGGGGCCATGCTGCGGTAATGGCCTTTCAGCTTAATCTGCATCAGGTGTCTGTCGGCAAGGTCGAGCAGAGAATCTATCTCCAGGTCCACGCTTTCTTCCGCGTCCTCCTCTTCCCATCGCACCTGGTAAATATCGCTGGGCTGCAATTGCTTGCTGTCGCCCGTAATCAGCACCTGGCGCCCCCGGTACATCGCCGGCAGCCCTTTCTCGACATAACACTGAGAGGCTTCGTCGAAAATAACCAGGTCGAATAGTTCTTCCATCGGAAAAATGGCCGATACCGCTTCCGGAGAGGCCATCCAGCAGGGGACCAGGCGCAGTAGTTCTTCGCCAAAATTCTGAATGAGGCGGCGCAGGGGCCATATTTTGCGCTTTTTCCCTGCCTGGTGCCGCAAATCGCGGTAAGTAACCACATTGTTCAGGCGGTTGTACTCAAGCTCCTGGTAAGTTTGCTCCCGCACTTTCATGAGCAACATTTCCTGGCTCACGGATGCTTTTTCTTCTATACACTGCCGCAGCTCTTCTTCCAGTTGCTGAAGGCTTTGTGTACTTACAGATCGTAAAACCGGGTACTTGGCTTCAATATGATTAATCCATGCAATCTTCAGGCTGTTTGCAAACAGCGCCACTACCTGCTCCTCTCCTGCTGCCCCGGGCGCTGAAATTAACTTTCTGATGAGGGAGCGCTCTTCCTCCGAAAGAGACTCCTGCATCCGGTCGAACTCTGCAATAAAGTCAAAGTCCTCTTCCAGACTATTCATTAGCTGCTCGGCATATCCTTCGGTCTGAAGCAGCTGCTCCAGCTGCATGGGGCTTAAATACTGCAGCCATCGCTCCCTTGCCTCTGGTACCTGCGCCAGTAAAATATAGAGCGCTTCTATTTTCTCTTTAAGCTCTTTGTAGCTGATCTTCCGCACGTTAAAATAGTGGCCATAGCCCCGGATCTGGTAAAAAAGTTCAAGGGCCGCAATAGCATTTTTCTGAATAGCAAACCATTGCTGAAAGTCCAGCTTCTGGTAGGTTTCCGGCACCTGCCAAAGCCAGGGAGTTTCTTTTAGCTGGGTGAGATTATGCTCCAGGTTCAGGCGGTTGTCAATCTTCTGTTCCAGTATCGCCATTTCGCGGCTACTCCCCTTTAGTTTATTTGTAACCAGCACCCTGCGCACCTTTTGCTCTTCTTTGCCCAGGTAGCGCCATGAGGCCCACCTGAGAATGCTGCGCCGGGCAGCTATTCTTCGCTGCAGTATTTCCTGAAAATCTCCCAGGTCTCCGGTATTCAGGCTTAACTCAGGCCCTTCTCCCACAAAGCACTGCAGCAGGCTTCTTTCCATACCAGCTAACCACTCCCCATCGATGGCCGATTGTTTAAAACCCACCATATGCCGGAAGCACTCATAAACTGCAGGATCTTGTAAAAGCTCCAGCAGTTCATCGGACTGTTTTCTTCTGTTTAACAGGTAAACAGCGGTTTCAAAGCTCACCTCAGACTGCAGGAGGTCCTGCAGCTGTTTACTTAACTGTTCCTGAAAAGGCTGCACTTCCAGGATGACATCCTGTATTTTCTGCTGGTCAGCCACACCATAGCTGCCAAAGGAAAGGCGCTCGCGCCATGGGTAATTCGGCTGGTTAAGCCTGGCAGCCAGCCGCCTGGAGGTTTTGAGCTTCCGGATAAAATCTTCGGTGGCTGCAAAAGGGTAGTCTTTGTACTCCTGGCGCAGGTCCACCACCGGTCCTTTCTTATCAGAACTCAGGTAAAGGTCTTTTACCGGCAGGCCACATTCGGTATCGTCGAAAAGGGCATGCTTAAACTCCCGTAACTCCTCTTTTATCTGTTCGATTCTACGGCTGGTCTGCAGGAATTTCCGTTCCAGCTGAATGGTATCCAGCCCATAGTTACGGTCTTTATATTCCGGCACCCGGTCGGCCTGGCGGGCAATCTGCTCAAATATTTTTTTTCTGTCCCACTTAAAATCGTGCACCAAAGCCACAAAATCAACAATCTGCTTCTGGTCGAGCCGTTTGTGTACCACATCGAGCGCGGCTTTCTTTTGCGACACCAACAGCACCCGCTTTCCCTTGGCCATGGCGTCGGCCATTACATTGGCAATAAGCTGCGATTTTCCGGTACCCGGAGGTCCTTGAACTACGAGGGATCGGCCGGCTTTTATAGCCCGGATGGCTGCTTCCTGGCTGGCATCCATCGGAAATGGGGCAAAAATGGTTTCCTCCCGTATATTACTCAGCTCTTCGTGCTGTGCGGCCGGGGAAGCTGCCGGCCCGGAGAGCTGCTCCCGCTCTTCGCGCTGAATTCGGCTGACAAAAAGATCTTCGATGCTCTGTATCTTTTCCTGCCTGAGCAGGTGGTTGTAATCCGGCACAAAATAAGAACCTGCCTGCGGAAAAATTCCAATTACTGCCTCCGGATATAGCTTCAACTCACCAGACTTTGTTTCCTCCTCCAGCTGGGTGCGGCTATATTCCTGAAAAGGAATGAGTTTATCGATGAAAATTTCCTGATTAAAATTGATCTCCGGCGGCTGGTCACGGAACAGCTTGTACAATTGAGTCCTGAACTCGCGGCTGTCGGTTTCCCAATCATCGAAAGTAAGGCTAAAGAGCTCTTCCGAAATACTTGTCTCATTAAAGTGGGCGTAAGCCAGCAGAAAGCTCTTGTTCAGCGATATGCTTACATCCTGCCGCAGCTGCATTTTCCACTGCCTGTCTTCCTCAACGATATCTACCGGAAAAAAGAGGAGCGGACAGCGAATGAGCGTGCCATCGGCCAGCTGGCCCCGAACGAACGGCCAGCCCACATAAAGGTCTTTTGAGCCTCTTTCGTCATAAATAAACCGATTGATCCGCTGGAGCTTTTTGAGCTTCCTGCTCACCACATTGGCAGCGCTATGCCTGCTGTCGGCCACCGGCCCCAGGGTAATAGCAGATGTTCGGGCAATTAGTTGTTCAATAAGCTGGAAAGCTGTTTGCTGATCGTGCAAGAAGTCCATGTCGTGCAGATCAATAAACTGATCGGCCAGCAGCTTCCGCAACAGAATAGAGCGGTTGTTGCCGGTAAGGTTCGTGAGCCTGCGAAGATATTGCCTGAGCAGCTGTTCCATATAAGGTAAAATCCGTCAGCCTCTCTACTCCACTGCTTAAAATGCAGCTTAGGAGGCATTTGAGTAATTATTAAACAGTAGGTAAAATAAAGCTTACAGTACCTTTATCCAAATCCAGGCCCACCTACTCTACCTTTACGTAAGGTGCAACTTTCCGGACAAATGAAGAATCGAATGTATGAATATTTAACAAATCGTTGACGGATTGAAAAGGACCATGCTGCTGCCGGTAAGCATACAGGAGGCGTGCCTGTAGCGGGGAAAAGTAAGGATGGGTCGCTATTTCTTCCTGGCTGGCTTCATTGATATTGAGCTGCGCAGGACGGAAGTTCTCTTCGATAAAAACATACTGCCTGAGGTCCTGTACCACAGCACTATCGAGCCCCCACACTTCCGACAGCTGATCGAGGGACACAAAACCTCCCAGCTTTTCACGAAAACGAACAATGCGCGAAGACAGCACCGGCCCAATTCCTTTTAACTGTTGCAGCAAAAGACTATCGGCCTCGTTCAGATCAAAGGCAGTAAGTTTCTTCTCCTTATACACCGGCCGCGCCTCCTCTCCGGCTGTTTCTGCAGGCTTCTTAGTGGCAGTAAGGCTTGCCGGAAGGTGAATAAATGGAGCCAGCTTTTGGTAAAGACTGTCGGGCATATCGTAAATAATCATCAGGTCTTCTTTTTTCCTGAATTTTCCTCCTTTTTCCCTGAAGTTGGCCACGCGGCGGGCCAGCCATGGAGGCATACCCAGCAACTGCAGACTATCGACAGATACCTTGTTCGGGTCGAAAATAAACAGGCGAGGCAGGCTGGCAGCTTCTTTCTCCTTTTTCCAGTCCTGCCTGCTATCATACCCGGCAAACTGCAAGGGAGCTTCCTGTTCTGCGGCCTCCATCTGCAGCAGCAGGCTATCGAGGAGCGCCTGGTCCTGCTGAAAGGAGGTATAACCCTCCGCAGGCAGCTGACGATACAGCAGGAAGCCCAGGAAGTAAGCAAACAGCAATCCTACCATCAGCAAAAAGCCTTTGGCTTCTGCATTACTGAAGTTGAAGAAGATTTTGGTATACCGAAGCAGCCGCTGAAGCATAAGAGATAAACCGCTTCTTCATTTAAATGTTCTTTTCGTTAGAAAATTTGGCTGCTATTCTAAAGGCCAGGCTGGTCATGCACGATAAGTACCTGAAAAATAGAGGATTGATGAGACTCTTTCCCTGACCAGAGAAATAAACGGCAATTCTTTAAGCCAGCAACTAAACTTGTTATGGAACCCGGCATGAACAATTTGGCTGTAACACGTATACATATAGTAACACATTTTTAACCTAAATAAGCTGAACCATGGAAACTTTTGGTGCTATAACAGGGGTCATTCTCACTGCAGTGGCCATTGCTCTTATTTTTTACTTTGTACTGAAAGTAAAAGGACCCTGGGGAAACTTCTGGACCTTCTTCGTTGTGCTTTTTCTTTCCATTTGGGCCGCCAGCCTGTGGGTGAGCCCATTCGGGCCGGTTTACTGGGGAATTGCCTGGATACCTTTATTGTTTATTGGCATCATCGTTGCCCTGCTTCTGTCAGCTATGCCTTCCCCGCCAGCAAATACCGAAACTTCGGCCAGCGACAATGGAATGGACGAGAATGCCTCCCGAAAAGATTTTGGCATTGGAGTAGCTACCCTTAGTGGTATATTCTGGATGTTTCTGGTTATTCTTCTAGTGGCTGTGGTAATTGGGTACACCTTTTAAACACAAAGCCCCCACATTGTTAGGCAGGGGCTTTGTGTAATGTCCACCGGAAGAACTACACAGGCCTTCATGGATTAGTTTTATCCTTTAGCTCCTACTCCTCATCGTAGGAGTTCGGCTCCGGCTTAGGCGGTGTGCGAAGGACCTTCATAAAGAAGTAAGCTGTAATAATGGTAACTGATACCTGCACCAGCACCATGGTAATAATAGCTGAAGTACTCATAATTTATCTCCTTTCAGGTTGTTTTTCTCTTCTTACAGTAGCCACATAAATAATGGCGCAAATAAAGACAAAGAGCAGGGTTAATAATATTTTAGCCAGATCAATGTAAAAGATGGGGTTCGTAAAATCGCCCAGTGCAATGGTTTCCCTCACCTCCACCTCATCGCCTACACTAACGATAATTTCGTTTTCCGGTTCAAATTTATAGGTCTGCACCACGGTCAGGGAATCGAAAGTTTCCAGGTTACCCAGCTGGCTGGCTTCCATTACCGGTTCTGCTTCGTTTGTAGCAGTCCGGTGGTAAGGCAGCAATTGTGCTACTGCTACCACTGTTTCTCCTTCGGGCCCCTCTTCAATGGCTACAATTTCTCCCGGAACCGTTGCCTCGAAGTGGTCGGCAAAGTATTCGCGGTTGGCATCGAAGCCCTGATTGGTAATTTTACCGATGATGCTGTTATCGTCAAGTTCCCAGTCGCCGGAGAAAGCCCTGCCCCAGTCGCCGTTTACAGGCGTAACAAGACTGCTCAGGAACACCACTAACAATAAAATAGGGGTAACAAATTTAATAAGTGGTTTAAAAATGGCAGGGACTTTAATGTCTGCTCCACGATTAATTTCTTCCCAGCCGTTATTAATGCCGAATATATAAGCGAAAATAATACTTTCGGCAAGGGCGAATACTACCAGCGAAACGGTTCCTGCCCAGTAATCATACTCCCACAGTACGCCTTCATTATAAAAGTATACCGTTGGAAGACCCATTAGCAATACAAGACCACCGAAAGACCAGGCTGCTTTTTCACGCTTCCAGCCGAACTCATCTTCCATAAAGCCCATCCATGGGGTACCCATGGCGAGGGAAGAGGTAATACCGGCGAAAAAGAGCAGGCCAAACCAGGCTACCCCTCCAAGCGTTGCAAGGGCCGTACCCCACTGGTCGAACAGGAACGGCATGGTCTGGAAAGCCATGGCAAAACCTGCATTTTCCTTTACCCAATCAAGGCCAAGGTACCCTACGGCAATCGGAATAACGATGGAAGCACCCAGAACAATTTCCACAAAACCGTTCATCCAGCCGGCAGACATGGAGTTCAGGGCAATATCATCATTCTTACGGATATAAGAGGCGTAGCATTGTACAGTACCCATACCTACAGAAAGTGTAAAGAAAATCTGGCCGGCCGCAGCCAACCAAACGGTCGGGTCAAGAAGCGAGTCGAACTGAGGTTCCCACAGAAAGTTAAGGCCAAGGTAAGAGTTACAGTCGGTACAGCCTTCAGGCGCACCGGCATCGCCAAGGGTAAACCCACGAACGGCCAGGAAAGCGCCGAATACAATCAGGAGCGGAACGCCTACTTTAGCTACCTTTTCTACCCCTCCGCTCAGGCCACGGCTCAGAATGTAGGTATTGAGAACAAGACAAAGGATGTAAAATACCACCGATTCATAAGGTACACCTGTAGTAGCAGAGGTGATGGTAGTATAACGGTCAAAAAAAGCGGCTACCTCGCCCTGCGTTAGGCCGGCAAAGGTTTGCATGAGAGAGTGGAATACATAGGCCAGCGTCCAGCTCTCAATATAGCAGTAATAAGCGGCCACGGCAATGTTGGTGAAGATACCAAAGGCCCCGAAATACTTCCAGAACCTGCGGCGGGTCATCTGGTCGAGGATAAAAGGGGTGGAGTGGTTACCGAAGCGGCCACCGTAGCGCCCCATGGACCATTCTATCCACAATAACGGAATACCCATTACCAGGAAACAGATCAGATAAGGGATAATAAAGGCCCCGCCACCATTTTGCACGGCCTGTACCGGAAAACGCAGGAAGTTGCCAAGCCCGACAGCATTCCCTGCCATGGCTAAAATCAGGCCCACACGGGTTCCCCAGGATTCGTTGTTTGCGCTCATTTACGTAAAATAATAACTTGAATGATTAAGGTATAGGAGCAGTATTAAGTGCTCCATTTTCCTGCACTGTAAAATACAGGAAAGAGAATCCCGAAAATAGATGCAATTCTTTTGTAAAACAAAGAATCTTTTACAAATAGTATCGGCAACAAAAGCCTCTTTTAAAGCAGGTAGCCCTATACTTTGCCGGAAAAGCTGACGAACATCTGCTTTTTTCCTGCGCAATTTTTATAAATACTGATGAAGGTCATTTTTTACCCTCCTTCCCTGCTGTACTTTTGCAGTAAGGAAACTGGAAACAGAGCGCGGAAAGCTGCCTCCTGTGCGGAAGACAGCAGAACTAAGCACTTTATCTTGATGTTAGGACACTGAAACTGGAGATAAAATTATTTAAAACTGTTCTAAATAAGGACTTGAGTTTAACAGGCAGTTTACTTTCAGCGCATTATCACTTAATTTTGTCAGCGAATTTATAAGGCATGCAAAACCATTTTAAAGCAGTTAGTTTATCTTACAAAAAAGCCCCGCTTGAAATACGGGAGCTTGTTTCGTTGAGTGAAGAGGCCTGCAAGGGTTTATTGCACCTGCTGTCTGATTACACCATGGCAACAGATGTACTGGTACTTTCTACCTGCAATCGTACGGAGGTATACTACAGTTCCGAGGAAGATCTAAGCAGCGACATTATTAAACTGCTCGGAATTCAGAAGAACATTGCAAATGTTGCAGACTATTCTGCTTACTTTAACCTGCTTACTCAGCCGGAGGAGGCCATCAGCCACCTCTTCCATGTAGCCATGGGCCTGGACGCACAGGTAGTAGGCGATATGCAGATTGCCAACCAGGTAAAAAGAGCTTATCAATGGTCGGCCGATGAAAATATGGCTGGTCCGTTCCTGCACCGCCTCATGCACACCATTTTCTTTACGAATAAGAAAGTGGTACAGCAAACTACTTTCCGCGATGGAGCCGCTTCTGTATCATATGCAGCGGTGGAACTCATTAATGAACTTACGGCCGATATAGTTGAGCCGAGGGTGCTGGTAATTGGCCTGGGCGAAATAGGAACCGACGTTTGCCGCAACCTTGCCAAATTCGAAAGAGGCAGCGTACGCATCACTAACCGCAGTATGGAAAAAGCCGAAGAGCTGGCCCATGAATGCGGCCTCCAAACAACTCCTTTCAGCGAGGTTGGTTCTGCTATTGCCGAAGCCGATGTAGTGCTGTGTTCCATAGCTGCCGATCAGCCTTTTATTACCAAGGCCCTTATTGAAGAGCAGGAAATTCTGAGCCACAAATTCCTGATTGACCTGTCTGTACCCCGCAGCATAGAAGCTTCCACAGAAGATATTCCGGGTGTACTGCTTTACAATGTAGATGAGATTGAAAGTAAGGCCTCTGCAGCTCTGGAAAAACGCAAGGCAGCCATTCCACAGGTAAAAGAGATAATTGCCGAATCCATCGAAGAATTCAACGACTGGAGTAAAGAAATGATGGTTTCCCCGACCATCCATAAGTTGAAGAATGCGCTGGAACAGATTCGACAGGAGGAAATGACCCGCTATCTCAAAAATCTTAACAGCAAGGAAGCCAAAGCAGTGGAAATGGTTAGCAGGAGCATGATGCAGAAGATTATGAAGCTGCCCGTTCTACAGCTGAAAGCAGCCTGTAAGCGCGGCGAAGCCGAAACCCTCATTGATGTGTTAAACGACCTGTTTAACCTTGAGAATCAAAACCATCCCTCCGAAAAGGAATAAAAAAAGATAGAGGCAGATTATTAATTCTAAATAATCTGCCTTAATTTTATAAGCTCTTTCAATCTTCATTTCAGCCGCAGCTATCTGTTGTGGTCGAAATCCGTCCAGCTGCATCTAATCTTTATTTTCATGCAAAAACGAGTACTACAGGGCTTCCTTTTCATTATACTCCCCTTCTTCAGCAGCTCCCTTTTCGCTACTGAGCCTGCTTACGAAGTAATTCCCGACCTGCTATATCAGCTTGAGCGTAAAATTTTAATAAAGCGAGAAGGAAGCAAGTACGGATTAGTTAACCAGAAGGGCAAAGAACTGATCCCGGCCAAGTACGACAGCCTGTTATATACAGAGCTGCAGGACCAGTACATCGCTTACCTCGACAGACAGGAGCACCAGAAAGTGGCTGGTGTTATTTCGGAGCGCGATAAAAAAATCATTCCTATTGATTATAACCATATTGTTCCGGTAGCCCTTACACTTTATTCGGTAGAAAACTTTAGCGGTACCGCAGCCCTCTTTGACAGCGATGGCAAACAAAAGACGGACTTTAAGTTTGCGGCAATTACGGCCTTTAAAGGAGAGCTGGCTCGCTTTTACCAGAATGGAAAAGCGGGTGTTATCAACAAAAAAGGGGAAATATTGCTCGATGCCCGTTATAAAGATGTTATTATCCGCAGCGACAGCACAGTAGATGCCGTTCATTTACGGAACTGGAAAATTCTTGACGGGCAAAACAAGCTCCTTAATGAGCTTCAGTTCGACAGCATCCGCCCCCTGGGAAAAGACCGCTGGGCCACCAGCATAAACTTTTATAATGCCGCCGGCCAGCCAACCCTCATGACCGCCCTTACGAATAGCAAGTGGGAACAGCTTATCGGCTACCGCCCCATGTTTATTTACCCCTTTGACGACAGCCGGGAAAAGCAGGTGGCAAAAATTGAAGAAAAAGGTCGCTTTGGAGTTATAAATGCGGCGGGCGAATATCTTTTGCCGGCAGAGTTCGACTCCATTGCACTCACCAACCGGGCAATAGTAGCAGGGCTTCGGGTAAACAGGGAGTGGTACTGGCATGTGTTTGATTTTAATGGAAAGAAAGTTAGCAGAGAAACCTACCGGGCCGTTGTTCCGCAAAAAGATGACCTGATGCCGGTAAAGCTAAACGACCGCTGGGGCTATATCGACCAGCAGGGAAAAGAAGTATTAATTTGCCGCTACGACAGTACTAATGCCTTCGAAGGGGCATATGCCCGCGTCCGCTACAGCGGAAGCATGGGAATCATAAACCGTGAAGGCCTGTGGCAGGTACGTCCGATGGCTGAGCATATCAGCATGGCAACACCCACACGCTTTGTGGCACGAACACCCAATGCCTACCTCCTGCTCAATGAAGAGGGAAAAGAACTCCTCCGTACTCCCCATGCGCTAAAGCCTGTAGAGGGAGGCTTACTGGAAATTAACGAACAACTCCAGTATGGTTTGTTCGACCTCAATGGAAAACGCCTGACACCCACTACCTATGAGTGGATTTCGGAACTACAGGAAGGGGACATCTTCCTGGCCAGGAAAAATGGCAGGAAAGGTATTCTGAGCAGGGACGGCAAGAGCTTCATTCCGGAGTCGGCCGATACTTTTGACCAGCTCTTCGACATGAGCGAGGGCTTTCTGGCGGTTGAAATCGGAGGGCAGCAGGGCTTTGTCGATACACAGGGCCGCTTACGCATCAGCAACCGCTATGATAGTGTTAGCTTGTTCTCTGCCGGCTTTGCTGCAATCAAGCTCATGGGCCAGTGGGGCTATATTGATAAGATGGAGCGCCTGAGGGTTCAGCCTCTTTACGAAGCGGCAGGTCCTTTTGAAGAAGGAATGGCCATTATTCGCAAAAATGGCGCCTATGGGGTTATCAATGAAAATGGAAAAGTTATTATCCGGCCGGAATACGAAAAGATTCAGTCACTACAAAGCGGACGTTTCCTGATTGTAAAAGATGGACAGATGGGAATTACCGACAAAAATGCCCGCTCCCTCTTATCAGCAAAATACGACCATATCGAGGACCTGAAGAACGGCTATTTCCTGGTGGAGCGGAATGGCAGGAAAGGTCTAGTCAACTATGAGGGCATCAGTACTATTCCGCTGATGTACGACATCCTGCTGTGGGATGAACTGAACCAGCTGTACCTGGCATCCGCTGAGGGAGAAAAGATTGAGCGGAAGGTTATTCGCTAAAAAGATTTTCTTTGCATTAATCAGTGTTCTGCAAAACCTGGCAGTTTACCCTCTCCTCTATAGTGAAGAGAGCAAAAGTTACCCCCTTCTGGAGTGGCGGCTGTAAATTTATCCGGAACTGAATTTACAGCCGCTTTTATCAATACTTCCACAATCACCCCAGCTATTCTCACCTCTTGTGTTGACAACAATTCCTGTACAAATGCTCTTGCCGGCATTTGTACAGGAATGTCCTTTATCTATTCTCCCCCTCCTGGTTACCGCCTCTTAGTTTATTTTGTTTGGCATTGCTGCTGCCTTCGTCATTGCCGCTGATGCTTTCGCGCATATCAGTATCGGCCTGGATGTTCTGCATTTTGTAGTAGTCCATAATGCCGAGATTGCCGGAACGGAAAGCATCGGCCATGGCTTTTGGAATTTCGGCTTCGGCCAGAATTACCTTGGCACGGGCTTCCTGCGATTTAGCGCGCATTTCCTGCTCTTCTGCTACGGCCATGGCACGTCTTTCTTCCGCCTTGGCTTCGGCAACTTTTAAATCGGCATTCGCCTGGTCAATCTGCAGCTTCGCACCAATATTGGCTCCCACATCCACATCGGCTATGTCGATAGAGAGGATTTCGAAAGCCGTTCCGGCATCGAGACCACGCTGCAGCACCAGTTTACTTATTTTATCAGGATTTTCCAGCACGGCTTTATGAGTAGCGGCAGAACCAATAGAGGTAACAATACCTTCCCCTACACGGGCGAGAATGGTATCTTCTCCGGCACCACCTACCAGCTGCTGAATGTTGGCCCGAACCGTTACCCGCGCCTTAGCCACCAGCTGAATTCCATCGGCCGCTACCGCAGCCACGGAAGGGGTGTTAATTACCTTCGGGTTCACGGAAATCTGAACGGCCTCAAATACATCGCGGCCGGCCAAATCAATAGCTGTTGCCTGTTTAAAAGTCAGGTTGATATTTGCTTTATCAGCTGAAATAAGTGCCCTGATAACAGAAGGCACGTGGCCGCCGGCAAGGTAGTGTGTTTCCAGGGAGCTGGAGGTAATATCGCTCAAGCCGGCTTTATGAGCAGTAATCAGCGAATCAACAATTACACGCGGCGGCACTTTTCGGATCCGCATAAAAACCAGCTCAAAGAGGTTAATTTTTACACCCGAGAAGCGGGCCGTAATCCAGAGATTGATCGGCACGAAATAAAAGAAAATAAAGATGCCAACAACAACGGCGACAATGATGAGTATTAAAGATAATCCTTCCATTAATTTATTTATAAAGGCTTAAAGGTTCTACATAAACAGTCAGCGATTCCACTTTGGCAACGCGCACTTCCATTTCATTTTCCAGGTATTGGCCAAAAGTCCGGACTTCATATATTTTATCCCCAAAGGCTGCTTTACCCTGCGGACGAAGCTCGGAAACAGTTTTTCCTGTCATACCTACTTTTAACTGATGCTCAATCTCTTCATTAAAGCGGCTTTTATTGGTAGATTCCAGGGAAAAACGCCCCCAGGTATCATGCTGTAAGCCGTACCAGATAGCACCTAAGGCCACAACAAAGCTAAAACCCATGAGCCAGTAACCCACGGTTTCACCAAAACTGGTAAAGCCCATATAAACACCTGCTCCCGCCAGCAAAAGCCCTAAAATCCCCACGAAGGTCATACCGGGAACAATAATAATCTCCGCGATAATTAAGCCTACGCCAAACAGGATGAGAAAAATAACAATAATCCACTCCAGCACCATTACGAAAGCTTGTTTTGTTGCACTAAATCTACAAATTAATTCCTTATTTTCTATAAGGCATAAAAAAAGCCCTGCGCACAGGCAGGGCTCCCGGAGAACTTATGTTTAATAGGCTCTTGCAAATACCACCCGCCTGTTGGAGGGCTTACCAGTGAGGATACATTTTCCTTCCTCTTCCTCTGCTCCCAGCGGTATACAGCGAATGGTCGCTTTAGTTTCTTCCTTGATACGTGCTTCGGTTTCGGCTGTACCATCCCAATGGGCAAGGATAAAGCCTCCTTTATCGTCCAGCAGTTGCTTGAAGGTATCGTAATCGTCTGCTTTATGGGTACTGTCCTTGCGGAACTGGTAAGCTTTATTGTATATACCTTCCTGGATTTCCTTCAGCAGTTCTTTTACTCTTTTAGGCAGGGAATCATCGGCCGGAACCGTTTCTTTGGTACCATTGTCGCGGCGGGCCAGCTCCAGGGTCCCATTCTCCATGTCTTTAGGGCCTAAAGCAATCCGAAGCGGCACTCCTTTCTGCTCCCATTCGGCAAACTTAAAACCAGGCTTATGGGTATCGCGGTCGTCGAATTTAACACTGATACCCAAATCTTCGAGCGCTTCCTTTATACTATGCGCCTTTTCGCTGATTTGCGCCAGCTGCTCATCGCTCCGGTAAATAGGCACAATTACTACCTGAATAGGAGCAAGCTTTGGCGGCAGCACCAGCCCCTGGTCGTCGGAGTGCGCCATAATAAGCGCACCAATGAGGCGGGTACTTACACCCCAGGAGGTTCCCCATACATATTCAAGCCCGCCTTCTTTGGTGGCATATTTCACATCAAAGGCTTCAGCAAAATTCTGCCCCAGATAGTGTGAGGTTCCGGCCTGAAGGGCCTTACCATCCTGCATCAGGGCTTCTATACAATAGGTATCGACAGCGCCGGCAAAACGTTCGCTTTCTGTTTTAAGTCCTCTGATAACAGGTACCCCCATCCAGTTTTCGGCGAAGTCGGCATATACATTCATTATTTTCACGGTTTCCTCCACCGCTTCCTGTGAGGTGGCATGAGCCGTATGCCCTTCCTGCCAGAGGAATTCAGCCGTACGAAGAAAGAGCCTCGTACGCATTTCCCAGCGCACCACGTTTGCCCACTGGTTTATCAGCAGCGGAAGGTCGCGGTAAGACTGAATCCAGTTTTTGTAGGTATTCCAGATAACCGTTTCGGAGGTAGGGCGAACAATCAATTCTTCCTCCAGCTTTGCATCCGGATCGACAATCACTCCGCTGCCATCTTCTGCATTCTTCAGGCGGTAATGGGTAACCACCGCACACTCCTTGGCAAAGCCCTCGATATGGCTGGCCTCACGGCTCAGGTAGGATTTAGGGATGAACAAGGGAAAGTAAGCATTCGAATGTCCTGTATCTTTAAACATTTTATCGAGCTGCTGCTGCATCTTCTCCCAGATAGCATAGCCGTAAGGCTTAATGACCATACAGCCCCGCACCGGAGAGTTTTCAGCTAAATCGGCTCGTTTTACCAGCTCATTGTACCACAGGGAATAATCTTCGCTTCTTTTTGGTAAACCTTTGCTCATTTTGTTATAGTTGGTATGATTATTGTATTAATTCTCATGATATCAGATATCAAATATAGGTTTTTCGAGAGAAAAAAACTTATTTTTAGCTGTGTCACGTTAAATAATATATGTATATTTTTACTACTGAACTGAAAGGCAGATAGATTATGAAAGCGATAACCCATACCCTCACTTTTACACTTGTCCTGGCGCTCCTGGCAAGTTGCAGCACCAGCCAGACGGCCAGTCGGGTGGAGTACGATGATATGTACTTTACGGCGGCAGACCGGCAGATGGCGATAGAAATAGCCAACGAACGGAAAGAAGCACGCCTTAAGGCCATCGCCGAGCAGGAAAAAGCCAGAGCTGAGAGAAGTGCCATTTATAATGGACAGGATCCCGCCTCTGCCCGCCAGACAAATCCCGATGCCGCCGACGATTATTATGCAGAGGATGAATATGATTCAGAAGCTTATTACGAGGATGAATATTATGAGGAAGAGGGATACGAAGATGAGTATTATGAAGAGGATGCTGCTCCCCGCATTTATAACAACTACTACTATAGCGGAAGCAACTTCTATGATCCATGGATGATGTACGATCCATACTGGAGCCGTCCATGGGACAGCCGTTTTTCGATTTCTTTCGGTTTCAACTATGGGTTTGGCAGCTTTTATGATCCTTTCTTTTACGATCCTTTTTATTACAACCCTTATTCATACACCTCTTACTGGAATCGCCCCTGGGGATTTGACAGCTGGGGTTATCATAACTCCTATGCCTATGGGTACAGAAACGGCTTTTACGATGGGTTTTACGGCAGAAGAGGCTACTGGGGCTCTTATTACCCGAATACAGTGGTGGTAGTAGGCGAAGGTCGTAACAGTAATGTTAATTATGGCCCCCGCAACGTTCGCTCTGCCAGCCGTGAGTTAGGAGTAGGCCAGCGTGGTGCGGTAGCCGAAAGGGTAAATATTACCCGCAGTGGGGCTCGCATGGATGCCGACAATCTTCGCACTCGAACCCGGACCCGAAGCGACGAAAACAGAAACTACAGAACTGACAGGGACAACCGCAGAGTTTCGCCAGACGAACGCAGAAGCCGCCAGAATGATGAAAGCTGGAGAAACCATGAACGCAATACACGCAGAAGTGCGCCGGAACGGAATACCCGCACACGGGAGCGTCGCGAAACGCCTACTTACGAAAGAAGCAGGAGCCGCGACAACAATTCCCGCTCCAATGAGCGCCGCCGCGACTATGATTATAACAGAAGAGAGCGTAGCAATGAGCGCAGTACTCCAAGCCGCTCACGCGATAATTCTCCCTCTTATGAGCGGCGCAGCAATGACAATGACAATAATACCCGCTCACGCCGAAGAGATGATAACAGGCAGAGCAGCATAGAACAACCCAGCTATAATAGCAGCAGGGATAACAATTCATACCGCGAGCGGAATACCTATTCCGCTCCGGCCCCTTCTACGGCTACGCCCAGGAGAAGCCGCTCTTATAGCATTCCGGCCCCGGCACAGCGAAGCTACAGTGCCCCAAGCCATCGCAGCTCTTCGTCCAGCGACGATAGCGATACCCGCAGCAATAGCAATAACACAAGAAGTAGAAGCAGGGGAGGTAATTAGAAAAGGCCTCCCCTTTTCCTTCACTTTTTAATCCAACAACTTTTACTTTCTTATGAAAAAAATATTAACACTTATTTTCTTAAGTGCAGTTACCCTTTTGCCCTTGCAGGAGGTTATAGCCCAGTCTTTTCGTTATGCAAATGAAGCCCTGCTGTTTAGCCGCACTGGCCTTACAGGCACTGCCCGCATAAGGGCAATGGGAGGCATAGGTGTTGCCCTCGGCGGAGATATCAGCTCTGCCTACACCAACCCTGCAGGACTTGGATTTTACAATCGCTCAGAATTCTCCCTTTCACCCGGCTTTTTTTCCAGCGCCAATGATGCAACTTATCTTGGCATGGATACTTATAATTACGATACTGATTTCAACATCAGCAATATAGGCCTGGTACTGGCCGGAGGAAAAAATGATAATACTGAAGGCTGGCTGGGCGGAAACTTTTCATTAAGCTATCAGCAGACAAATAATTTCACTGACCAGTTTAGCTATGAGGGCCAGAATGCCAATAACGGGCTTATCGATGTACTGGAAGAAAATTATATTAGCGGCGCTCCGGACCTTTTAACAGACCTTGCCTACAGCACTTACCTTGTGGGAGATTATGAAGCGGTAGATGAAACCGGAGAACCTTATTCATTTTACACTTTTGTCTATGATCCTACAGAGGATGCCAAATACCTGCAGTCTGAAACCGTAAGCCGTTCAGGAACACAAAATGAGTTCAACGTTGCCTATGGAGGCAATATTAGTGACCGGTTTTATATAGGGGCAGGATTAGGGTTTACCAGCTTAGATTACCGTCTGGAAAAGAACTTTACAGAAGAATACCTGCCGGAAGATGATGTTACTTATTTTAATGTATTTGAAGAGCAGATTGTAAGAGGCTCCGGTATTAATGCTTCTCTTGGATTTATTGCCCGTGCCCTCCCGGATGTAACACTTGGCGTCACCTATAAAACCCCAACTATCTATTCTCTAGAGGAAGATCGCTTTACTGAACTGACTGTTAATTACAATGATCTTTTTATCAGCGATTTTACACCTGAACAGGAGGACGAAGAAGTATACCTTAACGGCGAATCTTACGACTTCCGGGAAGGAGCATTTAATTACAGGCTCCGCACCCCGGGCAAGCTTGGCTTAGGAGCCGCCTATTTTGTAGGAAAGTCTGGCCTGATTTCGGCTGATGTTGAATTCGTCGACTACAGCAATAATCGCCTTACCGATGACGATAACTCTTTAAGAGAAGATAACCAGGCGATACAGGATGATTTTACTTCTGTGGTAAACTTTCGATTAGGGGGTGAATATCGCTTCGATATTTTCAGACTACGAGCCGGTTATGCTTTACAGGGCGACCCCTACCAGAACAGGGATGGCATGGACAGGTACTCCAACATTCTGACAGGTGGTGCCGGTTTAAAATTCAGGAATTATTATGTAGACTTTGCCATTGCCCGCGAAACCGGACAGCAATATTATTACCCTTATACACTTGGCAGCGAATCGCCACTGGTGAATATCGGCAAACGCCAGACAACAGCCATACTTACTGCTGGCTTTACTTTCTAAAATTTCTGCTTATGTCGGCCGGCCTGTATTTTCCCGACCAGCTCCTGCACATCTGCCTGAGCATGGTTATGGAAGTGCAGGTTGGCTTTTTTATAAAAGGGCAGGCGGTAGGCAAACTTTTCTTCCAGGAATATGGCCAGCTTTTCAGTCTCAGTATATCCCTGCAGCAGGGGACGCTTTTCCGCCCCTTCGGTCAGTAACCTTTCGGCCAGCTCAGGAAAAGAAACCTTCAGGTAAACGCTTACCGACTGCTTCCGTATCAGCTCCATGTTATCAAAGAAACAGGGCGCTCCACCCCCACTTGCCAGTACAACAGCCTCCGGCCAATCCAGCACCTCCTGCAAACACTCCCGTTCTACCTTTCTGAAATATTCCTCTCCTTTCTCCCCAAAGATTGCCGGCACACTTTGACCTTCCCTTTCCTCAATTCGACTATCCAGGTCCAGAAAGGGCAGGTGCAGTTCGCGAGCCAGTATTTTACCTAGCGTGCTCTTCCCACTTCCGGGCATTCCTACTAAAACAATATGTGCAGGCTTTAAGGTCAAGGCTTTAATCTTGTTTTTGGTTGTGAATTGACGTTACTGTAGTTCGTGCCTTAATAAGGCATGGTGATGAAATACCTCTCTCCCTCTCAGCTTAAATGAACGCGTGGGTCGAGCAAGGCATAAAAGATGTCTACTACAATATTTACCAGTACGAAAATTAAGGCAATAAAAAGAGTTGCACCCATTACCACCGGAAAATCCAGACTTTGCACCGCCTTTAAGGTTACAAAACCCAAACCCTTCCAGTCGAAGATGTACTCCACAAAAAAGGCACCGGCCATAAGAGATGCCAGCCAGCCGGAAACGGCCGTTACTACCGGGTTAAGTGCATTTTTGAGTGCATGCTTTACAATTACCTTGTAATACTGCAGCCCTTTTGCACGGGCGGTACGGATGTAATCCTGCGAAAGCACCTCTAACATGGAGCTACGGGTTAGCTGGGTAATGATAGACAGCGGGCGCAGCCCTAAAGTAAAGGCCGGTAAAATAAGGTTCTCGATATGGAGCGTTCTGCCATAAATCGGGTGGTTTACCCATAACTGGCCTGTAAGATTAAGCCCGGTATAGTCGCTCAGGTAATATCCAAAAACCATGGCAATAATAATAGCCGATACAAAAGAGGGAATGGAAATACCCAAAACGGAAATAATCACCAGAAAATGGTCCCAGAAAGTGTTCTGGCTCAAGGCAGCCAGCATCCCGAAAATTACCCCGAAAAAAGTAGCAAATACCATGGCCGCAAGTGCCAGCCAGAGCGTCGCCTCCAGGTTATCCAGGAGTATCTCCCCAACCTTTTTATTAGTCTGGAAGGAGCGCCGCAGGTATGGACCTTTCAGCACCAGCACCTCATCTTCTCCAAGCGAAAGCAGGGGAATATAGCTGTACTTTTCCTGCTCCTCTGCCGTATCTTCATGAATACTCAGCGGCGACAAATCCTTCAGGTAAAGGTAAAACTGAACCGCCAGGGGCTGATCCAGGCCCAGTTCCTTCTCAATGGCCTGCCGTGTGGCCACATCGGTCCGCTGGCCGGCCATCATGGCTACCGGGTCGCCCGGCAGGGCATGAAATAGAAAAAACACCACCCCCACTACTCCCAGTAAAACCAGGAAGCCATATCCTAAACGCTTCGCAATAAATCTGAGCATACTACTGGAGGAGTTCTTTCACTTCGGCCGCTTCCGGCACATCATTATAATGCCATTTCTTTACCACCACCCCATCTTTCAGCAGTATTAAGCCGGGATTGGAGCGAATCATGGTTTTTAGCAGGGTGGCATCGGCCAGGTAATACGGAAGCGCCAGCTGCTGTTCGTGCCGAAAGGCATCAAAAGAGGCCGCCCCGGAAGAGGTCAGCACCAGGCTCTCTGCACTTCCCTCTAACTGCTGGGTCAGCTGCTTTATATCGGCCATGGGTTCTGTTTCGGCTTTATCAACAGCATGCACAATTACCAGCAGCTTGTTACCCTTTAACAGCTCGGCTGTATAATCACCCTCCTCATTCCAGGCCGAGAAATCATTAATTACCGGCTGTGCCTCCGGGTTCTGAAGCTTTATGGCTTTGTACTCATAACCTTCGGTTGCCTCAGGGTATTTTTCGAACTCATACTCCTTTCCGTCCTTCACCATAATATAAGTATAGCGGTAAGGCTCGCTTGGCTGCATCAGCTCTCCAATATTGTTTCCTTCTTTGTACGTCCGGAAATCGATAAATGGCAGGTGGGCGATTGCATACCAGCCAATAACTGTGCAAAGAATGGCGGTAACTACAACGGCAATAGTAGCTGCCGAAAGCCCCTTTTTCTCCCCTTCAGGTTTTTCCAGCCTGTTCCGGTAAAAGAAGAGCACACCAATCATGATCAGCAGCACAATATCCTTGGTAAAGCTTTGCCATGGAGTTAGTTTTAGCGCATCGCCAAAACAGCCACAGTCAGTTACTTTATTGAAGTAGGCAGAGAAGAAAGTAAGGAAGGTGAAGAAGACAATCATGAGCAGCAGCACAGTGGTGGTCAGCTTCATTTTAAACCGCACCAGCAGCGCCACACCCAGCACAACCTCTAACACACTCAAAAAGACTGAAAGGATAAGAGCATATGGCACCAGCATCAGGAATGCATCGGAGAAGTCCGAGGCGAATACCTGAAAATATTCTTCGAGCTTTATTTGCGTCCCAACCGGATCGTTCACCTTTATCAGGCCGGAAATAATAAATAATATCCCTACCAGATAGCGAAAAAGGTGCAGTACTTTATTCATGATGATTGAAGTTTAGAAGGATAAGGGCAAAAACAGCATAATTGAGCATATCCTGGTAATTCGCCTGCACTCCTTCTGAGATTAGCGTACGACCCTGATTATCCTCTATCTGTTTTACCCGCAGCAGCTTCATTAAAATAATATCGGTAATAGAGCTTACGCGCATGTTACGCCAGGCTTCGGCATAATCGTGGTTTTTATTACTCAGCAGCTCAATGGTTTGCTTTACCCACTTATCGTAAAGGGGTTCCAGCTCCTCATACTCCATTTCCAGTTGCTCGTTTGCCGGCAACTCCTGCTGTATAAGGGCCATAATGCAGTAGTTTATAATGCCAACAAATTCCCCTGGTATATCATCGGCCACTTTTTGGGTGCCCTTTTCCTGAATAGAGCGAATGCGTTGTGCTTTAATATAAATCTGGTCGGTGATGGAGGGCAGCCGAAGAATTCGCCAGGCGGTACCATAATCCTGTGTTTTCTTTTTAAAGATGGCTTTACAAGCCTCTATAACTTCTTTATATTCGCTGATGGTTTTTTCTACCAAGGTATTAAATGGTTAATGATTGGCGACTTATAGCTGGAAAGCAACATTTCTTCACAGCCTCACGTCTTCCTTCTCAAGTCTTTAAATCTGAAATTTTGAAAGCGAAAGATACAGGATTTTCAATAAAAAAAACACTCAATCTGGCCGGAAATCTACTCGACCTGTCGCAGCCCCGGGTAATGGGGATACTCAACATAACCCCTGATTCTTTTTATGAAAACAGCCGGAAACAGAGTGAAAAGAGCATTTTATTACAGACGGAAAAGATGCTGCAGGAAGGCGCAGACATTATTGATATAGGAGCCTACTCCAGCAGGCCTGGTGCAGCTGACATCTCCGCGGAAGAAGAGTGGAGCAGGCTACAGCCTGCTATCCGGTCCATTTTACAATACTTCCCCGAAACTTATCTCTCGGTCGATACCTTTCGTGCCGGTGTGGCTGAAAAAGCAGTAGCAGAAGGAGCCTGCATGGTTAATGATATTAGCGGCGGTGAACTGGACCCTGCCATGTTCAAAACAATAGCCCGACTGCAGGTACCTTATATACTGATGCACATGCGGGGAGCACCTCAAAACATGAAGGAATTGAATGGGTACGATGACCTGCTGCACGAAATTTATGATTATTTTGCCTTAAAGCTCAACAAATTAAGCGCTTTGGGTGTAAATGATATAGTGATTGACCCCGGCTTTGGTTTCGCAAAAAACATCGCCCAGAACTATGAACTTCTGCAAAATATGGGCTATTTTAGTGCGCTTGAGGTTCCGGTCCTGGTGGGTATTAGCCGAAAATCAATGATTTACAAAAAGCTGAACATCAGCCCGGCAGAAGCACTGAACGGCACTACCGTTCTTCATACGATTAGCCTGATGCAGGGCGCCTCTTTGTTACGGGTACACGATGTGAAAGAAGCGGTCGAAGCCGTTAAACTGTTTAAACTAACCTTTTCTGCGCATTGATCTTATTGTTCAATATCGGCTTTCTTGAAGTTGGCTGGGTAGATATTATCGACATCATCCTGGTAAGTGTACTTATGTACCAGGTATACAAGCTCATGCGCGGAAGTGTGGCGGTAAAAATTTTCCTGGGCTTTCTATCGCTCTACCTGTTTTACCTGGTAGTAAAAGCCCTGCAGATGGAGCTGCTTACCAATATTCTGGGGCAGTTTATGGGGGTTGGTTTTTTAGCAGCTATTATTCTCTTTCAGCAGGAAATCAGGAAATTCCTCCTCTTAATTGGCCGCACCACTGCTTTTAACCGCGATAATATTTTTAAAGGCCTCCCCTGGCGTAAAAATGCCCAGACCAGCGACATCAACATTACCCCCATTATTGAGGCTGCCAAATCCCTGGGCGCCACCAATACAGGTGCACTTATTGTATTAAGCAAAAGCTCTGAGCTTAAATTCTATGTAGAATCAGGCGACCTTATTGATGCTGTTATCAGTAAGCGACTGCTCACCTCTATCTTTAACAAGTATAGCCCCCTCCACGATGGAGCGGTTATTATACACAACAAGCGCATTTCGGCCGCCCGCTGTATTCTGCCGGTAACAGAACGCGAAAACCTGCCAGCACAGTTTGGCCTTCGCCACCGAGCCGCCATTGGTATGAGCGAAGTAACTGATACTTTAATTGTTGTGGTATCGGAGGAAACGGGTAAAATATCGGCCGTGCGGAATGGCTTCATTTACCATAACCTCTCGCCACTGGAGCTTCGCAAGAAAATTAATGCTTATCTGTACGAAGAAGATGAAGATGAGGAACAGGTAAAGCCTCCTAAAAAGGCCAAGGAAGAGCCTGCCGCCACTACAGGCAAAACAAAGGCAGCAGATCAGAGCAGTCTGTAAAAAAACATCCTGTATTTTATTTTACGCTTGCCCCGAGCCCTTAAAAAACAAATGCCCCCGAAAATCTTCCGGAGGCATTTTACTTTTTTTATATGGCTCAGCTCTTACTGAAAGGCTAAGATTTACTTCACTACTCCCAGCTCTCTACCCACTTCAGTAAAGGCATTGGTGGCCTTATCCAGATGCTCCCTTTCATGTACTGCCGAAATTTGCACACGAATACGCGCCTGCCCTTTTGGTACTACGGGATAATAGAAGCCAATAACATAAATGCCCCTTTCCAGCATCTTCTCGGCCATCTGCTGCGCTAAGGGCGCATCATAGAGCATAATAGGCACAATAGGGTGCTCGCCCGGTTTAATGTCAAAACCTGCAGCTGTTATTTTTTCGCGGAAGTACTTTGTATTCTCTTCCAGCTTATCGCGCAGTTCGGTGGTGCTGCTGAGCATGTCCAGCACGGCAATGGAGCCACCCACAATGGCCGGGGCAAGTGTATTAGAGAAAAGATACGGACGGGAACGCTGGCGCAGCATATCGATAATTTCTTTGCGGCCACTGGTAAAACCACCCAGGGCACCGCCTAAGGCTTTACCAAGTGTGCCTGTAATAATGTCGACACGCCCCATAACGTTGCAGTACTCATGCACGCCACGACCGGTTTTGCCCATAAAACCAGTCGAGTGCGACTCATCCGACATCACCAGGGCCTTGTATTTTTCAGCCAGATCGCAGATTTTGTGGAGCTGGGCGATGGTCCCATCCATGGAGAAAACCCCGTCAGTGACAATAATCTTCTGCTGCGCACCGGCCTCATCGGCCGCTTTAAGCTGCGCTTCCAGGTCTTCCATGTTGTTGTGCTTGTAGCGAAAGCGTTTTGCCTTGCACAGGCGCACACCATCAATAATAGAGGCATGGTTGAGCTCATCGGAAATGATGGCATCGTCCGGACCAAAAAGGGGTTCAAAAACGCCCCCGTTGGCATCGAATGCGGCAGCATATAAAATAGTGTCTTCCGTCCCGAGGAATTCTGCCAGCTTCCGCTCCAGCTCTTTATGGATGTCCTGCGTACCGCAGATAAAGCGGACAGATGACATACCATAGCCATGTGTGTCGATGGCTTCTTTGGCTGCGGCCACTACCTTTGGGTGGGCCGAGAGGCCAAGGTAGTTATTGGCACAAAAGTTAATCACTTCCTTGCCTGCAGTGGTTTTTATATCGGCACCCTGAGGGGTTACAATTACACGTTCCTGCTTATAAAGGCCCGCTTCTTTTATAGCTTCCAGTTCTTTTTCCAGAACCGGCTTTAAGGTATCGTACATATCTTTCGTTGTTTATTGTTAGTTGCTACTTATTTCTTTTCAGTATTAGGTATCAGGGGTGGATGATAGGTATTAGGTACACAATATTAAGCCCAATGGAAATTGTCATTGGTAGGGGAGCATAGCGTAGCGCGGCAATCTCCCGCACATTAGTACTAACTCATTTTTCTCTTTGATTCTCCCCTCTAAATCGATTGAGGTTACCACCCACCGCTCGGGCCGCCGAGGCCGAAATGACAGCGGCTTAGAGGCTCCTCTTGCCTGATTCCCGGTTCCTCCATCTATTGTCCATAGTCTATCACCTCCAATCTCTCCCCTGCAAATATATAAAAATCGGCATACAAACATCCCCCTCTTTTGCCTTACTGCTTAACCAATAGTTGGGCGTCTGGTTATAAGAATGAGGGAAAATGGAAGAATAAGGGAGCGGTATTTTAATCCATCTGCAGAAATTATTACTTTTGGGCAAAATCTTATTTATGGAAAGAATTTTAGTGATAGGTTCCGGCGGACAGCTGGGTAGTGAACTCACAGAAGCCCTCAAAGAAAAATGGGGAACGGAAAATGTGGTAGCCTCCGACATTAACGATCCCCGTCCTGAACAGGCGAAAGATACCTTTATTAAGCTGGATGTCCTGGATAAAGAAGAAATATATGCAGTTATTCAGGAGTATAAAATTACACAGGTTTATAACCTGGCCGCAGTACTTTCGGCTGTAGGGGAAAAAAAGCCTCACTTTGCATGGAAGCTGAATATGGAAGGGTTATTTAACGTTTTGGAGGCTGCAAAAGATCTGAAACTAAATAAAGTATACTGGCCCAGCTCCATTGCGGTTTTTGGCCCTACCACTCCTAAAAAAGACGTGCCGCAGTATACCATTTGCAATCCTACCACGGTTTATGGCATCTCCAAACTTGCCGGCGAACAGTGGTGCGATTATTACCGGAGCAAGTGGGGTGTAGATGTTCGCAGCCTTCGCTATCCGGGCCTGATTGGCTACAAGGCTCTTCCCGGCGGCGGCACTACCGATTATGCCGTAGATATTTACCACAAGGCGCTCGAAGGCCAGACCTATGAATGCTTCCTGAGTGAAAACACTTACCTCCCCATGATGTATATGCCCGATGCTATTCGGGCCACTCTGCAGTTAATGGATGCCCCCGAAGAACAACTCAGCGTACATACCAGCTATAATTTAGGGGCACTAAGCTTTACACCCGAAGAGATTGCCGCTTCTATCCGGAAATCTATTCCTGATTTCAAGATCAGCTATGCACCCGACTTCCGCCAGCAGATTGCCGATAGCTGGCCGGACAGCATTGACGACAGCCAGGCGCAGCAGGATTGGGGCTGGAAGCCTGCATATGATTTGGATGGCATGACAGGAGATATCCTGAAAAATCTGAAAGCACTGAAGGAAGAAGGCCATTTTGCATAGCACCAAAAGGCAGGTTCAGCAATTTTATAAAGCCTGCTCTTTGGGTCCACTAGTCTTTCTGATGCTGTAATCTACCGAATTTACTCCATAAAAGAAGCCCGACCTGTAAATAACAGGCCGGGCTTCTTTTATTATGCTTCTAATTCTTCTTATTCAGAAATAATCATTGTCATCCGCTGGTATTCATCTGGGCTTTGTGCAGAACCGAAGGTACCTTAACTTCTCACCTACTTCAGATGAAAGGGATTTTAAACCAAACAAAAGGTTCAAAATACACGAAAAGCAACAGGAGGAATTACTTAATAATTACCTGTTCCTGAGCATTTTCGTATGCACTACGAACGGTAAGGATATACAAGCCTGCAGGTAACCCTTTAGTGGAGATACTTCTTTGCCCATCGCTTATTTCCTGGGTACGCACTGTACGGCCTGCCTGATCTTTCAGCGTAACTATGGCGCCCTCCGATGCTCCGCCGTAAGCCACCTGAAAGCTTCCGGTACTAGAAGGATTCGGGAATACCTTAAGCTGGGCGGTACCAGCAAACTGTACTACTGCTATTTGCTTATACTCAAAACGACCATCAATATCCACTGCTTTCAGGCGGTAATAAGAAGTGCCTGAAACCGGCTGCAGGTCTGTATAAGAAAACTCAGTCAGGTAATCAGTATTCTCTTCCGCATCGATGGTGGCAATATAGTTGAAGTGCTGTCCATCTCTGGACCGCTCCAGTTCATAATGGCTAAAGTCCCATGCTTTGGAAGCCGCCCACTTGATTTCAACTGACTGCGGTTGGGCTGTGGCCGTAAAGTAGAGGAGATTTACCGGGAGAATAGCTGGCGCAACCTGGTTTACAAAGTCCGCAAAAGTAACATCCGTCCTAAGAGCATCTCCATCACCAATAGTTCCCGTAGTAGATGGGGTATCAGTATCACCAATTACATACAAGTCTCCATTGCTTGTATCAACCGACCCCGTATTACCAGTTCCAGTTATTAAATCTCCGCCGATTGCAACCTTACCATTATTACCTACGGCTAAATTATTTAAATCTGTGGTAAGGTTACCTGAAACAACAAGTATTCCCCCTTCACCAATATTAATACTACTATTATTTCCTAAAAAGGTAAGATCCCCTATTACAACAAGAGTACAAGCAGGATTTATTGTAAGAGAGGCACCTTGCTGAAAGCTAAGCGACAAACTCGATGCTACATAGCCATAAATAGTACCACTGGCACCAATATCTGTATTGCCAGGAGCAATGTTTTCCTGCCAAGAACCAGGATCAGCATTACTAGTCTTTACAAAAGCCTGCCAACTATCAACATCTTGCCAAGATTTTTCTCCACCAACTGTTCGATATTCTGTTATAGCTGGAAACCCCTGACCTACTGCATCAAAGGACAATAAGGTCAAAAGCATTAAAATAGGTAAGTAAATATTTTTCATATGGAGGGAGTAGTAATTTTTCCTATTCGACAGCAAGTATATGCAAAGTTACAAAACCTTTTATATCAAAAACAAATCCGGGAATTTTAAAATATTACTTTAAGCAATTCCAGATTATTCGAAGATTTTCCCGTTTCCCCTATAGTTTCTGCCTAAATCCGTAGACTTCCTTTACATACCTTACTTATCTATATACGAATTTTACCTAGAAGGTAACCCTCTGCCTACAAAAAGCACGCAGCACACTAACCCTCTGTCTATAAGTAGCTGATGTTATGGTGTTTTTCTTTTTAAGAAAGATTTCCTTCTCTCCAGTGCTATTCCTGCTTTTCATTTTTCGGGCGGCGGATTTTTTGAGATTGAGCCCCGGCTTGTTATATTTGAGCTGAACTTAAAAAATGGATCAATGAGCGAATTTAATAACCTGGAATTGAGCCTGGATGGTGGTATTCTCACCATCACCATTAACCGGCCCGAGAAGATGAATGCCCTGAACGTGGCAACAGTGAAGGAAATTCGTACTGCCATCCAGCGAGTGTACGACGATACAGAAATCCAGGGAGTCATATTAACCGGTGCGGGCGAAAAAGCCTTTGTAGCCGGCGCCGATATAAAAGAAATTGCCGAACTCAATGAGGTAAATGCCCGAAAGTTTGCCGAAAGCGGACAGGAAGTGTTTGCCCTCATCGAAAACTGCCATAAACCCATCATTGCCGCAGTCAACGGCTTTGCCCTTGGCGGCGGCTGCGAACTGGCCATGGCCTGCCACCTGCGGGTAGCGACTAAAAACGCCAAATTCGGTCAGCCGGAAGTAAATCTGGGTGTTATTCCGGGCTACGGGGGCACACAGCGCCTTACCCAGCTTATTGGCAAGAGCAAAGCCCTGGAGCTGATGATGACCGGCGACATGATTACTGCCGATGAGGCCGAAGACCTGGGACTGGTAAACTACGTGGTGCATAATAAAGAAGAACTGAAGCAAAAGTCGGGAGAGCTGATTAATAAGATTACCTCCAAAGCACCCCTGGCCATTGGCATGGTAATCGATTGTGTAAACGCTGTTTTCAGACCCGAAGAGAATGGCTACCAGACGGAGGCTAATAACTTCGCCAGTTGCTGCAAATCAGATGATTTCCGTGAAGGCACCTCGGCTTTTATCGAAAAAAGAAAACCTGAGTTTAAGGGAGCCTGATATAGTTGTTGGGGATTAGTTGTTGGTTGTTCGCTGATGGTTAGGCAATATTCTTAAATAGTCGCTGTTATTGCGACGGAGGCGGTTGGAGTCTGAAGCAGTCTCCAGCCGATTTGCTTTTGCTCCTGATCATAAAAAGCCACAAATATCAGATAGAACCAGCCGAACAGTTTCCCTTTACAACTCTCCCCGGCTGACTATTGGCAGATTGCGGCAGCGGACGACTGCACGCTCCGCAGAGCAATTCCATTGGAGATACTTGCAAAGCAGACTGAGTACCCCGGCTGCAATAACCGTGGTTTATTGACTTAAAATGAAACCAAAACCAGACAGACTGCTGCTCAATCGCAGGGTCCAATATTTCAATCTCGCTACCCAATACTCAGGACTCAAGACTAATCAATGAGTAATCTTAAAAAGCTGGCCTCCGATACTGCCATTTATGGCGTGAGCAGCATCGGGGGCCGTTTACTGAACTACCTGCTCGTTCCTTTCTATACTGAAGTATTTGAAACCGAGGAATATGGTATTGTAACCCTGCTCTATGCTTTCGTCGCTTTTCTGAACGTCCTTTACCTCTACGGGCTCGAAACTGCTTATTTCCGCTTTGCCAATCGCTATCGCGAGGACGAGCCCCGTATTTTTCGCACCGCCTTTACCTCTGTTTTCTGCAGCAGCCTGCTCCTTTCCGGAACACTCTGCCTTTTTGCAGGCCCTATTACCGATGCCCTGGATGTTCCCGGCAAGGAACATTACGTTTACTGGTTTGCCGCTATTCTGAGCATCGATGCCATTATGGCTATTCCTTTTGCTCGCCTGCGTCTGCAGGGAAGGGCGGTTAAATTTGCCGCCGCCAAGCTGGGAAATATCGTGCTAAATATCGGCCTCAATGTTTTCTTTCTGGTCTTCTGCTACGACATCCTCGAAGGCGAATATCTGCAGTCCTTACAACCCTATGTTGCCAGCTTTTTCCGGCCGGAATGGGGGGTGGATTATGTATTCCTGTCCAACCTCATTGCCAATGCCCTCTGGATATTCATTCTTTTCCCGGAGCTGATGCAGGCGCGCTTTCAGCTCGATAAGGATTACTGGCAACAGATGCTGGTATATGCTTATCCGCTGCTGTTTATGGGTTTGGCCGGTGCTACCAACGAAATGATGTCGCGCAGCTTACTAAAGTATATACTGCCGGAGAACTTCTATCCCGACCTCAGCAATGCAGCCGTACTGGGTATATTCGGTGCCTGCTATAAGTTATCCATTTTCATGAACCTGGCCATACAGGCCTTTCGCTTCGCCTCGGAACCTTTCTTTTTCTCCAGGGCCAGCGACCGCAGCAGCCCGAAACTTTTCGCCCAGGTGATGCAGTATTTCGTGATTGCCTGCTGTCTGATTTTGTTTGGCGTTTCCGTTAACCTCCACTGGCTGGGACCGCTGGTGCTGGGCGATGCCGAATACCTGCGGGGGCTGGAAATTGTGCCGGTTCTGCTCCTGGGTTATCTCTTTTTCGGGATATACATGAACCTGGCCATCTGGTTTAAGCTGGCCGATAAAAACAGCTACGGCAGCTGGTTTACCATCAGCGGGGCAGTTTTAACCATCATTCTCAACTATACGCTTATTCCCTGGCTGGGCATGATGGGCGCAGCCTTGGCCACCCTGGCTGTTTACTTTTACATGGCCGTCATCTGCTACTACTATGGTCAGCGGCACTACCCAATCCCTTATCGCCTGGGCCACTCCATGGGGTATATTCTGGCCACTTCAGCTTTGGTATTTGGCTTTTTAGTCCTTGAAATAGAGCGTTTCTGGCTGAAGACAGCTCTTTCAATGGGCCTTACACTCCTTTATCTTATCTTCGTGTTTTTCTATGAAAAAAGGCACTTCCCTGTAAAAACCACATAATTTTTTTAAGTTTGATAAAAAAACTGATGCAAGTACGGATTACCAACCAATCGAAACACGCACTTCCTGCTTACCAGACAATCGCCTCGGCTGGCATGGATCTTCGCGCCAACCTGGAGGAGCCTGTAACTTTAAAGCCACTGGAACGGACCCTCATTCCTACCGGGCTTTTTATGGAATTGCCTGCAGGTTACGAAGCACAAATCCGGCCCCGGAGCGGCCTGGCTTTTAAGCATGGCATTACGGTACTAAACAGCCCCGGCACCATCGATGCGGATTATCGCGGAGAGATTAAAATATTGCTGGTTAACATTTCGGCGGAAGCCTTTGTTATAAACGACGGTGAGCGCATTGCCCAAATGGTAATTGCCCGCCACGAGCAGGCCGAGTGGCTGGAAGTAGATGCCCTCAGTGAAACGGAAAGAGGCGCCGGTGGTTTTGGCCATTCAGGAACGAAGTAGTGGGTAGTGGAGACTGGAGACGTGAGACAATAGATATAAGAATCAGGATAGGAGGAGCTCATAAACAACTGTCATAAGTAACGGAGCCATAGCGGAGTGAAGCAATCTCTAACGACTTGAAAGGGAGTAGAAAAGAGAAAATCTTGAGAAGGCACCCATAGGCAGGAGAATACTTCGTCACCACGTTCCTTGCATTACAGTTTACATGGGAGATGGCTTGACACCTGACACTTTGCACTACGAACAACCAGCAACAAACAACAATTAATAAAACATTTTTTAAACCGTAAGATATGAACATTGTAATTCCAATGGCCGGTATGGGCAAACGCATGCGGCCACATTCTTTAACAGTACCTAAGCCCCTCATTCCTATTGCAGGAAAGCCTATCGTACAGCGCCTCGCCGAAGATATTGCCGGAGTCTGCGAGGAAAAAGTTGAAAATATCGGGTTCATCATCAGTCGAAGCTTCGGAAAGGATGTAGAAAATCACCTTAAAAAAGTAGCCGAATCATTAGGCGCCAAAGGTCACATTTTTTATCAGGATGAAGCCCTCGGCACCGCCCATGCTATTCTGTGTGCCAAGGAACTACTGGACGGGCACGTAATTGTTGCTTTTGCCGACACCCTCTTTAAGGCTGATTTCACCCTCGATGCCAAACAGGACGGCATTATCTGGGTACAGAAAGTAGAAGACCCCCGCCCTTTTGGAGTCGTGAAAGTAAATGAACAGGGCGCCATTACCGACTTTATAGAAAAACCCCAGGAATTTGTTTCCGACCTGGCTATCATTGGCATTTATTACTTTAAGGATGGAACCAACCTCCGAAGCGAGCTGCAGTACCTGCTCGACAATGATATCCGTGATAAGGGGGAGTACCAGATTACCAATGCCCTTGAAAATATGAAGAACAAGGGACAGAAACTGGTACCGGGCAAAGTAGAAGAGTGGCTGGACTGCGGCAACAAGGAAGTTACAGTCAATACCAACCAGCGCTATCTTGAGTTTATCAAAAACAAAGACCTGGTAGCTAAAAGTGCCAGAATTGAAAACTCGGTGATTATTCCTCCCTGCTATATTGGCGAAAATGCCGAAATCCACAATAGTGTGATAGGTCCGCACGTTTCTTTGGGAGATAACAGCAAAGTAAGTGACTCCAGGATAGAGAATACTATTATCCAGACGAATAGTCAGCTGAAGGATGCCCACCTGAAGAACTCAATGGTGGGCAATGATGTTGTGTACGAAGGAAAGGCGCGCGATTTCAGTATCGGCGATTTTACCACCATCAAAGACTAAATTATTTATACAAGAATATATGCACGGTAAACGCCACTTTACTTACCTGCTTCTGATAACAACATACCTACTCTTTGGAGTAGGTATGTCTTTTTCGTACGGGCAGAAGAAGAAAAACAAAAAGCAGGAAAGCAGTGGGCAAACCCTTAGCACCGCGGAGCGGGCCCGCGCCGAGAGCCTGTTTACTGACGGCATTAAAAGTGCTATTTTAGAAGATTATCCCAAGGCCATCAGCTATCTGCAACATTCCCTGGAGATTGACCCTTCCAATTCGGCTGCTTACTTTAAGCTGGCAGAGCTGCTTTTTGATACCGGCAACCTTCCCGAAGCCGAAAAAAGTATCAGCCGCGCCATTCAGCTCAGCGACAGTAACCAGTACTACTACCAGCTCGCTGCCGATATACAGGCACAGCAGGGGAAGTATGAAAAAGCCGCCCTCTACTATGAGGACATGCTCAAAAAAACCAATGCCAGTCCGCAGCACATCCTGGAACTGGCCGTTCTCTACCTTCACCTCAACAATTACGATAAAGCGCTTCAGACTTTCGAGCGGGCAGAAAAATTTTTAGGCGTTAATGAGCAAATTATTCTGCAAAAACAAAAAATTCACCTCCAGCAAAACCAGTTGGCAGATGCCCTTCGCGAAGGGGAAAGGCTAATTAATAATTTTCCCGGAGAACCTGCTTATGTGATATATCAGGCAGAGCTCCTGCTGAATAACCAGCGGCAACAGGAAGCCATCCGCTTCCTGGAGGATTACCTAAGTAAACAGCCAGGACAGCCCCAGGCCTCCTACCTCTTAGGCAAGGCTTATCTACAACAGAACGACTTTGCCGCAGCCGAAAAATACCTTCAGGCGGCTTTCCAGAGCCCCGACCTTAAGCTGGAGCTAAAAGTACAGGAAATAGCCCAGCTACTCCAACAGGTAAATGAGCCTGAGATTACCGCCCTGCTGGAGCCACTTACCACCGCCCTCCTCGAGGCCCATCCGCACCAAAGCCAGGCCTATGTGGTGAGAGGAGATTACCTCTTTGCCCTGCAGCAAAAACAAGCTGCCCGCGCAGCTTACCTTCAGGCCCTTGCGCTGGATCAGAACAATTTTCAGGCGTGGCAAAATGCACTCTCTTTAGGCTTGGAGCTGGGGCGCTTCGACAGCGTAGCCCGCGAGGCGGAGGAAGCACTGGTCATGTTCCCGAACCAGCCGGCGTTCTATTATTTTAGCGGGGCAGCCAACCTGAGCAAAAAAGAATTCCAGAAAGCCATTTTTGCACTGGAGCAGGGCAAAGAAATGGCTTATAATAACCCTGAGCTGCAAAGTGTTTTTTACAGCCACCTCGGCGATGCCTACAATGGTGCGAAGGATTTTAAAAAGTCTGATGAGGCTTACCAGGCTGCCCTTGAAATCGATCCGAATAATGATTATATCCTGAATAATTACAGCTATTATCTTTCGCTGCGAAAGGAAAAGCTCGGACTGGCCCGAAAATTATCCGAACAGCTCATTCAGCAGAATCCCGATAACCCCAACTACCTCGACACCCACGCCTGGGTTCTTTACCAGCTAAAGCAGTACAAGGAAGCGCGAAAACACCTGGAAAAGGCCATACAAAAAGGAGGCGACCAGAACAGCACGATTCTTGAGCATTATGGAGATGTATTATACCAGCTAAATGAAAAAGCACAGGCCCTGGAGCAGTGGAAAAAAGCACGGGCCCTGCCTGGTGCATCGGAAAAGCTGGATAAAAAAATAAAAGACCAAAGCTTATATGAGTAATTATTTTAAACTAACACTCTGCCTGCTTCTTCTGCTGGGAGCCTGTAAGAGAGAAAGTATACCTACCGTCAGCGATAAAGACATCAAAAACCTGGCGATCAAAGAAGTTGATTTTGACTACCTGACCACCAGAAGTAAAATTAATTACGACGATGGCGATCGCCGCATTGGCGCCACCGCCACTATCCGAATCAAGGACGACAGCCTTATCTGGCTTTCGGTTAGCCCCGGCTTTGGAATAGAAGCGGCCCGTGCATTGGTTACCCGCGATTCTGTATTCCTGATGAACAAACTGGAAAAAAGTTACCACGCCTACAGCTTTAATGAACTAAGCCGTAAACTTAATGTGCCTGTCGATTATGATGTGCTTCAGGCTGCCCTCCTGGGTGAAATGCTGCAGCCCATTGGCCGCCGGGATAAGATAGAACGTAAGGAAAGCCAGGTGCTAATAAAGCAGGAAGCCCCTCGAATCGACATCCTTAACTATATCAGCAAAGAAAACCTTAAGCTGACCAGGGTAATACTACAGGACCAGGGCACCAGCAATACCCTTACCATGGACTACAACGACTTTAAGCCACTGGACATCAATGTAATACCCTATTCCAGCACTATTACCGCCAGTTATATGGAAGGAGGAGAATTAAAAACCACTACTGTTGGATTTGAGCATAATAAAGCCGAGTTTAGCGCAAATGCTTTGAGTTTTCCTTTCGATATTCCTGAAAGATATGACCGCAAAAATTAGAGGGGCCGGTAGTGTCGTTTTTGTCCTGTTTTTCCTGTTTGTACTACCTGCTGCCGCCCAGACGAAGGCAGAACTGGAAAAGAGAAAACAGGAAAACCAAAAAAAAATAGAGGAAGCAGAAAAAATCCTTGAACAAACCAGAGACAAAAAGGAAGCCACACTCGGACAACTGTCGGCACTCAACAATAAAATTGAAGCCAGCCAGGAACTCATCCTGCTCCTTAATAAGGAGGTAGGTATGCTCGACGGAGAAATAAACCAGCTGGGTGGCATCGTAAAAGCTCTTCAGAAAGACCTTGAGCAGCTCAAGGACGAATATGCCCAAATGGTTTACACAGCTTATAAGGCTAACAAAGGCTTTAGTAAACTCACCTTTATCTTTTCGGCCAGCACCTTTAATGAACTCTTTATGCGCCTCAACTGGATGGAGCAATATGGAGAAGCCAGGCGCATGCAGGTAGAGCAAATTACCAAGGTACGGGAATCTTTACAGCAGCAGCAAAAAAATGTACAAAGCAAACGGCAGAAACAGGAAGAGGTACTGGCCGAGCAGCTTAACCAGAGTCAGCAGCTACTGGCACTTAAGCAGGAACAAAGCCAGGTGGTAAGCCAGCTTAACGCCAGGGAAAATAAAATTAAGAGCGATATAGCTGAAAGAAAGTCCAACCTTAAGCGCCTCGATGACCTTATTGCCAAGCTGGTTAGGGAAGAGATTGAGAGAGCCCGGGCAGAAGCAGCCGCTGCAGAGGCTGCCAGGAAAAAGGCCACTAAAAGCAGTGGGGCAGCCGATGTACCCCTTACACCCGAGGTGGCTTCCCTCAGCACATCTTTTGAGGGCGCCCGCTCAAAGCTCCTCTGGCCGGTAGCTTCCGGCTTTATTTCCACGCAGTTTGGCACTAACCAGGTGTACAAGCAGGTGAAGCTGGAAAGTAGCGGCGTAGAAATTCAAACCAAAGAAAATGAAAATGTACGGGCTGTTTTCGACGGGCAGGTACGACGCGTGTTCTTTATGCCCGGCATGAACAACGTTGTCATGATTCAGCATGGACAGTATTTTACTGTATATGCCCGCCTAAAGGAGGTGAATGTCGAGCCCATGCAAAAAATTAAAGCCAAAGATGTACTGGGCAAAGTCTACACCAATAATGACGGTACCTCGGAGGTACATTTCGAGATCTGGAAAAATAACCAGAAGCTGGATCCGGAAGAATGGCTGTTTAAAAACTAAGGATTATTGGGGAAATAGGAACAGTGTAAGTTTTCTACCCTATCTGACAAAAAAGCCCTTACACCAGAAAGGAAAATCAATCACATACCCTTGCTTTTCAGCTAATTATATAATTCAACATCCCTTTTATACATGAACAGCCACTCTTCCGGTAGCGGCAGCTCTATTACCGGGCAGACAGGCCGTTCATAAAAGAAAGTGAAAAGCGAAAAAGCTGGTCTAAAACTTTGAACTTTTGAAAGAAGGTTTACCTTCTGAACTAAATACCCGGGCCTTTGGGTTTGAGCAATACCAATAAATATGTAATTTTACAACGACCTAATAAACAGAGAAAACAATGCAAACTCAACTATTATTTCTGAACATGGGAGGATACGAAATTCTCCTCATTATATTAGTGATCCTCATCTTCTTTGGCGCTAAGAAAATCCCGGAACTGGCACGCGGAATGGGCCGTGGTATCCGCGAATTCAAAGATGCGACAAGAGAAATTACTGATGAACTGGAAGACAGCGTAAACGATCGTCCAAAGAACAAGCATAACAATGCGCCGGTAAGCAACAATTCAGCTGCCTCTGCCAATAATCATGCTCCTGTAACGAACACCAACGCTTCTACCACAAATAACCAGTAAAGTTGAAAGCCTACACCTCTCTCTCCGAAGTTAAAGACGCCATACAAAAAGGGGAAACCTCCTGCCAGCAACTGGTAGAGTTTTACCTGCAAAACATAGAAAAAAAGAAGCATCTGAATGCTTTTCTGGAAGTATATACCGACGAAGCCCGCGAACAGGCCCAACAGGTAGACCAGAAGCTAAAGAATGGCACCGCCGGTAAGCTTGCCGGTATGGTTGTAGGCCTTAAGGATGTGCTGTGTCATCAGGACCATGGTCTGCAAAGCAGCTCCCACATCCTGGAGGGCTTTATCAGCCAGTTCAGTGGCACGGCCGTTCAAAAATTACTGGAGGAAGATGCCATTGTGATTGGCCGCCAGAACTGCGATGAGTTTGCCATGGGCTCCTCTAACGAGAATTCGGCCTTTGGCCCTGTGTTGAACGATGCAGATAATACGCGTGTGCCCGGTGGTTCCTCAGGAGGATCGGCCGTTGCCGTACAGGCCGATATGTGCCTGGTATCGCTTGGTTCCGACACGGGAGGTTCTGTACGCCAGCCCGCTGCTTTCTGTGGCATCGTTGGTTTAAAGCCTACCTATGGCCGTATTTCGCGCCACGGTCTGGTAGCTTATGCCTCTTCTTTCGATTCTATTGGGGTATTCTCCAAAAGTGTGGAAGATAGTGCCCTGGTGCTGGAAGTAATCGCCGGAGCAGATGAGTATGACAGTACGTCCGCCCGTGTAGAGGTGCCTGCTTACAGCCAGGCCCTGCAAAAGCAGGATAAGCCTTACCGCATTGCCTACATCAGCAATACACTCGAATCCGAAGGGCTCAATAGTGAAATTAAAGCCAGCGTAGAAGAAAAGTTACAATGGCTTAAAAGCGAAGGACATACGGTGGAAGCTGTTGAATTTCCGCTGCTGGATTACCTGCTCCCCTCCTATTATATTTTATCTACAGCCGAAGCAAGTTCAAACCTTTCGCGCTTCGACGGCGTTAAGTATGGGTACCGTTCACCCAATGCTACCAATCTGGAGAGCATGTACAAGAAAACGCGTAGCGAAGGGTTTGGAGCGGAAGTAAAGCGCCGCATTATGCTGGGCACCTTTGTTTTAAGCGCCAGCTACTATGATGCCTACTATACCAAAGCACAGAAGGTAAGAAGGCTCATTAAAGATGCAACAGACAAATTACTGTCTTCGTACGATTTTATAGTACTGCCTACCACCCCTACAACGGCATTTAGGCTGGGGGAGCATACCGCCGACCCGCTCGAAATGTACCTGGCAGACTTATTTACCGTACAGGCCAATTTATGCGGATTGCCTGCCATCTCACTCCCGAATGGCACCGATAAAGAAGGGCTTCCTATAGGCCTGCAGGTTGTTGCAAGCGCTTTTGCTGAAGATAAAATGTTTGCCTTCTCCAAATATTTGATGGAGGCATAAGCCTTAACCTACTTGCGCGTATGAAATTAATGTCCCGGAATTTGAACTGTTGGAAAGCCCCTGCCATTCTGGCAACGGCGCTGTTAAGTGTTTGCAGTTTACCTGCATTTGCCCAGGAAGAGGAAGATGTGCAGCTTTCTGATACCCTGCAGGTTTATATAGAGGTGGAGCGTCCTTTTTATGAACATGTTCCGGACTATACTTACGAAGAAGTAGCCGACCGCATTTCGTGCATGGACACGGATATTGATATTACCTTTAATCCGAGGGTAAAAGCCTTTATTGATTATTTTGCTATTCGCGACCGGGAGTATACCCGAATGGTCATAAAGCGCATGAACATCTACTTCCCGCTTTTTGAGAAATACCTCAAAAAGCACAATATGCCCGATGATCTCAAGTATCTCTCCATTGTTGAGTCGGGCCTTAATCCTACAGCCATCTCCCACGCAGGTGCGGCAGGCTTATGGCAGTTTATGCCTGCAACGGGCCGTATTTTCCGCCTCGACCGAACCTGGTTTATCGATGAACGTATGGATCCGGAAAAAGCGACAGAAGCAGCCTGCAAATACCTTAAGCAGTTACATGGCATGTTCGACGACTGGGAACTGGCCCTGGCCTCTTATAATGCAGGCCCCGGCAATGTTCGCAAAGCAATTCGCCGCTCCGGTTATAAAGATGACTTCTGGGAAGTATACAACCACCTCCCCCGCGAAACCCGCTCCTATGTGCCACAGTTTGCGGCCATCACTTACCTGATGAACCACCTGGAGGAACATAATTTTCATATGGAGGAACATGAGCTACAATACGCTACTGAGGTAGAAACCGTTCACCTGGCCGAATTCATTAGCCTGGAAGCGCTGGAAGAAGAACTTAATTTATGCAAAGGAGAAATCTCCAGTCTCAATCCGGAGCTTATCCGCAATGCAGTGCCTGAAAATGTGGGCGACCATTACGCATTAAAAGTTCCTTCGCAGGTAGCACCTGTCCTTACGGCCCGCCGCGATGCCATCTACGACTCGACCCGTGAGCAGAACCAGCAAATGCTTGCTTACTTCACCAGAAATGAAGTTGGAAGCACGTTTAACCGCGAAAAGGTGACTTACCGTGTGCAGCGTGGCGATTACTTAGGAAAAATTGCAGAATTGCATAATGTACGAGTTTCGGATCTTCGCCACTGGAACCGCATTCAGGGAAATACCATCCGCATTGGTCAGCAACTGTCTATTTATGTACTCCCTACACAGAAGGCTTCCATCAATAACCAGCTGGCCCAGGCCGGCAGCAGCAGCAGTAAAGCAGTAAGCATTCAGGGTGCCAAAGTATACTATGTTCAGCCAGGCGATACACTGTGGGATATTTCAAAGAAGCATGGTGGCCTGAGCATTAACCAAATCAAGCAATTGAACAATTTAACCTCAAATGACATAAAACCAGGCCAAAAGCTGGTACTTTCAAAATAAATGCCCTTAAAAGCATAAATTCATAAAGCTTTGTTGTGTAAACAGCAAAGCTTTTTTTATTTTGGATAATAACTTTTATCCTTCAATTACATTTTCTTTAAAAAGACCCTTTTTTAATATATGAATTCTCTTGCTAACTTTTCCATGAACCCTGTTTTTCGCTATATCTTTATTTTGTTAATCCCGCTGCTTTGGTCCTGCGATGGCGAGCAGGCAGGCCAGAATAATTCAGACCTTCCAAGCGCCAGTACAGTAGAAAACGAAATACTGGTGGTAATGGATTCTGCACAATGGAAAGGCCCCCTTGGTGAACAGTTACGCGAAATATATACCAGTTCCATACCCGGTCTTCCTCAGCAGGAACCGGCTTTTAACCTGCGCTTTATCAGTCCCCGCCATTTCCAGGGCTTCCTTAAGCTCTACCCCAACATCATCCTGGTTACCACGCTCAATGATGACAGCAGGGACAGCCGCATTATGCGGACTTATTTTACGGATAATTCGCTGGAGCAAATTCGCGAAAACAGGGATATGTTTATGTTCGCCCGCGAAAATGTATTTGCACGAGGCCAGGAGGTACTTCACCTGTTTTCCATGACGGAAGAGGAACTACTGGAAAAGCTGGAAGAGAAAGAAGAGGCACTGCGGAAGTATTTTCTGGATATCGAACGCCAGCGGCTCAGCAAAAAGCTGTTCACGGGTCTTCCGAATGAAAATTTAACAGAATACCTGCAAAAGAAATATGGCTTTCGCCTGATCTTCCCGATAGGATATGAGGTAGCTATTGAAAAAGACCAGTTTGTGTGGGTTCGCTTCCTGGATAAAGAAATAGACAGAAGTGTTTGGGTGGCTTACAAGGAATATGAAGATGCAGATGTGTTCCAGAAAGAAAACCTGATAGAGCTCCGCAACGAACTGGCCCGCCCTTACATCTGGGGGAGCGACAGCACCACCTATATGAAAACGGTAACCGAAGATGTGCCGGTAGTTACCCGGGAGGTGAACTTTAACGGAAACTATGCCGTTGAAATGCGGGGTCTGTGGCGCCTGAACGGGGTTGTGATGGGAGGCCCTTTTATCAGCTATACTTTTGTAGATGAAGCCACCAACAGGCTGTACTATATCGAAGGTTTTACCTATGCACCTAGCACTGATAAACGAGAACCCATTCGCGAACTGGAAGCCATTCTTCATACATTTAAGTCTACTGCTCCTGCCGGGGAGGCAAATGCCGAAGAACCTGCCGCTAAATAGCCTGTCACATACTCCACTGCTGCTCTTCTTATCCGAAAAATATCACTAATTTTGCCGGCTGTAGCAGTACAGATGATTGTGTGAATTAAGAAGACGAAACATGCCAATTAAAATTAGAAAACAAGACGCATTAAATTATCATACCCAGGGACAGCCCGGAAAAATTGAGGTGGTTCCTACCAAAATGCTCAGCTCCCAGCTCGACCTGGCACTTGCCTACTCACCCGGTGTTGCGGAGCCCTGTAAGGAAATTGCAGCCAATACCGAAGATGTGTATAAATATACCGCCAAGGGCAACCTGGTAGCGGTTATCTCTAACGGAACAGCCGTTTTAGGACTGGGCGATATAGGTCCTGAAGCCTCTAAGCCTGTGATGGAAGGTAAAGGGGTTCTCTTCAAGAAGTTTGCCGGTATCGATGTTTTTGACATTGAAATTGACGAGAAAGACCCTGACAAATTCATTGAAATTGTTCGCTCCCTGGAGCCTACCTTTGGTGGCATCAATCTCGAAGATATTAAGGCACCTGAGTGCTTTAAGATAGAGCAGGAACTGAAGAAGAGGATGAACATACCGGTGATGCACGACGATCAGCACGGCACCGCCATTATCTCCTCTGCCGCACTGATTAATGCACTCGAAATAGCCGGTAAAAAAATTGAAGAGGTTAGAATTGTAGTAAGTGGCGCCGGAGCCTCGGCTGTTACCTGTACCAAACTATACCTTTCATTGGGAGCCAGCCGCGAAAATATTGTCATGTGCGATAAAGACGGTGTCATTCGCCGGGACCGCCCCGATCTCGACGAAATTAAGGCACAGTTTGCCACCAGCCGTACCGATTTAAATACTATTGCCGATGCCCTTAAAGGAGCCGATGTATTCCTCGGTTTGTCGGCAGGCAATATTATCGGGCAGGAGCATATTGCCTCCATGGCCGAAAATCCCATTGTATTTGCCCTGGCTAATCCCGACCCTGAAATTGCCTACGATCTGGCAATGGATACCCGTGATGACATTATTATGGCTACCGGTCGTTCCGATCATCCTAACCAGGTAAATAACGTACTGGGCTTCCCCTTCATCTTCCGTGGTGCACTCGATGTCCGTTCTACTGCCATTAATGAGGAAATGAAGCTGGCTGCGGTACATGCGCTGGCAAAACTGGCCAAAGAACCGGTGCCGGAGGCGGTTAATAAAGCGTATGGAGACCAGAAAATTGCCTTTGGACGTGAGTACCTGATTCCTAAGCCACTCGACCCTCGCCTGATTACCACCATCTCACCGGCAGTGGCAAAAGCCGCCATCGATAGCGGCGTAGCCCGCAAAACGATTACTGACTGGGATCAATACAGTCTTGAGCTGCAGGAAAGAATAGGTATCGACCAGAAGCTCATGTCACGCCTCATCAGCCAGGCCAAGAAGAACCCTCAGCGGGTAATCTTTGCCGAGGCCGATAACCAGAAAATCCTGAAAGCAGCCCAAACAGTACAGGACGAGCGAATTGGTATTCCAATCCTGCTCGGAAATAAGGAAAAAATCCAGCAGCTCATAGAAGAGCACCAGCTCGAGCTTCATAACTGCGAAATTATTGATGTATATGATGCTTCGCAGGAAGAGAAGGTAAACCAGTATGCCCAGATACTCTTTGAAAAACGGAAGCGTAAAGGTGTTACCCTCCACGAAGCCCGCAAGCTGATGCTGGACCGCAACTATTTCGGCGCCATGATGCTCGAGCATGGAGAAGCAGATGCTTTTATCTCCGGCCTTACGAAGGATTATCCAAAAACGATAGCCCCGGCCCTGCAAATAGTAGGTGTTGAAGAAGGTGTGAAGCGGGTAGCCGGCATGTATATTATTACCCATAAGCGTGGCACCTATTTCTTCTCCGACACTACCGTTAACCGCGACCCAAGTGCCGAAGAGTTAGTGGATATTATCGGCCTTACAGCCCGTGGAGTGAAGTTCTTCGATTTCAGCCCGCGTATTGCCGTACTCTCCTACTCCAACTTTGGCTCTTCGAAAGGAAGTGTACCGGAAAAAACAGCCCTGGCAGCACGCCTGGCAAAGGAAAAGTATCCTGAACTGGTGATCGAAGGCGATATTCAGGCGAACATTGCCCTTAATACCGAGTTGCAGCAGGAGAATTACCCATTCTCCGAACTGGCAGAAAAAGGAGCCAATACCCTGGTGTTCCCCGACCTTGCCTCCGGAAACATTGCTTATAAACTGTTAATGGAAATTGGTGGTGCCGAAGCCATTGGTCCGGTGCTGCTGGGAATGAAGAAGCCTGTTCATATTTTACAGCTGGGTAGTTCTATCCGCGAAATTGTGAATATGGTTGCCATAGCAGTAGTCGATGCACAATTGCACTCCGTTAAAACCACAGCAGCGGTATGATTGCTTACTTACAGGGCAAGCTGGCATATAAAGAACCTACACGCCTTATTATGGATGTGCAGGGCATTGGGTATGAAGTGAAAATTTCACTTCATACCTATGCTGCTTTAAAGGAGGAGGAAAACTGCCGGCTGTTTACTTACCTCCATATTAAGGAAGATGCCCACACGCTCTTTGGCTTTAAGGAGCTGGCCGAAAAAAAGATGTTCCTCGACCTGATTTCGATCAGTGGTGTAGGGCCCGGCACTGGTTTAATGATTCTCTCTTCTCTCAACCCTGAAGAACTACAGCAGGCAATCCTCAATGAGGAGGTGAGAACCATACAGGCTGTTAAAGGAGTGGGCGCCAAAACTGCCCAGCGAATTATCCTGGAGCTTAAAGATAAGATAGGTAAGAGCGATAGTTTAATGGCAAGTAGCAGTATTACAGCACCTTCACACAATACCGTCCGAAACGAAGCGTTGTCCGCTTTAGTGACTTTGGGAATTAACCGCAGTGTGGCTGAAAAAAACCTGAATACTATTTTAAAGAGCAGGTCGGAAAACATCTCGCTGGAGGAATTAATTAAGCTGGCACTAAAGAATTCATAACCAACTGACCTACACCTTGGCACAGAGGACAGAAATACGCAATTTAGCTTTTTTTCTTACCGTATTAGGATTTTTTACAGGCTTCATGTCTCTTTCTCCGAGACAGGCATATGCTATTGGCTTTTTCCAGCAGGTAAATCCGCCTGATACTACTCAAAATGCCCAGGATACTGTTACGGAACCTTATACTCCCAGCAGGCGCCCCACCTATCAGCCCCGTGACCGATTTGGCTCTCCCCTGCTGTACCAGGGCTCCCGCTCACCCTTGTATCCTGCTCCTCCCACCCAGCTGGAATACGAAATAGATACGGGTTTTAATTATACCATTTATGAGTCCCTTGGCGGTGGCGTTCCTTACAGGCCCATGACCACCATGACGCTTGAGGAGTACAACCGCTACATGCAGCAGCGGGCCATTTCGGAGTACTGGCAAAACCAGTCGGCCGGGCTGGACGGTGAAAGTGCCGTGAGTGGCCGCAGTCTGATACCTCCGATCTATACCAGCCCTGTTTTTGACCGCATTTTTGGCGGAAGTTTTGTAAATATCCGCCCCAATGGCTTTGTAAACCTCGATTTTGGCGCTCTTATCGACCGTATCGAGAACCCTGCCCTGCCTATTCGGGCACAGCGCAACAGCCAGTTTAACTTCGACCAGCAGATTAACATGAGTGTGGTGGGCGAAATAGGCGAGAAGCTCGAAGTAATGGCCAACTTCGACAGCAACAACTCCTTCGACTTCGAAAACAACTTCCGGGTAGAATACACAGGCTTCGAAGAGGAAATAATCAAGAAAATTGAAATTGGTAATGTAAACCTGCCGGTAAGGAACAGCCTGTTGAGCGGCTCCCAAAGCTTATTTGGTGTAAAAACACAACTCCAGTTTGGCCGGCTCTTTATTACAGGGGTAGCTACTACGCAGCGAGGCGAAAGTGATGCCATTGTCATTGAAGGAGGGTCCCAGTCCAGCACTTTCGCTATCCGCGCTTCAGAATATGACGAGAACCAGCACTTTTTCCTGGGGCACTTCTTCCGCGAGCATTACGGTATAGAGCAGGGAGAATGGCTCGCCAACCTCCCCCAGATTACCTCCGGCCTCCATATTACGCGTATGGAAGTGTATGTCATTAACCGAAATAACGATACCCAGACATTGCGGAATATTGCCGCCTTTACCGATTTGGCAGAAGGCGAGGCAGAAAACCTGCAGCAACCCGATAACCCGTTTATAGGCAACCTACAGAATATCCCCACCAGTAACGGGGCCAACGGGCTTTTCGAAAACCTTCTGGAGGACCCTGATTTCCGCAGCCTCGACAATATAGATCGGGAGCTCAAAGGCCTTGGCTTTGTCCCAGGCTCCGATTATGTGGTAATTAAAAGCGCCCGCAAGCTCAGCGACCGCGAATACACCTATCATCCTGCTTTGGGTTACCTCTCCCTCAACAGGGAGCTTCAGTCAGACGAGGCCCTGGCGGTAGCTTTTGAATATACCTATAACGGGCAGCGTTACCAGGTAGGTGAGCTTACCGAAAATTACCAGGACCGCCCTGCTTCAGATGTTATCTTCATGAAACTGCTCCGCCCTAACCGGGTAAATACCGAAATTCCTACCTGGGAGCTCATGATGAAGAACATTTACAACCTCAATGCCAACCAGGTAAGCCGCGAAGGCTTTCAGCTCCGGATTATCTACCGCGACGACCGCACTAATATCGATAACCCGAACCTGCAGGAAGGGGTAAATACCAAAAGCATTCCATTGGTACAGGTAATGGGCCTCGACCGCCTTAACCAAAGCAACGACCCGCAGCCCGACGGCAATTTCGACTTTATCGAAGGAATAACCATTAACCTGGAGCGCGGCAATATTATATTCCCGGTGCTGGAGCCTTTTGGCGACCACCTGGAAGAGCAGTTTCTCCCTTCCGAAGACAATCTGATCGAGAAGTACGTGTATGACACACTTTACGAAACCACCCGTTCCGATGCAGAGCTGGTAGCTGGCAAGAATAAGTTCTTCCTCGAAGGGAGCTTTGCTGCCGGCTCTACCACTGACATTGCCCTGCCGGGAATAAATATTGCCGAAGGTTCTGTGCGGGTCTTTGCCGGTAACACTCCGCTTACCGAAGGTATCGATTACCAGGTAGACTATAGCTTCGGCCGGGTAAAAATACTGAACGAAGGAATTATTAATTCCGGCAAGCAATTACGCATTACTTACGAAAAGGCTTCCCTGCTCAACTTCCAGACGCGCCGCTTCTTGGGTACGCAGTTCGATTATATTATCAATGAAGACTTTAGCATCGGCGGCACCCTTCTTTACCTTAACGAGCTGCCCAATACCACCCGTACCGGTATAGGTGAAGAGCCCAGCAAAAACACGAAATGGGGTCTGGACCTCAGCTATCGCACCGAATCGCGCTTTCTTACCAAAATGGTGGATATGCTGCCCCTTATCCAAACCAAGGAGCTTTCTACCCTTACCTTTAACAGCGAATTTGCGCAGCTTCTCTCCGGCACCTCCAATAAAGTAGACGGTGAAGGCACTTCCTATATCGACGATTTTGAAGCCGCCATTTCTCCTTATAATATCTCCAGCAACCCGCTGGCATGGAGCCTGGCAGCTACCCCTGAAACAGACGATAACCGTTTCTTTGGACTGGAAGACGGCCTGCTCTTCGGTGCCCGCCGCGCCAAACTAGCCTGGTATAATGTAGATGATGTTTTCTACAGCGAGAGAGACCGGAGCCGACTGGCACCTAACCTGAGCAAGACCGATATCCAGAACCACTACTTCCGCCCGGTAACCCAGCAGGAAATTTTCCAGCGCGATGCCAATACGTATAACCCTTATGAGCCTATACTCGACCTGGTGTATTTCCCGGCCGAAAGAGGACCCTACAACTATAATCCTCTATTAGAAGATGATGCCACTCTCCCAAACCCGGAGGAGAACTGGGGCGGTATAACCCGGGCAATTACTTCTGAAGTAGATTTCGACCAGGCCAACATTGAGTATATTGAATTCTGGATGCTCGACCCTTTCATTACCGGGGAAAATGGTCGCGATGCGGCCTTTGAAGAATATGAGATTGTGAATGAAAGAGAAGGAGGAAAGCTTATTTTCAACCTGGGGAGTATATCCGAAGATTACATCAAAGACAACAAGCACGGCTTTGAAAATGGCCTGCCCCCCAACGAAAGCCTTGTCGACCCTCAGATAGATACCACCGAATGGGGCCGTGTAACGAACCGCCAGTTCCTGAACAATGCTTTTGACGTAGACGCCGCCGCCCGTCTCCACCAGGATATAGGTATGGACGGTCTCCGCAGCGAAAATGAAGCAGAGTATTTTGAGGACTTTATCCGTGCCATTACACCAGAAGCAAGGGCTGCCATAGCAGGTGACATCTCTGCCGATGATTTCCGCTACTTCCTTGGCGAAGAACTGAATGCGGCCGATGCCAACATCATTACCCGCTACAAAGATTTTAACAACCAGGAAGGCAACACCCCTATTTTTGATAATAACTCTGATTACAGGCAAACAGGCAGCCCTGAGCCGGACAATGAAGACCTGAATGAGGATAATGCCGTTAATGTGCTGGAAGAGTATTTCCAGTACGAAATTGAACTGAGCCCCGACCAGCTGGAGGTGGGTAAAAACTATGTAGTCGACAAAGTAACCACCACTCCTTTCGAAGGAAGTGAGAAGGTAAGCTGGTACCTCTTCCGTATTCCTATCAGGGAGTATGAAGAAAAGTACGGGAACATCAACAGCTTTAAATCTATCCGTTTCCTCCGCACCTACCTTACTGGTTTCGAGAATCCGGTTGCCCTCCGTATTGCCAATATGCAGCTGGTGGGAAGCCAGTGGCGGCAGTTCCCGGAAAGTCTTCAGGATGACGGACTGGGGCTCATTCAGGAAGGAGATGAAACAGATTTAACCATATCGGCTGTTAGTTACGAGAACAATGGCAGAGGCGGCGCCGGAGACATACCCTATGTGGTGCCTCCTGGTTTCATACGCGACCGGGACAATACCGCCTACAACCAGGATGTACGCCTGAATGAACAATCGCTGCAGATTTGCGTGGAAGACCTGGAAAATGAAGATGCCCGGGCCGTCTATAAAAATGTTTCGCTCGACCTGGTGAACTACGGTACCATTAAAATGCTGATGCATGCGCAGGCTTATAATAACCCTCTGCTGCAGGATGGTGAAGTAACAGCCTTTCTGCGCCTGGGTACCGACTACACCCAAAACTATTACGAAATAGAAATTCCGCTCGAAATTACCCCTCCCGGAGCCACCGACCCGCGGGAGATATGGCCTGAGCAGAATGAAATCAACCTTGCCATCGACGAACTATTCCAGCTAAAGGCGCTCCGTAACCGCCTGAATAAACCGCTGGACAGCCGCTTTGGTGCCGAAGTAGGAAAGCATAATATTTATGTCGAAGGAAACCCGGATTTGAGTGCTATCCAGGTACTGATGATTGGACTCCGCAACCCGGATAACCCTGGAGATAAGAGTGCCAAATCGGTTTGTCTCTGGACGAATGAGCTACGCGTTACCGATTTCGACTCCCGGGCCGGATGGGCGACCAATGCAAGGCTTAATACCAAACTTGCCGACCTGGCCAATATTACCGCCAGCACCCGCTTAACCACTGTTGGCTTTGGCAATATTGGCGATAAGATTGCTCAGCGGAGCCGCGATAAAAACCTCTCTTATGACATTTCGGCAAGTGTAGCCCTGGATAAGTTCCTGCCCGAAAAGGCAAGACTGCAGGTTCCTCTCTTTGTGTCTTATGAAAAGAGTATCATTACGCCTTATTACGATCCGGCTAACCCCGACCTGCCCCTTACTGCTTCTCTGGATGCATTTGAAACGGCAGAAGAGCGGCTCGGTTATCGTGCTATTGTGGAAGACAGGGCCACCCGCCGGAGCTTCAACTTTACCAATATCAGGGTTAACCGAAAAGAAGGCGACAAGCCCGGGCTGATAGACCTGGAGAACTTTGCCCTCACCTATGCCTACAGCGATGTAATGAACAGCAGCTGGGAGCGCGCCAAATATGAGCTTGTAACGCAAAAAGCAGCAATCGGCTATAACTTCTCCCCGATTGTCAACCCTATAGAGCCTTTTGCCAATACCAAGGCTTTCCAGTCGCCTTACCTGCAGCTGCTCCGCGACTTTAACTTTAACCCTGTGCCTTCCAACCTGTCGTTCCGCTGGGATCTCGACCGTAGGTTCGTGGCTACCCAACTGCGTAATTCCGACCTTACCACTGTAGGCATTGACCCTCAATACGAGAAGCTGTTTACTTTTAACAGGCTCTACAACTTCCGCTGGGATTTGGCAAACTCGCTGTCGATTGATTATAGTGCCAGGGCCAATGCGGTGGTAGATGAACCTGATGGCTACCTCGATACGCAAATCAAGCGCGATGAAGTGCTCGATAATCTGGCGGAATTCGGTCGCATGAAGCACTTTGACCAAAGCTTGGGAGCCACTTACCAGCTGCCACTGGATAAGACCCCCTTTACCAACTGGCTAAGTGCTGAAACCCGCTACGAAACCAACTTTAGCTGGACTGCCGGCTCGCTCGGACAGATTGAGGAATTTGGAAATACTATTCAGAACAGCCGAAATTACCAGCTTACGGGCCGGATGGACCTTGTAAAGCTGTACAATAAAGTTGCCTTCCTCAAAAAGGTAAATGAAGGCAGGCCTCAACCAAGAGGGCCTTTACGGCCTGGCCAGAAACCCGCTGAGGAAGAGGAAGCAGCTGCCAGTAACGGCTCAGGCCTTGCCCGCGGCATAACCCGCCTGCTCATGTCGGTGCGTTCGGTAAACTTTAACTACAGCCGTACCCAGGGCACTCTTCTGCCAGGCTTTGAACCAAGGGTGTTCCTTTTTGGCCTCGACTCCGGCTTTGTAGCACCCGGGCTGCCATTCCTATTAGGTAGCCAGGACCCCGATATACGTTTTAGGGCGGTGGAAAACGACTGGATGGTGCGTTCCGTTAACCTGAGTACTCCTTTTACCCAGACCAATAACGAAAACATCGACCTCCGTGCTGATGTACAGCCATTAGAGGACTTCAGGATACAGCTCGACTGGAAAAAGACCAAAACAGCCAATTACCAGGAGCTTTTCCGCTACGACATTACGGAAGAATGGTTTGATTCCTTTACCCCCACCCGTAGTGGTAGTTACAGCATTTCTTACCTTCCTATTTCCACCACTTTCGATGGTTTATCGGCAGAGGGAGGATCTGAAAACTTTGAGCGTTTTGCAGCTTACCGGGATCTAATCGAAGAACGCCTGCAGCCCATTGAGAACGAGAATGGCGGAGTATTCTCTGAGCGTTCGCAGGATGTGCTAATTCCGGCCTTTATTGCGGCCTATACCGGCAGGGACCCCAGCAAGGTAAAACTTTCGCCTTTCCCAAGCATGCCAATGCCGAACTGGAGAGTCGACTATGCCGGTTTGTCGAAAATTCCGGCGATACGGGAGCGGTTTTCTGCTATTACCCTATCGCACAGCTATGTGTCGCGTTACTCTGTAAACAGCTATATCAATTCTTCCCAGTACCAGCTGAGCAGGCAGCTTTCACTCGACAATAACATTGAAGAATATACCTCGGAAGATAATGTAATCCGGAGCAGCCAAACAGGCGAAAATAACCTGGTGCCGCTATACGTGGCCAATCAGGTAGTAATTACGGAGCAGTTTGCCCCGCTGATTGGAGTAAACCTCCGGACCAAATCGCGTTTTAACTTCCAGGTCAATTACAACAGGGAGCGAAACCTGGCCCTTATCCTGTCCAACACCCAGGTAACCGAGCAGCGCAATGAGGAGCTACGGCTGGATGTAGGTTATACGACCTCCAACTTAAAGCTGCCCTTCCGCTCTAAAGGTCGGGAGGTTATTCTTAAAAATGATATTACCTTCCGGATGGGTATGTCGCTCCGCAGCAGCAAAACCGTGCAGCGCAAGTTTGATGAGCCCGACGATATTACCATGGGCAGTGTAAACTTTCAGCTGAACCCTACTATTAACTACCTGATTAACCAGCGCCTAAGCATACAGCTGTACTACAGTACCAGCATCAACGACCCACTTGTACTGACCTCGTTCAGAAATACCCAAACCCGCTTTGGCACCCAAATTCGATTTAATATTACCCAATAAGCTTTTGCAATCCCGAAAACCGATGTATTTTTGATTTTTAAACTAAAACATACAAGCACTATGAACCTACCAAAGGAACTTAAATACACCAAAGATCATGAATGGGTGCGCATTGATGGAAATGTAGCTACTGTGGGTATTACCGATTTTGCACAGCGCGAACTGGGCGATATTGTTTATGTAGAAATTGAAACTGAAGGTGACGAGGTAGAAGAAGGCGAAGTTTTTGGGACAGTGGAAGCGGTAAAGACCGTGTCTGATCTTTTTATGCCCCTGAGCGGCACCATCAGCGAAGTAAACGAAGCACTCGAAGGAGAGCCTGAACTGGTAAATACTGATCCTTACGGCCAGGGCTGGATGATAAAAATTGAAGTGGCAGATGAATCGGCAGCAGACAACCTTTTAAGTGCCGATGAATATGCTGAAGTAATTGGTCAGTAAATTGGGCTGAGCAGATAGTTAAATCCGCCACATGTTTTTAAGGTATAATGCTTTTACCATTTGCTGGGCTCTTATTATTCTGCTTCTCACCCTTAGTCCGGGAGAGAGCATGCCAGAAACAGACTTATGGGATGAGTTACTCAGCTTCGATAAAGTAGCCCACTTTTTTGTTTTCAGCCTATTGGTACTTTTGATGATTGTAGGACTCACTAAGCAGTATTCCTATGAACTCCTCAGAAGAAAAGCAGTGGTGTATTCTCTTTCTGTAAGTATAGGCTATGGCCTTTTGATCGAAGCCATCCAGATGGTAATACCAGACAGGCACTTTGAGCTCGCCGATCTTTTAGCCAACACAACAGGCTGTTTTATTGGTTTTGGCCTGTTTTATCTGCTCTATAAATTTTGATTAATTTGCTACTTTCGAAATATTTTTCTTAATTGTAGCAACTATATTCTGTTAAATTCTGTAATAAAAAAGAAAGAGTATTTTTCACTTTTACACTAAGGAGTCAAAAAATGGAACCAAAGAAAAATCCTAAAGCCGACCTGACGCGTAAATCAAATCTCTTTTTTGCCATCGGCCTGGTAGTCAGCATTATGCTGGTTATTGTAGCCTTTGAGTGGAAAAGCTATGATGAGGTGGTTGCCGTGGACATGGGTGTGGCCGCTGATAATTTTGAAGAGCTGATAGACATTCCGATTACGGAACAGCCACCACCACCACCACCAAAAATCCAACAGCCTGAAATTATTGAAGTACCGGATGAAGAGGTAATTGAAGAAGAGATTGAACTCGATATTGACCTTGAAGTAGTAGAGGAAGATGTAGTAGAAGAAATCGTTTTTGAAGAAGCCCCTGAGGAAGAGCCTGTAGAACAGATTTTTGAGGTAGTGGAGCAGCAACCAACGCCGGAAGGTGGCATGGAGGCATTCTATAAATTCATTGCCGAAGAGCTGGAATATCCTGCCCAGGCTCAGCGAATGGGCGTTGAAGGACGTGTATTCGTTCAGTTTGTAGTGGATGAGAAAGGTAATGTATCGGACGTAAAGGCAGTAAAAGGAATTGGTGCCGGTGCCGATGAGGAAGCCGTTCGGGTTATTAAACAAACCAAGTGGAACCCTGGTATGCAAAGGGGCCGCCCGGTAAAGGTACGGATGGTAATGCCGGTACTATTTAGATTAAGTAACTAATCTCACATAATAGAAATCTTCAAAGGCCTGACTTCGCAAAGTCAGGCCTTTTTTTATTCTCAGTTTAAACAATTCTGATATATGGTCATTTATTAAAATATAAGTTGCTTTACGCCAATTAAACGATATAATAAATGGGTATTTTTATTTAATACGAAATTTTTATATATTATTTCATCACCAAACCATTTTTCTATGAGCAAGCGAAATAAGAATTCCTCTCCTGTTTGGGCAAGACACACCTCATTCCGTTTTAGTGTTGGCCTGCTGCTTAGCCTTACCCTGGTTATCACCGCATTTGAGTGGAGCTTCCGAACCACCAGCATCGATAGCCCCATCACCATTCAGCAGTTAACTAAAACCACTGTACCCGATATGCAGCCGGTAATAATGCCGGTGCCGCCCAGGCCCAAAGTGCCAGCAAAAATTATTGAGGTACCCGATAGCGAATCTCTTTCAACGAAGACTAAAATTATAGACGCTCCAGTAGACATCGAAAAAACTTCCCCCCTCCCCTCCTTAGGAGATCTTTTTGAAGAGGCAGAACCTGTGGAGGAAGCTGATGAGATAAAAGAGTATGACCTTATACCTGCAGTGCCTGAAGAGGGAATGGAGAGTTTTTACCAATATCTTTACAGGAATATTGAATACCCGGAACACCTGAAGGGACGCAATATCAGCGGGAGGGTAGAGGTTTCTTTTGTGGTTGATGAAAAAGGAAATATCACCAACATTGAAATCCTGAAGGGCTTTGATAAAAAGCTGGAAAAAGAAATTATCCGAATCCTGAAAGAAGCACCGGCATGGATACCCGCCCAGAAAGGTTACCAGAAGGTGCGCACTCAGCACAGCATTCCCTTTAGCTTTAATCTGCAGTAAAAAAGCAGTATAATTAGCAAAAAGAGAGCAGGCCCTGTTAGGAACCTGCTCTCTTTTTATGAATAAATTTAAATTTACAGAAGAAATCAGATAATATTCAGCACCTGTTCCTTTATTTTTTCCAGCTCCTCTTTCATATTTACCACATAACGCTGAATTTCCGCATCATTGGCTTTTGAGCCGATGGTGTTGATTTCACGTCCTATTTCCTGGGCAATGAAGCCAAGCTTCTTTCCATTCGACTCCGGCGATTTCAACACCTGCTCAAAGTAATTCAGGTGCGTAAGCAGGCGTACTTTCTCCTCATTAATATCCAGTTTCTCGATATAGTAAATCAGCTCCTGTTCAAGCCTGTTCTGGTCTATTTTATCTATCTGCTGCAGTTCCTCCAGCTTTTTGTTTAGCCTTTCCCTCACATTTTCGGCACGGGCAGGGTCTCTCTGCTCTATAGCCTCCAGCTGGCTTTTTATTTCACTTAGGTAGGAACTGAGCTTTTCCTGAAGAGCAGCTCCTTCCCGCTCCCGAAATGCATCGCAGGCCCGGATGGCTTCTGCAATAAGTTCTGATACCAGGTCCCACTCATCTTCACTTAACTCATTGCTCACTACTTTTGCCACATCGGGCTGCTGCATGGCAATCCGGAACAGGTCATCAAACGATGGAGCTCCTGCAGCCACTGCCAGCTCCTGGAGCTGACGGTAGTAAGACAGGAACAGAGGTTTATTATATTCAATTTTGGATTCGGTAGCATCGGCCGACTGCACCTCTATCGCCACGCTGGCCTTTCCTCTTTCGAGCTGCTGACTTAACTGGTTTCTGATTTCTATTTCCTTTTCTGAAAAAGCTTTGGGCAGCCGAAGGTTTACCTCCAGAAATTTAGAGTTGAGGGTCTTCACCTCTACGGTTACAATGGTATTGTTACGCTCTGCCTGGGCCTTTCCATAACCCGTCATAGATTTTATCATAAGCAAATGGCCTTACGGCTAAAATTTTAAAATTCACTAACACAAAACTAATATTAATTTTCTAATTTTGTGTCTATGAAAATAGGCGTTGTAATATTCCCGGGTTCTAACTGCGACGAAGATATCTTTTATGCACTAAAAGATGCCATGAAGCAGGATGTTGTTAAGCTGTGGCATAAAGATAAAGATTTGCATGGATGCGACTTTATTGTGTTGCCTGGTGGCTTTAGCTACGGAGATTATCTTCGATCTGGCGCCATTGCCCGTTTCTCCCCCGTAATGGAACTGGTGGTGGAGCATGCACAAAAAGGAGGCTATGTATTAGGTATCTGTAACGGTTTCCAGATCTTAACGGAGGCGGGTCTTTTACCGGGTGCGCTGCTGCATAATAAATCGCAGAAGTTTGTATGCAAAAATGCCTACATCCGGCCGGTTTCCCGCACAGCTGCTTTAACAGCCGGTTTAAATACGGAGCAGGTATTTAAAATTCCTGTGGCTCATGGCGAAGGCCGTTACTTTGCCTCTGATGAGTTACTAAAAGAGCTCCATGATAATGACCAGATATTGTTTAAATACTGCGACGAAAAGGGCGAATGGAATGAGGCAGGTAACTTTAACGGCTCGGCCGAAAATATTGCCGGTATTTGTAACAAACAAAAGAATGTATTTGGTATGATGCCTCACCCCGAGAGGGCAGTTGACCGCCAGCTGGGAAATACCGATGGCATCGCTATATTTAAATCTTTATTCAATTTTACTAACCAGATGGTATAAGCTCCCGTAGCCGCTTTCCACTAAGTATAAAATTAAAAGAGCCCAATGTTTCTCATTAAACATGGGCTCTTTCTTTTACTGATAATCCTTATAGGAAAATGCTAAGGGGAGGCTTAAAAGTCATAACCGAAGGTCAGGTAAAATTTAGGGTCCTCTACCTGGTAGTCAATCATCGGGTAGGCTACATCAAACTTTAAGTAGTAGCCAAGCAGTACCGTACGAACACCAAAACCAAAACTGGTAAGCCAGGGGTTTTTATAATTCTGGATAACTGCCCTAAACGGCCCTTCCCCATCATCTTTAACAACCGTATTGACGCTGTTATTCCGAAAGAAAGGAGGCTGCCCTGTCCAGGCAGAACCTATATCGTAGAAACCAACGGCCAGCAGGTTACGGAAGAAGTTAGAAGAAATAGGTCCTCTGTAAAAATACCGGATAAGCGGAAACCGGAGCTCTGCGTTAAATACCAGTGCACTTCGTCCGTTTAAGGCATTGTAGTTGAAGCCCCGCATGGGCGTTACAAATTCGTGGAATAGTAAGTTACGGTTATCTCTTCCTTCAGCAGCCTCCAGCAGTACATCACCTTCGGGTGAGTCGGTTTTATTGAGAATCCAGTTGTCCATACCCCCCATGATGAATTTAGGCGGAGTGTGGCCAACAAAATTCCCGAAGAACCCCCTGGTGGCCAGGATAAATTCGCGGCTAATGGGAAAATAATTCTTCAGCTCTGCCGAAAGTTTACCAAAGCCCATCTCGGCCTGGCCTATTCCTAACAGGTGCTGGTACTCCAGCCGACCCATGGTACCATTGTACAGGTTAAAGCCTTTGAGCAGCGTATTATCATACACAAGTTCCACATGGCCCCCTGCATAAAATGTTTGGGCGCTGCCCGGCGCTCCTGCAGTAGGATTCACCAGAGAATTATAGGTTACCTCGAGGAAGCGCGAAGTGGCAAAAACAGGCCCTGCCGCTATTCGGGTACTTACATTGAGAGGCAGGGAAGCCCCAAAAGACAATTCATTCAGCACATATTTATGCTTTTCATAATTACCTAAGGGCTGGAAAATCACCCTTCTGCCAAAGCGGGCATTAAAGTCGAGCAGGTACTTCAGGAATTCATATTCCAGAAAAAGGTCCCCGCTTCGCAAATCGGTCATGGCCAGCACGCCTCCATAAATTTTATGGTTTTCCAGCATGTCGCTCATCTGCCCTTCCAGGATAAAGCCCACCCCGCTTCCGCCAATACTGCTACGGAGCGGATCAATAGTCCATGAGGTAACCAGGCTGCTCAGCATAAAGCGGGGCTCCAGCGGAAAGGGCCCTCGAACCGGGTTTTCCCGCCTTAATTTACGGTAGGTACTTAAAAAAGACTTTTGAGCCGGCTGCACCACCTCTTCCTCCACCTCCAGTTCTTCTTCCACCTCCTCTTCAAAAACATAGTTATCGGTATCGATCAGGCGTGTATCTTCTTCCTCCACCAGCGACGGGGTGTCAGCTACCAGGGTATCTGCAAGGAGAGTGTCTGCCGTCAATGTATCTACTGCTATCAGCGAATCGGGCGGTAGGCTGTCCGGCAAATCAAGCACAGGTAACTCCTTTTCAGCAAGTGTATCCGGGGCCTTAACCGGCACTGGCGCTTTTTCTTCCCTTTTCCGGAAAACATAACGAGCCTGGCGCGTGGTCTGACGCTGGGTGGGCATCGTAAAATTATTGGTATTCAGGTCTATCCCTTTTTCAAGAAAGATTTCCTCATTTCCCTCGTAAAGGCTAATAAAGGCCAGTAAATTTTTGTCTGTATCAAGATCATAATCCCGGATGCTGGTGTTATAGGAGGTAATCTGGTTGTACAAACTGTCGTGCAGATTATAGCGGAAAAGATTATAGATTCCCTTCTGATCGCTCAGGAAATAAATATTCCCCAGGCTGTCTGCTATTGGCTTTATATCTTTACTGATGGTATTGGTAACCCGGGTCAGCACCTGACGGGTGGTGTCTACATTAAAAATGAAAAGGTTATAGTTGTCGCTTATTTCCTTCATGCTAATACCACGGGTGTTGAGGGTATCGGTGGTACGGTTAGAGCTGAAGATGATGTCGTTGGTTCCCGGCATAAAGGTAGGGAATACATCGTCGTACAAATCGCTGGTAATGGCCCGCAGTGTATTGCGGCTAATGCTGTAGAGGTATATATCGTTCTGCCCTTCTTTTTCGGCCGACATGACCACTACTTTTCCGTTGGGTGAAAAAGAAAAATCATTGACCTGGCTGATTTTACCAATGACCTGTGAGCTGGTATTTTCCGTCTCCAAATTATAGAGATACAAGGTGTACAGGCCCTTCTCCACCCCTACAACACCCAAAGTTCCATTATCCTGCCAAGACACGAGCGGAACGGTATCATCTATCTCCTGGTCAATTACCCGGTAGCCCTTTCGTAAAACTGTTTTCTCATTTCCTGTTTCAATGTCCTTCAGCTTAATTCTGTAGCGGCCACGGTAATTTTCGGCATAGGCGAGGTACCGGCCATCGGGACTAAGAGCAAGGCTGTTATAAATCCCCTTTTCGTTTCCACTCTCTGTAACCATTGCATCTGCTGCGGGCTGTCTGTATCCTTCTTTCGTTGCCTCCACCATATCCAGGTAATACTTCTTCCAATCTGCCAGGAAGAACTTAAACGGGATACCCAGTGTGTTGGCAATTGCTGTTTCCTCATTGCGAATAATGCGGGTATAATTGAGTACGCTGGAAATATTGGAGCGCCCGTACTTTTCGGCTATATAATTCCAGATAGACTGCCCAACCAGAGCGGCTTCCTCTCCGTCCAGCTTTTTCAGTTTAGGGATTTTTCCATCCTGCAGCAGGTCCCGCATAAAATCGTCCATTTCCACATTCCAGCCATAGGCTACGTAGCGCGCTGCTCCATTAATAAACCATTCCGGGAGGGTCATCAGGTAGGTGCTCTGAAAAATATCGGTAAGGCTGCCGCCAAACATCATATCCATAATCAGCATGTTCGAAACCTCGTAGACCAACTCTTCTTTAAATTCCTCCAGGGTTCCGGGAAAAGCCACCTCTACATGCGATTTTACAAAGTTAGTTTGCCCGCCAACCGTAAAACTATTTTCATTGACTCCTATATTACTTTGCTGGAGGTCGGCAATGGAGTTGTAGAGAAAGATTTTGGTTTTGGAGTAAGGAGCATAACCCAGCAGGTCGGTGATGCGGTCGTACTCATCTTCCATAAAATCGGCCGTAAGCCTTGCCAGCTGCTGCCCGTCATCGTAAAAGTAGATATCGAAATTATTAGTACTGTAGTAGCGCCAGTTGAATACCTTATACTGTAGCCTGTTTTTACCAAAATCATTTTTAGTTATCTGCGCAGGCGCCAGTAAGGGTATAGCTAGGCAGAGCGCAAGCAGGAGCGTTTTGAGCGAGCTGGGCATAGGATAAAAATCTTTTTCTTTAAGAATAATATAACGAAAAAAACCTGTTAATATTTATTTCAGCCAGTATTTCCTTTTGCTGAAGAAGGTAAGCTGCCAGTATACCTGCACAGTATGGGGCCAGGCTAACGCCCTTTGTACCTAAACCATTAAAAATAAGTAAAGTTTGATGCTGCGGATGCTGTCCCGCTACCGGCCGCCGATCTTTGGTTGCCGGCCGGATTCCAACCTCCTGTCCCTCCACATTAATAGGCATATCGATAAGAGAAGCTAAACGTTCCAGCATCTCTTTACGAGCCGCTTCGGTAGGATTAAGATCATGGTTACGCTGGTCGTAGGTAGAGCCAAGTTTATAACGCCCATTACCCTGCGGGAGCAGGAAAACGCCCCTGTTTATTATTTCATCCAGCTGAATGGAGGAGTGTAAATGAAGCACCTCCCCTTTCACCGGCCGCAGGGGTACCCAGTGCCAGTAACGGCTTTCCATTATACCTGTACCATTACAGTATATAATTCCCCTTGCTTCTGTGCCTTTATAACGAATAAAGGTTTCCTCTACCTGCAGCTCAGTCTCATTAAACTCTTCCTCTATAAAACTATCCTGTACCATCAGGTACTGCTTCCAGGCGGCGAGCATGGTGGGAATATCCAGCCAGCCCGATTGCTTCAGGAGGAGGCCGCCAAAAGGATTTTTTACATAAGGCTGGTGCCTCGGCTTATCGAACACCTCCGCTATGTAAGGGGCATAAGCAGGTTCCCCCTGCCGGCTGGCCCAGTCGTTCTGTTCTGCCCTGTCGGTAAAAGGCCTGTAAATTGGCTGAAAGTGCAGAAAACGGGAACCGCTCAATGCTTCCATTTTCCGGTATACCGGCTCTATTTCCGCAAAGAGCGGGTCGGCATGCCAGGTTTTTACCATTTTTCTTCCGGTAACGGGGTTAAAAAGCCCTGCTGCCACCTCACTCGATACCGTTATTCCTTTTTTACCAATAACCTTTACCTGAAACCCCGCCTGCAATAACTGAAAGGAAAGAACGGCCCCGGCTATGCCATGGCCAATAATCAGATAGTCTGTTTTCATACGCCCAAATAAAACAATAGAATATTGAATATTGTAGAATAAACACACATTTTTGCAAAAAGCTCGCTGGCATGATTGAAATCAAAACTTTTACTTTTAATCCCTTTGCGGAGAATACCTATGTACTGCACGATACAGAAAGCCTGGAGGCAGTCATTATTGATCCGGGCTGCTACGAAAAGGCTGAACAGGAACAACTGCACCAGTATATCAGCAGCCACAATTTAAAAGTAAGCAAGCTCCTGAACACCCACTGCCATATTGACCATGTTTTGGGCAATGCCTGGGTAAAAGAAAGATACGGGGTAAAGCTGTATGTTCATGCTGCCGATGAAGCTACCCTTAAATCTGTAGAGGCCTATGCGCCTGCTTATGGCTTCGCTAGGTATACTCCCGCTCAGGCCGATGAACAGTTAAAGGAAGGGGAAAACATCAGCCTCGGAAATTCGGCCCTTGAGGTTCTGTTTGTTCCCGGCCATGCCCCAGGCCATGTCGCCTTCTATCATGCCGGCCAGCAGTTCTGCATCAATGGCGACTGCCTTTTTAACGGAAGCATAGGCCGTACTGATTTGCCGGGTGGCGATTTCGATACCCTCATCCGGAGCATAAAAGAAAAGCTCTTTAGCCTTCCGGATAATACGGTAGTCTACTGCGGACATGGCCCCAGCACTACCATTGGGCAGGAAAAGAAGTTCAATCCGTTTTGTAAGATATGAAGTACCGGATAATATATGCTCTGATACCTCCTACTCCATCCCTAATCCAAAACTCTTGAACATAAAAAAGCACATTCCTAACGCCCTCACCTGCTGTAATCTTTTATGTGGCTGTATTGGCATTGTGGCCGTTTTTAATGGCAACCTGTTGTTAGCTCCTTACCTGGTGTGGCTGGCCGCTATTTTCGATTTTTTTGATGGTTTTGCCGCAAGGTTGCTGAATGTAAGTTCCCCTATCGGTGGCGAGCTGGATTCGCTGGCCGACAATGTGACCTTTGGCCTTTTGCCGGCTTCCATTATTTACGCCATGCTCCAGGAGGCAGGGCTTCCGGCATGGGTGCCTTACCTTGCGTTTGTTATTGCTGTTTTCTCCGCCCTTCGGCTGGCAAAATTTAATGTGGACACCCGGCAGGCAGAGCATTTCATCGGGCTCCCCACACCTGCCAATGCCCTCTTCTTCAGCTCCTTTCCCCTTATACTGGCTAAAAGCGATTTACCACTTGCTTTTATAGCAGAGCCCTGGTTCCTGTTAGGAACTTCCTTTATTTTTTCTTTTCTACTGGTGGCAGAGCTTCCGCTCTTTGCCCTGAAGTTTAAAAGCTTCCGCTGGCAGGACAATAAACTCAAATATATTTTCCTGATAGCTTCGGTTGTTTTAATAATTTTATTCAAATTTGTTGCCATTCCACTGGTCATCATTCTTTATATTTTAGTATCCCTTTTTAACAGAAAGCAATGAAATTCAGAGCAGAAATTGATGTAATGCCTGTCAAAGAAATACTGGACCCACAGGGCAAAGCCGTTAAACTGGGCCTCACCAACCTTGGCCTCAAAGAAGTGAGCAATGTAAGAATAGGCAAACACATTTTACTGGAACTGGAAGCGGATAGCGAAGAGGCAGCTGCCGCTAAAGTAGAAGAAGCCTGCAAGAGGCTGCTGGCCAACCTGGTAATGGAAGATTACTCCTACAAAATAACTCAGGAGTAGTATTTTACAGCCCATTCTGCTTAAATTTGTTTTTGGGAACTTTCAATAAGCCCTGCTGTTGTAGCGTTGAAAGACTGTAATTACACCTTAAGCAGAATTTATGTTAACACGTTTTGCCAGGAACTGCTGTGCGTGCTTATTTTTTATTTTATACGCCTTCTTCCTGCTTCCTCAGGCAAACGCCCAAACCGCTCCCCCTTTAGCCGAAGGGCAGTGGCATAAAATTGGCATAACACAGGAGGGGGTTTACCGCCTGGATGCCAGCTTCCTCAAAAAGAACGGCATTATCAGCTCTTCTACCAATCCTCAACATATTCGAATTTACGGACAGGGTGGTGGTATGCTTCCACAGCCCAACAGCACTGCCCGACCTGATGGACTGCAGGAAAATGCTCTCTATATACCCGGAGAAGCTGATGGCCGTTTCGACTCCGATGATTTTATCCTTTTCTACGGGCAGGGTCCGGATTATTACCAATACCTGCAAGACAGTGCAGGCTTTAGCTACCAGAAAAACCTTTATTCTGATACCGTTTTTTATTTTATTACGGTAGATGATGAGAAAGGCAAACGTATGGCACAAAAGCCCGACCTGCCCGTTAGCCAGCCCCTTATTAGCCAGTATACCGCTGTTGCAGCCCTCGAAGAAGAAAAACACAACCTGCTCAACTCAGGGCGCCGCTGGTTAGGCAAACGCTTTGGTAATGGCACTGCTCAGTCCTACCCATTACCTATCCATAATGTAGTTGCAGGCACTCCTCTTCATACCCGTTCTGCTTTTGTATCTGCCTCCACTAAACCATCGTCTTTCGAGCTGCTTATCAATGGAGCGCTTGCTCAAAAAGTCTCCCTTCCTACCATTAAAGATCCTCAGGCCAATCCTTATGCCGAAAAAGGAAAGCTGGTTGAACAGGAAAGTATGCTCAATACCAACCAGCTGGCTTCTCTTGATCAGCTACAGCTGAAGTTGGAGTATAGCGGTGGCAGCGGCTCTGCTTACCTCGATTATGTTTTTGTTACTGCCACTGCGCACCTCCGGTACCAGGGGGAGGCGCTCTTTTTCCGTTCTACCGAAAGCCTGGAGCACCCAGAGGTCAGGTATAGTGTAAGCGGAGCAACCGATGAGTTATTTATCTGGAATATCAGTAATCCTCAGGCACCGGCACTCCAGCAGTTTAGATTGCAGGGCGAAAAGCTCTCCTTTGGCTCGACCGTAGCAGGCTTGCAGGAATTTGTTGCGTTTAGCCTGTCCGACACAAAGGAGCCGGTTTCTGTAAGAAAAATTGCCAACCAAAACTTACGGGCCGACCTGTCGCCTGAGATGGTCATCCTTACCCACCCCAGCCTTTTGGCTGAGGCACAAAGACTGGCAGCCTTTCGCCAGCAGCAAAGCGGCCTTCGTATAAAAGTAGTTACCACCGGGCAGGTATATAACGAATTCTCTTCGGGCGCACAGGATATTACGGCCATTCGCGACTATATGCGATATCTGTATACCAATGGCAATTCATTAAAATACCTGCTTTTATTTGGCCGTGGCTATTTTGATTACAAAAAGCGAACTGAGCATGAGTATAACCTGGTGCCGGTTTATGAATCCTATAATTTTACTGATCCGGTCGCCAGCTTTGTGTCAGATGATTTTTTTGGCTTCCTCGAAGAACATGAAGGAGAGTGGAGCGAATCAGAAGCGGGTAATCATTCTATTGATATTGGCATTGGTCGATTCCCGGTGGTAAATGCAACAGAAGCCAGGGCCCTGGTCGATAAGCTTATTCATTACCAGGCCAGCTCCGCCACCCTTGGCAGCTGGCGCAATAAGATAGTTTTCGTAGCAGACGATGAGGACGGGAATATCCACCAGCAGGATGCAGAAAAATTAGCGAATATTGTGCAGCAAAACTGGCCTGCCGGAAACATCAGCAAAATTTACCTCGGTGCCTTTGCCCAGCAGACGGTTCCGAATGGTGAAAGAGCCCCTGAAGCAATGGGGGCCATTAACAAGGCTGTAGAAGAGGGTGTACTCCTACTTAACTATACTGGCCACGGCAGTGAAAACCTGCTAACCAACGAGTATGTCATTACCCAATCAAGCATAGCAGGCTGGAAAAATCAACACAGGCTTCCGGTAGTGGTAACGGCTACCTGTGAGTTTGGCCAGCACGACAATACCATCAGGAGCGGCGGGGAAACCATGCTCCTCCACCCTACCGGCGGGGCGATCGCCCTGCTAACGACCGCGCGACCGGTATACTCGCATACCAATTATACAATTAACAGTGCCTTTTACCAGAATGTATTTCCGGAAGAAGGGCAGGAGGCCAAACGGCTGGGAGATATTATCCGCCATACAAAAAATGAAGGAGTGCCCGGCACCGGAGTCTGGAATCGTAATTTTATCCTCCTGGGCGATCCGTCCATGCCCCTTGCCTTTCCACGAAATACTGCTCAGGTAAGCGAATTATCCGAAACCGGTGGTTCCGCCGCCGATACGGTTTTAAGTGCGCTTAAAGAGGTAAATGTCAGTGGAATCATCTCCAATACCAATAATGGCCTGCGAAATGTAAACTTCAATGGTGTACTGGAAGCCGTTGTGTATGAAAAACCTCTTTTATATGAAACTATCGACAGCAAGAGTTCTGTAATGGAGTATTCTCTTCAGAACGACATTATTTTCCGGGGGCAGGCAAAGGTGGAGGAAGGCCGCTTCTCATTTAGCTTTGTCGTTCCAAAGAGCATTCGCTACACCATTGGCAATGGCAAAGTAAGCCTTTATGCAGTCGACTCCCTTTCCGGAACAGATGCCGGTGGCCAGTACAGCAACTTTTATATCGGTGGAAGCAGCAGTCCTTCGGAGGCAGATCAGAAAGCACCTGAAATTACTCTTTTCCTGAATGACAGCAGCTTCCGCAATGGGGACAGGGTAGGTAAAGAAAGTATTCTTCATGCCTGGTTTACAGATGAAAGCGGCATCAATATTACCCGAAACGGTCCAGGAGAGGGCATAAAAGCCAGTCTGGATGGTAAAACAACTTTCCTGTTAAACGATTACTATATGTCAGAACCTGGTAATTACCGGCGCGGAAGCCTGCAGTTTCCTCTCCAGGCCCTGTCACCCGGACCGCATACCCTTACCATAACCGGTAGGGATACCTATAATAACATGAGTAAGGCGGAGATTCGATTCGTGGTAAGCAATCAGGAAGAGTTCGATATATACAGCCTGTATAATTATCCAAACCCCTTCCGCGACAGAACCGCATTTGTGGCGGAGCATAGCAGGGCCGGAGAGTCTATTGAAGCTGTACTGAGTGTGTATGATATGAAGGGAACTTTGTTGTTCAGTCAGAAGACGGTGGTTCCCCATAGTTTGCCGGCAATCCGCCTACCGGATTGGGATGGCAAAATTAACGGAGGTCAAAAATTACCACAGGGAGTGTATCTGTTTAAAGTTTTGCTACGTTCCTTAAGCGACGGGAGTACTACGGAAAAAACAGAAAAGTTAGTTATCTTGAATTAATTATCTAAATTGAGGTAAATTTTGTCTATTTATAAATAGTGTAATGCGAAGTATAATTGTTTTAGCGCTCACGCTTTTTTCAACTGGCTCTCTTTGTGCCCAAACATTGTTTGGCCAGGACAGTACCCGCAGGGCCATTACCCCTGCAGTTCCATTTTTGTTAATTGCTCCCGATGCACGAAGCGGTGCCATGGGCGACGTTGGAGCGGCCCTTGAACCTGATGCTGTAGCCACCCACTGGAACATCGGAAAGCTTGCTTTTATAGACCAGGACTATGGAGCCAGTTTGTCTTACACTCCATGGTTAGGAAAGATATTCAATGATATGGCGATTGTTTATTTAACCGGCTATTACAAAATAGATAATGAGCAGGCCGTATCTGCCTCTTTACGTTATTTCGATTTAGGAAATATCAGTTTTACCAATGAGTTTGCAGATATCATTGGTACACACAACCCTCAGGAATATTCTGCTGCCCTTAGCTATTCCCGGAAATTATCTCAAAAACTGGGGCTTGGTGTTACAGCCAAATATATCCACTCCAACCTTACGGGGGGCTATGGACCTAATGGAATACCTTCCCGCCCCGGAAGAAGTGTCGCGGCAGATCTTGGTCTGTATTTTAACTCAGAACTAGCGGTGAACGGACAGGAGTCCCGCTTAGCCCTGGCAGCCGTTATCTCCAATATTGGTAACCAGATTACCTACTTAAATGATGAAACGGAAAGCTTTGTTCCTACTAACCTTCGACTAGGAACTGCTTATACTACTCAGCTGGACCCATACAACAGTCTTACATTTGCGGTGGACCTTAACAAACTGATGGTACCGACACCATTCGGCACTCTGTACGAGTTCGATTCAGATGGCAATATTATTCAGGAGCCTTCAACCATACAGGGCATCTTCGGCTCTTTTGCAGATGCTCCTGACGGATTTAGTGAGGAATTAAAGGAATTTAACGTTGGGGTGGGAATGGAATACTGGTACAATGAAATAGTGGCAGGACGGGCCGGTTACTTCTTTGAGCATGCAGATAAGGGAGGGCGGCAGTTCTTTACCCTCGGGGTCGGACTCCGCTACCAGTTATTCTCTATGGACTTTGCCTACCTTGTTCCACAGGAACAGCAGCACCCTCTGGCAGAGACGCTCCGGTTTACCTTAGGAGTTAATTTTGAAAAATCACCGCAACAGGAAAATTCTGTTACACAGTAAAAGATTAAGTACTAGATGTTGGATAGAAGAACACCTCCTGCCTACCAGCAGGTAACTGATATAAAATTACAAAATGCAAAACAACGGCACCTTCCAAAAGGGGTGCCGTTGCACATTATTAATGCAGGCAAACAGGAAGTTATCCGTATCGAAATTGTTTTTCGGGCGGGTAATGTGATGGAAGAAAAAAGTGCACAGGCTTTTTTTACGACGAAAATGTTATCGGAGGGTACTGCGAAATACTCTGCCAAAGAGATTGCCAATATATTAGACAGCTATGGTGTACACCTGGATCTAAGCCCTGGCTTTGACTTTTGTACGCTTTCCTTATACTCCCTCACCAAACATATTCCCCTTCTCCTACCCGTACTAAAGTCTGTTATTACCGAACCTGTTTTCCCGGAAAAAGAACTGGATTCATTAAAAGATATCAAGACCCAAAAGCTGCGGGTTGACAACAATAAGAACTCGGTTGTTGCCTCAAAGCTCTTCAGGAGCAAACTTTTTCAGAACCACCCTTATGGCAATTTCTTAAATGAAGAAGATATTGCCGCCATAACAGTTCCTGACCTGGAGACATTCTTCAACAGGCATTTACGCAATAATTTCGAAGTAATGGTTGCAGGGGCCGTTGATACGGCCATAGAGGAAGTCATTACAGCAACTTTTGCTGATATTTCATTTAAGGGAATCCAGGAAGAAAGTGCCAAAGAAGTTTCTTTTCCGGCACCTGAGAGGGAGAATATTCCAAAGAAGGGCAGCCTCCAATCTTCTATCCGTGCCGGCAAACCTCTTTTTACCCTTAATCACCCGGATTTTAACCGCTTCAGTGTCCTCAATACTATTTTTGGCGGTTATTTTGGCTCCAGGCTAATGAAGAGTATCAGAGAGGAAAAAGGATATACCTATGGTATCTATTCCAGCGTAGTTCCCATGAAAAGCGCAGGGTATTTAGTAATAGGAGCTGATGTGGTTGGAGAGTTTACCGAACAAACACTTGACGAAATTTATCACCAGATGGCTCTTTTAAGAAATGAGCTTATAGATGCTGAGGAGTTAGAAACGGTGAAAAATTATATGCTCGGCTCTTTCCTTTCCAGCCTTAACACCCCTTTTGCCCTGGCAGACCGCTACAAGAGCGTCTATCTTCATCAGCTAGGTCTGGAGTATTACGATGCCTTTATTAAAGACATCAATGAAGTCACTGCAGAGGAGTTACAGCAATTAGCGAAAAAATATTTACAGCAAGATTTAACGACTGTTGTGGTTGGAAATGTTTAGCTAAAAATTTGATTGATTAACCTAAAGCGGCCTTAGCCGCTTTTTTTATGCCTTCCTCTTTTGGTTTAGCTTTCCTGGCCATTTTTTCCTTGCTTTCTGCTGGGGCAAAGGCAAAAAAAACCCTCACATCTTTAGATGCAAGGGTTTATTACTTAAATAAATAAGAAGAGAAT
>NZ_ANNU01000029.1 GCF_000346615.1 Nafulsella turpanensis ZLM-10
AACTTTACAGGGTTTTATGCAAAGTCTGAGCAAAAAAATAAGAGATAAAGAGGAGAAAACCTAATGGTGTAAAAGCTGGAGCAGAGAAGAGGTTACAGGATTTTGTATAAAATTGAGTTGAACGAAGCCGTGCTATGGGCATTCTATTTTTCAGCTTCTTTCCCGGAGCAGGTATTTTTGGCAAAAGACTAGCTGGCCGGCTTTATCTTTGGCTTTATTTTATTCTAATCTCATAAAAGTTCTCAGCCAGGGGCATACCTCTCCCGGCACGTCCCGAATCCGTCTTTTTTAACTATTATCTCAAAGAACGTTTACCCATTTTTATCTACGGTTGCTCATGTTCCGGAATGACTTCTTTATCCCTGGTGAGCATTCTTCCTTTTCCACAGGAAGGGCAGGTGGCAATATCTTTTCCTGTCACCATCTTCAAAACTTCATACATCGAGAGCCCCTGGTAAACAGAGGCTTTTGGAGCTGTCTGCATCAGGGCAAAGCATTGTGCCATCTTTGTCTTACTGTTCACAGCAGCAAACAAGCCAAAGTACCTTATCTTGTAATATCCGGTAGGAAGAATATGTTGCATGAACCTGTTGATAAAACACATCGGTTCCAAATCCATTACTTTCCAGCGGTTATCTCGGTAGTCCTTCCACTTAAAGCTGACTTTATCCGCCTCCAGGGATAAGATGCGGCTGTTGCTGATGGCAACCCTGTGGGTGTAGCGGCCTAAATAGCTGACTACCTGATTACCTCCTTTGAAGGTCTTTTTAATATGCACATGCCAAAGACCAGCATAACATCTCTGCTTTAAAGCTTTTCTATCGCTGTACAAAGCTGTATCCTTTTCGGGTATTTTAAGCTGCTCTTCATTCAGGAGCCCCTCCAGCAGCTTCATAAATATCCCTCTGTATATCTTCGACAAAGCTTTCACCGGCACAAAGAACTTCTTATGTGCCTCTATCCACTCCATGCCATCAGCATCTAAGCCACCGGCAGGGACCAGGCAATGGATATGTGGATGATAATGCAAGGATTGTCCCCAGGTGTGCAGCACTGATAAACATCCACCCTCTGCTCCAAGAAAAGAAGGATTGGCTGCTGCCTTTTGAATAGCCCGTCCCGAAGCTTTGAACAAGAGGTCATAACACTTCCGCTGATTCAGATAGAATAACCTTTTAAAGAACTCTGGCACTGTAAATACAATATGAAAATAACGGGTAGGCAGCAGTCTGCCCTGAAGCTTATCGACCCAAACAACTTGCTTGAGGTATTGACATTTAGGACAATGCCTGTTACGACAGGAATTGTAGCTCATATTTTTATGACCGCAGCTATCACAACTGCTACTGTGACTGCCCATCGCCGCAGTACGACATCCTCTAATAGCATCGAAAGCTTTTTGTTGGCTACTACATAAGGAATACCTGCTTTGGTATGCTTCGGCATGCTGCTGAAAAACATCTGACAGTTCTGCCTGCTGGTTCCGCTCATTCCTCATCATCCTGCTGTTTTAGCTCCTCCAGACCGTCAAAAGGATTAGATACCTCTTTTGGATTGAAGCAGCTCACATGAAGGTAAATAGTAGTCGTTTTAAAGGAACTGTGACCCAGCAGTTGTTGAATCATCCGCAGATTTGTTCCTGCTTCAAGTAGGTGAGTAGCAAAAGAATGCCTGATGGAGTGGAAGCTTACCGGCTTTTGAATACCAGCCCTTTCTACGCTTTGCCGGAAAACCGCCTGAATAGTCCTGCTACTGATAGGTGCTCCTCTTTTTCGGCCTTCAAAGAGGTAGTGCAGAGGTCGGTAAATCCTGTAATACTCCCTTAGTTGCCCAAGTAATTTCTCTGAGAGCAGCGTCACCCGTGCCTTCTTTCCCTTTCCCCGTTGTACCCGTATCTGCATCCGGCTTGCATCGATATCACTAAACTCAAGCCTGCGAACCTCATCTAGCCGCATACCCGTAGAATAAGCAGTAGAAAGAATGGCTTTATGCTTGATGTTGTCAACACTTCTAAGCAAAGAAGCCATCTCTTCTCTGGAGAAGACAACAGGAAGTTTCTTTTCTTTACGAGGCCGTTTAAGATTAACTGGCTCCCAGGCTCTTCCCAGAATATCTGTAAAAAGAATCTTTACTGCACTAATAATCTGATTAAGGGTGGAGGCTGACAACTGTTTCTCATAGGCACAGTAATAGAGGTATTTCTTTATCTGTCCTATGCTTAAATCTGCCGGTGAGCATTGGTAATAAGCTGCCAGGTGAGTAAGCAAACTGAGGTAGGTGCGGATGGTGTGGGGAGAATAGTTACGGATCACCATCTCCTGTTCCATCAGGGGTCTAAGCTTTTTTTTCCATGATGTAAAAAATTAGTTATCAATAGCTTAAGATAACCCTCCATTAAAAAAAATAAAAGAGAAAGAGCCTAAATAAAGAAATAGAAGCTGCCTAAATTACCGACGAAGGAGGTTTTGTTCAACTTGTTTATA
>NZ_ANNU01000030.1 GCF_000346615.1 Nafulsella turpanensis ZLM-10
TAAATAAAGAAATAGAAGCTGCCTAAATTACCGACGAAGGAGGTTTTGTTCAACTTGTTTATAACAGCAGTTGAGCTTTCTATTGCTGTTATTTTTCCTATCCTTCTGCCAACATACCATTTAGCAGAATTAAGCACAAGCTTTCCGGCCGATATTAGGCGTTTAAAAATCATCAGGGGAATGCACATGATTTCCCTACATGCTATTAACCTTTCGCTCTGTCTGTAAACGCGGCTCTCCCAGGCATAAAGCAATTAAGGCAGCGCGACTGAGCAGGATAGGTGTTTTTCTCCAGCCCAAATAAAGACTTTACCTTCTAAATTCCACACCTCCATTCTCCCCTTAAATACCCATCTTTCATTATTTCCGTATAGATAAAGTGATGATAATCAGATAAATATATTTTTAAACTTAAAACATTTTTACATATGGATATTTCATTAAAACCACTTAATAAACAGGTAATGGTCATTACCGGTGCCTCCAGCGGAATAGGACTGGCAACAGCAAAGGCGGCGGCTAAAGAAGGAGCCAGTCTGGTACTTGCTTCCCGAAATAAGGAAGAACTGGAAAAAATTGTGGAACAGATTAAAGCCGAAGGAGGAGAAGCCATTTATGTGGTAGCCGATGTCGGAAAAAAGGAGGATGTGCAGAAAATTGCCGATAAGGCCATTGAGAAGTACGGCCAGTTCGATACCTGGGTGAATGATGCGGGGGTTGCCATCTATGGCCGGCTCGAAGAGGTAAGCGATGAAGACAATAAGCGCCTCTTCGATACCAATGTATGGGGCGTGGTATATGGCTCACTCATTGCCGCAAAGCATATGAAGAACAGGGGTGGCGCCATTATTAACCTTGGGAGTGTGGTATCTGATGTTGCCATTCCGCTGCAGGGCATGTATTCAACGACTAAACATGCCGTAAAAGGCTTTACCGATGCTCTCCGCATTGAACTTGAAGAGGAGAAAGCAGGCATTTCCGTTACGCTGATAAAACCTTCCGGTATCAATACCCCTTACCCGGAGCATGCCATGAACTATACCGACAGGGAGCTAACCCTTCCGCCACCGGTATATGCCCCTGAGGAGGTTGCCAATGCTATTTTGTATGCAGCCACCCACCAGAAGCGCGATATTATGGTAGGTGGAGGCGGAAAGATGATGAGCCTCACGAATAAGTATGCTCCCGGCCTGATGGACTGGATTAGTGAAAACTTTATGAGCAAACAGGAGGTGAAGAATAAGCCTGCCCGCCATAAAGACAGCTCCCTGCACCACGCCGGGGAAGATGGAAACCTCCATGGTAATTATGAAGGCCATGTCAGGAAAAAAAGCTTTTATACCCGCAGTGCAGCCATGCGACCCCTTATAACAGGGGCGGTAGTGGCAGGAGCCGGTGCAGCAGCTTATGCCTTAAGCAATCGTAAGGGCTAAAGAGCAAAGGCGTTGTCAATTTTTTACAGGAGAGCCCCTGCTTTTTCTTAAAACAGAAAGCAGGGGCTTTCCCATTTTCCAGCTCATCATTCCAATTAGTTCGGCAATAGCTGTAACCAATGAAGTAATAGTAAGTCCTTACATAAAGCGAAAGGCGAAAGCTCTTAAATCAGGTATTTCCTATCCATTTTAAAAGCCACTATAGAGAAGTTTTTAGCCGCTTATCAAAATACTGCTGTAGTTGTATGATACTTTGATGAGCTTTGCTTTTGTAAGTATTTACGAACAGTGCCTTATGATACTCAGCCAAACTAAAGGATCGATGCGATTCCCACTTCTAATTTTTTTAGCCCTTCCTTCTTTCCTCTTCGCCCAGGAGCAGGAAGAAGGGGCTACATCCATTCCTCGAAAAAGCTATACAACGGAACGGGTACAGGAGCCGCCGGTTATTGACGGGCTCCTGAACGAGGAGGTATGGGAGCAGGTGGAGTGGACGGGCGATTTTACTCAGATACAGCCCGATAAAGGAGCTGCTCCCGCCCAGAAAACAGCTTTCAAAATCTTATACGATGACAAGAACCTCTACGTAGCCATCCGTGCTTTCGATACCGAAACCAGTAAAATTGTAAAGAGGATGTCCAGGAGGGATGGGTTTGACGGAGACTGGGTGGAAATTAATATCGACAGCTATTTCGACCACCGTACGGCCTTTTCTTTCACTGCCAGTGCATCGGGGGTAAAAGGCGACGAAGCGGTTTCCAATAATGGTGATATATGGGATCCGGGCTGGGACCCTATCTGGTACCTTGAGACTTCGATAGATGAAGAAGGCTGGATTGCCGAAATGAAGATTCCACTCAGCCAGCTTCGCTTTGCCGACCTGGAACGACATGTGTGGGGACTGCAGGTGAACAGGCTGTTTTTTCGTGGGCAGGAAAGATCCAGCTGGCAGTACATTCCGCCCGATTCGCCTGGCTGGGTACACCTTTTTGGCGAACTGCATGGGCTAGAAGGAATAGAGCCGCAGAAACAGCTGGAGATTATGCCCTTCATCCTCGGGAAGGCCGAAACCTATGAACAGGAGGAAGGAAACCCCTTCGCCGACGGAACGGATCATTCGCTAAGTGTTGGGGTAGATGGCAAAATTGGCATCACCAGCGATATTACGCTCGACTTTACCGTTAACCCCGATTTCGGGCAGGTAGAGGCCGACCCCTCGCAGGTAAACCTCAGTGCATTCCAGGTCTTTTTTCCCGAGCGGCGGCCTTTCTTTCTCGAAGGAAATAACATTCTTACCTTCCCCCTTACCGAATCGGTTGCGGGCGGAAGCTTTAACAGCGATAATCTCTTTTATTCAAGAAGAATAGGTGGGCTCCCGCACTACCGGCCGGGACTGGAGGAGGGTGAATATGTCAGGATGCCCGAAAATGTAACCATACTGGGAGCTGCCAAAATAACGGGAAAGAACAAAAAAGGCTTCTCCTGGGGAATTCTCGAGTCTGTAACTGAGGAAGAAGAAGCCGAAATAGACCTGGGCGGAGAGCGGAGAGAGGTGACCGTGGAGCCCCTGACGAATTACCTGGTTGGCCGTTTTCAGCAAGACCTGAAAGAAGGAAAAACAATGTTTGGAGGGATGTTTACGGCCATTAACCGGCAGCTGGAGGAATCTCACCTGGAGTATCTTCATGAAGCAGCTTATTCGGCCGGGTTCGATGTAAAGCATTACCTGAAAGACCGGAAGTATTACTTTGCCGGCAACTTTTCGGTAAGTCAGGTAAGAGGAAGCGAAGAAGCCATCCTGCGGACCCAGAGAGCGAGCGAACGATTCTTTCAGCGACCCGATGCAGATTACCTGTCGGTCGATTCCAGTCGGAATTCACTGACCGGCACCGGAGGCGCCCTTCATTTTGGTAAGTCAAGTGGCAGAATCATTTTTCAGACAGGCTTTACCTGGCGGTCGCCTGAACTGGCATTGAACGATGGCGGCTTTCTCTATAATTCCGACCTGCTCAATCAGTGGGCGTGGATGCAGTACCGCAAGCAGCAGCCCTTTTCTATTTTCAGGAGCCTCAGTATAAATTTTAATGAATACCTTCATTTCGACTTTGGCGGTACCAACACCTACAGGGCCGTTAATGTAAATGCCCACACCCAGTTTAAGAACTTCTGGCGATTAAGCATGGGAAGTACGGTGGAGGGAGCCTCTGTTTCCAACGCTGATCTAAGAGGCGGACCCGCTATTAAATACCCGGGTGGCCTTGAGCACTGGTACGTAATAGGAAGCGACAACCGCAGGAAGCTGAGTTTTCAGCTGCAGCACGTTAACTTTTGGGGTGATGAAGGTTTCAGTCGCAGGCAGGGAGTTTACAGCGGTCTAACCTACCGTCCGCTCAACTCCCTGAACCTCTCGCTGGGAGCCGATATTTCTTTTAATGAGTATCAGCTGCAGTATGTGGCCACAAAAGATTACATGGAGGAGAAACGCTATCTGGCTGCTACTATTGAGCAGGAAACCTATGGCATGGAAATGCGACTTACCTATATCATTCAGCCCAACCTCTCACTGCAGTTCTGGGGCCAGCCATTCGTTTCTAAAGGAAGCTACAGTCAGTTTAAGAGGATCGGTGATGCAGGAGCGGAAGAGTACAGCGGCCGTTTTATTCCATTTACAGCAGGCCAGCTTTCGTACAACAGCGAAGAGGAGGTGTATCTGATAGATGAAGACAGAGATCGGGTAACGGACTACAGCATCAGCAACCCAGATTTTAACTTCGTGGAATTCCGATCGAATATGGTGCTGCGCTGGGAGTATATCCCTGGCTCTACTCTTTTCCTTGTCTGGAACCAGGGCCGCTCCGACCTCCTGCCACTGAACCGCTCATACCAGGTTGAGGCACTATCGGAAGGGCTGATGGAGGTATATCCGCATAACATCTTTCTGGTGAAGTACACCTACCGCTTTATTCTGTAATTTTAAGCTGGTATCTCCTTCCCTCCTATCGTTAACAGTGGAGGGTATAGGTTTTGCGCAGGAATTAAATGTCAATTCGTGGAGAATGAGTGCTTTTTTCTGATCTTTGCTTTTGCGTAGACTGATGAAAAAAAGAAGCAAAATGCTTAAGTTCAGAGAAATTACAAAGGAAGATAACCCTCGCATTGCAGCCATTATACGCGCTGTAATGCAAAGCTTTAATGCCGACCCAGCTACTACCATACTGGGCGATCCGGTGGTGGATAGGATGTTCGAAAGCTACCAGGTGGAGCGGGCGGTTTATTATGTGGCTCTGCTCGATGGTGAGGTGGTGGGAGGCTGCGGCATTAAAGCGCTGGATGGCGGGCCTGAAGGCGTGGCCGAGCTGCAGCGGATGTTCCTGAAACCTGAAGCAAGGGGGCTGGGAATTGCGGGCCAGCTGATGGAACGCTGCCTCCATAAGGCTGCGGATTTTGGCTACCGGCAGGTATATCTCGAAACTTTAGGCGACATGCTCCCTGCCCGGGCGCTTTACCGGAAGTATGGCTTTAGTGAAATAAGCCAGCCAATGGGCAATACCGGCCACGGCGGCTGTGACATCCGGATGCTTAAAGAGCTTTAGGAGAATCTTTCTCCTAAACAAGCTTTTCAATACCTTAGAAGCTCAAAATAAACTCCAGCAGGTTTTCCTGACGGTCGAGCTCGAGCTTTTTGCGAAGGCGGTAGCGACTAATTTCCACCCCACGTACAGAAATGTGCATGAGCTGGGCAATTTCTTTGGTGCTCAGGTTGAGCCTCAGATAGGCGCAGAGTTTCATTTCCTGAGGCGTAAGGCTGGGGTAGGCAGCCCGTAAACGCCTGGAGAAGTCGCCATGCACACGGTCGAAATGGATCTGAAACTGCTCCCAGTCTTTATCCGTGGCAATATTCTGGTCAATCTCCTTAATAATTTTGTTCAGCTCCTTACTAATCCCTTTCGACTCCTTCTCGCGAATAATACTGTTCAGGTGAGCCTTTATTTCGCCAATAAACTCGTTCTTGGTAACAATGTGCATGGTAGAGGTGGCGAGCTCTTTGTTTTTATGCCGGATTTCCGATTCCAGCTTTTCATTTTCCAGCCTTGTAATCTCGTCTTTGCTTCGTTTACTGAGGCTGTCGAGCTCCATTGTCTTCTGGTTCAGGGCTTTTTTCTGCTTTAAGGTAAGAAGTTCTCTTTCGCGTTTATGCTTGCGGTCTACCGTAAAAATACCTACAAAGAAAAGCCCGGCGAGCAGGAGTGAATAAGTGAAGTAAGCCAGTGGTGCCCGGTACCAGGGCGGTGAAATTTTAAATTCATACCGGGCCGCCGGACTGATTTCGCCATAAATATTTTTTGCCCTTACCATAAACGTATAGCTCCCTTCCGGCAGGTTGGTATACTCTTTAAATGCCTGGGCAGACCAGCTGCTCCATCCTTCCTCAAACCCTTCGAGCTGGTACTGGTAAGTGAGGTGAGCAGCGCCATCGAAATAAGGAGCCGAAAAGCGGAAGCGGAGGGAGTTTTGCTGATAAGGTAGCTGAAGACTGGCTGTTTTTACATTCGGCTCCCGGCCCGCTGGTTGAAAACTACCACCAAACAAGGTGGTATCCTGCTGCGCATTACTCTCTACCCGCCGAATGAGCACCTGCAGGGGAACTGCTTCGGTACGTACCTGCATGGGGTTGAAATGAATAAACCCTTCCTTTGCGCCAAATAATACATTCTGATTGTCCAGGATGGTCAGGTAGTTCAGGTCATCGTTCAGTAAGTTGATAATTTTGAAGAAGCGGTTGGTGTCTGCCTCCCATCTGCCAAACTCGTCCTGCAGTACACTGCCCAGCTTGGTGCTGCTCATAAAATAAAGTCGGCCATTGGCATCCTGTGCCAGCTTTTGGATGTGTGTTCCTTTTCCAAGAACATTCGTGAGGCTGCTGTCCTGCACGAAGCGGTCGGTGGTGGAGTGGTAACGGTAAACACCTGTTTCGGCTGTAAAAATCAACTGGTTTCCCAGTTTATGTACATTGTTTAATACATTCGAAGGCAGCCCGTCTTTTTGTCCGTAAAAGCGTATGTCGCTGAACTTCCCTTTTTTCGCATCAAAACTTAGTTTATAGACTCCCTTGTAGCCATGCGTCATCCAGATATTTCCTTCTTCATCTTCCTCGAATATGCGGGAAGATTCGGTAAAGTTGCTGAAATCCTTCTTCCATCGCCAACCGGTTTCCTCTTTTTCATAAAGGGAGAAACCGCTATAGGTTCCTTTCAGCATCAGGCGATTGCTGTTCTGGAGGCGCATAAATTTCCATACACCGGTTTGGCGGGAGAGAGGGAGGGCTTCCATATTGCGGATGCGGAAGGCACCATTGTGATGTCCCATGAGTAGCTCGTCGCCCTGCCTGGATATATGGTAAACCTGGCCCTGGCTGTTTTTTACAGGCTGAAAACCAGCGCTTCTGCTGTTTTGCAGCACTCCGGCAAACAGCCCGTTATTGGTTCCTAAATAGAGGGTGTCATTTTCTTTAAAAGCAGCATAGCCACTGCCCGGTATTTTTAGCTTTTCATCCAGCAGGGTAAAGGGGGAGCTTAATTCAATATATGAAAGGCCGTTGTTATGTCCTGCCCACAGGTTATGATGGCGGTCTTCATACAGGCTAAGAATGGTGTGGTCGTTCAGGCCATGCTCTTTATCGAGCTGCCGGACCAGCCGTAGCTGATGGTCCAGGATAAACAGGCCGTGGCTTTGGCTGCCAATCGCATAGGTCCCGTTCCGGAGGCGAACAGCACAGTTTAGCAGCTTCTGGTCAAGAATATTTGCCGGGCCAGGATCTACAGAAGAGAAGTGGTGGCCATCGTAGAGGAAGAGACCATTCTGCTGTGTAACGATAAGTAAGTGCTGCTGGTCGTAGGGTAAAATGGCTACCAGGCGCTGGTGCCTGAATTTCTCTCCTTCATTAACTGGTACAAGAGACTTGTTTTGGAGAACCGTAAGACCTCTTTCCCAGTCAAGCACATAAAGGCGGTCATTGGCAAGGAAAGAAAACTCTAAAGGATTAGGCGGATGGATGGTTTCAATCGATTGCCCATCATAGACATAAATATTCTGGAAGGTGCAGAAGTAAATCTTGTCCTTTAGCTGAAAAATACGCCAGGTTTCATCGAAATTGCGGCTTCCCTCGGGTAGCATTTCTGCCAGTGAGGTATACACCCAGCTACCATTGGACGAAGGGGAGAAATAACCAAAATCGCCCTGGGAGCCGGTATAGACCCTTCCGTCTGTCCCTACCGATACACAGCGCACTTTAGAGCCGGTTTTAACCGGGTAGGTATGCCAGTAATGTCCATCGTATTCCAGTAAACCAAAATTGTTGGCAAAATATAGCAAGCCTCGTGCATCCTGTGTTATATCCCAGTTCTGGATACCGGCTGCATAATCGCCACTGCCAAAAGTTTGAATAAAAGGAAGACCGCGAAATGACTGGGCTTTAAGGTTATGGAAAAACAGGCAAAGCAGGATGCTTACTGCCACCCCTTTTACAAACGATTGCTAAAAAAATACTCTACCTTCCATCGGATGCATCAGTTTTTCTACTTGTTGAGTTGGTAACACTAAAAATAGACGAAAAAATCATTTAAAGCTAGTTTTTCTTTCTAATTGATGTAGCGATGATGTAGTCGTTTTTGGTGCCTGATGTAGTAATGTTGTAGCTTGTTATTTGATTTACCTCCTAAAATGAGCTTTTATTGCTTCATGACCTGCAATCGTTTTCGGTGAGCAGGATTTGTACATAAAATCTCAACTTAACTTTTTTATTTATTCTAACCTCTACATGTATGAAAGTAAAAGTGTACGCAAGTGTATGGCTTCTGCTTCTTTCGCACTGGGCATGGGCGCAAACAGGAACGGTTACCGGTACCGTTATCGATGCACAGTCAGAAGAAGGGCTTCCGGGAGTCAACATCAGGATTAAAAATACCAGCGAGGGAACCATTACGGATTTTGATGGGAACTTCCGGCTGGTTGCTGCCGCAGGAGATACCCTGATTGCATCTTTTGTTGGTTATGTTTCTGAAGAAGTACCGGTAGGAGACCAGGCCAACCTCCTTATTAATCTGATGCCCGACCTCCAAACATTAAGTGAAGTAGTGGTGGTGGGTTATGGCCAGCAAAAGAAAAGCCTGGTTACAGGAGCGATCTCCTCTGTAAAGGCCGAAGAAATAGCCAGTATTTCCGGTGCCCGTCTTGAACAGGCGCTACAGGGCAGAACGGCCGGTGTAAATGTTTTACCTTCCTCCGGTTCTCCGGGCAGCGGGATGCAGATCAGAATCAGGGGTACCGGATCAAACAGAAATAATGAGCCACTTTACATCGTAGACGGAGTACGGGCTGGTGGCATCGAATATCTGGCTCCTTCCGAAATTGAATCGATAGAAGTGCTTAAAGATGCGGCCTCTGCTGCTATTTATGGTGCTGAAGCGGCAAACGGTGTAGTGATTATTACCACCAAAACCGGAACCCCCGGTGTAAGCGAAATCAGCTATTCGGGCCAGTATGGTGTGCAGTCAGTAAGAAATGACCTAATGGAGCTGATGACTGCCCGGCAGTACCAGGAGTACCTGGAGGAAGCCGGTGCAACCCAAGGCCTTCTGCAGCAGATGTGCTGGATGAAGAAGGAACGGATTGGTTTAATGAAATTTTTGAGGTAGCGCCACAGCAAAGCCATGCACTTAACTTCAGCGGCGGCTCCGAAAAAACCACCTATTTAATAGGTGGCACCTATTTCCAGCAGGAAGGTATTGTAGGAGGGGATAAGTCCCGCTTCGATCGTTTCACCCTCCGACTGAATTCCACCCATCAGGTAAGAGATTGGCTAGAAATAGGAGAGCGCCTCTCTTATTCTCACTTTAGCAGAAATGCCATTGCAGAGAATAGTGAATTTGGCGGCCTTATTACAAGTGCACTGGCCCTCGATCCCCTCACTCCTGTAGTTTATACCGATCCTACTGCCTATCCTCCCCATTTATTAGCTGCCATAAATGGATTCACTCCAGGTGAAGTTCCTATTGGCCAACTTTTGGTTACGGATGAAAACGGTTATTACTATGGAATTTCAAATTATGTCCGTGGAGAGTTTGGAAACCCACTTGCAAGAATCCAGAATACAAAAGGTGGTCTCAATCAGAATAAGGTGGTGGGGAATGTATATGCGGAAATTACTCCGTTTGAAGGATTCGAGTTTACCACCCGTTTTGGTATTGATGCAGCATTTCAGCGTGAGCGTTACTGGACCCCTACTTTCTGGTATTCCAGCGAAAGTTTAAATACAGAATCTGGTGGGTCAGATTTCCAGAATAACTGGTTTAGCTGGCAGTGGGAGAACTTTGCCACCTATACCGAGCAAATAGACAACCATCAGCTTACTTTTCTTCTAGGTTCTTCGGCTATTGAAAACCAGTGGAATTTTGTGGGCGGTACTTACTCAGGCCTGTTTAAGGAATCCGATTTATTCGCCTATGGGGCGTTTACACCGAATACAAACGATGATATCATCAGTAATGGGAATTCGAGAAGTCTCCTTTCTGTCTTTGGTAGGCTGGGTTACAGCTATGAGGAAAGATACCTTTTAAATGCTATCATAAGACGCGATGGTTCTTCTGTATTGGCACCGGGAAATAAATGGGGGACCTTCCCTTCTGTTTCAGTGGGGTGGAACATCCACAATGAAGACTTTTATGAGGCCAGTGGGCTGTCCGATATCGTAAACTCCGTAAAACTTCGTGCCAGCTGGGGCCAGAATGGTAATCTTGGTTCAGTTGGAATCGGAGCATGGATGAGCCGGATTTCTGCCATACAGCCAGGTTATTACGATTCAGAAGGAAATTACCTTGTTGGAGCTGCTTCCTTTACAATCGAGAATCCTGACCTGAGGTGGGAAACGAGTGAGCAGCTGGATTTTGGTGCGGACATTTATATGTTCAGCAATCGCCTGTCCTTCACGGTGGATTACTTTGAAAAAATAACACGCGACTTGCTTACTAACGCACTTTCTTTTGGTCCGGCTGGTAACGACCTTCCGGTGTTGAATGGTGGTACAGTAGAAAATAAAGGATGGGAGTTTGAGCTTGCCTACAGAAGTGAGGCTGCCGATGCCTTTCAATATGAGGTAGGTGCTAATTTTACCACCCTTGAAAATGAAGTGACCTTCCTGGAAGAAGCTGTGCCAGAAATTCCAGGTGCCGGAGTAGGTACTGGATGGGTTGCTACTTACTTCAGTCTTGGCGAACCTATCTGGTATTTCAGAGGCTATGAAACCGATGGCATTTTCCAGAATCAGGCAGAGATCGATGCATACATTGAGGCAAATAACCTTGGTGACAGTTATAATCCTGCACCGGGCGATCCAATAGTAATTGATACAAATGGCGATGAGCAGATAAGCCCACAGGATGTAACTAATATCGGAAGTCCGCACCCGGATTTTATCTTTGGTACACGCCTGAACCTTGGGTACAAAGGCTTCGACTTCCTGGTATTCCTGCAGGGGCAAATTGGAAATGAGGTATTGATGGGCTTTAACAGAACAGACCGCCCGACTGCCAATCGTCCTGCTTTCTTCTATACCAATCGCTGGACCGGCGAAGGCAGTACCAATGAATTTCCGGCTGCCAATACCACCTCTGTATATATTTATAACAGCGATTTAATGGTATTCGATGGTTCTTATGCCCGTATTCGTCAGCTGCAGTTAGGTTATACCCTTCCTGAAACTGTTTTCGGTTCGGAAAATGTAAGAAATGTCCGGATTTATGCTTCACTCGATAACTACTTTACTTTTACCAACTATCCGGGCCTGGATCCTGAAGTAGGGCAGGGGAATAGTGTTGGTATTGACAGAGGTGCCTATCCAGTTCCCCGTAAGGCAATGGTAGGTCTTCAGTTTAGTTTCTAAGATTAAAACAGGAATCAACATGAAAAATATATTCAAAAAAAGTGTTGTCGCTGCAGGTTTATCTGCAGTACTCTTAAGCACTGCAGGCTGCTCCGATTTTCTCGACCAGGAAGTGCCGGGAGCTGTTACGGCCGACGTTTTCTATGAAACAGAAGAGGAGGCCCTTCAGGCTACAACAGCGATTTATGATGGATTGACTGCTCACTATAACTCTGTGTGGGCCAGTAGCTACCTTTTAAGAACGTTGCTTTCCGACGAAAGTAATGCCGGAGGAAGTGGCTTTGGCGACCAACCGGCTTACCAGTCCCTGGACGATTATACTTTCGATGCATCCAATGATGTGGTAGAAGGCGTATGGCGTATTACCTACAATGCCATCTTTAACGCCAACCGGGTAATTAACAGGGTTGAACCAACCACTGAGCTACGGGAAAGGCTTATTGCAGAAGCTAAAGTGCTGCGTGCTTATGCCTACCTCGACCTGGTTAGCCTCTGGGGTCCTGTACCAATTGTGCTGGACAACCTGGATCCGGGAGAATGGTCCTCCACCATTCGGAATCCAGTGGAAGAAGTATATGCCCAGATAGAGCAGGACTTAAAAGAAGCCATTGAAGTCCTCCCTGTAAAAAGCGGCTACGGACCTTCAAATTTGTTTCGTGTAACGCAGGGTACCGCACAGGCTTTGCTCGGAAAAGCTTATCTGTATCAGGAAAGATGGGCAGAGGCGGCCGCAATGTTCGATCTGGTAATTACTTCCGGTGAATATGGTTTGGAACCTTCCGTGGGAGCAGTTTTTTCTCCCGCTGGTGAATTTGGACAGGAATCTGTTTTTGAACTGAGCTATAATCCTACAGAAGGCTACGACTGGGGTAGTTTTCCCTGGGACTGGCGTCCGGAAAGTAACATTCACATACAACTGATGGGACCAAGAGCTGATTATTATACCAAGGCACCTGAAGATTCTTTAATTGGCGGCTGGGGCTTTAATACGCCCCGAGAAGAGCTGTTCCTCGAGTTTGTAGAAAGTGGTGAGATTGAAGGTGAAAGATACTGGGCAACCATTATGACGGAAGAACAGCTGATTGAGTTGGGAGGAAACTGGACTGCGCCCGATGCTTATGACTATGAAGGGTTCTTCCAGCGGAAATATGGGACCTATGTTACGCAGTCCCAAAGTGGAGTAACTGAACTAAACTATGGCACGAACTGGCGCTTAATCCGCTATGCCGATGTACTTCTGATGGCGGCTGAAGCGAATTTCCGTGCCGGTGATGAAGCACAGGCCCTGCTCTACTTAAATATGGTGCGGGAACGCTCTGAGCTTGAACCGGTTTCCGCTACAGGTGAAGCACTCTTCCAGGCCATAGTAGATGAAAGAGAGCTGGAGCTGGCTTTTGAAGGGTTCCGCTTTATCGACCTGGTTCGCTGGGGCTTGGCGGAGGAAGAGTTAGGGCACCTGGGATTTGAGGCAGGTAAAAATGAACTACTTCCTATTCCTGTATTAGATGTGACTGCGTATGGCCTTGAGCAGAATCCGGGCTTTTAATTTTAATCTGATCATTATGAAAACAGCTATAAAAATTCAACGCTCATTTTCTTTCCTGTTCCTCATTTTGTTGGCGGGGGTATTTGTCTCCTGTTCCGATAAATACGAGCAGGAACTGGGACCGCGGCCTGAGGGTGACTTTACAGTTACGCCTATCGAAGGGATGCCCAATACCTTTTTACTTAGCAGTAATGTGGAGGAAGCTTTCCGCCATAAATGGTTTACAGATCCGGCAATTGGCTGGAGAGAAGGTGGCCCTACCGATACCGCTTATTTCGAGCTGGCTGGCACCTACGATGTGAAAATGATTGCCATGGCTCCTAACGGGCACGTGGTAGCCGAAAAAAACATAGTGGTAGAAGAAAATGCTCCGGGTGTAGCCTGTGCTGGCGATAACCTGGCACTTTTAACCGGCTGCGAGGAGTCTCAAACATGGGTGCTGGATGGAGAAGGCTCTCTCTGGATTGGCCCTGTGGATGAGTCCCAAACCTGGTGGTCCCTTCCGGCTGCAGACCTGGAAGCCAGAGCATGTGTTTTAAATGATGAATTTACCTTCTTTGAGGATGGTACCTTTATCTTTGAAAATAATGGAGACTTTTGGGTAGAAGAAGAAGCAGGTGCACCGCACCCGGCTGATATTGGTTTGGAAATCGGCTGTAACCCTGCCGATGCGTGGCCGGAGCAATATGCCGCATGGAACTCAGGTACCCACCAGTTTGAGGTAACAGAAGAGGAGCTAATGGTGAATGGCTTGGGAGCTTTCCTTGGCATTTATAAAGTTGGTGGTGGAGTAGCCGCCGTAGCCGAGCCCCAGGAATCCATTACCTACGAAATTGTAGAGTTAACGGCCGAAAAGCTGGTAGTTGAGTATACATTTGGCGATGGTGCCGGAAAATGGCGCTTCACCTTCCGCCCCGCAGATCTCGATCCGGGAGAAGAACCGGAAGAGCCGGAAATGCCTCTTGAGGAAAACGATATAGCGGTAGACTTCGACGGAACCAGTACCATTACAGAAGACCAGTGGCTGCTGGACCAGGTAACCGCCTATGAGTTCCCTGTTGCGAATCCGGATCCGGATGATGTGAATCCTTCTGCAAATGTGTTCCGCTACGACAGAGGCACTGGAATGTACGAAAATGTCCAGATTCATCTCGACCATAAAATCGACCTCACTAACCGGAACAAGTTCAGTATCCTGGTATACTTCCCTTCTGCGAACGATTATACCGGCGACCTGGCCCAAACCTTTGCAGTAAAGCTGCAAAACAGAGAACTTGGTGGCGATGCCTGGACTACTCAGGAAGAAAGAAAGCCTGAGGTGGAAGTGCTGGATGAGTGGGTGAAATTAACCTTCGACTTTAGCGATGTAACCGACCGGACCGATTTCGATAGCATTGTGCTCCAGCCAGGTGGCGAAGGACACACCGCACCAGGTACCTTCTATTTCGACGAGTTTCAACTGCTTCCGGCAGAATAATTTTAAGTGAAACCCTCTTCTGGAGGCAGGCCCGGGGGCCTGCCTCCTTCTTAATGTTGAAAATAGAGAAGATAAACGAGCCGGAAACGCGTGAGTAACCAAAAAGTATGATGAAGCTAAAATTTTTGCTGCTCCTTTTTTTCTGTGGCTTTATAACAGGAAGCTGTGAGGATGAAACAGGGAGCGGAATTCCTCCAATGCCAGCTGATTTGAGTATGGAGGTGACACAGGGTCCGGAAAATCCGGCAATGGTAACGGTAAATTTTTCCGCACAAAATGCAGCCTTCTACAGGGTTTACTTTGGTGATGAAGGAGGAAAAATACCGCTGGCGACCAAAGAAGAGCAGCTAAGTCATACCTATACCGAATCGGGCACCTATAACGTAAGGGTGCAGGCCCATGCGACCGAAACTGAATTTATTTCAGAGAGCCAGAGTGTTACCATTGACTTAGGAGATAAGGATGGAAACGGCGAAATGCCCATCGGTGGTTACACCACGCCCGAAAGCTATGAAGGCTGGGAACTGGTCTGGCAGGATGAGTTTAATGGCGAATCGCTGAATACGGGTGACTGGAACTTCGAAACAGGCACCGGCTCCAATGGCTGGGGCAATAACGAGCTTCAGTACTACCGCCAGGAAAACACCATAGTGGAAGATGGAAAGCTGATTATTACTGCTAAAAAGGAAGGTTTCGGTGGCAGGGAATACACCTCCTCTCGCCTCACCACGCAGGGAAAGCAATCCTTCCAGTATGGCCGAATCGATATACGTGCACTGCTGCCGGAAGGGCAGGGCATCTGGCCGGCTCTCTGGATGCTTGGTTCCAGCATCACTACAGTAGGCTGGCCCGCCAGCGGTGAAATCGATATTATGGAAATGGTAGGGGGGCAGGGCCGCGAAAATACCGTTCATGGCACTGTTCACTGGGATCACAACGGCCAGCATGCCAGCTATGGGCAGGGCTATACCTTGGAAGAAGGAACCTTCGCCGATAACTATCATGTATTCTCCATCATCTGGGATGAAAATTCCATTAAATGGTATGTCGATGATGTGCTGTTTAACGAAATAGACATCACCCCGGAGGCGTTGAGTGAATTTCAGCAGGAGTTCTTCCTCATCTTTAACGTTGCTGTAGGCGGTAACTGGCCCGGAAGCCCGGATGAAAGTACCCGGTTTCCGCAGCAGATGAAGGTTGATTATGTAAGAGTTTTTCAGCCGGAATAAATCAGTAGTCAGAAAAAAAGAATCTATAAGAAGCACTGGCTTTACCATCCCTAATCCTGGTACTGCAACAGCGGCTTCCGCTATCAAAAACGAGTACATAAATCATATTTACAGTTACAGCCAGGCTGGTGTACAGGAAGAATTTCTGTGCAGCGGGGAGTGGCTTGGCTAAAAATAGCATAAGGAGCAAGAAGTTATGAAAAATAGATACACGGAAAAGATCATTGCGCTGCTTTGTTTTGCGGTCATTATTGCAAGCTTTGGAAGTACACCAGTGGTGGCCCAGGCGGACCCTGAGGCAATAGAGCAAAAGATTGATGAGCTCATCAGCAAAATGACCCTGGAAGAAAAAGTGGGGCAAATGGCTCAGATTACCCTCGATGTGGTGGGTAAGGGCGAAAATCGCTATTCCAGCTATGAGCCTCTTGAACTGGATGAGGAAGAACTGCGGAAGGCCCTGGTGGAGCACCACATTGGCTCCATCTTAAACACGGCAAATAACAGAGCTCTCACGCCGGAAAAGTGGCATAGCATTATCAGTCAGATTCAGGATGTGGCCATGGAGGATACACGCCTTGGAATTCCGGTTTTGTACGGAGTAGACCAGATTCATGGTGGCACCTATACAGATGGGGCAACGCTGTTTCCGCAGCAAATCGGGCAGGCCGCCAGCCGCAACAGGGATCTGGTACGCCGGGGCGCTGAAATTACCGCTTATGAAACCCGCGCCAGCAGCATTCCCTGGACCTTCTCGCCTGTACTTGACCTGGGAGTGGACCCACGCTTTTCGCGACAGTTCGAAACCTTTGGCGAAGACCCTTATCTGGCTTCTGAACTTGGGGTAGCCATGATTAATGGTTATGAAGGTATAAATAACACCATTGGCGATCCGGAGCATATTGCTTCTACCATGAAGCACTTCCTCGGCTATCAGGTGCCTGTTACGGGGAAAGACCGAACGCCGGCTAACATCTCTCCTGTTGCCCTTCGCGAGTATCACCTGCCGCCTTTTAAAGCAGCTGTAGATGCAGGTGCCCGCACGCTTATGGTAAATTCAGGCATTATTAACGGAGTACCGGTGCACGCCAATTACGACTTGCTTACCAAACTGCTGAAAGAAGAACTGGATTTTGATGGCCTGGTGGTAACCGATTGGGCCGACATTGAAAACCTGCACCGCCGCGACAGAATTGCTGCCACCGATAAGGAAGCCATTATGCTGGCCATTAATGCCGGTATCGATATGTCCATGATTCCTTATCAGTACGAAACCTTTACCAACGGACTGGTAGAACTGGTAAAAGAAGGAAAAGTAAGTGAGGAAAGAATCAATGATGCGGTTCGCCGGATTTTAAGAGTAAAGTACGCACTTAACCTCTTCGATAATCCGGTAACCCATCCGAAAGATTACCCGGAATTCGGCAGTGAAGAATTTGAGCAGGCAGCTTACGATATGGCCGCTGAATCCATTACCCTGCTAAAAAATGAAGAGGATATTCTTCCTCTTGATAAGGATGTTAAAGTTCTTGTAACAGGACCAAATGCCCATAGCATGCGAACCCTCAACGGCGCCTGGAGCTACTCCTGGCAGGGAGAGAAGACCGAAGAATTTGCCGGCGAATACAACACCATTCTGGAGGCTGTCCAGAATGAGATTGGGAAAGAGAATGTAAGCTATGTACCCGGCGTAAGCTATAAAATGGATGGAAAGTACTACGAAGAGTATGCCGACAAAATGGAAGAAGCCGTAGCGGCCGCAGCTGATGCCGATGTAATTTTACTGGCGGTAGGAGAAAACACCTCTACCGAAAAGCCGGGCGACCTCAACGACCTCTACCTGTCCGATTTACAGACAGAGCTGGCCCAAAAGCTTGCCGCCACAGGTAAGCCGGTGGTACTGGTACTGAATGAAGGCCGTCCGCGCATCATCAGCAAATTTGAGCCTGAAATGAGTGCCATTGTGCAGGCTTATCAGCCCGGAAACTTTGGCGGCGATGCACTGGCCGATATTCTTTTTGGGGATGTAAATCCATCCGGAAAGCTCCCTTACAACTACCCACGCTACCCTAACTCTCTGGTGCCTTACATCCATAAGCCATCCGAGGAGCAGAAGAAATCAGAAGGCGTATATGATTACGAAGCCGATTATAACCCACAGTTTGCTTTTGGCCATGGATTAAGCTACACCACCTTCGAGTACAGCGACCTTCAACTCGACAGGGAAGAAATAACAAAAGACGGCGAACTGGCGGTAAGCGTGGAAGTAACCAATACCGGTGAAAGGGAAGGGAAAGAAACGGTCGAACTCTACACCTCCGACCTTTACGCCAGCAGTGTTACGTCGGATGTAAAACGACTCCGCCGTTTCGAAAAAATATCGCTGAAGCCGGGCGAAAGTAAGGTGGTGACTTTTACGCTCAAACCCGAAGACCTGGCCTATATAGGCAGAGATGGTAAAGCATTGATTGAAGCAGGGGAGTTTGATGTGCAGGTAGGCAACCTAAGCAAGCGGTTTACCCTTGTTGATTAACATGGTCTGTGAAAGTTACCTCTATGACTTAGGCTGAATAAAAAATGGCAAAATGATGAAAAAGAGTATTGTAACAGTATGCCTTATGGCTGGTACAGCCATGTGGATGTCCTGCTCTGCTCCGGAACAGCAGCCGACCGCAATCTCCGGCGCAGAGGGTACCGAAGTAGAGGAGGGCGAAAGGGTGCTGGTATGGAGCGATGAGTTTAAAAGTCCCGGCAATCCTGATTCCAGCCGCTGGGCTTACGACCTCGGCGACGGCTGCCCCGATATCTGTGGCTGGGGCAATAACGAGCTGCAGTACTATACGGACCGGCCGGAAAACGTACGGATTGAAGATGGAAAGCTGATCATAGAAGCCCATAAAGAACCTTTCAAAGGGAGCGAGTATACCTCAGCCCGCCTGGTATCGCGCGAGAAGGGTGACTGGAGGTATGGTTATATTGAGGCACGGGCGAAGCTGCCGCAGGGAACCGGCGTTTGGCCAGCCATCTGGATGTTACCCACAAACTGGGAGTATGGCGGCTGGCCTGCCAGCGGCGAAATCGACATTATGGAGCATGTTGGCTATGAGCCCGAAACCATCTATGGTACAGTGCATACTGAAGCCTTTAACCATGGCATTGGAACGCAAAAAGGCGATTCCATTCTGGTGGCCGATGTACAAAATCAGTTTCATACCTATGCCATTGACTGGTCGCCGGAGAAAATAGATTTCCTGGTCGACGAGGAGATATTCTTTACCTTTAAGAATGAAGGAACCGGTTTCAAAGCCTGGCCTTTCGATCAGCCCTTTCACCTGCTTATGAACCTTGCCGTTGGTGGTAACTGGGGGGGCGCCAAAGGGATAGATGAAAGCATCTGGCCCCAGCGTATGGAGGTAGACTATGTTAGAGTATACCAGTATCCGGAGGAGGCAGTAGAATAAAAGGACACCCAAAAAGTTAATTGAGTATATTCTTACAGAAGGCGGCATTTTGCTGCCTTTTGTTTTTAGTAGATAATAAGGTGGTGATTCTTCATCCTGGCTTAAGAGTAAAAAGACCTTTAAAAGGTGGATGGCAATTAAGATTGTGAGAGATGCTACCCCGGCTATTAATTACGAGGTGGCACCTGTACAGCCTGTAGCGGGTTAGCTGGTAGAAATGGAGTTTACTTTATTGTTCCATAATAGATCTTTAAGAAAACTGCAGGTGTCTGAAAGAGGCCTTTTCAGAAAAGATGAAATCAGAACCTTCCATTATTATTTATTCCATCTGGCTTGCTGCCAGTACGGCGTCTATTAAATTTAACAGGAAAAGCATAATAAAACCACCGGTATTTTAGTTCTTGGACGATAACTTTTCTGGTAAAAGAGGGGGGATAGGTTAGCCATAAATCAAACTTATGGGCTATCTGCTGATGTTTAAGTCTCTCAATAATCCTTTAATTCCAATCATTTTCCTTTGTATTGTTATGGTATTGTGCTATTATTGTTTAATAAATGTGTGCCAACGCAATGAAAAATTTCTACAAAAAATAGGGAAAGAAGAAATTTTTCCATGAAGCAAGGAAAGATTTTAATTTTATCCTTGTTGAGAAAAGAGCAGAATTACTGCTTAATAAAGTTAGCATGAGAGTGAACTGTTATAGGTGGTAAAATGGATTGGGAACAGAACCTGTTCGACTTACCTCATACCTCATTCGGGGGTGAATATAAGACTGGGGTCGGGAATATAGCTCCTTTAGACGTCCGAGAAATTAATTCCGGTTTTTTACCGAGCACTATACAGGCTTTTGCTTCCGTTGTTCCTTGTGCTGGCCATTTATTTTAATTTAACTCTACAAAAGTGACCTTCTGCAAAACGGTTTGGCTTATTGATGATGAGGAGGTATCCAATCATTTAACAGCCGCTGCACTCCAAATTAACGGTTTCGCTTCTGAAATTAGGAGCTTCACAAATGGGAAGGAAGCCCTGGCTGCTTTAGAGACCTCGGAAAAAGACGGCCTTCTTCCAGACTACCTCTTCCTCGACCTCAATATGCCTGTTTTAGATGGTTGGGAATTCTTACATACTTACCGGCGATTCTCAGAAGAGGTAAAGAAGGAATGTACTCTTTATATCCTTTCCTCTTCTATTGACGAAGAGGATGCTAAAAAAGCCAAAATTCATGAAGATGTACGAGACTTTATTGCTAAGCCTTTAAATAAGAATAAACTGGAAATGGTAAAATTCCAGAATAAGGAAGTTAGCTGAAACAATAAATATTAGATTTTTAGCTTATGGAGCATTTATAACTTTATATCCAGACGTCAGGTAAAGTTATCTTTAGCCTTTGGGTTGGGCTTACAGGTACAGGATTTACTAAAATCATTTATCGCTTTGTTGCTTAAGCTTTATAATTAGATTTAACTGGATTTTATACTTTAGAATAGAGAAAGCTTTGTGAATACTTTCAGTTTAAGAGAAGCAGGCAGAAGTTTTGATGCCTGGGAAAAGATTATAAAGAATTCCCTTGACATAATATGTACGGTAGATAGGGAGGGTTATTTTGTAAATGTAAATGAAGCAAGTAAGACTGTTATAGGCTATGAAAGCGGTGAATTAGCAGGTAAGCACTTTCAGCATTTTATCCATCCTCATGATTTGGAGCCAACGAAAGCGGTTGTCCGGGAGGTGGTAAAAGGATTGGACACAAAGAACTTCAGGAACCGTTATATTCATCGTTCAGGTGAGGAGGTGCTGTTGTTGTGGTCTGCAGTCTGGTCGGAGGAAGAAGAGGTGCTTCTCTGTGTAGGTAGGGATATAACAGAGCAGAAACAGGTACGCCGGAAATTGCGGGAAAAGGAGGAATTATATAAGGCTTTAATTGAGCATGGTTCAGACATGCTTGCTTTATTTGATGAAGAATTAAACTTTATTTTTAGCGGACCTTCTACTGCAAGAGAATTAGGGTATGAACCAGAGCAGCTGGTGGGTACAAATGGTCTTCAATACGTGCACCCGGAGGATGTTCAAAAAATAGAAAGTTCCCTCCACCAGCTTTTACACTCTCAGGAGCAGGTTAAGGTTCCTGAATTTCGTTTTAAAGATGCATGGGGAGGATGGAGATGGATGGAAACCATTGGCAGTAACCAGCTTCATAATCCTGCTGTGAGAGCCATTGTGGCAAGCTCCCGTGATATTACCGAAAGGGTTGAAAGCAGGATTGAGCTAAAGGAAGGGCACCAGCGTTTCCAGTCTCTTTTTGAGCATCACCTGGATATTGTCCTGTTTCAGGATAGGGAAGGAATAATTGCAGATGTAAACGCTGCCACGCTTTCTTATTTTAAACTTCAGAAAGAAACCTTATTAAACCAGCCACTTTCGAACTTTCTTTCTGCCGAGGTGGTGAATGATTTTAAGCAGGGACTGCGGCATTCCCTAGAAGGAAAGCCTGTACACTTTGTTAGCTTTTTGCCCTTCAGAGAAAAGAAGCAGGATATCTTTGATATTGTTAAGGTTCCGGTTGTGGTGAATGAGGTGATTGTAGGGGTGTATTGTATATTTAGAAATATAACTGAGCTTATACATTCTAATACAACCATTAAAACCCAGGCAGAAAAGCTAAATGCTGTCCTGGAAAGTGTTACAGACTCCTTTTTTACCTTAGATAGAAACTGGCGCTTTACTTATATGAATAGTGAATTTGAAAGGTTGGTAGGGGTTGAAAGAAAGGAGCTTTTAGGGAAAAACGTATGGGAGCTGTCGCAGGAAATGCTAGGGAGAGAGTTTTACCAGGAGTTTCATTCTGCCACAGAAAGTGCTAAAGCTGTTCATTTTGAGACATATTATAAGCGCCTGGAGAAATGGATGGAAGTAAAAGCTTTTCCCTCAGAGGAAGGTTTATCTGTTTTTATTAATGATATAACAGAAAGAATGGAATCCCGGCAGGAGTTGGAGAAGCTGTCGCTGGTGGCCAGTAGAACAACTAATGGAGTGGTGATTACTAATCCCAATGGATTTACAGAATGGGTAAATGAAGGTTTTACCAAGCTCACAGGTTATACATTTCCAGAAGTGGAAGGAAAGCTGCTGGGACCTATTCTTATGGGCGAGGAGACAGATAGGACGACCTCTGAGCGGCTGGCAGAAAGGTGGAAGCAGAATAAGCCATTTTCTGATGAAATACTAAATTACAAAAAGTCCGGAGAGAAGGTGTGGATTTGGCTGGATGTTACACCAGTTTTAGATGATGATGGAGAGGTGGTTAAGGTTGTGTCGATTCAGACAGATATCACCGATAGAAAAGAGGCAGAGGCCCTTCAGTTGCAGATGACCAGGGACCTCTATCGCCAGAACACCGACTTACAGCAGTTTACCTATATTGTTTCTCATAACCTCCGCTCACCCGTTGCCAATGTAATGGGGCTGGCCGAGTTGCTTACTATAGTAGATAAAAATTCAGAAACCTTTGAAACTTCGCTTGGGTACCTCCAAAAAGGAGCTCACCAATTAGACTTTGTACTACGGGATCTGAATCAGATATTGACTATCCGGAATAAAAAGGGGACCACGGTAAATGAAAAGGTAGAGGTGAGACTCGTATTCCAGCAGGTAATGGCTACTTTACAGGAATCGCTAAACGACTGCCAGGGGGAAGTTAATATGATTATTGATGAAGGTGTTGGTGTGAGGGGAAATAAAGCATACCTTTACAGTATCTTCTATAATCTTCTTTCAAATTCCCTTAAATATAGGTCTCCTGATCGAAAATTAAAGGTTACGGTAAAATGTGTAAGCAGGCCGGAAAGTGAAGGAGTTTTTATCTACTTCTCTGACAATGGTATAGGCTTTGATATGCAGGCGGTGGGAGATAATCTCTTTAAGATGTATAAAAGATTTCACCACCATTACGAAGGACGAGGCATTGGCTTGTTCTTAGTTAAAACCCATGTGGAAGCGATGGATGGTTATATTGAAGTTAATAGCCAGCAGAATAGAGGGACAACCTTTCTTATCTATCTTAAAAAACCTTAATGAAAATATTCATCATTGATGATGAGGAGGTAAGCCTTTTTCTTTCTCAACGAATGCTGCTGATTCAGGAAGAGGATGCGGAAATCTCTCTTTTTCTTTCTGCAGAGAAAGCCCTGAAGGTTTTACGGGAAGGTAAGCCAGAGGATTCTCCGGATGTAATTCTACTTGACATTAACATGCCTGTTATAGATGGATGGAAATTCCTGGAGCATTTTACATCTATGGAAGAACTAATCCAGAGGAAATGCAGTATTTATGTCTTAACCTCTTCTCTTGATGCTTCAGACGAAGAAGCTGTGAAAAATCACCCTTCTGTAACAAGTATCATTCATAAGCCGCTCAAAATAGAAGATATCAAATTATTATTCTCTCATTCGTAACGCTCACTATGCCTTTTCTTTCCAGGAAAGGCTGCTATTCATCTTTTTAAAAATGGAAAATTTTCTAAGCGAGCTAGGCATGCCTGCCAGAAATTGGCATGCCAACCTGAATGATGCTCAAATACAGGGAAGAATTGAAAAGACTGGTCCATTAGGATATATGGCAGCGATGGCTGTAAATATTTTTAAAGTACCCATTGCCTTTATAGTTTTTATAGCTCAGGAATGCATTAAGAAAGAACCTGTAGACTTCCCGTTAGGAGATGGGGTTATGGATCATAAAAGTTTAAACTCCTCTGCTGTACTTTACAATAATTCATTTCTTCTTCCTTCAAATAAGGATAATGCTATTTTTTTGTTAGCAGATCCTCTAAATGCAGCAGGCGGGGGATTTGGATTTTATGCCGGGGCACCTTTAATCGATAAGGAAGGTTGTCATTGGGGTACTGTATGTTTATTAGATAAAAATAAACGAGAGCTTACCGAAGCTGATCAAATTTTGTTAGAAGAATTGGCAGCTATTGCGATCTTTGAGCTGGAAGAGCAGTGGTTTAAGCAAAAATAGTTTTGATGCCTCCTTTAAAGAGTTCTTTGATAGAGTAATTCGATATAAAGGGGAAGTATGTCCAGTGTTTTAATTAATTCTGTTCCAATGTCATATTGAAAAAGCCCTCAGAGTTCCGATGATCCTTTTGTGCCAGTTATTTCAAATTTTTACCGGCTAAGCTGTTCCAGTACCTCCTGCCGAAAGCTGCGGCTGATGGGGAGCTGGCGATCCCCTACTTCGACAAACTCCTGTGTAAAAGCCTGCAGGTGGCGGGAGTTTAAGATATAGGACCGGTGGATGCGCATAAATTCGGGCGGAAGCTTCTGCTCGAGGACACTGATTTTTTCTTTGGTCAGGAGCATCCCTCCGGTAGTATAAATTTTTAGGTAGTCGCTCATACTCTCCATATACAGCACCTCTGCCAGTACCAGCTTTACGGTTTTTCGGTCTACCCGTATAAAGAGATGTTCGCGTGCTTCCTCCATATTCAGTGGGCCGGGAGCGGAAACTGGCTGTAACTGCCGGTATTTATCCAGGGCCTTCAGAAAACGTTCGAAGGAAACAGGCTTAAGCAGGTAGTCGACCACATCCAGCTCAAAACCTTCCAGCGCATATTCACGGTGGGCCGAAACCATAATTACCCGTGGCCTGTGATGGAGGGAGCGCAGAAATTCAAGCCCGTTTAGCTGCGGCATCTGGATGTCGAGAAAGAGGAGGTCTGGCTGCTGTTGTTGTAGCGCCGAAAAACACTCCAGGGCAGAACAACACTCACCGGCCACGCTAAAGCCGTTCACCTTCTCCAGGTGATTCTTTAAAATTCGGCGGGCAATGGGCTCATCATCCACCAGCAGACATTGTACATCATGGTAGGGCATAAGCGACTTTTGGGTCAGTGTTTAAACTGAGCTGCAGTTCGGCACCATAGGAACCGGCGGAAATTCCGCAGGTACGTAACTGGTATCTCCGTGGGTAAAGTAAGGCCAGTCTTTTTCGGACGTTTTTCAATCCGATGCCTCCTGCCATAGCAGAGGGATTGCGAGTAGGGCCAACAGAATTAGTTACCTTAAAATGCAAGGTTCCTCCCCGCATAAGGGCCTCCACTTTTAAATGGAGTCCATCGGTACTCCCTGAAAAACCATGTTTAAAAGCATTTTCCAGGAAGGGAAACAGGAGGAAGGGTGCAATGAGGTAATCTTCCAAGGGCCCCTCCATCTTTATATCCACCTCGAGCCGCCCCTCGAAGCGCAGCTTTTCCAGGCTCACATAATCCTCTATCAGCTTCAGCTCACTTTTTAGCGGAACTTCCTGCTGATGACTCCGGTAAAGCAGGGCCTCCAGCAGGCCCGAAAGGCGTAAGATGGCATCGGGCATCTGGTCGGATTTCTCCAGTGCCAGGCCATAGAGGTTGTTGAGGGTGTTAAAGAGAAAGTGCGGGTGAATTTGTCCCTTTAGCAGCTGAAGTTCTGCCTCTCTTAGCTTGAGCGTAGCCTCCAGTTGCTGTTGCCGCAGTTCGCTGAGGTGCTGCTGGCTGCGGTACCAGTGCCGTAGCAGGTTAATGGAGGTGCTGAGAAAAACAAGAAAATACAGGCTGGTTACGAGGTAAAAGATATTGGTCGTAAGGGGCGCCATATTCCCGTAGCGGTAGTCGGCCAGTTGTATAAGGGCCCCGACCATTACCAGCATTTCGGCCCAAACCGACAGGATGATGGTAAATAGTAAATAAGCAATAAAGCGCCTGTAACGCTTCCTGAGCAGGTAGCGGGGTATCAGAAAATAATTGATGAGGTAGGTAGTGCCTACCGCTACCGGCAGTAGCAGGCATACAAATAAAAAAGTATAGCGATAATCGGCGGTAAAATGCCCGAAGAAATACAGCAGAAAAGCGGCGGCGGCCAGCCAGAAAAGCAGATGGAGGAGGAGCCTTCCGGCCAGGGTATGTAAAAAGTTATGTTGCGAAGCCTGCCACATTTGCCAATAGATTATCCTCTAAAATAGAGAAAATATCCTTATCTTTTGCTAAAAGTCGGCGGGTAGCACGGTTTGGGCGATGAATGACTGCTATGCAGCTAATGCCCGAGGGGCAGTCATTCGTCGAGATTCCGGCATTTTCGGCCGATGTTTAAAAAATTGTTCGGACAGCTTTCGTAGGATTGGGAAAGATTGTTTCACCAAACCTATTTTCATTATGTTTAACTTGTTTTTTGAGGGAGGCTGGGAGTTTATGAGCCTTATTACCTTATTTGCTATCGCAATGCTTTTTTTCGCCGGAAAAGGAGCCTCGGATATTTATGGCGATGCCACTTCCTATCAGTCCGGAAAGCTGTACTATATCAGGTTCTTCGGCATGCTGGCCCTGGTGGCGGGTATATTCGGCCAGCTGATTGGCCTGTACGATGCCATGCAGGCCATTGCCCGTATGGGGGGAGTTTCGCAGGAAATGCTGGCAGCTGGCTTCAGAGTATCCTTTATCACCACCCTCTATGGCTTTGTTATTTTCCTGATTGCCCACCTCATCTGGTTCTTTCTGGATATGAAAGGAAAGAAAGCAGGTGTGGCCTCCTAAAAAGAAAGGCTGAAAGAAGCATTGATAGTTTTCTTTCAGCCTTTCTGCTATTCAGCTTTTCCCAGTACAATCGTGGCGTTGTGGCCGCCAAAGCCAAAGCTGTTGCTCATGGCATAGCGAATGGTACGCTGCTCCGCTTCGCCCTGCGGAATGTGCAGGCCGGCAGGCAAGGCAGGGTCTTTTTTCTCCAGGTTAACGACAGGTGGAATAAAACCCGTGTGCAGGGCTTTTACACAAATGAGCGCTTCGAGGGCCCCGGCTGCACCCAGTAAATGGCCCGTCATGGATTTGGTAGCTCCCAGGCTGATGTCGGTTAAATGCTGGCCAAACACTTTTTCCACGGCCTTTATTTCTGAAAGATCGCCGACAGGGGTTGAGGTAGCGTGTAAATTAATATAGCCAATCTTCTCCGCTGCCAATTCTGCATCGTCCAGGGCAGACTGCATGCTTAATGCGGCACCTTCGCCTTCCGGATGGGTGGCGGTAGCATGGAAGGCATCGGCCGACATACCGCCGCCCAGCACTTCAGCATAAATTTTAGCACCACGGGCTTTGGCATGTTCATACGACTCCAGCACGAGGGCCGCGGCTCCCTCGCCCATCACAAAACCGTCGCGCTCCTCGTCCAGGGGGCGGGAGGCTGTTTCGGGCGAATCGTTTCGGGTCGAAAGCGCTTTGAGGGCGTTGAAGCCGCCTATCCATGCAGGGGTAATGGGCGCTTCCGATCCTCCGCAGATAAACAAGTCGGCCTTGCCCCAGCGGATATAATTCATGGCTTCGATGATGGCGGTATTGGCGGCGGCGCAGGCGGAAACTGTTCCGAAGTTGATCCCCTGCAGGCCAAAACGGATAGCCAGTACACCTGAAGGGGTGTCGGGTAGCATTTTAGGCACAAAATAAGGGTTGAAGCGGGGCTGCTCACCCTGCAGGTAGAAATCGCGCACCTCTTCTTCGAAAGTGCCAACCCCGCCGTTTCCGGTGGCCCATATTACACCGCAGCGCTGCCGGTTGAGCGGCTGCTCCTCAAGGCCGGCATCGGTCCAGGCTTCCGCCCCGGCAATGAGGGCATACTGGGTAAAGGGATCGGCTGTTCGGGCCGCTTTACGGTCCAGAAAATCGGTGGCTGAGAAATTTTTCAGTTCGCAGGCAAAGCGGGTCTTAAACTTTTCGGCATTAAAGCGGGTAATAGGGGCTGCCCCGCTTTTTCCTGCCAGCAGTCCGTTCCAGCTGTCGGCTACATTATTTCCAAGAGGACTAAGCGCACCCAGTCCTGTTACGACTACTCTTTGAGGTTTTTGCATAGAATTATAAAATTGAATCAGACTTCCACAGAGCAATAGTTAATTCTCCTTCTCTGTGAATGCTGGTTTTAAATCATATCTGTTTTTCTGAAGCTCTTCCACCGCCATAGGCATGTAAGGTACTTACAAATTCAGCAGTTGAGAGCCGACTTCCTTCCCCAGGAAAAAGGCAGCCTTTTTATTGAAATCTGTAACCGACTCGGTCGTGAAATACTCTTTGCGGCCTCCTTTGGAACACAGTGCTTCAATTTCAGGGTGGCGTTGCAGGTAATCGGCCAGACTGTGGGCTACGATATGTCCCTGCGATACCAGCTGAACATGCGGAGGGAGAAACTCTCTTATTTTATCCATCAGCAGAGGGTAATGGGTGCAGGCCAGAATGATGGTATCGATATCGGCCGACTGCTGCAGGAGCTGCTCGATATGCTTTTTTACAAAATAATCGGCACCGGGGGAGTGGTGTTCGTTATTCTCTACCAGTGGCACCCACATCGGGCAGGCTTCCTGGTACACCTTTACCTGCGGGAAAAATTTATTGGCTTCAATCACATAAGATTCAGAATTGACCGTGCCCATGGTAGCAAAAATGCCTACATGTCCGCTTTTACTCAGCTCGCCAATAATTTCAGTCGTAGGCCGGATAACGCCCAGCACCCGGCGGAGAGCAGGCCCCTTCGGCAGGTCTTTCTGCTGAATGTTGCGCAGTGCTTTGGCTGAAGCCGTATTGCAGGCCAGGATAATGAGCGAACAGCCTTTTTCGAACAGGTGGTTCACGCATTCGAGGGTATACTGGTACACGGTTTCAAAGGAGCGGATGCCGTAAGGTACACGGGCATTATCGCCCAGGTAAATATAATCGTACTGCGACAGCTCTTTTACCAGCTCTTTAAATACGGTAAGGCCGCCATAGCCCGAATCGAATACACCAATAGGTCCGCTTTTTTGCTCCATGCTGCAAGTATATCATTTTCTTCCCTAATCTGTAAATTCCGGGGCTGTTTCACGGCAAGGCTTCTATGCCAACAGCTACTCCTGAACCCAGCCCCAGGCATACCAGGAGAGTAACGCATAGAGAAACACAACAGGCAGGGCGAAATACCATTTCTTTTGCAGTTTTAGATTCTGGCCTGCCGCCTGCCCGACTTCCTGCATTACATCGGCCGGTATCAGCCGAATACAAAGCGCGATAAGAGCGGGAACAATGAGGAGATCATCGAGCAGGCCAAGGACGGGAATGAAATCAGGAATAAGGTCAATGGGGCTAAGCAGGTAAGCCAGCGTGAGGAGGGCAAGAGCTTTGGCAGGCCAGGGGGTGCGGGCATGTTGCAGGGCCAGGTGAATTTTGCCTGCCTGCTCTTTAAGTTGCTTTACCTTTTGCTTGAATTTTCGGAGAGTCTCCATCTTCCTGATAAGCGAAAATAAGTGCGGCAGGTTCCCGTGGAAGGGCTTTGCGCTTAGCCTGGTAGTTAAAAAAGGGCAGGATTAGGCAAAGGAGCTTATCCCTTTACAACTGGGACTTTTTTTCCATCTCTTCCAATTAGCCCTAAATGAGTGTGCCGAAAGGATTGGGTATGTTTTAAGCCATAGCCAAGGGCGCGGTCCATGGCGCTGTGGCCAAACAGTATAAGACCAGCCAGCTGTAACAGTGGAAGAGACAAAAATAAACCTGCCACCCCTACAAGAACGGCTATTCCCTGGTGATGGAAAAAGTTGTAGCTGTAGGCTCCCCAGCGGGGACTGAAGAGGTAACCCAGCATGCCAAGGTCGGGTAGCAGCAGTAAGGCCGGAAATAGCCACCAGTCGAAGCTCATGTACAGGCTCAGGAGGAAGCAGAGCAGGAATTTCGCCCATTCTTCCAGGCGCAGGAGAGTATGCATAGTGCTAAAATAAGAAGAAGTTACAGTAGTTTGCGAAGGTGGCCAGGCAGATTAGTTATCAAACCAGCTGCGGCGACGGCTCAGTTTGAGGTCCTGCAGTACGGAAGCTTTTACATTTATATCCACCGAAAAGCTCTGGTAAGCACCGAAAGGAACCCAGTTGACGTTCATCTGCCAGCAGTGCAGGTCACGGTAAATGCTCAGGCGGGTTTGTGTAAATTCTCTTCTTTTAACATCATAGCCACTGTTAAAGCCCACCTTCCATTTGTCGGTTACTTTTAAATCGCCACTAAAGTTGGCCGACTGGGTAATATTTTGGTCGGCAAATCCAACCTTGCTGTAATTGAATGAATAGTTGAAGCGGAGCGTCCAGGGAAGGGTAAAGTCTACATATTCATTCGGGTCGTCATAAATATAGGCCATGTCTTCTTCTATGGAGGTTTCTCCAGAAGGGGTCACCAGCGGAACCCCTGCCGTATTGGGGGCTGCCATATTGGTAGTGGGTTGCTCTCCTTTGGTAAAAGTGGCTGAGCTTAGGCTGGTCGTAACGCTAAAGTTTGCTCTTGTAAGCTGGCCCAGGCCTTTTCCATTCTCCCAGGCATACTCATTGATTTGTTCCTGATACACCCGTCGGGTACCGGCATCGGAGTAAGTAATGCTATCGAGCCGGTAAATATACGGATCAATGGTGGCGCCAAAGTTAAGGGTAATAAGGTTATTAAGAATGCTGGTATTTCCACTGATAGCAATATCGCTCAGGTTAAATTCTTCGGCAATAAGGTTATAGCTTGTCCTGAAATTAAGGCTGCGCAGGAGCGATACTTTTTTATATTCCACCGTGCTGTCATTGCCGGTCCTTACTTTCATTTCAATATTATTGGTTACACCAAGGCTAATGTTTCCCTGTTCTCTGCCGCCGCTGGGCACATAGGCAAAGCCCTGGTACAGGTTAAGATAGTCACGCTGTGCTACATCATTTCTGTCATAGCCGGTAATTACCTCCTGAAACAGGCCAAATTTCTCCTGCTGGAAGTCGGGACTATAGCTAAAGCCTATGCTCGGGATAATCAGGTGACGGATGGCCTGGATGTAAGGCTCCTTGTTCCGCTCATTAAAGTAAAAGGTGCCAAACAGCTTCGTGCTCAGGCCGGTGCTGGCAGAGTAAGTACCTACGCGCGAAAATCCATTGACCGTATCTACTTCTATCCCTTCCAGTTCCTTATTATAGTCGCTGTACCGGAGCTTTTCGAGGAACCAGTACTCTTCGTAGGTAATAGAAGGCGATACCTGGAAATAGTTGAGGATATTAAATGAGGTGCTAATGGGAATAGAGTGTCTTGCGCCTGTTTTTGCTCTTCCCAGTAAGGCCGAAATATTTTCAAAGTCAAATGAAAGGGTATCATCCGCATAAGGATCATGGCTGATGATGGGCAGTCCGCTTCTGTTCCGGACGGGGCGGTTGCTAATAGAGTTGGTAGCCTGGAAAGAATAGCCGACCCCAATTTGCTCATACCAGCTTCTGCCGCTGCCACCCAGGTTTTTGAAAGGCTGCTGGCGGTTCATACTCACCCCAATGTCCGGAAGGGTAATATCAACAAGTCCTTCTCTTACATCCTGTACCACCCGGGCCCGGCTGCTGATGCTGAAGGGAGAATTAAATATGTTATTGTAGCTGTAGCTTACGCTGGAGGTAAACTGCTGCTGCAGGTTTCTTTCAATATTGCTAATGGAAGGGTTGTTGGTGGTATACGAGCTGGTACCCCCGTTTACCGAAGCAGAAAAGCGGCCTTTGCCTTTCGACTGCGGGCTATGGCTCCAGGTTACCCATAAATCTTTCGATATATTCTCAAGCCCTTCCACATCACTGATGTTTTGCCGGTTATAGCGGATATTAAAATTACCGTTATAGGCATAGCGCTTGCGGTAATTAGAGGCAAGACCAATACCGCGACTGCCTTTAGAGTAAATTTCGCCGGTAATAGCCAGGTCGAGGTATTCATTAACCGCAAAATAGTACCCACCATCTGCCAGGAAAAAGCCTCTCTTTCGCTCTTCGCCATACTTCGGTACAATTATGCCCGAAACCCGCTTTCGCGGCGCAGGAAACATACCAAACAAAAAGCCGAGAGGGGTGGAAACATCGGCTATTTTCAGGTGAAAAGGTCCGGATATTACTTTGTCGTTGGGGAGTACTTTAAGCTTGTCGGCGGCAATATGGAAGTGCGGATCTTCCAGGTTACAGGTGGTATAGCGGGCATTCTCGATATAGAGCTGGTTATCGGGTCCTTTTTTTACGGTTTCGCCATGGATAAAAGCTTCTTCCTGCTGGGTAACAATGCCTTTTATAATGGCTTTGCGGGTTTTGAAATTATAGCGGATGTTATCGGTAACAAATTGCTGCGGGCCATCGGTAAATACCGGTTTGCCTATGGTTTTGCCGAGGGAATCTTCTGTTCCGGTGGCCGTGAGCATGGTCGTTTCCCAGTTGGTGGTAATGCGGTCGGCCTCCAGTTTTATTTTGCCATAGTCGACCTTTGCACCGCCAAACATATACACCGTGCGGTCATTTACATCGAAGCGGATGGAGTCCGTGGCACTATAGTTGATAGTGGTATTGATATCGCCCCTGGGAGCAGGAACAATTGTGGTGTCGGTTTGCGTTACTTGCAAACTATCTGCCAGTGGAGCCTGAAGGCTGTCGGCCGGAATGGTTTGTCCTCCTGCAGAAAATGCAAAGGCGCATAGGAACAGAAACAGCAGAACGAACTTGTTAGACACTGGCTTTCAGATTATCTGAAAAATTTACAATTTTGTACAAAGTTATTGGATTAATAATTAACTACCGAAGGAACGTGAGAAATATTGTATCTGTCTGCGGCTTTTCCCTTTTAATTTTACTTTGTGCTTTTACCCCTGTAGGGAAGGTGGAGTATAAAATAAGAACAGTGGTCATAGATGCAGGGCATGGCGGTAAGGACCCGGGAACACATGGTGTTATATCGGAGGAAAAGGATGTGGCCCTGGACATTGCCCTGGAGGTAGGTTCTATTATTCAGCAATATTTACCCGACGTAAAAGTCATTTATACCCGTAAAGATGATACCTTTGTGGAGTTGGAGGAAAGAGCCAATATTGCCAATGAAGCGGGCGCTGATGTGTTTATCTCCATCCACTGTAATGCCATAGGGCGGGAAGATGTGTATGGCACCGAAACCTACATTATGGGAACGCACGTAAGCGACCGTAACCTGCAGGTAGCACAGCGCGAAAATGCTGTAATTTTAATGGAAGATAATTACGAGCAGAAATATGAAGGTTTTGACCCTGAGTCGCCGGAATCGTATATTATGTTTTCGCTGATGCAGAATGCTTTTATGGAAAACAGCCTTCGCCTGGCCTATAATGTGGAGCACCAGTTCGAAGAACGGGTAGGACGCCACAGCAGGGGCGTAAAACAGGCTGGCTTTGTGGTGCTCTGGCGTACGACCATGCCCAGCATTTTAGTAGAAGTAGGGTACCTGACAAATAAAAAAGAAGAGCGTTTTTTGAACGACGATTTGGGGCAGACCTATATAGCCTCCGGTATATTCAGAGCCTTCCGCGATTATAAGGTGGAGATCGAATCTATGAACTAACCCAAACTTATCCTTGTGAAAATTTCGAAAGAAGCTAAAGTAGGAATTCTGGCTATCAGTGCCATTGTAATTCTGTATATAGGATTTAACTTCCTGAAGGGTATCAATTTCTTTGATCCTTCTGTCACCTATTATGCAGTCTATTCCAATGTAGATGGTCTTTCTGTTTCCAATCCGGTTAAAATTAACGGTTACCGTATCGGGAGGGTAAGTTCCATTGAACTGCTGCAGGCTGGTGAGGAGCCCCGGATGCTGGTAGGCATGGATGTAACTGACGACCTGAAAGTATTTCGCGGATCGAAAGCGGTGTTAGTAGATGACGACCTTCTGGGAAGTAAAGCCATTGTAATGCAGATAGAAGCAGGCGGCCCTTTGCTCGACGAGGGCGATACCCTGATTAGTGTAATTGACCAGCCCCTTACAGCCATGATTCAGGAAAGAGCCGACCCCATCATTGCCGATATTGATACAACTTTAACCCGTGTTAACAATATTCTGGGAGAGTTGTCGGGTAGCGGAGGCAAGGTAGAAAGTGCTGTGGGAGAGCTCGACCAAACGGCTCAGCTGCTGAAGCAGATGGTGCTGGAGAACAGAAGGGATATTAATGTAATTATCAATAATATGCGGCAGCTCACTGAAGCACTTACGGACCCTGAAAGCGGCATTAAGCCTTTTGTGGCCAAACTGAACCAGGTGGCCGATACCCTGAATGACCTGCAGCTGAAACAAACCGTTGCCAGTGCCAATCAGGCGATTGCCAGCCTGGAGAAAATTACCAAAGGCCTCGAAAATGGGGATGGAAGTCTCGGAAAGCTGCTGCAGGACGACTCGCTGTATACCAATCTTAATAAAAGCTCTGCCGACCTTGACCGACTCCTGATAGACATCCGGGAAAACCCCGGTCGTTACATCGACCTGGATTTCTCTCTGATAGGCGGCGGTAAAAAATAAAGAAAAAACTTCCGAACAATCGTTAGGCTGGCCTGCTTCTTTCTGTGGCAGGCCAATTTTTTTCTATATATTTGGCATACCTGTTTTTTTAGCTTAAATCTTTACATTTTATGGATCTCGCCTTCAATAAAAACGAAGACCTTCTCAAACAGAAAATCTATCAGCTCAAAACCCGCCTGGAAAGAGTTCAGCAGGGTGGAGGCCCAAAAAAAATAGAATCGCAGCATAAAAAAGGAAAGCTTACTGCCCGCGAGCGAATTGACTACTTAACCGACCAGGATTCTGAATTCCTCGAAATTGGCGCCTTTGCCGGGGAGGGAATGTACGAAGAGGTAGGCGGTTGCCCAAGCGGTGGTGTAGTAACCGGCATTGGCTATGTGTGTGGCCGGCAGTGCGTGCTGGTAGCGAACGATGCCACGGTGAAAGCCGGTGCCTGGTTCCCCATTACAGCGAAGAAAAATATGCGGGCACAGGAAGTGGCCATGGAAAACAGACTTCCTATTATTTACCTGGTCGACAGCGCCGGAGTTTTTCTGCCCATGCAGGACGAGATTTTCCCGGACAAAGAGCACTTTGGCAGGCAGTTTCGCAATAATGCCCGCATGAGCAGCATGGGCATTATACAAATTGCCGCTATTATGGGCAGCTGTGTGGCCGGTGGTGCCTACCTGCCCATTATGAGCGATGAGGCCATGATCGTCGATAAAACCGGCTCCATCTTCCTGGCAGGCTCTTATCTGGTAAAAGCTGCTATAGGCGAAGATGTAGATAATGAAACCCTCGGCGGTGCCACCACCCATTGCGAAATATCCGGTGTAACCGATAATAAATACCCTAACGATGAAGCCTGCCTCGATGCCATTCGTAAGCTGATGGATAAAATAGGCGATGCCGATAAAGCAGGCTTTAACCGCGAAACACCCGCCCCACCGGCGAAAGATGAAAAAGAAATTTACGGTATCTTTCCTTCCGACAGGGTAAAGCCTTACAACACCCGCGACATTATTGAGCGCCTGGTCGACAATTCAGAATTTGATGAATATAAAGAAGAGTATGGCAAAACCATTTTGTGTGGCTATGCCCGTATCGATGGCTGGTCGGTAGGCATTGTAGCCAACCAGCGCCAGATTGTAAAAGCCAAGAAAAGCGGTGGACCTTCCGGCGGTACTCAGAACGAAATGCAGATGGGCGGCGTAATTTATTCCGACTCTGCCGATAAGGCGGCCCGCTTTATTATGAACTGCAACCAGCGCAAAATTCCACTGGTATTTCTGCAGGATGTAAGCGGTTTTATGGTAGGTAGCCGCGCCGAGCACGGGGGTATTATTAAAGATGGAGCCAAAATGGTAAATGCCATGGCCAATTCGGTAGTACCCAAATTTACCATTGTCATGGGCAATTCCTACGGTGCCGGAAATTATGCCATGTGTGGCAAGGCCTACGACCCCCGCCTCATCTACTCATGGCCAACGGCACAAATGGCGGTAATGAGTGGTGCATCGGCAGCCAAAACCCTTCTTCAGATAAAAGTGGCGACCTTAAAAGCCAAAGGAGAAGAAATTACCCCCGAGGCAGAACAAAAGTTGCTGAAAGAAATTGAAGATAAATACAACGAGCAGCTGAGTCCTTATTATGCTGCCGCCCGTTTGTGGGTCGATGGAATTATCGATCCGCTGGAAACGCGTAAGGTTATAAGCATGGGTATAGAGGCCGCCAACCATGCCCCTATTACCGAACGCTTTAACGTGGGAGTACTGCAAACCTGATTATGGGACGGTCCCTGGCATTGGACTTTCGCTGTATGTACGCTAAGTTTGTAAGCGGAAGGAAAATTCCGGAGAAAAAAAGTGGAAATAGGATAAGCGAGGGAAAGTGCAGGAAAGTGTTTTCCTTCGCGAATTAATATAAATGGCAGTCTGCCGCTAGGGTGGCAGCTGCACAGGGGAGAGCTATGGACAGCAAAGAGCTAAAGGCACTGGTATCCTTACTCGACGACGAGGACTCAGAAGTGCTTTCGCATGTAGAGAAGAAAATTGTATCGCTTGGAGAAGAGGTAATCCCCTTTCTGGAACAGTATTGGGAAGAAAACTTTAATCCCATTGTCCAGCGGAGACTGGAGGATTTGATTCATACCCTGCAGTATGATTTACTGAAAAGCCGCCTCCATGATTATAAAGAGAGTGGGGGCGAAGACCTGCTGGAAGGAATGTGGCTGGTTGCTACTTACCAGTACCCGGAGTTAAGCCTGCAGCAGCTCAGGCAGGACCTGGAGCAGATTTATTATGATGCCTGGCTGGAGTACAAATCCGACCTGCACCCGATTGACCAGGTAAAGCTGCTCAATAGCGTATTGTTTAGCAAGCTCCGTTTTGCGGCGAATACCCGCAATTTTCATTCACCGGCCAATTCCTTTATCAATAATATTCTGGAAACCAAAAAGGGAAATCCTATTGCCCTTTGTGTGGTGTATATGCTGGTGGCCCAGAAGCTGAAAATGCCCGTGTTTGGGGTAAACCTGCCCAACCTGTTTATTCTTACCTATAAAACCGACCAGGTGCAGTTTTATATCAATGCTTTTAACAGGGGATTGATATTCTCGAAGAATGATATCGATAACTATATCGGTCACCTGCATCTAACGCCGGAAGAGGAGTATTACCAGCCCTGCAGTAACCTGACTATTATTAAAAGGGTGATTCGCAACCTGATAGCCGCTTATGAGAAGATAGGCGACCATGAAAAAGTGGAGGAGGTGCGGATGCTGCTTTATACTATTTCCGACCCCGGCGATCCTAAGTTTTAAGCAGGAAGTGAGGTGCCTTGAAGCGCCTCTCTTCCTGCTTATAAAGCTTAACCGCCTATTCGGGCCACTCAAAACATTCGTCTTCTTCAGAGTAAAGTGGTCCCCACTGTATTTCCGATACCACCCCTTCATCGAGCCAGAAGTTAATGCCGGCTTCTTCCGAGGCAATAAGTTTGTGATCAGGGCTGTCGTCCGATGGCCAGTCCTCAAAAATGAGCTCGTTCAACTCCAACTCGTTGAGAAAGTCGAGTAATTCTTCCCGGCTCAGGCCAATGAGGCTGCGCCCTTCAAACTGGTAGTGCGGGGCACTTACCGAAAGGTTAACCAGCCGCCAGTCTTCCTGTTCGTCGAAAGAGGCCGAAAGCTCCAGTGAATCGTAATGCCAGGCTTCGGTGAGCTCATCTTCCTCCTCGGTAGGCGGGAAGGTGTCAATTTCGTCTGGTTCCCCCAGAATGTCACTTACTTCTCTTCTGCTCATGCCGAACCTGAGTTGGCCTAATCCTTCACCGGCAAGTATATCTTTAAAATCTTTGTTCATGTACTTTTTTCTTTTGGTTGTGTATCCATCAACGCAGCAATAAAAGGCTTGTTTTAAGATGGTGGGGTGAAATTTACATCAGCTGCCTGATTTAATATACAGTATCTTTTCTTTTTTTCTTCCTGTGGATAATGTACAGTGCGATTTTAAGGATAATCGGCCTGGCTTAAACCACTGTAACTTCCGGGGTGTTGTAGGGGGCGAAGGGCTGTTTGCTAAGCAGGCGAAAGCTAAACTGGGAGCCAATGTCTTTTTCGCTGCTGATTTCCAGTTGGGTGCCATGCAGGGCTAAAAACTCCTGGCAGAGGCATAGTCCTAAACCAGTCCCTTTTTCTCGTGCCGTTCCGGGGGTGCTAAAAGTATCTTCAGGGTCGGCGACTCTTTTGAGGTGTTCAGCCGACATGCCTATACCCGTGTCGCTGATGCTGAACCACAATCCATTGTTTTCGGCACGGACAATTACTTTAATGGTGCCATAAGCGGGGGTGAACTTAATGGCATTGCTGAGCAGATTCCGGATGATAAAATCGATCATGCCATGGTCTCCGTGGGCTACCACCTCTTCCGGAACATCGGTCACCAGGCTCAGCTTTTTTGCTTCCGCATTAAAGCTGTAAAGTTCTGTATTCTTCTGCACGATGGCTTTCAGGTCCAGAGGTTCTGGTCGAAAGGAGAGGGTGCCCATTTGGGTGCGGGACCAGTTGAGCAGGTTGTCGAGCAGGAAAGACAGGTTATTTACCGATTCGCGTGTCTTGCCTGAAAGCTTAGACATTTCTTCTTCCGAAATGCGGGTGGCATGCTGGGTAATGATACTGATAAAAGAATCGAGGGTGGCAACCGGGCCGCGCAGGTCGTGCGAAATAACAGAAAACAGCTTGTCTTTTATTTTATTAAGCTGCCGGAGCCCATCTTCCGACTGCCGGAGTTTATGAATGGTCGCCTGTAGCTCGAGGGTTTTTTCCTGCAGGGCTGCGGTGCGCGCTGCCACTTTCTCCTCCAGCTCCTTTTTTTGCTGTTCTACCAGCTCTTTTCTTTCTGTTTCCTTTTCCCTTTCGAGCCGCTCCCGTTCCAGGGTTTGATTAAGGGCTTCCTGCCGGGCTTTTTTCAGGCGGTAAGCAAGACCCAGCGAAAAGAGAATTACCTGCGCAATAACGCCCAGCTGTACAGCATAGCGGCTCATTATACTTTCTGTTAGCAGGTGCATTTCTTTAATAATGAACATATTAGCACCCAATACGAAGAGCAGGTTAGCCACAATAAAGAAAAGGGCAGGGGTGTAGCCACGGAGGTAGGTAAGAATACCAGCCAGCAGCATACTGCTCAGTACTGCCGTGCCCATAACCCCTGTAACATCTATGGTCAACTCATACCATGACAGCTCAAAAAAGAAGGCCAGCAGCCCCATTGCAATGGGCACAAAACAGAGAACCAGCAGCAGGTTAAGAAAGCGATTGAGCCACGGAATCATGTCCTTTGTGGAGAGGTAAGTCTTCGTAAACATGATGCGCATGATGTTGGTCACCGGCACAATAAGAGAAAAGCTGTAGGCATTCCAGACAGGCTGGTTTTGCCAGATAGTCTGCAGGCTAAAGCCATAGTAGAAGAAAAAGTAAAGGCCTATCCCTACAATCGAAAGCACATAATAAAGGTAACTGATATCGCGCACCGCCAGGAAGAGCATGAGATTATAGAAAGCCATTACCATGATGATTCCGAAGAATAATCCCTGTACCAGTAATCTTCTTTCATTTTCCTGCTGCAGCACTTCCACAGATTTTAGCTCGGCCTTAAAGGTAGCGGGAAGCGGGTGGCGGTTATCGGTGTCCATTCTTACCCATACCACTGTCTTTTCATTTGGCTCCAGAACAAAGCGGAACAGTGATTTATGGTGGGGGGAGCTTCTGCTCCCATAGGGAACAAAAAGGCCGCTCCGCATTTCGGTCAGGGATGAACCCTGCTGGAGAAAAAGAGAGAGGAAAGGAACTTCCCCTACCGAAAGAACGGCTTCTTCGGCTTTATTAGCGGTGTTGAGGACGGACCATTGTACCCACAGGACTCCTTTATCGGTGGGAGTATAAACCTGCGTCAAGGCAGAAGGGGGAAGAGACTGCACCTCCTGTAAAGTAAAAACACGAGCGGTATCGGTAAAGAAGAGCAGGTTTTGCCCTGTGAAAGGATTGGCACTGGCACCTGCTGCACCAGATAAAATCCACAGAAAAAGGAGCATCCGTTTCTGGTAAACGTTCAGCCGTCCGCTTTTTCTGCAGATAGTTTTACACATATCGGGTTTTAATTTTGATTTAAGATATAAATTACGGAATTTTTGTCAAAGAACTAGCTAAAGTTTTGTCAAATGAAGGATGCCCGAATTTATATTGTGGAAGATGATTATGTGGTAGCCAAAAACCTCTCTTTTTTACTGGAAAACCTGGGGTACCAGGTGCAGGGAATTTCTGAAACAGGAGAAGAAGGGCTGTTGCAGATTAAAAAGGAAAAGCCTGAGCTGGTTATACTGGACATTGACCTTGCAGGCGTACTCAATGGCATTGAGGTAGGAAAGAAGTTAAAGGAGCAGTTTCATGTTCCTTTTATTTATATTACCGCCCATGCCGATGGAAAAACCATGAGCGAAGCGCTTCCTACCGAACCCTGGGCTTACCTGGCAAAGCCGTTCAATGAAAATACTCTTCGCTCCTCTATCGAGCTGGCACTTTACAAGGTATATCAGCAAAAACAGTCCCCACCTGCTGCCGAAGCGGAAATCCGGGACAGGAAGTATACCATGGACGATGCCATTTTTATTAAATCAAAAAACCGCCTGGTAAAAGTAGCTCTGCACGATATCCTTTTTGTAGAAGCCAACGATATTTATGCGAATGTATATACCCATGACCATAAATACATGGTTAACTACACGCTGAAAGCCATAGTAGAGAAATTCCCTGAGAAAAACTTCCTGCGTGTACACCGTTCCTACCTGGTAAACCGGCAGATGGTCGAAGCCATCGAGCATAACGAGCTGCTCCTGAAAGGGCACCGGATTCCGGTGGGTAAGACCTACCGCGACGATTTAATGCGTTATTTTGAAGTAATGTAACCGTTCCCTTGGGTATTTGCTCCGTTCACCCCATAATACTTTGCACTGACCGGTTTTATTAGCGCCATTCTTACTTTTTTAGTAGGTTTATTCTGTGTTGCAAACGTTTGAAATAATTTTATTTCTGTTTTGCAGGATATGATAAAATAAAATTAGGAGTATGGCCTCTCAGGAACTGGTACTAGCAGGATGGATAACGGTAAGCCTTTACTTAGCAGTAACCCTGTTTTTCGTTATTCGTGGAGCATCTAAAACCAAGAGCATTGCAGACTATGCTTTAGGCAACCTTGGCTTTTCTCCCTATGCCGTAGGTTTATCCCTGGCCGCTTCCATGACCAGCGCGGCCACCTTTATTATTAATCCTGGTTTTGCCGCCTATGCCGGAATAAGCGGGGTGCTGGCCATGGCACTGATGCTCCCGCTCGGGGCTTTGGTATCGCTGGTGGTGTTTACCAAGGGCTTCCGGAAAGTAGGAAATGTTATTAAAGCCATGACCATGGCGCAGTGGATAGGGGCCCGCTATAAAAACGGTGCTTTTTCCATGTATTTTGCTTTTCTCTCCCTGCTGCTTATCACCTTTGTAGTGCTTATTTGTGTGGGCCTTACCAAAGTAATGGCCGCCATGCTCAACACCCATGAGGTGGCTACGCTGGTAGTGATTGTTTGTGTTATTTTCGGCTATATGATGTTCGGTGGCGCTAATTCCATGGTATACACCAACATGGTGCAGGCGCTGCTCATGATTGTGGTGGCTGTTATACTGCTTACTTCCGGGCTCGAGCATTTTAAAGAAGGCTTTGATGGCTTCCTGGCTAAACTGGCCGCCATAGACCCGCTGCTTGCCCGCCCCTTAAATCCCGAGAGCCACTTATTCCGCGATATGTTCGAAGTGGTATTCTGCCAGATAGTGGTAGGGATTGCCATTGTGTGCCAGCCACATATTATCACCAAATCATTGCTCCTGAAAAAGGATAGCGACGTTAACCGCTACCTCTTTACGGGTATAGTGGTGGAAATTTTATTCTTTCTTGTCGTAGCCGCAGGTTTGTATGCCCGCCTTTCCTTTCCTGACCTGGAAGTGGCCGGTGTGGCAATTTCGGTCGATGATGTCATTCCAACCTACGTACTGCAGGAATTTAGCTGGGTAGTGGGGCTGGTCGTTATTCTGGGGCTTATTTCGGCAGGTATTTCTACGCTGGAAGGTTTAATTCAGTCGCTTTCTACCACCATTACTTCCGATATTCTGGGTAGCCTGGCTACAAGAAGGGGCAAATCCCTTTCAAATGAGGTGGGCGTAAACCGTATGGTGATTGTCTTTCTGGCTGCTGTTTCATTCTTTTTCTCTTACCGCCAGCTGGTGGCACCCAATTTAAGTGTGGCCATTTTTGCCCAAAATGGAGTGTACGCCTATTTCTCGGCTGCTTTTATTCCCGTTCTGTTCGGTATCTTCTTTAAGCGGGTGCCATTGGCAGTGCCGGTGACAGGCGCCATTGCCGCCATAGTGGTGCACTTCGGAATTTATTACGGCCGGCTTACCCCCTATATGGAAGGGCCGGTACGGAACCCTGCCGTGGCGGCTGCTTTGGCTATTTGCGCCTCTACGCTGCTTTCGCTGGGGATTTACGGAATTCATATGGCCCGCACCTCTAAAAATGTTAAAGCCGTGAAAGTATGAAAAAGCTCGCCCTCCTCCTATTGCTGATTCTGACTGGAACTGCTGGCCTGATGGCCCAGGGAGCTGCTCCTGCCCTTTCCTTCCGGGAGCAGCAATTGCCCGGCTCTGTTGAGCTGGCCTATACCGAGGGAGGGGAAGAGAATAAAGAAACCATCCTTTTTCTCCATGGCCTCGGTGGCTCACGAGAACACTGGCAGCAGAATTTACCAGAACTGGCAGAGCAGTTTAATGTGCTGGCCGTCGACCTGCCAGGCTATGGTGACTCCTCTATTCCGGCCGTGCCGCAGGACAGCCTCCTGTATTTCTTCTCCGATGTCTTAAGCAGCTTCCTCGACAGTCTTTCCATTTCAAAGGCGCATGTGGTGGGGCATTCTATGGGCGGGCAGCTCGCCATGCTTTTTGCCCTTGAGCATCCGGAGCAGGTACAGAAGCTTATACTGGCGGCGCCGGCAGGACTCGAAACCTTTACCGAAGCCGAAGCGGCAAGCCTGAAAAAGTATGCGGCTGCTACCTTCCCTCAAAAGCAGCCCGAGGCACAAATAAGAATGAACTATGCCATGAACTTTTACCAGATGCCCGAAACAGCGGAGCAACTGATACAGGACCGCCTGGCACTTAATGAGTCGGAGGCCTTCCCTGCTTATGCTAAAATACTGATAGAGGGTGTGGAAGGGATGCTCGACACACCGCTTTTGAATCGCCTTGCGGAAGTAGAGCAGCCGACCTTGATTGTGTTTGGCCAGGAAGACAGACTGATCCCAAACCGCCTTCTTCATCCAAACCTTACTACCGAAGCAGTGGCCCAAAAAGGGCTGCAGGCTATTCCGGAAAGCCAGTTGGAAATAGTGCCTGAAGCCGGCCATTTGCTGATGTATGAAAAGCCGGAAGTCTTTAATGAACTGCTTATTCAATTCCTGAACCATACAAAAAATAACTAAATACGTCACCCTTAACCTTTAGGCTATGAAACATATTGTCCTTTGTTGCTTCCTGGTTTTTTCCTGTTTGTCTCTGGTGGCGCAGGAACGAACTGTTCAGGGAAGAGTCTTCTCCCAATTAAATGGTGAGAGCCTTCCAGGTGTAAACGTTAAAATTAGAGGCACCAGCACGGGTGTGGTCACCGATATTAATGGTTTCTATGAAATTGCCGTGCCCGGACCTGAATCCATACTGATATTTAGCTATGTGGGCTATCTTACTGAAGAGGTGGTAGTAGGAGAGCGTAACTCCATTGATATATCTCTGGCTGAAGACCTGACGGAGCTCAGCGAAATCGTAATTTCCGGTACCCGGCGGGCCGAAAAAATAACGGAAACCCCGGCTACTATCCAGATTATAGGCGAAGAAGAGATAGCGAAGATTGCGACTTTTAATCCGGGCGAGCTTTTGGCAAGGGTGAAGGGCGTGGAGTTTATACGCGCCGGAGTAGCAGGCACGGGCATCAACGTGCGTGGCTTTAACAGTAACTTTAATGCCAAAAACCTGCAGGTAACCGATGGCCGTTTCTCTACACTGGTGGCTACTGGCCTTCCCTTTGGCCCGCTGAATACCGTTATTAAAGAAGATATTGAGCGGATAGAAGTGGTGCTGGGCCCTAATGCAGCCCTGTTTGGCCCTAATGCGCACAACGGACTGGTTAATACCATTACCAAAGACCCTCGTACCAGTGCCGGAACCACCCTGGCGCTCAATGCCGGGAACCAGAGTATGTTCTCTGCCCGCCTTCGCCATGCACAGATCGTCAGCGGCGAATTCGCTTTTAAAGTAACCGGCGAATATACCTCTGCCGAGGAATTTGAATATGCCGACTCAGTATACATCGACCGGAATGCAGATGGAATAAAGGAAGGTTATGAGGAATATCTACTGGATAATACTATTGAATTCATGAGAGGGGAAACAGCCCTGTATTATACCCCTGTAGATGGAACTGATTTAATTTTCCAGGCCGGGGGCTCTAACTCCACTTACCTCTCCCCAACCAACGTAGGCCGTAACCAGATTAAAGACTGGAGAATCTTCTACACACAGGTGAAGCTGGTAAGCGACAACTGGTTTGCGCAGCTGTACCATACCTGGAGTAAAACTGACAGCACTTATTCCATCGACGACCGCACCAAAGGATACTACCGCTTTAAAGATACCAATCCGGAGCTGACGGAGGCCCAGCTAAGAGCTGCTTCACTTACAACCGGAGCACTCTTTCAGGATGACTCCCGCCGTTTAAATGCTGAAGTGCAGTACAATAATGACATCGATAACAACTTCTTTTATACGATTGGTGCACAATGGCAGCGCGATATGGCGAACAGCCTGGGCACCTACCTGCTCGACGAAAATGCCGAGGACTATATCACGGTTAACCAGCTGGGCGTGTATGGTCAGTTCGATTACCTCTTTGGCGATGGCTTTAAAGTTACGGCTGCTTTCCGGGGAGATAACCATGATGTGTATGGCTTCAACTTCCTTCCGAAAGTTGGACTGGTGAAGAGTGGCGACTGGGGCGGTGTCCGCCTGACGTATGGTAAAGGTATTGCAGCACCCACCATCCTCAATATGTACGGAGACCTTTTTGGCGGCCTCATTCTCGGAAATGCCGAAGGCTTTACGCTGGTAGATGGCACCGTAATAGAAAAGCAGGAGGTAGAAGAAGTTCAGTCGTTTGAGCTTGGCTATAAAGGACAGCTGGTACCGAAGAAACTGTTTATAGATGCCAACACTTACTACAACATTTCGGAAAATTTCCTGAGCCCCGTTACAGTCATTGGCGTTGCGGCCAAGCGCGGCGACCAGCCTATCTCTGAGGTACAAAGCGCCTACGCCATTTACAACGGCCTGGTGGCTACCTATGTCAACTTCGGAAAGTTTAATACCTACGGCTTCGACTTGGGCCTTAACTACTTCTTTACCGACGACTGGAGCATGGGTGCTACATATTCTTACTTCGGCTATGGCATTGATGAAAATAACCTGGAGAATGACTTTGACAAGGATGGAAAAGTAACACCACTTGACCTGCTGGTGAATGCTCCGAAACATAAAGGAACCGCTTCCCTGAATTATATGGGCGATAAGTTCTTCGGTTCCATTTTTAGTCGCTGGGTACAGGAGTTCAATTACTATTCCAGCTTCCAGATTGCCTCCGAAACCATTCCAGGCTTAAAATACCGTGGGGTTGATATTGTGGAAGATGCGCGCAGCGGCGATGCCTGGAACTATGGTCCGCTGGGAGGTTTCCTTACCTTCGATGTAAGCGCCGGCTACCAGTTTAACGATATGTTCCGCCTGTCGGGCCAGGTATCCAACCTGTTCGATACGGAGATGCGCGAGTTTACGGCAGCGCCTCCAACCGGCCGCCTGTACTCGCTCGAACTTCAGGTGCAGCTGCCGGCTATCGACTAAGCTTTTCTCAACCAAAACAGGACAGCAGGCGGTAGAGCTAAAAGCGGTCTGCCCCTGCTTCCATTTCCGAAAGAATTTTTAAGCATGAACAGACTTCAGAATAAAGTAGCCATTGTAACCGGTGGCGCAAACGGTATTGGAAAAGTAACCGCCCAGAAGTTCTCAGATGAAGGTGCCAGGGTCATCATCTGGGACCTTGACCAGGCGGGCGGGGAAGCCACAGCCGGAGAAATACAAAGCAGGGGTGGAGAGGCTGTCTTCATGAAGATCAATACCTCACAGTTTGAGGAGGTGGAAAAAGCTGCCCGGCAGATTGCAGAGCGCTGGGGGCGCATCGACATCCTCATCAACAATGCAGGTATTACCCGCGACGCTTCCCTTAAAAAAATGACTACTGAACAGTGGCAGCAGGTCATAGATGTAAACCTTACCGGTGTGTTTAACTGCACGAAAGTGATGTCGGGCTATATGGTGGAGCAGGGCTGGGGCCGTATTATCAGCGCCTCTTCTGTGGTAGGCCTGTACGGCAACTTCGGGCAAACCAATTATGTGGCGGCCAAAGCGGGCGTTATTGGCATGACCAAAGTATGGGCCCGCGAACTTGCCAGAAAAGGGGTTACTGCCAATGCAGTAGCTCCCGGCTTTATTGCGACCGAAATGACCAAAAAAATACCCGATGAGGTGCTGAAACAAATAGAGGCAAAAATTCCTGTCGGCAAAATGGGCGAACCGGAAGATATTGCCAATGCCTATGTTTTTCTGGCCTCTGAAGAAGCACGCTACATTAACGGAGCAGTGCTGAGTGTAGATGGAGGCATGGTAGGTTAAAGTTTAAAGTTGGAGATGCAGTCAGCAGGAGTCGGAGGTGAGCCCCGGCTCCCGCGCTGTTCTTCTTACTAAGAAAGAATATGGAAAGAAAAAGAAATGCAGTAATACTGGCATCGGGGATGTATGTGCCGGAACAGGTAGTTCCTAACAGCTATTTTAATGAGATGCTGGGGCAGGATGTAGACAGCTGGCTCCGCGAAAATGTACATATTTATGAACGCCGCTGGGCTGCTGAAGATGAATCAACGTCCGACCTGGTGCTGAAAGCGGCCCGCCAAACACTGGAACGGGCAAAGGTAAAGCCGGAAGAGCTGGACCTGATTATTGTGGCAACGGATACACCGGAATATGTTTCGCCATCTACCGCCTCTAAAGTGCAATACTTATTAGGGGCAGAAAAAGCCGGTACGTTCGACCTGAATACCGCCTGTGCGGGCTTTGTGACTGCCCTCGATACGGCCAGCAAATACATCCGCGACGACGAAAACTATCAGAAAGTGCTGGTGGTAGGGGCCTATGCCATGAGCAAGTACCTTGATAAGACGGATAAGAAAACCGCCAACCTTTTTGCCGACGGTGCCGGTGCTGTTTTGCTGGGGGCCGAAGAGAACAGTGAGCGTGGCTTCCTGGCCAGCCAGCTAAAAACCCAGGGCCAGTACCACGACTGGATGGGCATTTATGCCGGCGGTACCAAAGAGCCTGTTACGGCCGGGGTTGTGGAGCGAAAAGACCATAAGCTTAAGTTCGTAAAACGATTCCCGACGGAGCTTAACCCGACCATCTGGAGCGAAATGATACTGTCGCTTTGTAAGCGCATAGGCGTGGAAGTGCAGGAGGTGGATCATTTCTTTATCACCCAAATCAACATTAACAGCATATGGGCTACGCTCGATAAGCTGGGAGTACCGCATGAGAAAGCACATACTGTTATGCACTACTATGGCTATACCGGTTCGGCCTGCATTCCTATGGCCCTCGACGAAGCCTGGCAGATGGGAAAGGTAAAGCGGGGCGACCTCGTCTTCTTTATAGGCTCTGGTGGAGGCCTCTCCTTCGCCAGCGCCGCCTTCAGGCTATAAAGCTAAGCGGCTTTGTCTCAATACTCACTACTCAAGACTTACGACTATGGAATACCGGAAAGACTGGATAGCGCGTTGGGCCAGCTATCATCCTGAAAAGCTGGCGGTAAGAGAAAGCGGGACAGGCCGGAGCCTCAGCTATGGAGACCTGCAGGAGCTTTCTGCAAGAGCGGCCTCCTTCCTGCACACCAAACTTGGCCTGCAAAAAGGGAGCCGCATCGCCGTACTGGCCGATTTTTGCCTGGAATATATAGTACTCTTCGCGGCAGCGCAAAAACTGGGCATCATTCTGGTGCCCCTGAATTACCGCCTCACGGGGCGCGAAATTGCCTATATGCTGGACAACAGCCAGCCTGATTTACTGCTGACCGATGAAAAGTACCTGCCTCTCCTGAACGGGCAAAAAGCGCTCGAGGAAATCAGGCATATTTTTAAACCTTCCACTTTCTCTGAAGTACTGGAAACCTTTGAATCAAAGGACTATCCTGCAGAGGAACTTGGGGCCGACCACCCGCTTTTTATCCTTTACACCTCCGGTACCACCGGCTTTCCGAAGGGTGCCATTTACACCCATGGGATGGCCTTCTGGAACAGCATTAATACCGCTACCCGGCTCGACATCACCTCGCAGGACCATACCCTGGTGTGTATGCCACCCTTTCATACCGGGGGCTGGAATGTATTTATCACGCCTTTTCTGCACCATGGCGCTTCCTTTACGCTCCTGCCAAAGTTCGATGCATCACAGGTTTTACAGCTACTGGAAGAGGAGCGGGCAACACTTTTTATGGCAGTGCCTACCATGCTGAAAATGATGCTGGAAGCGCCGGAATTTGAGCGACTGAAGCTCGAAAGCACCCGCTACTTTATTGTGGGAGGAGAAGCCTTGCCACTGCCTACTATCGAAGCCTGGCACGCTAAAGGGGTGCTCATCCGGCAGGGATATGGTCTTACAGAGGCAGGGCCCAATATTACCTCCTTAAATCATGAAGATGCTACCCGCAAGAAAGGCTCCATTGGTAAGCCCAACTTTTATGTAGAGTACCAGGTAATGGACGATGAGGGAAAGCAGGTCGAAAAAGGGCAGAGGGGAGAGCTATGGCTGAGCGGCCCTATGATAACCCCCGGTTACTGGCAGAATGAAGAAGCCACCAGGGCTGCCATTGAAGAGAGGTGGTTTAAAACCGGCGATGTGGTGCGGGAAGACGAGGAAGACTTCCTCTATATCGTGGACCGGAAAAAGAATATGTACATCAGTGGTGGCGAAAATGTATATCCGGCAGAAGTAGAGCAGTACCTGCTGTTGCATCCTTCCATTGAAGAAGCGGCCGTGGTAGGCGTTCCTGATGAACAATGGGGTGAAACCGGTAAAGCGTTTGTTACCCTGAAGGAAGGGAGCATGCTGGGTGAGCAGGAAATTGTGAGCTGGTGCCGAAAAGGACTGGCAAAGTATAAAGTTCCCCGCCATATCCATTTTATGAGCGAGCTCCCCAAGAATGAAAGCGGCAAAATAGTCCGTAAGCTACTAAAATAAACTTATGCTGATTGCTGATACCAAGTATCCTCTTCATACCCGGATGATCAGCCTTGCAGAGGGACTATCCGTGGCCTGTACCGATGAAGGCCACGGATATCCGCTGCTTTTTATTCATGGCCTGGGGAGCTATATCCCCGCCTGGGCCAAAAACATTCCCTTCCTCTCTAATTATTACCGCTGCATCGCTATCGATTTGCCCGGCTATGGCAAATCTTCCAAGGCAGGCTTTAAGCCCAGCATGCATTTTTATGCCGATGTAGTGGAAGCTTTGCTGGATAAGCTGCAAATAGACAGCTGCTATCTGGCGGGCCATTCCATGGGAGGGCAGGTGGCTATGCATGCCGCACTGCGTTTTCCGGAGCGCATCCAAAAGCTGGTGCTGGTGGCTCCTGCCGGTTTGGAAATCTTCGAGCCTGCAGAAGCACAGCAGCTTAAAAGCTGGTTTGAAACGGAGAAGGTATATGCTGCCGGGGAGGAAATAATTTCCCGTAATGTAAAGGCGAACTTTTATCACTTCCCCGCCGATGCGCAGCCCCTGCTAACAGACCGCCTTGCCTATACATCCTGTACTGATTACTATCCCTTTTGCGAAACCATTTCTAAGAGTGTATCGGCCATGCTCGGGGAGCCGGTATATGAAAAGCTCACTCATTTGTCTATGCCGGTGTTGCTCCTCTTCGGCCGGCAGGATGCCTACATCCCCAGTCCCTTACTACATCCCAACCTAAGTGTGGAGCAATTAGCCAGAGAGGCGGCTGCTAAAATGCCACAAGCCACCTTCAGGCTACTCGATCACTGCGGCCACTTCCTCCAATGGGAGCAGGCGGAGTTGTTTAATGAACGGGTGAGGGAGTTTCTGGGAGATTAATTCTTACTTCAGGTAGAAATGGCTTCCATTAGCAGATTATTTAACTAGTCAGAAGGTTAATTCTTGTATATAAGACAAATAAGTGATTCATTTGGATTTACTGCATGAAACACTTATGTTACGCCTCAATTCTGTTTCAACTATAGGACGTAAAATAACAAATGAACCTGTTATTTTCTCCTAGTTGGCGGTAATTCATAAAATTCATATGGAAGAAAGTAGAACCATAAAAAACACGGGTGGTAAAATTCTTCTCTTTGGCCTAGATGAATTTAAAGAAAATATAGTAAAAGGTGATTCCTGTTTCATCTGTGGAGCAAGCCCTGAATCTAAGGAATTTAATAACGAGCACGTAATTCCAGATTGGGTATTACGTAGGTTTTCACTTAATGATAAGTTTGTTACCCTTCCGAATAATACCAAATTCAGGTATAATCAGTACTTAATACCTTGTTGTAAAGATTGTAACACTGAGTTAGGTCAATTTTATGAAATACCTATCAGTGCTTTACTAAGTAAGCCATATGAAGAAGTAGTGAGTGAATTAGAAATGGATTATGAGAAATTTGAGCTATTGTTCAGGTGGCTTAATCTAATTTTTCTCAAAACTCATTTAAAGGATAAAACTATATTACAAAACCGTGATAAACGTAAAGGGGAGGGAGTAATTGCTGACAAATATTTTTGGGAAGATTTACATCATATTCATTGTATAGCCAGAGCCTACTACACTAAAGCAAAAATTAGTTCTAGAGCAATAGGCTCTTTCTGGATTCTAAAGGCAGCCTCAAATATTAATCCTGATAATTTTGATTATGTTGATAATCATACAGGAAAGACTGTAATGGTTCAAATTGGAGAGATTTACCTCATAGCTGTACTGGATGATGCGGGGGCAGGCTTTTCTTTAATAAATAATGACCTTTCTAGAATTGATGGAGAACTATCTCCGCTACAGGCAAAAGAGATTGTTGCTCATTTAAGCTATATCAATTTAAATTTAAAGGAAAGACCAATTTTTAGTTCTCAATTTTCTCGGAGTCTTGACAGGTACATGATATCCGTCCAGACTCCTGATGATTTTGAACTTTTTGAGCAACACGAAAGGGTATCTTCCCCACAGGAAATTTTAGCTTTTTATTCTGAAGTAACGTTGCCAGACATTCCAGAAAGAGAAAAAGTTATACAAGAAGTTCGGGATGGGAAAAGACAATTCTTGTTTGATGGAGAAGGCAGGTTTATAAAAAATTAAAACTACCGCCAACCAAACAAACAGGTTATTGGGCGTAAGCTGGAAATTCTGGCATCACAGCCATTTATAAACTGAACAGCAATCGGAAACTATGGTGCTATTAAACGCCCAACACCCAGTTTGCGGACCGCTGGGCAGCATTAAGAATGAGGCTGTGCAGACTAACTAAAGTTTGAAGAAAGAAGAAATAGTTAATGGGACTTGCAATTGAATCATATTATCAGGCTTTAGGCTTAACGAAAAATGCTTCTCTTGCCGAAATCAAACAAGCCTACAGAAGGATGGCAAAGCAGTTGCACCCTGACAAAAATGCAAGTCCGGAAGCACATGACCAATTTATTTTTTTAACAGAGGCATACGAGTTTCTAATTAATGTAGAGACAGGTAACGCTGAAGGGAGAGAACCAGCTGCTTCATTTGAAGAGTGGCACGAATCTTATCAGGAGCAGGCAAGAGAAAGAGCCAGGCAGTATGCCCGGATGCAATATGAGGAGTTTAAAAGGACTGATTATTATAAAAAGTCTCAGGCGGCTCTTACAGTTTGGAATCACTTATACTTCTTTTCTTCCCTGTTTTTCCTTTTATCACCTTTGTGGGGCTTTCTCTTTAAAGGATGGGCAGGTTTCTTTGGTGGACTTTTCGCTACCTTTATCACTGTGCATTACTGGGCAGGTGTGTTCAGGGAAAAAAGTAAGGTGAATTTCCGGTCCTTTTTTCATTCAGCAGGGATAATTGTTAGAACCAAGACTTTCCTGTATATAACAGCTGCCATAGCTAACTTAGTCCTCTTTTTCCTTTTCACTCTTAACACCCAGCTGACAGTTTGGGGAATAGGAGCAGGTCTTTTGGCTATTTATGCCCTCTTCTTTCTTTTCTTAGAATTCAGGGCTATTCACCTAACACCTGTACTAAGGAATACCATTTCAATCTGTTGGATACCGACTATTTTTAACCTGTTCTTCCTGATCAATTTCAGTTTTTCATCGAATCCGGTAGTAGAGAAATATCCTTTTGTTCATAAGGAAGTATGGTATGATGGTAGTTTCTCGAAAGGCCGGTGGGAAAAAATTGCGTCCATTTATTTACCTGGTGAGCAGTATTCCGAGTATAGCTGGTTTACAGTGTTTTTTGATTTTGAAGCCATGGAACATAAAAGGGAAATTACCTACACGTTCGAGGAAGGATTATTGGGCCTGCGGGTGTTGAAAAAATATGAATTTACGAAATAATATGAAAGCCAAAGTACCCTGGAGGAGAGCAGGTGGCCTTTCGATAACATAAAACACATTTTATTTTAATCCGAAATGAAGAAGAGCCTCCTGCTGCTATGCTTTTTAATCCTTTCTTTCAGTGCATACGGACAGGAAGAGGAGCGAAAAAACAACCTGCTCCTGGAAGTGGGCGGGTCCAGTGTTCCCTATACAGTAGGGTATGAGAGAGTCCTGAAAAACAGCGCCTCTAATGAACTTAGGGTAAAGTTTGGACTGGGGCTTATAAAGACGCTGGAGTGTTCATACTGCAGTACAGACGATGCCATAGGGCGTAGCCGGGAAATTGAAGAAATAGTATCGCTCGAACTATTGAATTTGTGGGGTAAAGGCAGAGGCAGGCTCGAGTATGGTATTGGCTTCGGAATGACGAATGCGTATAATTTTTCTAACACCTACCTGTTGTCTGGAAGGATTGGATATCGCTTCATAAGCTTAAACAACGGTTTCAACTTTGGGGTGGGACTAAATCCAAGCTGGAAGATATCAGGCTATGAAATCTGGACCGATTTTATTCCTATGCCTGGCCTGAAAATAGGCTATGGGTTCTAAACAAGTAAAACGATAAAGCTCGGGGCGGGGAGCGCGAAAGAGAAACCAAACCTACAGATAAGGATGCCGGAAAACATCTACACCCAAAAACAGGAAAGCAAAGCTGTAAACGCTGCAAGCATAGAGGAAGGGGCTGAAAACCAGGTGGCCGACGCAGAAGTACCAAGGTTTTACTCACCAAAGACCATATGGGCTTTTCTACCTTTTTTACGGTTATTTTTGGAGCAGTGCTGCTCGCTACCAACATTGGCGATAGAAAAGCAAAGTGGGTGGTGATAGGCTTTGGTATCCTATACACCGCCCTGGCGATTATTGTTATTAACCAACTTCCGCAAAGCTCGGCTATTACACTGGCAATCAATGCTGCCGGGGCGGTAATGCTGACAGAATTTTTCTGGAAGAAATATGTAGGAAATAAAACCAGGTTCCGGAGAAAGCCCATCTGGAAGCCGCTGATTATTTCTGTTTTGATTACCATTCCTTTCATTCTGGCGATGATTTACGGGTACTAGAAAAAGTAACAAATAGGTGAGGTGGTAAACTATAATTTACCGGTAAGAAGCTAACAGCTCATAGGGTTTTCTTGCTATATTGATATCCGGTACACCTGAATAATTTAACGCACCGCCCTATGCCCAGCATTAGCTATTACCTTATCCGGATGGTTCTGAAAGTAAAGGGCATTAAAAAGACCTTTTCTAAAGTGCCACTGGATGTTCAGCGACTAAGGAAGGAAGATATCCACCAGCCCTCCGGGAAGCTCCTGGCAGGGAGTGCAGCTACTACTTTTTCGGTTCAGCAGTCTACGGTAACTGAAATCAGCCCCCCATCTTCGGCGACTGATTTTCTGCTGCTTTATTGTCCCGGAGGAGCTTATGTCTATGGTCCCACAGAACTCAACTGGAGGCCCCTTGCCCGGCTGGTAAAAAATACCCGCACCAGAGCCTGGGTGGTCGATTATCCTAAAGCACCGGAAGCGAATATCAGGGAAATAGCCACGAATATCGATGCGGTATATGCGGAGGCCCGCCGGCGCTATTCGCCTGCCAACATTATGCTGCTGGGCGATTCCGTGGGTGGCAGTTTGGTGATTTCCCTGGTGCAGCGGCTGATAAAAGCGGGTGAAACCCCGCCATCTCATCTCATTATTATTTCCCCCGTTCTGGATGCGAGTATGAGCAATCCGGAGATAGCAGAAATTGATAAGGTGGATCCTATATTAAGCAGGCCCGGCGTATTATCGGCGAAAAGAATGTGTGCTGCAGGGATGGATTTGAAAGACCCGCTCATTTCGCCCCTCTATGGCAGCTTTCAGCAGTTCCCCGCTACCAGTCTCTTTATTGCCGAAAACGACATTATGCGCCCCGACCAGGAACTCGCCGGCTGGGAAATGCAGGAAGAGGACGTTGAGTTTACTGTCATTGAAGGCAAGGGTATGCCGCATGTCTGGCCCCTGCTGCCGGTAATGAAGGAAGCGAAAGAGGCATTGAATCAGCTGGAAGAAATTGTGCTTAAGACCATCCAATCGAAAAAGCAGAAAGTGTAACTGGCTTCTGCTTGCCTTTAGCATTTCTTTATGAATAGCAGTCCTTCTTTGGGCCCCTGCTATGCTCTGGTCTTTAGCACGCTCCGTCTGAAAGCCAGCAGGATCTGCTGCTCCCAATTCCTGGAGCGCTCCCGGATTTCGTCCGGCATAAAATCGGTAAAGCTGATGCGCACGCGGGGCTTTTCCTGCTGCTGGGGTACTTAATGGCTGTCATCGAGTATGGCTTTAAAAATGTCGTTGAGCTGTTTAATGCGGTCCACATTTTCAAGATAGCTTTCCTTCCTGTTGGCAGTTCTGGTTTTGAAGTATCTTTCTCGCTCCCCGACTTTGCTAACATGCTCAATCCGGTGGGTGTCGAGCAGCTATTTAATGCCGTTACTGGTAGCGCTCTCGCTTATCTGAAGGCTCTACTGAATTTCATCAAAAGTCAATTCGGGTTCGTCGGCTACCCTGAGCAGGGCCAGCACTTTGGCTGCCCCTGCCTGCATTCCATTTTTTCGAGGTATACACTTTGTTTTCCGATGAGTTCTTTTTTGTGCTAAGAGAGATGCAAAATGTTCTACTCTAAAGTGCCTGTAGATATAATAAACATTAACTCGCGAAAGCTCCTAGTATGCGGAGGGTTAGCTGAATAAGCGGATGGGCTGGTACTTTATAAATTATTATTTTACTTTGATTTAGTTGTAAAATGGGTTATGTTGTGAGGCGAAAAGTTAAAGGCTAATTAGGTATATCGAATAAACAGTAGAAGTTTGCCTTTACAGTTAGTTTCTTATGGCTGCACATCAAAAGCTTCCCGGACAGATCGTAGTCTTCCTTTTCCTGTTGGTCTGGCCTTTTCTGGCCTTCGGACAGTATGAGAATGAAGTTCTTGAATACAGGACGAAAATTACCATTGAGAACAGGAAGAGAATAGAAGAAGTCACCTGCCTGATCCAGATCAACAGACCCTCCGGTGACTGGATAGCCGAGATTGAAATCCCCTTTCAGGAAGATAATAAGGTGGAAATTCTGGAGGCATCTGTACTCAACCTAAAGAATGAAGTGGTAAGGGAACTGAAGAAAAAGGAGATAAAGACCAGAAGCAATATTTCCCGGGAGTCTTTTTTCGAAGATCACTATGTGAAATCCTTCTTTTTAGGAGGGAACGCTTACCCCTACCGTATCAGGTACAGCTATAAAGTAGAGGTAGATAATTTCCTGGATGTTACCCGTTGGCTTCCCATACTGTTTACGGATGTTCCGGTAAGAAAGGCTTCTTTAGAGCTTAATTTACCCTTTGATTATAAAGTAAACATTCGTGCTTCTGATAAACTGAAATATGCAGCAAAAAGAGAAGTGGGATATCAGGTTCACCGATGGGAGATGGATGGACTAGAACCGGTACGGCCTGAGCCTTTTTCTCCGCCCCTTCAGGAGCTCCTGCCAACTGTAACGGTTGTGCCGGAAAGCTTTCGCTACGGGCCGGAAGGTTCCACTGCCTCCTGGGCATCTTTCGGCCACTGGCAGGCGCAAATGAATGAAGGCCTGGATGAGCTCCCCCCTTCCGAAAAGGCTGTCGTAGACCAGTTGATTGCCGGAGAAACGGATAAAAGGGAAGTGATAAAAATACTGTACCACTACATGCAGGATCATACCAGGTACATTAATGTAACTATAGATGAAGGAGGCTTAAAACCTTATCCGGCCAGTTATGTCTGCGAAAAGAAGTATGGGGACTGTAAGGCCCTCACCATTTATATGAAAGCCCTTTTAAAGTACGCCGGTATCCCTGCTTACTATACGATAATACATGCAGGAGATAATCCGGTAAGAATTGATACAAGTCTTCCCGCTCAGCAGTTTAATCATGTTATTCTAAGTATTCCCCTGGAAGGTGACACAGTGTGGCTGGAAAATACGGCAGGCCATTTGCCTTACAATTACCTGGGTACCTTTACCCAGAACCGCTATGCCCTGCTGGTCAATGGCACCGTCAGTAAACTGGTGAAAACACCTGCCCTGCAGGCGGAAGATGTAGAGGAGAATAACTTCTACACCTTTAAGCTAGAGCCCGATGGGAAAGGGGAGGTTACAATTGTTAAAAAAATGGAGGGAGAGCTATTTGAATCTTTCAGGTACTTTCAACGCCACCTGCAGGAAGAGCAGCTGGGCCAGGAAATAAAAGACCGTTTAGCGCTCCGGAATTACAGGCTGCTTAACTGGCACTTTAATCAAAAAAACCGTGATGATACACAGTTGGAACTGACGCTTAATCTGGCTTTGGAGGAGCAGTTCAGGAACATTGGCGGGATGAAAATTTTAAAGATTCCTCCTATCCGGGAATTTAAGACAGGAAAAGCGGCCGCCAGAGTAAATTATCCTGTAAACAGGAGTGACTCTATTGTGTACCAGTTGCCCTTTGCCAGGCAGTATAAGGTGGAAGTGCCACAGGATGTGTTTATAGAAACCGCTGCCGGCAGCTTTAGTGTGAGCTACTCCCTGCAGAAAGAGCAGCTGCTGGTGGTCAGGAAGTTTCAATTATACAGAGGCGATTACTCAGTGGAGGAGTCTGCTTCTCTACACTCCTTTCTCGACCAGGTAAATCAGTCTTCAGGAAAATCAGTTATTGTCCTTAATGCTTTGTAAATGAACAAGTTATTACTCGTGGCTTTGAGCCTTTTGCTATTGACGAATCCTGCTTTCTCGCAGGAACTTAAAAGTAAGTTCGGAGAGGTAAATCAGGAGGAGCTCACGCTTACTGCCTATCAGAAGGATCCTGAGGCAGCCGCCCTTGTTTTATTTGATAAAGGGGAATCTTACTTCTTTGATACCGAGCGGGGTTACGATATACGGTTTACCCGAACCAGAAGAATCAAGATTTTTGATAAAGCCGGTATACCATTTTCTGAAGTTGCTATACCGTTTTATGTCGATGGGTATGGAAGAACAGAAAGAGTGGTATCGATTGAAGCTTACACCTATAACCTGGAAAACGGGGCACTGAGAAAAACAGCCTTAGACCCGAACACGGTTTTTGAAGAAAAGATAAATGAAAGCTGGAGAGTTAAAAAGTTTGTATTCCCATCTGTAAAAGAGGGCTCTGTTATTGAATATAAGTATGTGCTGGAAACCCCTTTCCACTTTAACCTCCCGGACTGGACATTTCAGGATAAAATACCCACCCTTTACAGCCAGTATACGGTAAAAATGATTCCCTTCTATGAGTATGCCTTCCTGGCGCAGGGAATTAGCAGGTTCCATTATCATGATACCCGTTTAGGTGATGCGGAAAGAACATTCGGGCAGGTGAGCAAGGTCTATGGCAACAATTTCGGCAGTGGCTTTGAGTTCAAAGACATGATTCATACCTATGTAATGAAGGATGTGCCGGCCTTTAAGGATGAGTCTTTCATTACTTCTTCGAAAGACTACCTGATGAAGATTGATTTTCAGCTATCTAAATTCCACAGTCCTGCAGGTGGCACAAATGAAGTTGTTACTACCTGGCCGGAGCTGAATAAGAGCCTCCTGAAGAATGATCATTTTGGTAAATACCTTCGGAAAAGCAAAAGGCAGGCAGAGAAAATCATTGAAGCAGAAATGAATCTCACCGGCAAGAGTAGCGCGGAAAAGGCTCAAATGGTAATTGAATATGTAAAATCCAGTTTCCGGTGGAATGGATTTAACTCCAAGTACACCTCTAAAAAGCCTAAAGAACTGGTAGAGCAAAAGAAGGGGAATGCTGCTGAAATTAATCTCTTTATGGCTGCCATGCTGGAGGCTGCAGGAGTGAGCGCCCGGCCGGTTATTTTGAGTACCCGTGACCATGGAAAAATAAAGGTTGATTATCCCTTTGATCATTTCTTCAATTATGTGGTGGTATTGGTGGAAGGCGAACAATTTGCCTTTCTGGCAGATGGTACCGAAAAGCTCCTGGCTTTTAACAGAATTCCCCCAAGATGTATAAATGAAAGAGGGCTGATAGTGGCGGAAGGGGAGCCGCAGTGGGTGAACCTGATTAATAATGTAGGTTCTCTGGATAGCAAAATGATTGATCTTAAAATAAATCCGGAAAAGCTTTTGGCAGATGCGATGGTAACTATACAGGCAACCGAATTTGAAGCCTTTGATTATAAAAATAGCTACCACAATGATACGATTGCCTTGAAGGAAGGCTTATTAAGTAAGGGTTTTAACAAACTTGGGCGGATAAAAACCCTTGGCTTTAACGAAAATGAACGGCCTTATGTAATTTCTCTGGAAGGGGAGGTTCCTCTTGAAGAGATTAGCAATAAGATTATAGTTTCGCCATTTCTGCAGTTTCCGATAAAAGAGAATCCTTTTACCCAGGAGAGCCGCTCTTATCCGATCGATTTTATTTATCCCAGAACAGAGAAACTTCGTTCTACCATTCATGTGCCTCAGGGGTATAAAGCATTTAGTATTCCTGCGAACTTTAAAATGGATAATGGACTTGCCCAGCTTATAGTAAACTACACACAAAATGGTGGACAGGTTATAGCAGATGCCAGTTATACATTTAGAAAAGCCGTTTACACCGCTGAGGAGTATACCAGAATTCAGACTTGTTTTGAAATGATGGTAAAAAAACTCAATGAGCAGATTGTATTACAGGCGGTGGAGTAGTTTTCTTCAACCTCTGAAGAGGAGCACCCTCAATTTGGATCCTCCTCACTTCTTCTGTATCTGAATGTATTTTTATTTAATAGGAGGGTAATAATGGTTTGAATTGCCATTGGGAGCATAAGGGTCGTGCTTCCCCACCGGGACCGCAGCCGCATCTGTCGCTATTTGTGGAGCAAGCTGCCTGCAGATAGCTTGCTCCGGCTGCTGCCCTTTTGTACAGCGCGCGATCCGCCTCCTCGCAACGACAGCCATAATTTAATTTTGTCCTGTTACTTACAACCAATAAAAAGCTTAGACTATTCCTCTCTATTGTCGCCTGAGTTGCTGAGGAACTGCTAAATACGGTCCGACCCTAAGGGCCAGTCCGAAGGCTTTGGTACACCTGGTATGGCCTTGCTGGCCTCTATTATCTTTGTGTACTTCATTATGATGGGTTTACGACAGCTATATATACCCGCTGGTGGTGCTGTTTTCGATTCCGCTCGCCATTATCGGAGCCCTGCCGGCCCTGGCTTTGTCGGCTTCCGCGTTCAGTATTTCTCCATATTAGGTATTATTATACTGATTGTTCTGCCCTGGAAGTTGAGAGCTTGAGCGCTACTCTTATTCCCGATGGTGTGCCTCCCCGGCGAGTCAATGACCTCATCGATTATTATTGTGCCACTCCTCTTAAGCAGGCAGGCTGAGGAGTAAAACAGGAGCCTTCATTTTTCCTAACAAAGGCCTGAGCAGGTGCGTAACTATATCTGTAAAACAGGTACAGGACAGCCTGCTAAGGACTTTGTTTTTTTTGATTATATGAATTTAATAACTAAAGTAAAAGAACACGAAACCCTCTTTTCCCTTTTAAAGCTCTCCGGCCCCATTGTGCTGGCCAACATTTTGCAAACAGCTTATCAGCTGATTGATACCTTCTGGCTGGGCCGTATAGGAGCTGGTGCCGTGGCGGCAGTGTCCTTAAGTTTTCCGCTTTTATTCCTGATTATTTCGCTGGGCATTGGCTTAACCCTGGCCGGTTCCATTCTTGCCTCGCAGTATAAAGGAATGGATAACCAGCGGATGATTAACTATGCCAGCGCGCAGACGTATTTTGTGATGCTGTTTATAGGCACTTTACTGGCGGCAGCAGGTTATTACTTTGCAGAGCCCCTCATGCGGCTGGTAGGGGCAGAAGGTGAAATTCTTCGTGATTCGGTCGACTACTTTAAAGTGTCTTCCATTGGTTTTATCTTTCTATTCCTGTTTTTTGTATTTCAGTCACTCATGAGGGGTATCGGGAATGTGGTCATTCCTACTTACGTAGTGCTCTCCACCGTTTTCCTCAATCTTTTCCTGGACCCGCTCTTTATTTATGGTTGGGGTGCTTTCCCGGCCATGGGAGTGGCGGGCGCTGCCATGGCCAGTGTTATTACCCAGGGATTATCGGCCCTTGCCGGCTTTATCATTATTTATCGGGGGAAGAACGGAATTCAGCTAAGCTGGAAAGATTTTAAATTCGATTTTGAGTTCACTAAAATTCTCGTAAAACTGGGAGTGCCAGCCAGCATGGAAATGTCAACCCGTGCTTTGGGAATGGCCGTGCTGATGGTGCTGGTGACGGGCTTCGGGGGGATGGTTATTGCTTCCTACGGTATTGGAGCACGTATTCTCAGCTTCGTCATTATTCCGGCGCTGGGGCTTTCTTCGGCCACCACCGCTTTAGTGGGGCAATATGTGGGGGCCGAAAGAATTAAAGAAGCAGCAGATGTAGGAAGGTTAAGTGCCAAGCTGGCCTTTTTCAGCTTAACGCTTATTGGAGGCTTACTTTTTTTAGTAGCAGAACCCCTTACCGCTTTTTTTGTGCCGGGCGAGGAACGGGTTATCCATAATGGCGCCATGTTTATTAAAGTGATGGCGCCCAGCTTCGGCCTGTTAGGTGTTCAACAGGTAATCAACGGGGTATTTAATGGCGCTGGTTTTACGCTTGCCTCCCTGCTTTTATCGGTCCTTTCATTGTGGATTATCCGCTTCCCGCTGGCCTTTATACTTTCGAACCAAACATCTCTATCCTTCGAGGGTATCTGGTGGGCCTTTCCGGTTTCCAACCTAATAGCCGCCATTGCCGCCATTATATGGTTCAGAACAGGTAGCTGGAAGGGCAAAAAGAGAGTAGGCTTTAATGTAAAGTAAGAGGGGAGCTAAGATATTAGACTATGGACAATGGATTTAGGAGTCTGGCGTGGAGCCAGGAGTCAGGAGTGTCCATTAAGCGCCTGTCATTGCAAAGCAGGGGGCGCCCAGCAGACGCAGGAAGCTGAAGCAACCCGCCTGCCGGCAGGTCTTTATCCAGCTGAAAGGGAGCACTAAAGGGAAAGCTTCGAAGGAGCTAAAATGGACGGGAGAGTTATCTTTGCGGGCAGAATACCCCAACAGAGCGTCTCCCTCACTTCGTAAATCTCCTTTCCCCGCAAGCACAGTTTCCATTGAAATTTGCTTGATAATCAATCCGTACAACCTACGACTAACCACCAGCCACTAACTACAAACAACTACCAGCCAACAACTAAAACTACATTTTAATCATACAGCCAACGGGGCGTTTATGGGGAGCATTAACGATTCTGCCTTTTAATACCGAGTCGAGAGCCTGCTTCAGGTATTCCTGGTTTACATCTGCGGCCACCTGTGGGTTGTCATCAAGAGCACCGGAATAGGCAACAGTGAAAAGGTTTGGCTTATTGGAAAGCACAAAAACTTCGGGCGTTTTGGTGGCGCCGAACAGTGCGGCTACCTTTTGGTCGGAATCGGCCAGGTAAGGGATGTTAAGGCCCCAGCTGGCAGCTTTAGCCTTCATCGACTCCATAGAGTCTTCCCTGCTTTCGTTCGGGTCGTTGGGGTTTATCATTAAAAAGGCAACGTCCTGTCCGGCATAAGCCTTTACCAGAGCAGAAAAACGCTCTTCGTACAGCTTGGAATAGGGACAGAAGTTACTGGTAAACAGCACGACCACTGCCTTGCGGTTCTGGAAATCAGATAACGAAACCTCCTTGCCGCTGACCGCATCGGGCAGGGTAAAATTCTCTACTCTTTTGGTTTGTGCCTGCAGGCTGCCGGAGACTGCAAAGACCAAAATGAGCAGGACTACTAATATTTTTTTCATGGATGTTTCTGTTAGTTCAGCTTATCAGCTTAATAATTACAGTTTAAAACTATCAAATAAAGTGCCATAATCAAAGGCTAAAACAGATGAGCAGGTCGTTATGGTAGCGGTAATGTAAGGTATGTTCTTCTTTAACAGCCCTTGTATGTATACGGCCCCGGAGCTGCCCTTGTTGCTGTAACAGAAAAGGCTCAATAAAAATTTCGTCCTGAAAAGTAAGTCCTCTCCTGCCATAGCACTTGTACAGGGCTTCCTTGGCGGCCCAGTAAATGCATAGCTTCTGCACCTCATCTCCGGCGGCAGATAATTCTTCCGGATGCAGGATTCTTGGCCCTATCCTGAGGAGTTGCTGCCGGGGCTTTTCAATATCGATGCCAACCGGCTGGCGGGTGTGGATAATGGCTGAAGCATAGGGGTAGGAGTGGGACAGGGAAATATGGGCAGCGGTATTGTGTAAAAAAGGCTTCCCGTGCTCGTCTTTCACTACGTCAGGATAATCAATTTTGTATTCTTTTGCCAGCTGCCGGAGGAGCAGGCGGCTGGACAACCATTCGAGCTTTTGCTTTTCTGATTTTATGACATCAAGCTCTGTGGCTGATGGCTGGTTTGCCTGCAGGGACTCCTGTAGTTCCGCAATGCCTTCTTCGATGTGCCAGAGGGCCCAGGAGGAGTGCTCATGCAGTTTTTCGTGTAGTATCTGGGGCATTGGTGGTGGTAGCTTGAGCTTTTAGTTTGAGTCGGTAGAGGATCCAGCTGCTTTCTCAGGGGACATAAGGTTCAAAACCCAGGACGATTATTCTGCCAATATCTTCACAAAAGAGCGTTTTAGTCCTTATTTTTACAAAAGTAACAGAAAAAGTAGTCCTCACCTAAGAAAGTGCTGAATGTCCCGACTAAATGTAAAGAAAAGGTATACCATTAGCGGTCATAAAGACAGCATTTATGCTTTAGCCCATGGTCCGGAGCAGGGCTCTTTTTTTTCGGCAGGGGCCGATGGAATGGTGGCGCAGTGGCAGGTAGAGCAGCCGGAAGAAGGGCGCCTGGTGGCGAAGTCCCCTTCATCGGTCTATGCCCTCAAATACCTGCCGGAGAGAGGCCTCCTGGTGCTGGGGCAGAACTTTGATGGTATTCACCTGGTCGATATGAAGACGCGCAAAGCAGCCGGCTCTCTGCAGTTAACGCCGGCGGCTATTTTTGCTATTGAAGAGTACAATGGCAGACTTTTTATTGGCAGCGGAGATGGCACCCTGAGTGTGGTGGAGCTGGATGGGCTGCAGCTGCTTTACCAGCAGAAAGTTTCTGACAAAAGTATTCGAACCATTCAGGTTCACCCGCAAAAGGAGGAATTTTCCGTAGGATGCAGCGATAATACCATTAAAATTTTTACCTTAAACTTTGTTGTGCCCAAACAGGTAATAGAAGCGCACAGGAATTCTGTTTTTACCCTGGCTTACTCTCCGGATTACCGCTACCTGCTGAGCGGCAGTAGGGATGCGCATTTGAACATCTGGAACAGCGCCGGCGAATACCAAAAGGAAAACAGCATCGTTGCCCATATGTATGCCATCAATCATGTGGCGTATAGCCCGGAAGGTGGTTACTTTGCTACCTGTAGTATGGATAAATCAGTAAAACTGTGGGATGCCGAAGCCTTCCGGCTGCTAAAAGTAATCGACAAAGGCCGACATGCCGGGCATGGGACTTCTGTTAACCGCCTGCTGTGGCTATCGGAAAATGTGCTGCTATCAGCCAGCGACGACCGGACTATTTCCGTATGGGATATCGAGTGGGAGGAGAGAGCATAGATTTGAGGGGATGTTAGACGATGGTTAACAGAGCCAGGAGCAAAGAGTCGGAAAAGCCGATAAACAACTGTCAATGCGAACGAAGCGCGGCATTCTTTACCAGGCTGAAAGGAAAGGGATTCTAAATAGGTATAAGGGTAATCAGGAGTTTGCGGGAGACTGGCTTGCCGTCAGCTTACCTCGTCTTTCCGCTTAGCCCCACTTCCTGCAATGACAAAGGCATGGGAGCTTTGCCTGCTGAATAGGATAATGAGCGAGAAGGCACCTGCCACTAAAAACAAACAACAAGCAACGAACAACCAATTATAATGAAAGTAACACCTTTAGAAATACGCCAGAAAACCTTTGAGAAAGAGTTCAGAGGCTTCGACAGGGAAGAGGTAAATGCCTTTTTGCTTTCCCTCTCCCAGGAGTGGGAACGTGTGGTCGAAGATCAGAAAGAGTTGAGATACAAGCTGGAAGTATCGGAGAAAGAAGTAGAAAAGCTGCGGGAGGTGGAAAATTCTCTTTTCAAAACCCTAAAAACCGCAGAAGCTACCGGCAATAACATGGTGGAGCAGGCCAACAAACAGGCCGAGCTAAAGGTGCGGGAAGCAGAGCTGAAGGCAGAAACTATTCTGAATAATGCCCGTTCGCGTGCCAAGGAGATTATTGACAGCGCCGAAGAAAAGGCCGACAACATTATTGGAGGAATGGAAGAGCGGGTACGCCAGCTGGAGCAAAATTACCGGATGCTCGAAAGCTACCGCGAAAACCTGTTGAACGACCTGGTGGTTACGGCCAACAGCACACTGGAAAGAGTGGAGCAGGCCGAAAAGAAAATTAGGAAGCACGATATTGAGGGCCTGGTACACCGGGCCGATAAGGCAGCCAAGGAGCTAAAAGCAGAGCGTAACCGCCAGCCGCTGGAAACCGAGCCTCCTGCCAAACAAAAACCGGCGCCGGAGGAGAATAACAGCAATTCTGAAAAGTCATTTTTCGACGACATTTAAGCAGTTATGGGTAAGATTTCCCTGGAAGGAATGGAGTTTTTTGCCTATCATGGATTTTACGATGAAGAGCAGAAAATTGGCAATAAGTACGCGGTAGATGTAGAGGTTGAAACAGACCTGAGCAGGGCTGGCAAAAAAGATGCACTGGCAGAAACCGTCAATTACGAAGAGCTTTATAAGCTGATTGCGAAAGTAATGGGCAAACCAGCCCGCTTACTGGAGGCTATCAGTTATAAGATTATAGAAGATATCTTTGCCGCCTTTGCGGCGGCGCATGTGGTAGAGGTAAGCATTTCGAAGTTTAACCCTCCTATTGGTGGCGTGTGCCACAGGGCCAGGGTAAGTATTAAAAAGTCGAGGCAGGAATACGAAGCACTGGAAGCTGAGCGATAGGCATAGAAGCGCAACAGAAGAGAAGGGGCTCTAGTTTGCCTGCTTCTCTTCTTCTTTTTTCAGCGGATTAATAAACATAAAGCCGCGGGCATCGGCCCCTTCGTAAAAATCGACCTGCATGCCCAGCAGGTACATGGTATGCCTTTTCTCAACAAAAACAGGAATGCCCTCTATCTCGTAGGTAAGGTCATTATCCTTGGGTTTGTCGAAGCCAAGCACGAAAGACATGCCGCCACAGCCGCCACCCTTCATTCCTATTCTGAGCCCATATCCTTCCGGAATATTTTTACTGGCCATAATGGCCTTCACTTCTTTCGCCGCTTTTTCTGAAAGTGTTACAGGTTCTAACATAAGTTTAGATTAAAACGGTTCGTGTTAAGTTTTGCAGTATAGTATAAAAAGAGGTGGGTCGGGGATAAGCTCTATGAAGCATGAACATCTCCTGATAACTAATTTACCACCGGCATCTCTGCCTCTCAAATTCAAATCTTTTTATGCTAATAATGGATTTTCAGTAAATTTAATTCAAATTTATACGCTTCAGAAGGTTTGTAATAAAGATAGTAGATTTTAGATAAGGAAATTGAATGGAAGTTTTGCTCGAATTATTGAAGATTCTCGTACCCGCTGCCCTGGTGCTGTATGCCATGTACCTGACTGTTAAGTCTTTTCTTGATAAGGAGCTGCAAAAACAGGTAGTAGGCATGCGCGATAAAAACACCGAAATAGTATTGCCTGTTCGTTTGCAGGCCTATGAAAGAATGGTGCTCTTTCTGGAGCGGATTACACCCAATAATTTGCTGCGGCGACTCAGCCGGGCGGAGCTTACGGCCAAAGAACTTCAGCATGTGCTGGTGCATGAAATAAGGGAAGAATATTCGCACAACCTGGCACAGCAGGTGTATATGAGTGATGAGTGCTGGCGTACCATCCGCCAGAGCATGGAAGAAACCATTGCACTCATTAACCAGTCGGCCGAAGGATTGCCGGCCGAGGCCAAAAGCATTGAACTGCACCGGAGAATACTGCAGAACTCGGTCGATGAAAATATTGACCCGACCGGGCCGGCTCTAAAGAGGGTAAAGGACGAAATCAGGCAAATTTTTTAGAGAGCTGAAGGCTTTTTCTGCCAAGTGCAAACTATATAGCAGGGAGCAGGTTAAACCCTATAGAAATATTAAAAATGTATCATGAGGAGAAAAAAAGACCATTTACTGGACAGAACCAGAAGAAAGATGGAGGAATCGGCCGGAGAGGCAGAGGACTATGCACGCAACCCGGGTAAAATATGGCGCCTGATAAACAGGGCCAAGGAAAAACTGATGGAGATGGAAGACCATCGCAGTACCTTTAAAAATATTGTGCGGCATGTGGGGGTATTTATCCAGATGCTCCGGGATTACTCGAGAGGCTACTATCCGCACCTTCCCTGGAAATCTCTCACGGCTATTATTGGTGCCCTTCTGTACTTTCTTAATCCTTTCGATATTATCCCCGACTTTATTCCGGGTATTGGCCTTCTCGATGACCTTACCCTCCTTACCTGGGTATACAGAAGTGTGGAGGGCGATGTGGAAAATTACCTGGCCTGGGAACAGGGTGTGGACGAAATCGACTAGTACGCCTTATTTTTAGTGCTCGAAAGTCAGCTCATTTTTTAGAAATATGGAAAACAAAAAAGCCCTTATTGCCGGTGCCACTGGCCTGGTGGGGCAGCAACTTTTATCGCTCCTGCTGAGTAGCAGCGAGTATGAAAAAGTGTATGTCCTCACCCGCCGAACGCTTTCATTGGATAGTCCAAAGGTTGAAGAGATTCTTCTCGATTTTGATGAGCTGGATGAAAGCTATTATCTGCCGGAGGTCGATGATGTGTTCTGTTGCCTGGGGACTACCATGAAAAAAGCCGGCTCGAAAGCCGCCTTTCGAAAAGTAGATTACCAGTATCCTTTGCAATTAGCGAAAAAAACAGCCTCTAAAGGCGCCAGACAATTTCTGCTGGTAACAGCAATGGGGGCAAATCGCAAATCCTTCTTTTTCTATAATAAAGTAAAAGGAGAGGTAGAAGAAGATATCAGTAAAGTATCCGAGCTGCATAGCATTTCTTTTTTCCGCCCTTCCCTGCTGTTAGGCGAAAGGCAGGAGAACCGTACCGGCGAAGGTATTGCCGCTAAGCTGATGGTATTTCTCCAGCCCCTCATGAAGGGTTTCCTGCGAAAGTACCGCCCCATTTACGCCCGTACCGTTGCCAATGGCATGCTCAGTATTGCCCGCCAGGAGCCGAGAGGGGTAAATGTTTACGAATCAGAAGAGATAAAAAATCTTTCGGGCGAGATTACCGTTTCGCAAAAGATGTAGAATGCGTAGTTTAGCAGCATGATAGCAGTTATTCAACGCGTAAGCGAATCATCTGTACGGATTAACGGAACAGCCAGAGGAGAAATAGGGCCGGGCCTTATGGTGTTATTAGGAATTGAGGAGGCCGATGGTTCCGGGGATATTAGCTGGCTAAGCAAAAAGATGGTAAACCTCCGTATTTTCGAAGATGAGAAGGGTGTTATGAACAGGAGCCTGCTCGATAGCGGAGGCGATATATTGCTCATCAGCCAGTTTACCCTGCACGCCAGCACCAAAAAAGGCAACCGCCCCAGCTATATTAAAGCTGCCAGGCCCGACATTGCCATCCCTCTCTACGAACAGTTTATCCAGCAGCTGGAAGCTGATTTAGGTAAGCCTGTACAAACAGGTGAGTTTGGGGCTGACATGAAGGTTAGCCTTATCAATGATGGCCCTGTAACAATTATTATTGATACCAAAGACCGAAAATAGCCTGGTACGTAGGAATAAATAGGCTGTAGGGAAAGAGAGGGCATTATTTTTGCTTGAGTAAATTTATTTCAAGTAAAACATCTTTCCCCTATGAAAAAGCTTTCGCCAGCTCTTAGCCTCTTCTTGTTATTTTTAACCTCCTGTGCCGGTTATATCAATACGCTGCCCACGGCAGGTACGCGGCCGGAAGGTACGCTGGAAACCGTACTAAGGCTGCCTGCAGGCCTTCAGGTGGTATCTGTCGATTATGATGCGGAGCTCTATTTGCCAACTTCAAATGGAAGTACATCCTTCGAAGGAGAAATCGGCCGGGCTTTCATTAACGTTTTTGCGGTGGACAGAGAAACCGGCACTCAGTACCTCCTGATTTATGAGAACCTGGAGCAAAACTCCCGCCCCCTGCAGGTTATCCGTTTTGAGGAGGAGTAAGGGTAATCTTTGGCAGACTCCAGGCCCTGCGGGCTTTTTCTCCTGTTTATAACATGGGAAAAAGTGCACCGGTGCAATCCATTATGCCCGAACAACCAACAACGACCAACCAATAACTAAGCATGACGATAGAAGAAGCGCAAAAAGCAGTGGATGAATGGATTAAAACCACTGGTGTCCGTTATTTTAATGAGCTCACCAACATGGCCATTTTAACTGAAGAGGTAGGAGAGCTGGCCCGCCTGATTGCCCGGCAGTACGGCGAGCAAAGCTTTAAGGAGTCGGACAAGGACAGGAATATGGCCGACGAGATGGCCGATGTACTATGGGTGCTCATCTGCCTTGCCAACCAAACCGGGGTAGACTTAACAGAAGCCTTGCAGAAGAACTTTGAGAAGAAGAATATTCGCGATAAAGACCGGCATAAGAATAATGAGAAGCTGCAATAAGCAGAGGAAATGGTAGAAATAAAGTAAAAAGAAGAGCAGCCCTTTCTAGGGTCGCTCTTCCGGATGGTGTTTTATACTTCCAGCGGCACCAGCTCATCGCCTTCCAGTACGGGTATAAGGGTATATTTATCTTGCTCCAGGCAAAACCTGATATCTTCTTCCACTCCAAACCTGCTAAGGCGGCGGGCATGGGAAGACTGCTGCATATAGCCGTAAAGGTCGCCTTTTATGCAGTTGTAAAGGCTCATCGCTGCCAGTGGAGCATCACATTCCAGCTCATATTCTCCGGAAAGCCTGTCCACCAGCGCACCGGCAAAAAGGGTGTCTTCCATATTTATCTTTCCTTTCCAGGCGGCGCACAGCACGACCACATCTTCGGAGCGGGAGCGAAGGTAGCTGGCAATGGCACTCAGGTTAAGGAAAGCGCCAATAATTACCTGCTTGGCAAAAGGGGCCGACTTGGTAATTGCAAGGGTTCCATTAGTCGTAGTCGCGGCTACTTTTGCACCCTCGTGGGCCCTGTTAAGGTAGCTGAGGGGTGAGTTTCCAAGATCAAAGCCCTCCAGCTGCTGGCCGCCTCTTTCGGCTGCTGTTAAGTAGCCTTTCCCTTTCAGTGCCTGGCATTCGTCCAGCGAAGCAACAGGGTATATACGGCTAACACCTTCCGAGAGGGCCGTTACCATACAGGAAGTTGCCCGCAGCACATCGACCACCACCACTATTTTGCCGTCCAGGCTGTATAAATTCAGCAACTCAGGCGACAAACACACATCAATTTTCTTGCGCATAAATTAGGTATAGAGTATAAAGTAGTAGGTACAAGGGCCTAAAATCTGGCCTTAGCCGGATCTGTTGCTCCGGTATATTGTTTCTTTTCAGGAGGAAATTTTTAAGGTATACCGATATGGTAAATATTTTCTTCCAAAAGAAAGCCGGACCTGTAACAGAGGCCCGGCATGATGTTTGAATCTTATTGTGCTTTATAAAAGGGGGCTTTTTCTACCTCCGCTCTTAACTGGCGGTTGCGGACGGCGATGAATATTTCTGTACCGGGAGCAGTAAATTCCTTTTTAATATAGCCCATGCCAATGCCATAGCCCAGGGAGGGAGACATGGTGCCGGAAGTAACTTTGCCGATAATATTTCCTTCCGCATCGGTAATATCATAGCCCTGGCGCGGAATTCCCTTGTCAACCATTTTAAAGCCGCTGAGCTGACGGGTAATCCCGGCCTCTTTCTGCTCCTTCAGCTTTTCGCTGTTGGTAAACTCTTTGTTGAATTTGGTTATCCACCCCAGGCGTGCCTCGAGCGGAGAGGTGGTGTCGTCGATATCGTTGCCATAGAGGCAAAAGCCCATTTCGAGGCGAAGGGTATCGCGGGCACCAAGGCCAATAGGTTTAATGCCGTAGTCTTTTCCTGCTTCAAAGATTTTCTTCCACACTTCTTCTGCAACGGCATTCGGCACATACAGCTCAAAGCCTCCTGAGCCGGTATAGCCGGTGCCGGAAATAATTACTTCATCTACACCGGCAAAAGAACCTTCTATAAAATGGTAAAACTTAATGGTAGAAAGGTCAATATCTGTCAGCTTCTGGAGTACTTCCACTGCTTTTGGCCCCTGTACGGCAAAAAGAGAAATTTCGTCGGAGATATTCTCCATGTTAACCCCTTCTCTGCCGTCGGCAAACTGCATTATCCAGTTCCAGTCCTTTTCTATGTTGGAGGCATTTACCACCAGCATATATTTTTCAGCATTAAAGCGGTACACAATCAGGTCGTCAACAATTCCGCCCTGGTCATTCGGGAGACAGCTGTACTGGGCCTGGTTGTCAACCAGTTTGCTTACATCGTTGCTCGTTACCTGCTGGAGAAGGGCTTCGGCGCCGGGGCCTGTTACCATAAATTCGCCCATGTGCGATACATCAAACACCCCCACGCCTTCGCGTACGGTTTTATGTTCTTCCATATCGGAGGTATAGCGAACGGGCATGCTGTAGCCGGCAAAAGGCACCATTTTAGCACCAAGCTGTTCGTGAATATGTGTTAAGGCAGTTTTTTTGAGTTCCATAGGGCTTGTTTTTTGCTGCACAAAGCTAATGATTATTCAGGAAAAATGGCAGGTTTAGTTGTTTGTTGGTTGTTTGATTTTGGTGGATGCGACTGGGGGTTAGTCAGTACAATTGGGTTATAGAGGTATCTTGAATGGGAACTGCCCCTGCGAGGAACGGAGCTTTGGCGAAGTGCGGGAACACCCGGTTGTGGCAAGCTGTCTGTTTGTTTGCTGCTCCGCTTACATTCCGCGTTGATTGCTTCAGTCGTGCCTCCTTATCAATGACAGCTATTTATGAGTGTTTATGGCTCTGGACTTCAGGTTATTAAATTCCCGGTGCTAAACTCTATTGTTTTACTTCTCATATCTCCTGCCTAAAGTCTAAATCCTACAGAAGCCTGAAGCTCCTGCGGTGCCAGCAGCAGGGGCCAATGTTTTCGATGGCGGCACGATGGGCCCTGGTAGGGTAGCCGGCATTCTTGTGCCAGAGGTAGTCAGGATACTCCTGTGCCAGCTTTTCCATTTGCTCATCGCGAAAGGTTTTGGCCAGTACGGAAGCGGCAGCGATAGAGGCATACTTGCTGTCGCCTTTTACCACGCACAGGTGCTGCACAAAAGGGTAGGGCTTAAATCGGTTGCCATCGATGAGCAGGAGCCCTGGCTTTACTGTTAACTGGTCCACCGCGCGGTGCATAGCGAGGATGCTGGCTTGAAGGATGTTGATTTCATCGATTTCCTGCGGGCTACATTCTGCCACAGCCCAGGCTACGGCCTCCTTTTCAATGACGGGACGAAGTAATTCCCGCTCCTTTTTGCTGAGCTGCTTGGAGTCGTTCAGCAGGGGGTGGTAAAAGTCGTTTGGTAAAATAACTGCAGCCGCTACTACCGGGCCGGCCAGGCAGCCACGGCCGGCCTCATCGCAGCCTGCTTCGGGTACTATGTTCTGATGAAAGGGTTCCAGCATGTTGAGTTAAAGTTAATCAGCAAATAGAAAAACAACAGGGCTGTAGCTACAATTATTTAGCTTAGCCACCAGCTGCAGAGCCAGGCAATACCCGATTCTTCGCAGCAGCCCGTGCAGCGGGTAAACATCCAGAGGCAGTCGATAAAGTCGGTAACCATATGGAATAGCAGGCCGGTGCCTATAGCTTTTACCCACCATTTAGGGATGAACAGCATGCCCACATATACCAGCATCGAGGGCCATAGGTGTAGCGGATGGAAGCCAATACTGCAGCGGTTGGGAGCAAAAACAGGGCTTGCCAGCAGGTGGTCAAGGTCAACGGCCATGCTCAGGAGCATCAGGCCCCATGCCTTCAGCCATATAGGCCGGAAAAACAGCCATGCCAGTAAGCCTGGAGCTAAAAAGTGAAGACTGTAATGCGTAATGGTTTGTAACAAAAGTGTAAATGATTATTGGTTTAAAATGGCATAAGCTATTGCAATATAAATGTAATTTTGCGCCCATGAGCAAAGAAGAGAAGATTGATATTCACCGTAACCCATGGAAAACCACCGGCAGCCGTGTGGTTTATGATAATCCGTGGATTAATGTGCGGGAAGACCAGGTGTTGAATCCGGCCGGTAAACCGGGCATTTATGGAGTCGTAAGCTTTAAAAATTTTGCCATCGGTATTATTCCCGTCGATCAGGAAGGCAATACCTGGCTGGTAGGGCAGTACCGGTATTCGCTTAATGAATGGAGCTGGGAAATACCCATGGGTGGTGGTCTAAAAGATATCGATATGCTGGAGTCGGCAAAGCGGGAGCTGAAAGAAGAGACCGGCTATACGGCTGCCCGGTGGACCAACATCATGACCATTCATACCTCTAACTCTGTAACAGACGAACTGGGCGTAGTATACCTGGCCGAGGACCTGACTCCCGGCGAAAAAGAACCTGAAGAAACCGAGCAACTGATGGTGAAAAAGCTGCCGCTGAAAGAGGCCATTGACTGGGTGATGGAAGGGAAGATTACCGATAGCATTTCTGTGGGAGGTTTGCTTAAAGTAGCCAGGTTGAAGAATATATGAGGGCAGAAGTGCAGAAGGAACTGGAGCAGCCAAGCTCCCGGCAACATATACGGCGGCTGTTTATTATCGCTTACCCGGTAATGCTGAGCCACCTGGGGCATATTGCCGTGGGCGTGGCCGACAGTATGATGGTTGGCCAGCTGGGGGCTCTGCCATTGGCGGCTGTTTCGCTGGCCAACAGCATTTTCGTGCTGGCCCTTATGTTCGGCATCGGCATTTCTATAGGGTTAACTCCTCTTGTGGCCGCTGCCGACGGGCAGGGGCAGGTGGGGCGAATAACGCGCCTGCTCAAGCATAGCCTGCTCATCAATATTATTTCAGGCCTCCTGCTCTTCCTGCTCCTCATGGCGGTTATTCCGTTCTTATATGCACTCGACCAGCCGGCAGCGGTTGTAGAACTGGCAACGCCATATTTGTGGGTGGTAGGAGCCTCTCTGCTTCCCTTTATGCTTTTTCAGGGTTATAAACAGCTGATAGAAGGCTTGGGCCATACCCGTCAGGCGATGGTTATTACACTGCTGGCCAATGGGGTGAATGTAGGCTTAAACTACCTGCTGATATTTGGTAAGCTTGGCTTCCCCGAAATGGGACTGGTTGGTGCAGGCTGGGCCACCCTCTTCTCCCGGGTATTTATGGCCGCAATGATGGCTGCTTATTTTTACCGCAGCCGCCTCTTTGCCGCTTACCGGAATGCCACTAAAGGATTTAAGAAGAAGATAATCCGGAAGCTGCTAAGTCTGGGAGTGCCCATGGGCTTCCAGTATGTATTTGAGGTGGGGGCCTTCAGTGGGGCAGCCATCATGGTGGGCTGGATAGGGGCCAAAGCCCTGGCGGCCCACCAGATTGCCCTTAACCTTGCTTCGGTCAGTTATATGATTGCATCGGGCTTTGCAGCAGCGGCTACCGTGCGGGTGGGTAATCAGCTGGGGCAGAAGAATTATGCCTCCATGCAGCAGGCCGGCTTTATTTCGTTTGGTATAGGTTTGCTGATTATGCTCTTTTTTGCGCTCTCCTTTATTGCCGGACAGCACTTTTTTCCGTCGCTCTACATAGATGATGAGGAAGTCATAGAAATAGCCGCTACTTTACTGGTTATTGCAGCCTTTTTTCAGCTATCGGACGGTGTGCAGGTAGTAGGACTGGGAACACTTCGGGCGCTCGAAGATGTAAAAGTGCCTACCCTTATTACTTTAATTGCCTATTGGGTAATTGGCCTGCCCGGGGGCTACCTCCTGGCCTTTCATGCAGGATTGGGAGTGCAGGGGATCTGGTGGGGACTATTATGCGGTCTTACCGTGGCGGCTGTATTCCTGTCGTGGCGCTTCTGGCGACTTAGCAATAGATACCAGCGCTAAGTGGCTCAATAAAAATGCTTTATCCGATTTTTTAAAGATTTTTATTAAGAAAATACTGGAATTTTTCACATTTTCACCCTTCGTCAAATTTAAACTTGGGGAAATGCTGAAATATTTTACTCTTTCAGGGATAGCCCCTGGAGTGTTACTGCTGCTGCTTCAGAGCTTTTCTGCCTTCGCACAAACAGTGGTGGGCGAAAAAGAGCTGGAGCTCCTCTACAATTCCCGCGATAAGGTTTCTGTCGAGGAGGTGCGCTTAAACCAGGATGGTACCTATACCATTATTGCATTTTCGCAGAAAGAAGCAAGTGTGCTCTCGCAGGGTTCTCATGGGGCTCCGGTTAAAAACTGGATTCCTGCCCTGCATCTTTTTCAGCTGGATTCAAGCCTTCAGCTAATTAGCAGGTCTGAGCTAAGTTATCTGGCAGCAGGCCATGGGCAGGATTCGGTGGCGGGAGGCTCTCCTGCTAATGAATCCGAAATTCTAAGATCGGCATCAGGGAAGTATAAGCCTACTGAACATTCTTATGAAGTAGCCCACTTCCTGAACGGAAAGCCTATTATTTCGCGTACCAGCACCCTCTTTACCTACGACCCGCTTAGTAATGCTTTTCTAGAAAGTAAAAAGGAGAATAAAATAATGGTAGAGGTGCCTCCCCTTTCGCGGGGAAGCCTGTATATACACGAAGAAATAAAGACTGAGAAGGAGGCCGGACTCCTGAGCATGGTGATGGGGGAGAAGCTCAAGACAGATAGCCTCAACCTTTCTCATTACCGGCAGCAGTCCATTATTATCACCTCCTTAAAAGGACAGCTGCTTAGCCAGCATCCCCTCCGTTTTGAGTATCCTATGGAATTGCGGCTGCACCAGTTCGTTAAAAACCAGGAAGGACTCGTTACCGGAATCATTTATATCTTCGGTTCTGCCAGGCGCTTTGGAAAGAAAGGAGCCGCCCCCGACCCAACTACTTACCAGGTAGTGATGCTCGACACGCTCGGCCAGAAGCGCTTTCAGCATACGTTTCGATACGGTTCCCCTGAAAATACCTCTGAGCCGATTTTTGCAGCAGCCAAAGGCGATAGCATCTATATTTTTGGGAAAGGAGTAGGCCGAAAACCTGATTATCACCTGCTGCTGTTCGACCAGCGTGGGTTAAAAAAGGAAGTATTGATAAACCCTGACCTTCTTTTCGAAAAAACCCGCGGGGACTATCGACTCGGTATCAGTAAGGAGTATGCCAGTAACTTTGAGCCTGCCGGTTTCCGGATTACCAGTGGTGGAGGAATCGTATTTTATGGTGAGCATCAGTATACCGAAGAGCCGGAGCGTATTCTTCCACATCGCCGGGAGCCTCTGCCTGCCAGGTGTCGCTACAGCAGCTATGCCTTTCTGCACTTCGATGAACAGGTTAATTTTATCCGGAATGAAGTGGTGCCAAAAGCAGCCGGAGCTGACGTGAGCAGCAGGGCAGATATCCGTTTCCTGTCTGAGCGTAACGGCAGACTCTGCTTTTTGCTAAAAGAAGTAGGGCGAAATAAGCACCAGCCACTGGACTATCAGCTTTTTGCCTGTGCAGAAGAGGGGCAAATAGTGAAGAAGAATTTTTCGGAATCGAAAGAGAGTTTTGCCCTGATCAGCCTTCCGTTGGATTCGGGTCAGGCCAAGCTCCTTCGCCTGAAGGAGAATTTTATTGGATTAGGAGAAGAGCGGCTGCTGGTATACAACGACACCAAAGGAGAACTGCTGCTGCTGGGAAGGCCGAGGGAGCAGAAAATCCCGGTGAAAATATTGCTGAAAAAAATAAAGTTTTGATAAGGAATATAACAGAAATTATTACCTCATAATCACTGCTTTTTTATCCGACTGCTTATAGAATGTCTTGAGGGTTCTTTAGGCTCTTGTTAATTAAATAAGCTTCTAAAGCTCCTTCCCTCCTACGGAGAATGTGAATGTTTCTTTTTTCATTTTCCTGAAAAAACCCGCCGCTTTCTTACATTTCTTTTTTGAGGTCTGTTACTGAGGTTTAAATTGTATCCCAACCGTTAAGGATAATTGGGCGTCTGTCAGGAAACTAAACACAAAAAAAAATGAAAAAGAACCTGTTCATGTATATGGCTGCCTTTTCGCTGATAGGTCTTTCTAGCTGTGGAGATGGGGAGCCTTCGCCAACCGGAGAGCTTACGCTCGAGGCAACTGCCAACACCTCTGTTAACACAGGAGCAGGAAGCGCCAACCTGCGGACTACCAGCGGAATAACCATCACTGACTTTAAAATCAACATCCGCGAAGTGGAGTTTGATTTTGATGATAAAGATGACGATAGTGCCGACAGTGTATACAAAGATATTAAGCTGAAAGGGCCGTTCGAGCTGGATTTAGTAAAGGATGGAACCGTAGTTGCGAGTACCATAGGCGTTGCGGAGTTGCCAAACGCGGTATATAAGGAGGTAGAGTTTAAGCTGCACAAAGGCGATGTTGCAGGGAGCGAAATGTATGGAAAGTCAATTTTCATTGCTGGCACGATAGGCAATATTCCGTTTGAGCTATGGCATGACACGGATGAGGAATTTGAAATTAATTTCAAAGACCAGAATGGTATGGCTATTCAGGGCGAAGAGGTAAAGGCAGTGATTAACTTCAATATTGGCCAGCTGTTTAGCGGAATGAGCAATATTGATCTCTCTGCGGCTCGAGATAGCGATGGCGATGGAATTATTGAGATTGATCCGAAAGGAGCGGATGATAACAAAGACATCGCCCATGAAGTGAAGGAAGCGCTGGAAGATATTACAGATGCCATCGACGATAAAGATTAAGTAAAAACCCATTTCACGAATATTTTATGAAAAAGGCAGTCGTTTGACTGTCTTTTTTTATTTTTACTCCTTATGTACCCTTCAGGAGAGGGGCCAGTATTTTTAAACCATTTAAATTTTTGCCTGATGGACCCAAAACCTGTATCCGCCTCCCGTACTACAATTACCGAACTTATGATTCCCAGTTATGCCAATTTTGGCGGGAAGATACATGGTGGCATTCTGCTTAGCCTGATGGATAAGGTAGCTTATGCCTGCGCCAGTAAGCATAGCGGCGCCTACTGTGTAACTGTTTCGGTCGATAATGTCGATTTTATGCAGCCTGTAGAGGTGGGCGAGCTGGTAAGTATGAAAGCATCTGTCAACTATGTGGGCAACAGTAGTATGGTGGTAGGGATAAAAGTAACAGCTGAAAACGTGATGAAAGGCTTTGTCAAACATACCAACACCAGCTATTTTGCCCTGGTAGCCAAAGATGAGGAGAATAAACTCGTAAAGGTGCCTCCGCTTATATTAGAGAACAAGGAAGATGTACGACGCTTTGTAGAGGCCAGGGAGCGCAGACGCATATACTTTCAGTCGCACAAGGAAATGGAAAATGCTAAAAAAGCATTTGATATGGAAGAAGAAATTAAAAAGCTGGAGGGCGAGCGCTGCCAGATCCGCCTCAAAAAATAAGTGTAAGGGTGGAGGTAGGGCAATTTTCCTTCCTTTAAAAGCAGAAAGAGGCGAAGCTGTTTGGGTAAAACTTCTAACAATTTTTGTTTACAGTAGCTTTAATAGCTATGCGTTATGAAGAAGAAAATACTGCTTTCGATGAGCCGGTTCATCAGTCTAAATGGCCTCTTTACCTTTCGCTTTCCCTGCTGGTGGCCGCAATTCTTTCCTATTTTCTGGTACCTTCCGTACAGGAGTCACTTAATGAAGCATGGCAGGTACTTACCAGCGATGATGAACAGCGGATTAAAAACTGGGTAAGCGATTTTGGCTTATGGGGGCCTGTCATTATTGTGCTGGCCATGATAGCCCAGATGTTTCTGCTGGTAATTCCCTCGCCCCTGCTGATGGCAGTTACTGTGCTGGCTTATGGCCCCTGGGGTGGTTCTGTCATTATTTTAGTGGCTATTTTCTGTGCTTCTTCTTTCGGCTATATGCTGGGCGCTTACCTGGGCACTCCGGTCATTGAAAAGCTGTTGGGTACCAGTACCGAAAAGAAGCTGATTAAATTTATAGAACGCTATGGTTTTGGTGCCGTAGTGGTAACCCGTCTGGCCCCTTTCCTCTCGAACGATGCCATTAGCTTTGTAGGCGGTATGCTGCGGATGGGCTACTGGCGCTTTATCGGCGCTACCATGCTGGGTATTGTTCCGCTTACGGCCGTAATTGCTTTTTTTGGCAGAGATACCGGAAGCTTAAAAACCGGCCTCATCTGGATTAGCGCCATCTGTTTAGCAGGCTTTGCCGGCTATGTTTGGTGGGACCACCGGAAGCGGGAAAAGCAGGAGGGAGAGAAGGTACATTAAGGGAAAACAAAAGTCTCATCGTCTGGCTGTTCTGGTTAAAGAGAACAATTTGACGGGAAAAATGGAATCACAATCGGAGTGTATTAACAAAAGAAAAGTCCGACAATAATGGAGCGCTTACCTGGACGCCATAATTACCTAATCTGCTTTACATTTTTTATGGTTTTTGCCTGTACTGAGATTCCTGAACCAGAGCAGCTAGACCATAAAAACATAGCATTTGATACAGCAAATTCTACCGTTAACTTTTGCGAGTCCTTTCCCCTGGAATGGGACTCTGCTTTAATCATTCACCCCTATATGCGGGTTGAAAGCTGGGATGATCTTGAGCTGGAAAATATCGATCCACTTGAAGAGAGACTGGAAATAATGGAAAGTATCGATTGGAAACACTACCTGATTTTTGTGAAAGGGAGTCAGGTAGTAGCTTTTTCAGATATCCCAAGAGGCTATCTTGATTTTAGAATTATGCACGGGACCTCTCGCCCTACCTTTATTACCAGAGAAGACTGTACATTGAAATTTATAGACGCAGAGGGATTTAATACTTTAATAATTCCGGATATATAAATTGATCAGAAACCGGTACTTTTTGTCTGTGCCAGCAGGAGACTATGAAAGATGAGTATGATTAAGACGAAATTAAAATAGAGGATTGGGGTCTCATATCTGGCCCCAGCCAGTAACATCTTTGTTTACTATCGCTTTTAATCTCATATAATTAGCCGGCAGGATTTGTTTTCTGCCGGCTTGGGCTTATTTTTGGAAATGCCAATTGAAAAGCTGTTCATCAAAATTATCAGGAGGATTTATTCCACCTACTCCCTTCTGCTATTCGGCTTGGCTTTCTTTATTTTGCTTCCTTTCTTCCTGCTGCTTATCGCATTTAAGCCTCTGCGGAAATACCTGCATTACCTCCACTGGATATGGTCGGCCATTTTCCTGGGGTTGAGCTTTTTGCCGGTAAAGCTGCGGTATAAAAGCGGTAAATTAAGGAAGGAGCCTTCTGTTATTTGCGCCAACCACTTCTCCATTCTTGATATTGCTGTTTTGGGCTTCCTGCCGCTGAACTTTGTGTTTGTCGGTAAAAGCGAACTGGGAAAGATACCCCTCTTCGGCTATATGTTCCGGAAGCTGCACATCACCGTCAACCGAAGCTCTCTTAAGGACCGTTACCTTGCGCTGCAGAAAGCAATGAAGGCGGTAGATGAGGGCCACAGCCTGGTGATGTTCCCGGAGGGAGGAGTGTTGTCGGAAGAGGCGCCCAATATGGCCCGTTTTAAAGATGGTCCTTTCCGGGTAGCCATTGAGAAACAAATCCCCGTCATTCCTGTCACCATTCCGTACAATTGGTTAATTTTGCCCGATGATGGCACTTACCTGCTCTACCCGCAAACCTCCTATGTGGTGGTGCATGAGCCAATAGAAACGACCGGCATGAGTATGGAAGATCTTCCTGCCCTGAAGGAACAGGTATATACCATTATTGATGCGGAACTGAAAAAATACAATTTGCATGAAAATAGACAAAGCAACTTTGCAGAAAATAGCGCACCTGGCGCGGCTCGACTTTGAGGAAGCAGGAGCCGATAAAATGGTGGCCGATATGACAGAAATTCTGGACTGGGTAGAAAAGCTGAATGAATTGGATACTGATGGGGTAGAGCCACTCACCAATATGTCGGCCGAGCAAAATGTGCTGCGCGAAGACGAGGCCAAGGAGCCACTTTCGCATGAGCGAGGCCTGTTAAATGCTCCTAAGAAAGATTCGGATTATTTCCGGGTTCCTAAAGTGATGGAATAAACAGAAGTATATTCATGAGTGGTTTTTCCTTCTGGAGTAACTGGGTAAAATCAACAAAAGCGTTATGGCTGATGCTGCTGGTATTATTTGCCGGCAGCATTCTTTGTTTCATAGCGGCCATGTTGACAGGTGACGGCCTTGTTTTTGAATGGCTTTCAGTCGCCACACTTGAGCCTGTAAAGCTTCCGCTGGAGCGGTGGTCCGGCCCTTTGCTAAACCTGGAGCTGGAGGCCAGCAGCTATGTGGTGCGCCAGACTTTTTTAGGGAGCGAGATGCAGATCAATATCTGGCCGGCCCATATTCTGCTGGTGCTGGTAAGTATTGGTTTATCAGCGGCGCTCGCAGTCCTTAGCAGCCTCAGGAGGCTATGGTTCCTGGTAGGAATGGGGCTTTTCTGTGCCATGGTGGTAGGCCTGCGGCTGGAGCAGTTGCACATGTTCGGCCGAATCGACAAAACAGGCGATGTAATTATGTTCCTGCTGTTTCTGCCTTTGAGCTACTTTTTTCATGCGGTAAAACCCACTATTGTTCTTCTCAGGCGCTTTATTGCCTTTCTGGCCCTGTTTATCCTGATGGGGTTGCTGATTTATGCCTTTGCAGGCGTACATAATCCCTTTTTCTACGTAGCAAATTACGGTTTGCCAGCCTTTATTACACTTTCTGTTTTGCTGATTGTGCTGGTTTCGCCCGAAATTATTGCCGGCATTCTCTACTTGGTAACGGCTTCTAACAATGAACACAGCCGCCAGTCCCTCACCCATTTTTCGGTTGCAAGCCTTATTTACCTGCTCAACCTTGCGCTGTACTACCTGGAGGTAAGAGGAATTTTGGACCTTGGTCTGTATACCATCAATCCCTTCTGGATACTGCTGATTAGCCTGTTGGTTGCTTTGTGGACTTTGAATGCCAGGGAGGAGGCTTTTGGAAATATAATACCCTACCAGCCACAGGGGGCGATGCTGTATGTGTCGCTGGCAATAATTTGCCTGGCCACCATGAGCTATGTATTTGTTACGGCTAACGATCCTTTTATAGAAACCTTTGAGGATGCTATTCTATATACCCACCTCGGCTTTGGGGCGCTCTTTTTTGTATACATTCTTGTCAATTTTCTGGCACTTTTAAAGGAGAATAAAAGGGTGTACCGGGTATTGTACAAGCCAAAGTATGTACCCCTTTTTAGCATCCGGCTGGCTGGTTTGGTAGCAGTAATCGGCATGTACAGCCTGCACGGCATGTATGCCCTTTACCAGCCGATGGGCGGCTACTATAACAGCATAGGCGACCTGTATACTGTTTCTAAAAGCTACTACCTGGCGGAGCAGTACTATAAACTGGGGAGCGATTATAAATACGGAAACCACCGCTCTAACTATGCCCTTGCATCTTTGGCCAGTAAGGCAGATAAGCCGGTGCAGGCCATGCTTTTTCTGAAGGAGGGAATTGATCGCCAGCCAACCCCTTATGCCTATGCAAACCTGGCCAACCTTTACTTTAACAACAACTTATTCTTCGACGGACTTTTTACTTTAAAGGAAGGTATTGAACGTTATCCGCAGGAAGGGCGGCTTTATAATAACCTGGGGCTTGAGTTCGGTAAAACCAATGTGCTGGACTCTGCACTCTACTACCTAAACATTGCGGCCAAAGACCCTGAAGCGGAAGAGGAGGCCCTGGCGAACCAACTGGCTATCGTAGCTCAAAAGGGAGGGGCGGGCGCATTGGATTCCATTGCAGGAAGAGCTGTGGAACGACCACTTTTCTACCAGAATAACCTGTTAGCATTTTACAACCGGCAGAAAGCGTTAAAGGCAGCAGGCTTTCCGGAGGTGTTGAGTCCCGCAGAGTTGGAGGAAATAGGAGGGCTCGAAGCGGCCTACCTGCTCAACTATGCCCTGCTTTTGCCCGAGCCGGACAGCTCTCTTGTGCAGCATGTTCAGCAGTTAGTCGATTCGGCTCTCGAAGTAAATTATGAAGAACCCGCCGTTCTGGCGCTGGCAGTAATGCAGTATAAACAGGATAATCATTATGCTGCCTTTAGCCTGTTAAGGAATCTGGCGCACCGCAGTGTATTTAATAATGCCCTTTATTTAAAGTTACTAGGGGTGTGGTCGCTGGAGCTGCAGGCACCTGCACTGGCGGCCTCTTATTTTAATCGGGCGGCAGAGCTGGAAGGAGGGGAGGCTGCAGCGATGGAAGCCATTGCCTTCACCAGGGCCGGTAAGCCTGAAGAAGCAATACAGCGGTGGCGGCAGTTGCCAGACAGCCTGCTGAATAAAGAGTTGCAGCAGCTGAAAACAAACGCACTCTTACAGCTGGAAAAGGGCAATGCTGAAAAAGGGATGGCAGAGGATGTAGTCGCAGAAGGTGAGCTGGATGAGCTCTACCGGTCTGCCCGAAAGGCGGCCGCTGCGGGCGATACGGTAGCCGCATTGCAGAACTATAACCGGATATTTAGCGTTACTCCTTTTCTTGAAAAAGCCTACCTTTCAGGAATTCCGCTCTTTAACGAGGCGGGAAAAGATGAAGTGGCGTATGATTTTTTACTGAAGGGTATACATTTTAATCCTTATTCTGCTCCCCTAAAAGAGCTGTATATTCTGCAAAGCCTGCAAATGGGCCTGGAGGAGTATGCAGAAGATGAGCTGCTGCGACTGGAACAATTGACTGATAAAGAGTATTTTGAACAATTCGTTCAGGAGTATGAGCGAATGAAACAAAAGCTGGCTGCAGATGAAATAAACTGGTAATTCCGGTAAAGGAAATGCTTTATTGCACCTGTAATGTAATAAGCAATATATGGAGGTAATTCTCTAACAATAAAGCGTTGTTTGCGTATAGTAAAGTATCTGCTCAATGGGTTGGGCTGCTCTCTGCAGCTGTAATTTATTAGCGAAGGTACTCCGGTGGATTGGCCCTGGCCGATTTTCTGATTAACCCGAAATATACGCATGAAGCCAGCAGAGTTTGATAATTTAACGATTGATGAGAAGGCGAAGCTTATTCTGAATAAAGGTATATATGTATCCAGATCAGAATTTTTTCAGCTGGAAATATCGTTGTACCGGATGGACGATGAGTTTGTAGAGCTTTGGTACGAGTCGCTGAGCGGAAGAATCTTCAAAATCGACCACATCAGGAATAAAAAAATTAACCCTTACCTGAAGCACCTGGGGGCGAATAACCTTAACTAAACCCTTCCTTTTCCTGTAATCCTGCCAAAGTTCCGTTTATATAAATGTGGTAGGGAAGTATTTTAATATTGCATTAATTGTTGTTAAGTAGCCTTTTGTTTAGAAATAAATAAAAGGTTTTTTATTTTAAGCCAAGCACTTATCTTTAGTACAACGAAGAGCGTTTATGAAAGCAATTATCCAGACCAGCCAGATTTCCAAAATATACAGAATGGGCAGTGAAATAGTAGAGGCCTTAAAATCTATTTCTATTACTGTTAATAAAGGGGAGTATGTCGCTTTTATGGGGCCCTCCGGCTCTGGTAAATCTACCCTTATGAATATTATCGGCTGTCTCGATACGCCTACGAAAGGGCAGTACATCCTCAACAACAATGATGTGAGCGATCTTTCGGAAAATGAACTGGCCGAAATCCGCAACAAAGAGATAGGTTTCGTATTCCAGACTTTTAACCTGCTGCCGAGGGCTTCCTCCCTGGAGAATGTGGCCTTACCCTTGGTATATGCCGGCTACAGCAGGTCGGAGCGGGAAGAGAGGGCATACCAGGCACTTGAAAATGTTGGCCTTGGCGATAGAGCGAAGCACAAGCCCAATGAACTTTCGGGTGGCCAGCGCCAGCGGGTAGCCATTGCAAGGGCGCTTGTAAATAACCCCAGCATTATTCTGGCCGATGAACCCACCGGTAACCTCGACTCCAAAACATCTTACGATATCATGAACCTCTTCCAGCAGTTGCATGATGCCGGCAATACCATTATAATGGTAACGCACGAAGATGATATTGCCCATTATGCCCACCGCATCGTACGTATGCGCGACGGGCTGGTGGAAACTGATGTGCGCAACGAAAATATTACTGCCATAGAAGCATTGAAGTAAAGAGAAAGAAAATTAATGAAGATATATACAAAATCAGGTGATAAAGGAACCACTGCCTTGCTTGGCGGAACCCGCGTAAGTAAGGCGCACCTCCGGCTCGAAGCCTATGGAACGGTTGATGAGTTGAACTCTTATATCGGATTTGTGCGGGACCAGGAAGTAAACAATTCGAGGCGCGATTTGCTTAAGCAAATACAGGACCGCCTTTTTGCTTTAGGAGCTAATCTTGCTACCGCTCCGGATAAGAACGTAAAGAATATACCTGATTTAAAAGAAGAAGATTTAGAGCTGCTTGAGAAGGCCATGGACGAAATGGATAAGGAGCTGCCTCCGCTTAGATACTTTATTTTGCCGGGCGGGCACCAGGCTGTTTCCTTTTGCCACATTGCCCGCACCGTTTGCCGACGGGCTGAGCGGAATACCGTGGTGCTCCATGAGCAGGAACCTATAGCTGATATTTGCATCCGCTATCTCAATCGCCTCTCCGATTACCTCTTCGTGCTGGCACGTAAAATGGGTCATGAACTGGGAGCCGAAGAGGTAAGCTGGAGGCCAAGAGGTGAAAAGTAATTTGGGATTAGGTTCTGATTTTAGTATATTCGTAAACGCTTATTTACTGCGTTTAAGCGAATTTCAAACGTTTTCGGAACTTAATTTGGTAAAATGGTTGATACGTTGAATATTGATATCAGAAGAACTGCAAACAGCAGAATAAAAGAGGTTGATTTTGCCAATATTCCATTTGGCAAAGTATATGCCGACCACATGTTTGTTGCTGACTATGACGGGAAGCAATGGACGAACCTCCGCATTCAGCCCTACGAATATTTACGCTTAAGCCCGGCCAACTCCGCACTCCACTATGGCCAGAGCGTGTTTGAAGGAATGAAGGCGTATAAAAATGAAGAAGGCGAAGTGCTTATCTTCAGGCCTGAGGCAAATTTTCAGCGCCTGAATAAATCGGCCGAAAGAATGTGTATCCCCACACTTCCCGAAGACATTTTTATGAGCGGCCTGACTGAGCTGCTAAAGCTGGATAAAGATTGGGTGCCCTCAACCCCTAATACTGCCCTCTATATCAGGCCATTTATTTTTGCTACAGATGAGTATATCGGGATCCGTGCATCCGAAACCTATAAGTTCATCATTTTCACCTGCCCGGTAGGTTCTTATTATTCAGAGCCTGTGCGTGTGAAAATTGAAACAAAATATTCCCGCGCAGTAGAGGGCGGAACCGGAGCAGCCAAAGCAGCAGGTAATTATGCCGCTTCTCTCTTCCCGGCCCGCAAAGCTCAGCAGGCAGGCTACCACCAGCTGGTATGGACCGATGCCCGCTCCCATCAGTATATTGAGGAGTCCGGCACCATGAATGTGATGTTCCTGATTGGCGATACCCTAATTACCTCACCTATCAGTGATACCATTCTTTCGGGTATTACCCGCAACAGTGTATTAACCCTTGCCCGCGAATGGGGCTATAAGATAGAAGAGCGTAAAGTGAGCGTTAAGGAAGTAATAGAAGCTATCGAAAACGGTACACTGAAAGAAGCATTCGGTACCGGTACAGCCGCTACCATTGCCCACATTGCCCTTATCGGCCATGAAGATAAGGATTACGAGCTTCCGCCGATTGAAGGTCGTGAGCTGTCGAACCGGGTACTAAAAACCCTCGATGCCATTAAAACAGGCCGTGCCGAAGATAAATGGAACTGGGTATACAAGCTCTAAGGGAAAACTAGTTTTTATAATAAATCCACTTAAACACCCTTAAGTGGATTTATTTTTTGTTCAATAATGAAACAGCTGCTCTTTAGCTTTTTACTTCTCCTGTTCAGCTTCTCCTGCCTGCAGGCCCAGCAGAGCCTGCAGATTCATAAGCGCGGTACCAATAAATATTATTATATAATGAAGGGCGACTCCCTTCGCCTGCAGCTGGAAGGGCAATCGGAGGCAATAAGCGGGTCCTTGGGCTATTATGATAAAGAAACTATTCTCTTTGCCGACAGCCTTATCCGCCTGCGCGATATCGACTGGATAGATATCTCGGAGGTGAACCAGGGAGAAAGGCTCTGGAATGTAAGCTCTGACTTGCTCCTTGTTGCAGGCGTTGGTTACTTTGCACTGGACCAGGCCAACATATTAATGGAAACTGGTGGTTTCCACCTGAACGAGAGCGTTACTATCTTTAGCGTAGCTGCCGTGGCAGGAGGGCTGATGATAAAAGTATTAGACAGGATACTAAGAGATAAAAAAGCCCGTATGGGCAAAAAGTATATTATTGCAGTAACAGACCATTCAACCTAAAAAATAAATTATGACAACTGAACAGTTGAAAGACTTGAAGGCGCGCGTTTCGGCCTTGAGGAGGTATCTTTGACTACGATACTAAAATTGCAGAAGTAAAAGAAGAAGAAACCATTACTACCCAGCCCGACTTCTGGGAAAACCCATCAGAAGCAGAAAAGGTGCTGAAGGAAATCCGCTCCAAAAAAGTGTGGACGAATAGCTTTGAGAAGGTGCAAACTGCTTTCGACGACCTGGCTACCTTATACGAATTTTACGAAGCCGGCGATGTGGAAGAGAAGGAGATAGCACAGGAGTACCAGAAAGTGCTGGACATACTCGAAGAGGTGGAGTATAAGAAGATGCTGAGTGCGGAAGAAGACCAGCTCAGCGCCATGGTTGAAATTAATCCCGGGGCCGGTGGTACCGAAAGCCAGGACTGGGCCGAAATTCTTATGCGGATGTATATTATGTGGGGGGAGAAAAGCGGCTTTACCGTTCGGCAGGTAAACTACCAGCCGGGCGAAGCTGCCGGTATTAAATCCGCTACCCTGGAATTCGATGGTGAATTTGCCTATGGTTACCTTAAGTCAGAAATTGGTGTACACCGCCTGGTGCGGATATCGCCTTTCGACTCCGGCGGGCGCAGGCATACCTCTTTTGCTTCGGTGTATGCTTACCCGGTAGTGGACGATACTATTGAAATAGAAGTAAACCCTGCCGATATTCGCTGGGATACTTTCCGCTCAGGCGGAGCAGGAGGGCAAAATGTGAACAAGGTGGAGACCGCAGTGCGTCTGCATCATGCCCCTTCCGGCATAGTAGTGGAGTGCCAGCAGGAACGTTCTCAGCTTAAAAATAAGGAGCTGGCCATGAAAATGCTGAAGTCGCGCCTTTACCAGGAGGAAATTAATAAACGAAATGAGGAGCGCGACAGGATCGAAAGTACGAAGAAAAGAATTGACTTCGGCTCGCAAATCCGCAACTATGTGCTGCACCCCTACAAGCTCATTAAAGATGCCCGCACGGGCGTAGAACGCACAGATGTGCAGAATGTGCTGGACGGAGACCTTGACGACTACATAAAGGCATATTTAATGCAGCAATAGGTTTATGCTACTATGGTAGCAATTATAAAGAAAGGAGCTTCAAGGGCATTAAACCCCTGAAGCTCCTTTTTCTTTTCTTTATTTGTAGTGTTGTGGGCTTAGAGACCCAGTTCCATCTGAAATCTCCATTGCCAGTATTCCTGCTGCTCAGGAGCCAGACTTTCATCAGTTAAGTAGCCAATATCAGACTGAATCTTTATACGGTGCCCTCTGATGTATTTGCTGACACCAAACAAAAGCTCGGTTGTGGGCTGGTAGAAGGAAAGCACAAGCGGGTCGGGTTCGGTGGAGGAGTAGCGGGTATTTACACCCCAAAGGTTTGGCCAAACGTAGCCGCCCTGTATCATATAACCGTTACCTGTACCTACGGCAACTTCCTCCTCTTCAAACATGGTAACAGGCTCATCAGTAAAAGTATTCATGTATTCTCCCATGAGCGACCAGCCTGCGTATTTAAAAATAAAGTCTGTAAAAAAAGTATTGATGTCCCTGTTCTCAAGCAGCAGCGAACCTCTCTGTCCTCTTTCACGGATAGCGTCATCGTTGTAGGAATAGCCGGCTCCTACAGAAAGTTTAGGGGTTTCCTCGCGCAGGAGGTCTCCCTCAAAATAGTCGCCACCACCTTCGAACCAGCCAAAAGGCAGCAGTTCTACTCTTTGGGTAACGGCAAGGTTCAGCTCTCCCTGGTTAAGGTCCTGAGAAGCTGAGAGGATATTGCGGCCTTCTCCATTAGTAAGAGCACCTGCATAGCGGAAGCCTAACTGTCCTAACGATTCTTCGTACTCCAGTAGCAGGCCAACATCCCGGTCGAGGTTAAATTCTGAATTAAGAAGGCTTCGATCCACCAGGGCCATGGCCTGGCTGCTGATTACCCGCTGGCGGTTGCCGGGTAGTTTAAACTGGCCAAAGCTCAGGGCAAGGCTGGGGCTGAGAGCGTACTGGATGTAAGCATCGTAGAGGATGTTGGCCGTATTATTCAGCGATTCCCTCAGGTCGTTGCTGCTAAAGCCTAGCTCCAGCTTAAAACTCAGGCGGGGGTCTATTACATAACCTGAGGCTTTGAGGCGGAGGCGGCGTAGCCTGAACTCTGCCTCGGTAGGAGTAAGTCCGTCAGAGTAAATGGAACTGACATCCAGCCGGCTTTGAATGCGTGCTCCAAACTGGATCTGGCTGCTGGTATCTGGTGCGTAAAAAATTACGCCATCTGCGGCAGGGTAAGTAAGTGCTTTTTGTGCCTGGGCAGGTTTAGCCTGCCAGAGGAGCAGGCATAATAAAAATATGGCTCCGGGTAAGTGTTTGTTTTCCATGCTCCCAAAATTAAAAAATTACGGAATTATGAAGCTATTTTTATCGATTTGTTAAGATTATGTATTTGTTAAGAAATAGTTAAGCTATAGTTTGTGCTTCTGCATCCAGCGAAGAATCAGCTGAAAATGGTCGCGGGTTGCATCTGGGTGAGTCAGGAGGTTAATGTGGTCGTAATCGTGGAGAAAGCCCTCCTTTTTACCGATAATTTGTAGTTTTGCTCTGTCCGAACCTGTTTCTGCTATCAGGCGGGCAACATCCTTATAGTGTCCCAGTACTTTGTCGTTGGCACCCGTGAGGTAAAGTGCAGGAGGGAGGCCTTTTTTCTTTAAAGCCTTTTTATAGTTGAAACCATCGTGCCAGTCGAGCCATTCCTTATCGGCTACCCAGCGAAAAGTTTCGCGGTAAGAGCGGGCCGATTCACTTTCTGAACCAATGCGGAACCTTTTTCCCGGCAAATAGCCATAGTGCTTCACGAGCAGGCGCGAAAGGAAGTTCCAGCCAAAATCGATTTGCAGGAGTTTTTTAAAGTTAAAAATGCTAATGTGGCGCTTGGAACCAAAGAATACCATACTTGTTACGCGTGCAGCAGGTGTATGGCGGGCCAGCCAAGCAAGCATTAATACCCCACCCCAGGAGTGGGCAATCCAGTGCTGGGGCTGTGGGCCTTTTATTTCAATTATTTTGCTGAGGTAGGCGGCAAAGTCTTTCTCCAGTATTTCACTTAAACCCCATTTGCTTGTGGCATCTACTTTTGGAGTACTTTTGCCTCTTCCCCGTAAATCGACCACAAAAACGTTATAACCTTGTTTAGCCAGAAAAGGGGCCAGCCCTTTACCGGAAGAGGAGTAAAAAATATGGCCATCTTCCACGGAGCCATGGACCATCCACACTGCTGGCCCATTGGTATGGTGGTAAAAACGGCGGAGGTGGAGCTTTTGCTCACCCACGGTAGTATAGATGGATTCCTGCCGGAGTGCTGTCTTTTCTAAGCTGGAAGAATTTTCCCTTTTAATGTTATGCATGCATACAAAAGTAAAACATTTAGTGTAGATAGTGCAGTCAAACAGCCTTAAAATGGAAGCATAAAAAAGCTCCTGTTAAAAACAGGAGCCTTTTCTAACTTAACATTTTCATACATACATCATCATATTCTGCTAGGCAGTTTGTTCATCATGAACTCCTTCACAGAATTCTTCAATCATTTTTCGGCAAAAGGCAGGCAGGTCATCGGGGTTTCGGCTGGTTACCAGTCCCTCATCCACTACTACTTCCTCATCTACCCAATTGGCACCGGCATTTTTAAGGTCGGTTTTAATGGAAGGATAAGAAGTAAGGGTTCGGCCTTTTACCACATCGGCCTCAATCATGGTCCAGGGGCCGTGACAAATGGCGGCTACGGGTTTCCCCTGCTCAAAAAAGTCGCGGACAAAACTAACTGCATCTTTGTCCACCCGCAGTTTATCGGGGTTAATCTGCCCGCCGGGTAGTACCAGGCCATGGTAATCTTCGGCCTTCACTTCTGTTACTTTCTTATCGACCGGAAACTCCTTGTCCCAGTGGTCATGGTCCCAGCCTTTTATTTTGCCATCTTTAATACTAACTGTATGTACTTCGGCACCCTCTTTTTCGAGCTGGCGCTTAGGTTCTGTAAATTCTACCTGTTCCACACCGTCAGTTGCCAGTATAGCTATTTTTTTTCCTTTCAATATATCTGCCATAATCAATTTTATTTCAGTTCAACTTACCTGATTTTACGACCATAATCCGGGAGGGTTTTTGTTAGCAGGCATAAACTTATCCATCTCATGTCCGGTTATGGCTAAGGATTGAACAGAGATATGGAAGGAAAGAAAAGAAGAAAGCTGATATATGTTACTGATGAGCAGCCAGGTTACCGGCGAAAGAAGCATGGACGAGGGCATGTTTACTTCGATATGGATGGGCACAAAATAAACAAGAGTGTAATGGTAGAGCGCCTGGAAAAGCTGCCTATTCCGCCTATGTGGGATGATGTGTGGATTTGCCAGAAGGAGAACGGGCACCTGCAGGTAACGGGTTTTGATGAGAAAGGAAGGAAGCAGTATCTGTATCATCCGGATTGGGTGACCTACCGGAATGCCAATAAGTTCAATAAACTTATTGATTTTGCGAAAGAACTGCCCTCCATCAGAAAGAGGGTGCAGCAGGACCTGCAGCAGGAAGAATGGACAAAGGAGCGGGTACTTGCGCTGGTAGTGAGTGTGCTCGACGAAGCCTATATCCGAATCGGGAATAAGGCTTACCTGGAAGAAAATAATACCTATGGACTTACTACCCTGCGGCGGAAGCACTTAAAAGTAGAAGGAGAGGAAGCTGTTTTTCAGTATAAAGCGAAAAGTGGCAAGGAGCGGGAAGTTAATATTGATGATAAAGAACTGGTAGCGCTCATCAGGGAATGTAGCGAATTGCCTGGCTATGAGATTTTCCGCTATCGGGAAAACGGAAAAGGAAAGGCGGTTGATTCGGAGGATGTAAATGATTACCTGCACGAAATAGCAGGTGAGGAATTTAGCAGTAAGGATTTTCGTACCTGGGGTGGTACTGTTTCGGCGGTGGAAGAGTTAGAAGCAGCTTTGGCTGAAGCAGAGGAGTACCCCAGGAAAAAACTTATGAGCACTCTCGTGCAAAGAGTGGCCGACAGATTAGGAAATACCCCTGCGGTCTGCAGAGAATATTATATACATCCGGCCATATTGGAGGCAGCGGAAGATGGCCGCCTGGAGCAGGCGGTTAAACGGAGCCGGGCCGAAAAAAAAGATGAGTATGATTTAGATAAGCATGAAAAGATTGCCCTAAGGCTGTTAAAAGAATATTCCAGGGAGCACGAGATAAAGCCCGTTTTAAAAGGCCAAAAATAAAAGGGAGCCCCAGTAACAACGGCTCCCTTTCATTTTATGGTTAATTGGTTTTATTATCTGCTGTATGAGGTTGAACGGCTTAGCACGATAAATGCGTGAATTACGCCGGGTAACCACCCAATAATGGTTAGTAACACGTTCAACCAGAACTTGCCACCTAAACCATAGCGCATGGCTACTCCTGCCGGTGGCAGTATAATAGCTAGTATTATTTCTAAAAGTGTCATAACTAAATAGGTTTAGTTCAAAAAATATTTGTCCTATTCTACGTAAGTATAACAGTTTGGTTTTCAGCAAGTAAGAAAGTTGATATCTTTATACGCCCGCTTACGTACGCTAAAGAAGGCCTTTGATACGCTCCAAGCTTGTTTTCTGATAAGGAAAAAAGCCATTAAAGGGTAATGTTACATTTATAAATAGGCGAAAAAATAAAAGAAACTTACCTTTAGGCACAATATTTCTGCCGTCAAACAGAAATGTTGTGGAATTTGGTTCAGTATTTGTTATACTACATAAAAAAAATTGCCTTATATGTTATAAATTTACACTCATGAAGATGAAGAAAGTATTTTTGTTGTTAATGCTGGTAGTCCTGCCCGTTTCGGGGCTTATGGCGCAATCTTCGTCCGAAAATCAGACACAAAAGCCGAGAGAGTTCTCTTTCTTTGAAGACAAGGTACTGGAACCAAGAAGCGATATTAAGCTGTTTCCCAACCCTGCTGTCGATTACCTGATTATAGAACTGAAGGATCCTTCCATGGTGTCGGTAAATTTTGAGCTGAATAATATTCTTGGAAATACCTACAGTCTCAGAAGCGAGAAGATGAGCGGAAACCGCTATAAATTTTATGTGAAAGACCTTTCGCCAGGCTATTATTTTCTAACGGTGAAGGATGCAAATACCGGCTATAAACGTGCGTACCGCTTTGTGAAAAAATAGTCGGCCATGAAAGCTGCTGGCCAGTATTTAATATAAAGATTCTGAAGAGGTGAGGAGCATGAGGTTCTCACCTTTCTTTTTGCCTCTGCCTTTCAGGAAAGCAGCTATTTCTTCTAAAATCAGATTCAGTATTTCTGTTATCGCAAGTGAGCGCTCATACCACCATCCACAACGAGAGATGGCCAGTGATATAGCTAGTGTCATCGGAGCAAAGCTACAGAATAATTTCAGCTGCCTCCTTAGCAGTATAGGGCTTGAGAAGTAATAGAAAAGTAAATATTCCCCCTCCTTGGCGTCTACCCGTCCTTCTGTATTTATTTCAAAAATCGATTGTAGCAAATAAATACGGAACCACCACTTCAGTTCTTTTTAATCATCAGCAATGGTAAAAAAAAGCCCCGGCAAATTTGCCGGGGCTCCTTATTTATTCTGGTTCGTTGCTATTTGGCATAAGCGACAGAGCGCATTTCGCGGATAACCGTTACTTTTATCTGGCCGGGGTACTGCATGTCTTTTTCAATTTTCTGTGAAATCTCGAAGGAGAGCAGACCTGCCCGCTCATCATTTACATTTTCGGCATCAACCATAATTCTTAATTCACGACCAGCCTGAATGGCGTAGCACTTATTCACACCATCGAAGCTCAAAGCCAGTTCTTCCAGGTCTTTGAGGCGCTGAATATAGCTTTCCATTACTTCGCGACGGGCACCAGGGCGGGAGCCGGAGATGGCATCACAGGCCTGAATAATCGGCGATATCATGGAGGTCATTTCAATTTCGTCGTGGTGAGCACCAATGGCATTACAAACTTCCGGATTTTCCTTGTATTTCTCTGCCAGCTGCATACCCAGGATAGCGTGCGGTAGCTCCGGCTCTTCCGGCCATACTTTACCAATATCATGTAAAAGACCGGCACGCTTCGCCAGCTTCGCATTCAGTCCAAGCTCAGCTGCCAAAGTGGCACAAAGCTTGGCTACTTCGCGGCTGTGCTGGAGCAGGTTCTGGCCATAAGAGGAACGGAAGCGCATACGACCTACCATCTTAATCAGCTCCGGGTGCAGGCCATGGATGCCCAGGTCAATAACGGTACGCTCGCCTATTTCCACGATTTCATCTTCAATGTTTTTAGTGGTTTTGGCTACAATTTCCTCGATGCGGGCCGGGTGTATACGGCCGTCGGTAACCAGGCGGTGCAGCGACAGGCGGGCAATTTCGCGGCGAACGGGGTCGAAGCCTGAAATAATAATCGCCTCCGGGGTATCGTCAACAATAATTTCCACCCCTGTAGAGGCTTCAAGAGCACGGATGTTTCGTCCTTCGCGACCAATGATTTTGCCCTTAATGTCGTCGCTTTCAATATTGAATACCGATACACAGTTTTCAATGGCATGCTCTGTTGCGGTACGCTGAATCGTTTCCAGTACCACCTTTTTAGCCTCTTTGGTAGCAGTAAGCTTTGCTTCTTCAATAATATCCTTAATATGCGACGAGGCCTTGGTACGGGCTTCATCTTTTAAGGTTTCTATCAGCTGGTTACGAGCCTCTTCGGCGGTAAGGTTAGCCGCCTTTTCAAGAATGGAAATCTGTTGCTCTTTAAGCTTCTCGGACTCTTCGCGACGTCGGCGGGCTATTTCCGTTTGCTCTTCCAGTTCGCTTTTTTGCTTGTCGAGCTCTTTTTCCTGGCGGTTTACTTTTTCGAGTTGTTGCTTTAGCTGCTGCTCTCTCTGCTTCAGCTTATTCTCATTATTGCTGAGAATATTTTTCTTACGGTTTACCTCTTCTTCAAAATCTGCTTTAAGCTTCAGGTATTTTTCCTTTGCCTGCAGCATTTTGTCTTTTTTAATGCTCTCGCTGCTGGCTTCCGCTTCTTTGATAATAAGGGCTGCTCTCTCTTTTGCGTCTTCTTCTCGCTGCTTATATACTTTTTGTAAAAGCATACGCCCGATAAAGATACCTGCTGCCAGCGCTACAATGGCGGTGAGCAGGACATATATGGCTACTTCCATGTTGAGTTTGTTAAACTATGATTAATTTATTGATATAGTTAACAATAAATGGAGGCAACTGCAGAGTGCAAAATTAAGTGCTACATAAAAAGTATGACAGGTGGATCTGTTTTACTGTAAAGCCTCGTTAATCAGGGCATTCAGCTGGTCTATTTTTGCGCTCATGCCTGTATCCTCAGGGAGACTTTCCGGAATGGAGGCCCCCATTTGTTCTACAACACAATCGAACGCCACCATGGCCAGGAGGTCCTGCTTATCATTAATTCCGAAGCGGTTCCGGTAAGTCCGAATCCGTTCGTTTATGATTTTGCCTGCCTTACGTATTTTTTCCTCATCTTCCGCGCTTACCTTCATGGGGTACTCGCGGTCGCCGATCTTTAAGCGGATGGAAAGTTCTGCCATAGAAAACCTTCTAAATTTATTACTCGCTCAAATGAGCAATACACAAATCTATCTTTTTTATATAATCACTCAGCTTTTGCTTTATCTCAGCAGATTCACTCTCATCTACTGTTGCCGAATTTGCAATTTTACTAATATTAATTTTATTTTTAAAGTTATCCAGTTGTTCTTCTTTAGTCCGCACAACAGACTTTAGCTCTTTATTTTCGTTTCGTACCTGTTCGAGCTCTTTTTGTACCCGCTGATGGTCGGATAACAGCAGCTTAAGCCTGCGCTCAAGCATGTTTAACTTACCGGCTAAAGATTCCTGCTCCATGCTTACTTTCTGATAACTGCTCCCAATTGGTCTTCAAACGTTTTGATCAGCCGCTGCATTACCTTGTCTATTACCTTATCGGTAAGGGTTTTTTCCTCATCCTGTAAAATAAAGCTCAGAGCATATGCTTTTTTACCTTCTTCCAGCTTGTCGCCCTCATATACATCAAAAACGCCTACACGTTTTATCAGGCTGTTTTCCTGGCGGTTGGTGATCTTGCTGATGTCTTCGAACTGTACTTTTTTATCGATAACCAGCGACAAATCGCGTCTTACTTCCGGAAATTTTGAAATCGGCTGGTAAGTAACCGAATGCTCTTTATAAGCCTCGAGCAAAGCTGCCCAGCTTACTTCGGCCCAGAATACTTCCTGCTTAACACCTGCCAGTGTGGCGAGTGCCGGGGCTACTTTCCCTAATCGGGCAAGCGGCTCCTCCTTAGACTGGCCCCTCCTTCGTTTCGACCTACCATTATACATAATTTCTGTGCCGTAGGCAAATCCTTTTTCATGAATCACCTGCGTATCATACTCCCTGATGCCAAAGAGGCCAAATATTTTTTCCACAGCCAGGCGGATGTCCTGAAAAGCTACAGGGCGGGAAGCCTGCAGGTAGTGTTCTGCCCCGGCATTTCCACTCAGCCAGATACCCAGGAACTTCTTTTCCTCAAAGCCATCGCCATTGGTCTGGTAAGTTTTACCAAACTCGAACAGCTTGAGGTCGCGCTGGCGGCGGTTAATATTATGGGCAATCACTTCCAAACCGCCAAACAGGAGACTCTGGCGCATCACCCCCAAATCTTCGCTCAGCTTATTGAGAATTTCCACCGTTCGGCTTTTGTCAATAAAGTCGACCTCCTGTGCATACTCTGGCTTGGTAAGCGAATTGGTGATGGTTTCCAGAAATCCGTTAGCGGCTAAAAGTTCGCTGATACGGCGCTGCTGCAGGTTCTCGTCTAATGCCGGAAAGGCTGCCAGATAGCTGCTGCTGAGCGTTTCGCTGGTTTCAATATTGTCGTAGCCATACACACGAAGCACCTCTTCTACCAGGTCGGCAGGACGCTGCACATCTACCCGGTAAGGCGGTACCAGGGCAGTAAAGCCTTCGGCTGTTTTGTCGGTCAGTTTAATATCGAGGCTTTCGAGTATGCGATCGGTTTCTGCCGCGGGTATATCCTTTCCTATTAGCTGGTTTATGTAGCTGTAGGTGGTTTCAATCCGGAAGTCCTCTACTTTTTGGGGATAGATGTCTGTGATTTCGGAAGAGATATAGCCTCCGGCTACTTTTTTAATCAGCAGGGCAGCCCGCTTTAGGGCATAAACGGTGATGTTAGGATCGGCTCCCCGCTCGTAGCGAAAGGAGGCATCGGTTTTGAGACTGTGGTGCTGAGCAGTACGGCGTATCCAGTCAGGAGAAAAATAGGCACTTTCGAGGAAGATGGCCTTTGTGCTTTCCTTCACGCCACTTTTGTGGCCGCCGAATACTCCGGCAATACACATTCCTTCCTCGGCATTACAAATCATCAGGTCTTCGGCCTGTAGCTTTCGTTCCTTCTCATCAAGCGTGGTAAAGGCTGCTCCCTGTGGCAGGGTACGAATCACTACCTTGTCTCCTTTAATGGCTGCGGTATCGAAGGCATGCAGGGGCTGCCCCAGCTCATGGAGTACAAAGTTGGTAACATCTACAATGTTATTAATAGGCTGGAGGCCAATTGACAACAGGCGGTTACGGAGCCATTCCGGCGATTCCTTTACCTCTACATCGCTTATGGTAAGGCCGGAGTAGCGGGGGCAGGCTTCCAGGTTCTGCACCTCTACTTCGATACGATGGTCGGTATTTTCTACTTTAAAAGCATCGACAGAAGGCAGCTGGAGCGGGCGGTTAAGCAGTGCTTTCAACTCACGGGCCACGCCCATATGAGAAGCGGCATCCGCACGGTTGGGTGTAAGTCCGATTTCCAGTACCTCTTCACTTTCGAGCTGGAAGTATTGAGCTGCCGGCGTTCCGTTGGGCAGATGGGTATCCAGCACCATAATGCCGGCATGGGAGCTGCCAAGGCCAATTTCATCCTCTGCGCAAATCATGCCTTCCGATACTTCGCCCCTTATTTTCGCTTTTTTAATTTTAAAAGGTTCGCCTCCGGCAGGATACAGGGTGCTGCCTACCGTAGCGATAACCACCTTCTGGCCGGCTGCTACATTGGGAGCGCCGCAAACAATGGGCGATACCTGGCTGCCAATATCTACTGTGGTAATGCTTAACTTATCGGCGTTTGGGTGCTTTTCGCAGCTGAGCACCTCTCCAATTACCATACCTTCCAGTCCGCCGGGTACTTTTTCTGCTCTTTCAATGCCCTCTACCTCCAGTCCTGAGGCAGTAAGGAGAGCGGCAATTTCCTCTGCGGAATGTTCGAATGAAATATATTTTTTTAGCCAGTTAAGAGAAATTCTCATGTTTTACCGTTCTTGCAGTGCAAAAAATCTTTAATCCACAAAATTAAGGATTTTGGCCACTTGGCCTTACTGCTTAGTCGTAATTTTGAAAAGTTTTCTCTCCGGCCCGAATGGCTACCGAAAGGTTATTTTCTTTTGGCGGAAAAGGGCAGCTAAAGCCATCAGTATAGGCGCAGTAGGGGTTATACGCCTTATTGAAATCAATAATCATTGTTTTCTTTTTGGGTATTTCCAGGTCCAGATAGCGGCCTGCTCCATAGGTTTCGTTGGCGCTGGTTGCATCGCTAAAGGCCAGGAAGAGTCCTTCTGTTTTAAGTCCCTGTGCCGATTGCAGCAATAGCAGGCGATGTTCCTCTCCATCGAGTGTGAAAATGGCATAGCCCCATTTCTTAAATGGTTTCTGTTTATTGTCGCTGGTGGCCAGCACGAGCAGGTCCTTTTTTTTATTTTCCTCTATCCGGGCTTCGACACGATAAGCAGGGTCAGGCTCAAAATATTTAAGTCCTGCAAAACTTTCTTTCTGCTCCGGTTTTAGCGGCGATTGTTCATCGTGTTTCATGAAATTATCCTTATCGCGGCGTTTCTGAATAATTTCTTCCACGTATTTACTTTCCCGGGCCTCCTCGCTGCTGGCGGATCCGTAGAGGGTATAAAATAAAATGCCTGCTACGAAAAGAATAAGTAAGGGAATAAGGACTTTTTTCATCAATTTATCTTTTTAAGGCCTGAGCCATTCATGTGTAGTGAAAGGCATGGTGCAGTCTTTCCTGCTGCCTTTCAACCAGGAGGTGAATCCTTTGCTAATATCCTAAGCATTCGTCGCATTACAAAATTCCTTCATCGGCAAAACTGTAATAGGCATGGTCGGTAAAGATGAGATGGTCCAGAACCGGGATATCGAGCAGGGCACCTGCTTCTTTTAATTTCTTTGTTAGTTTCAGGTCGGCCTCGCTGGGTTTAAGGTTGCCGCTCGGGTGGTTATGCACGAGTATGAGAGAGGATGCCAGGTGCTGCAGGCAGGAGTGGTCGGAAGATTTTTTCTTCCGACCTTTTTATTTTTAGTGGTAACAATT
>NZ_ANNU01000031.1 GCF_000346615.1 Nafulsella turpanensis ZLM-10
AAAATTTGCTCCTTACCTGCTAAACATTTACTTTCAAGAAGTAGTGCAACAGGCACCCTAGTAGCTGTTGCACAACCTGATTGCTTCTAATCTCAGTTTTTCTTATTTCATCACTCTCTAGTTTATTTTCCTGCTTCTTTTGCCCAAGAGAAAAATCACAGCACTAAAGCAGCTATTTTTCGGCCTGGGCAGTGCCATAGCGGCAATTTTCCTTCTGTTTTGCGGGAAGTTGAGCCATTTCTTCAGGTTATAGGCACAGGCACCCATTCCATGGCGGCCATCAGAATTACCTTTTCTGCCTGTATGATGCCCCGGGTGTTGATTCTCTTCAGGGCCATGAAATTAATAAGCGTACCGAAGACAGGTTCTGCTGTGCTTTGCCTGAGTAGCTTCATTTGCCTGCCTCTTGAGGAATTTACCCTTTCAATGGCCCTTGTGTATTCATCCATAAAGTAGGTGATATCGATTCTTTTTTCCTTGCTTTTGCCATTACAGCTCATT
>NZ_ANNU01000032.1 GCF_000346615.1 Nafulsella turpanensis ZLM-10
TTTTGCCATTACAGCTCATTCTAAAGGGACCGTCTTTGCAGTCACTTCTTCTAGTGAAGTACTGTCGCTGTTTGATAAGAGCGGCTGTGAATGTAAGCTTACCCGCAACAGGGGCTGAATATGCCTGCCACTGGCCCTGAAGTTTATCAATAAGGCTGGCATGGAGTATTTTATTACAGAAGGAACCCTTTCTAACAAAATAAAAATGTTCTATTAGCTCAAAAAAAGGCCTTAAACCAGGCCATGGGTAATTCCGTAAGCAACCAACTCACTGGTTGACTTCATTTCCAGCTTTTGCAGCATGTTTTTGCGATGAGTACGAACGGTGTGGTAACTAATAAACAGTTTACAGGCAATTTCTTTGCTGTTTAAGCCCTGTGCCAGCAGGCGAATGACTTCCTTCTCTCTTTCACTTAGCTGCATCTTATCGTTTTCGTGAGGGAATTCTGCTGTATACAAAGTTTCGTATGTCTGGCCACTGCTTAGCTTATTTATCAGCATCTTTACTTTAAAAGGCTGCACCATTGGCATTTCATACACATGCACCAGCATGGCCTGGTGCTTTCCCTGCTCGTCGGCTTTCATAACCGATACCTGTTCCATCAGGTGAACATAATATCCCTCTCTATGCCGGAAACGATAATTATGCTGCAGCAGCATTTTTTTCTGGTCTTCAAAAGAATGAGACGCCAGCAGCTGGCTAAAGGTAGGATAACTGTGCTTAACAATAAATTCTCCATCCTCTGGGTGCATATTTCTTATCTGAAACTGAACGCCTTCTTTTTCCACCACCTCGTTATCGTAGCCTGATAAAAAGGACTGCCCCCTCCCGATATAATCGTAGTGGAAGGTGCTGAAATTCACTACCAGGTAAAAACGTGGGCCTGGCGGAACAATTTTATCCATATGCTTTAAATACTGGATATGAGGCTCAACATCCTTAAAAGCGATGCCGGCTCCGTTGTACCACTTGTCGCGGTGAAAATCCAGTAATAAATTTTTACTCATCCTTTTGTTTAAATGAATAATACAATATAATAATTTAATACTAATTCAAAAACTCCCTGATGCTCCGAAACCTTATCCCGCCCGGGGCAAAGGACAACCGTTTAGCGCACCAATAAGAACAGATCACTTTACTGGTTTTCTGTCAACTTGCCCTCCCTTTCAGGAAACCCTGAATCTCCACCAAAGTCAGGCTGCTACCGACAGCAAAAACCTTTTACCATATCAGAAAGTTGAGGGATAAAAGAATTTGATATGCCCCTGATAGGAAAAATAGTTAAAACTGTTATAGACCTCTCCAGCAGTCTTTCGAAGCAGGAAGATGCCCTGAAGGCCCAGGAAAATGTGCTGAAAATGCTACTACAAAAAGCCGAACAAACCGAATTTGGCCGGCATTATAACTTTAGCCGGATACTGGAGGCTGAAGACAGGAAGAAGGCTTTTGCAGAAAGCGTTCCGCTCCATGACTACAGTAAAATGTATGAAGACTGGTGGAAAGAACAGCTGAAGGATAAAGAAGACGTTACCTGGCCTGGCAAAACGCTTTATTATGCCCTGAGTGCGGGCACGACCGGCAAAAGCAGTAAAAAAATTCCGGTAACTGATGATATGATACAGGCTATCCGCGATACGGGTATGAAGCAGGCCCTTGTGCTCTCGGAGTTTGACCTGCCGGACGAGTTTTTCCAGAGTAATGTGCTGATGCTGGGCAGCAGCACTCAGTTAAAAGAAAGAAATGAGCACTACGAGGGAGAAATCAGCGGCATCAGTGCCAGTAATGTTCCCTTCTGGTTCAGGGGCTTTTATAAACCGGAGGAGGAGGTTACCTCCATTGATGAGTGGGATGAAAGGGTGCGGGAAATCGCCAAAAGAGCACCTGAGTGGAATATTGGGGCCTTGTCCGGCATCCCTTCCTGGATAGAGCTGATGCTGAAAGAGGTGGTTTCCTACAATGGATTGAAAAACATTCACGAAATATGGCCCAACCTTTCTGTTTATACTACCGGTGGTACAGCCTTTGGTCCTTACCGTAAGAGCATGGAAAAGCTGTTCGAGCGCCCACTCATATACCTCGACACCTACCTGGCCTCCGAAGGTTTTCTGGCTTACCAGCAACGGCCGAATGAGGAGATGGCGATGACCCTTTCGTACGATACGGGCATATATTTTGAGTTTATCCCCTTCGAAGAGGAGTACTTTGATGAAGCAGGCTCTCCCCTCCCCGATGCGCCTGTTGTACCGTTGGCCGGAGTAAAAGAAGGAAAGGAATATGCTATTATTATTTCGACTGTAGCAGGCGCCTGGCGTTACAGCATAGGTGATACGGTAAAAATCACTGATAAGGAAAGGAGTGAGATTATTATTACCGGCCGTACTAAACATTTTATGAACGTGGTAGGCTCAAAGCTATCGGTCAATATCATGAACGAGGCAGTAAAGGAACTTGAGGAACAGTTTAAAATTTCCATCCCTGAATTTACCATGGCAGCCGTACAGCTGAATGGCGAGTATTACCATAAATGGTACCTGGGGGTAGAGGAAGAAGGAGCCGTACAGGCAGAAGAAATTACCGAATCGCTCGATGAGATATTAAAAAAAAGCAATAAAAGCTACCGGGGCGCCCGCACAAAAGCTCTTAAAGGCATTATGGCAGAGATAGTACCCAAGGAACTGTTTTACGACTGGTCTGAAGAAGAAAAGAAAAAGGGAGGCCAGGTAAAAACACCCCGCATGATGAAGGATGAGCAGTTTGAAAGGTGGGAGGCTTTCGTGAAAAAACGTTTATCCTCCTGAAGCTGCAGGAAGTTGAGGAGAGCCAAACTCCTCAACCAGCTCCCTTATTTCATCAGGGGAGAGATACAACCGCCTTATCCGCTCTTTATAAACTTCGGCAAAACCGGCCTGCTGCAAAATGTATTCCTTTACTGAAAGGATGTGCTGTCCCAGCCCGTGCTGCACGGCAATAGTATCGGCTCTACGCTCTGCTTCCCTTAAAAAGCTTTCGGAAAAGAGGTATTTTAATCCGAAAATGGCCATGGCAGGAAGAGAGCGCGGAAGGTAATCGACAATATGTCCCAGTTCATGCCCCAGCCAGCCCACCAGCACGTTATAGGGCATGTTCCGGATATGGAATACCTCCTCTCCTATTTTAAAATCCTGTGAAATCCGGATGACATAGGCTCTGCTCCAGCGCCCTCTGAGAAGCCCATCCAGCTTAGGCTGGGCCAACATAACGGATTTACGGATGCGGCCGGCATAAACAAAATGAATCTCCACCCCGGCCAGTTCAGGATAAAAGGAAAGGCTTTCCAGTACCGCCGCCTCCAGCTCCGGTGGGTAAAATTTATTTCTGTACATAAAAAGAATTCTTCAACGGTAACTCTTCTCCGGGCATAACGGAAAAGCTTCCCCTGCCCCTACTCCACTTCAAAAACGGTATCTTACATCAACTTGTTCTTTTCCCCTTTAACTTTCCGGTTGTGCGGCAAACCTGGTGATAGCATGCGCCATATTAATGAGGAGAATGAATTCTAAAAAATGCACCTGTCTCCTTACCCTTAAAAGATCCCTACTGTAGGCATTCGCACTATAAGTTTGATAAAGAAGGTATTATCAAAAACAGCTTTCCTATGAGGCTGTTAAAGAAATGGAAGTCAGCGAACGGCCTGACATAAATCATTTTTGCCATGCAGGGCACCTTTTAGCTTTGCATAAAATTTTCACCCATGACAAAATCTGTCTTTATTGCCACCACAGAACCCTATAGCGGAAAATCCATTATTGCACTGGGCCTCGTGGATATGCTCTTAGGAAAAGCCCGCAAAGTAGGTTATTTCAAACCTGTTATCAATACTTCATCCGGCGAAAAGAAGGATGCTCATATCGAAACGATTGTCAGCTATTTTAAGCTCGACATTCCTTATGAGGAAACCTACGCCTACAGCCGCCAGGAGGTAATGCAGCTGATTGATGCCGGTAAGCAGGGCGAAATTTTCGATACCATCATCAGCAAATATAAAAAGCTGGAAGAAGAGTATGACTTCATCATTGTAGAAGGCAGCGATTTTTTAGGCGAGGGTACGGCATTTGAGTTTGATGCCAATGTTTCCATTGCCAAAAACCTGGGGGCCCCTGTTATTATTGTTATTTCGGGCGAAGGAAAAACCACCGCACAAACCATTAATTCTGCCCTGGCAGCCAGCCGCAACTTTCAGGTAAGGGATTTACAGGTACTCAGCCTGATTGCCAATAAGGTAAGGCACGACCAGGTAGAGGATGTGCGGGAACTGCTGGAAAAACAACTCTCCGACCGCATTAACTGTGTGGTAATTCCTTCCGACCCAAGCCTTAAAAGCCCTACCATTAAGGAAATAGTTGATATTATTGGAGGCAAACTGCTGTTTGGAGAGCAGCATCTCAGCAACCAGGCCGACCATTTTATAATGGGCGCCATGCAGGTGCCTAATTTCCTGAACCATATTAAAGATAATGTACTAATTGTTACCCCGGGCGACAGGGGCGATATTATTATGAGTGCGCTGCAGGCTCACATCTCGGCGAATTACCCTAAAGTAGCCGGCATAGTGCTTACGGGTGGCTTTGAGCCGGAAGAACCTATTATGCGCCTGATCCAGGGCCTTGAAACGGTTGTTCCTGTTATTGCGGTGCAGTCAGCCTCTTTCCTTACTGCCACCAGAATCGGCGCTATCCAGTCGCGCATCAGTCCTGATAATGAGAAAAAAATTCAGCTGGCCATTAATACCTTTAAGAAATATGTAGATGTACAGGCACTGGACGAAAGGCTGATTACCTTTAAACCCGAAGGCATGACGCCCCATATGTTCCAGTACCAGCTGGTAAAATGGGCCCGCCGGAAGAAAAAACATATTGTATTACCGGAAGGGAATGATGAGCGAATCCTGCGGGCCACTGCAAGACTGATTGCTCAGGATATCGTAGACATTACCCTCCTGGGCGATGCCAATGAAATTGCCGGCATCATTCGGAGGCTTGGAATTAAGCTCGAGCTGGAGCAGATTAACATCATCCAGCCTACTGCCTCTGAAAAATATGAGGATTATGTGGAAACCCTTTATGAGCTTCGGAAAGAAAAGAACGTGCAGCTGGAGATGGCCCGCGACCTGATGACGGATGTTTCTTACTTCGGCACCATGATGGTGTATAAAGGACATGCCGATGGAATGGTTTCGGGGGCAGTGCATACCACTATGCATACCATTCGCCCGGCCCTGCAGTTTGTAAAAACCAAACCCGGAGTATCGGTGGTATCGTCTGTATTTTTTATGTGTCTGCCCGACCGGGTGTCGGTTTTTGGCGACTGTGCCGTAAACCCGAACCCCACGGCCGATGAGCTTGCGGAAATTGCCATTTCCTCGGCCGAAAGCAGCCAGCGCTTCGGCATCGAGCCACGGGTAGCCATGCTCTCTTATTCCAGCGGCACTTCCGGCGCCGGGGCCGATGTGGAAAAAGTTCGTATGGCTACAGAGATAGTACGAAAAGAGCGGCCCGAACTAAAAGTAGAAGGACCCATTCAATACGACGCCGCCGTTGACCCTTCGGTAGGCAGACAGAAAATGCCGAACTCAGAGGTGGCCGGGCAGGCGAGCGTGCTTATCTTTCCCGACCTGAACACAGGCAATAACACCTACAAAGCCGTTCAGCGCGAAACAGGAGCCCTGGCCATTGGTCCTATGCTGCAGGGCCTTAACAAACCTGTAAATGACCTGAGCCGCGGCTGTACCGTAGATGATATTTTCAATACCGTTGTTATTACGGCCATACAGGCACAGGAATAGTGATTAGTGGTGGGTCATGAGTAGTGAGTCCTGAGAAAAAAGCAGCACCTTGCCTCCAATCTCAAATCCTAAATCCTAAGTCTTATGTCTTATGTCTTATGTCTTATGTCTTATGTCTAACTTCTAACTTCTAACTTCTAATACATGAACATATTCGTTATCAATTCCGGCAGCAGTTCTATTAAGTACCAGTTATTTCGTTTGCCATCGGAGCTGCCGGTTTGCAGTGGATTAGTTGAGCGGATAGGGCTGGAAAATTCTCTCATTATGCATAAGGTGTACCGGGAGGGAGAAGAAGAGGTAGTTCGCAAAAGCATAAAGTTACCCGACCACGAAGCCGGATTAAAAGAGGTGGTAAACCTGCTAACAGATGCGAAGGTTGGGGTAATTCAAAATCTGGACGATATTGAGGTGGTAGGCCACCGGGTGGTACATGGGGGCGAAAGCTTTGCCGCCACAACCCTCATTACTCCGGAGGTAAAGGCAGAGGTGAAGAAGCTCTTTGCCCTGGCTCCCCTTCACAACCCCTCTAACTACCTCGGCATTGAGGTGGCCGAAAAAATCTTTTCCAAAGCCAGCCAGGTAGCCGTTTTTGACACTGCCTTTCACCAGAGTATGCCTGAAAGGGCCTACCGCTATGCTGTCCCTAATGAGTTATATTCCAGGGAAGGCATCCGTGCCTATGGTTTCCATGGTACCAGCCACAAGTATGTTGCGCAGGAAGCCGCTCGTTACCTGAATAAAGCAGACAGCAAGCTGATTACCATCCACCTCGGTAATGGCTGTAGCATGACGGCCGTCAAAAACGGAAAGTCGGTTGACACCAGTATGGGTTTTGGTCCGTTGGGAGGCTTGATAATGGGCACCCGTTCCGGCGATATTGACCCTTCCATCCTCTTCCACCTCATCCGGCAGGGCAGGTATACTGCGGATGAGCTTCATACCCTGCTGAACAAAAAGAGCGGCATGCTGGGATTAACCGGCTACAGCGATATGCGCGATGTAGGCAGGGCAATAGTAGAGGGCAAGGAAGAAGCAAAGCTCGCGCATGAGCTCTATGCCTATCGGATTAAGAAGTATATCGGCGCCTTTGCCGCTGTACTCAACGGGCTGGATGCGATTGTTTTCACCGCCGGTGTAGGTGAAAATGATGCCAGTGTGCGGGAGGCAGTTTGCCGGAATATGGACTACCTGGGTATAAATGTCGATGTGGAAAAGAATAAAGAACGCAATGGGCGACTGCGCGAAATAAATACGGAAGATTCCCGGGTAAAAGTGCTTGTAATTCCTACCAATGAAGAGCTTGAAATTGCCCGGCAGTGTTTCGAGATGCTGAACAATTGATGAGTTTTAGAGGAAGAATGATGTCTCATGTGTTGGAACAAAGGAGCTACAGTAGCAAAATCGCCAATGCCTTTTAGGAGTAGACTTACTTTTACCAGCCTTACAAAGAGTCTACCGGCATTAGGTACAGGTTCCTTTTCAATATCAAACCACCCAAAACACCTTCATCTTCAGTAGTAGGTTTCCTTCCAACCGCTATCTGTCGCGCGTTTACAAGGCGTACCATCTTCTTATATTGAAGCACCTTCCTGCCAGTTGTTATAAACTATTGAAATGAAACTTCATTTCTCTTCTTCCAGGAAAGTAACCAAAGGTTCGATAAAACGATCAAAAGCTTCGATATGCGGTAGGTGACCGACATTATTTAACTCCACGAGTTTAGAATTTTTAATTTTACGTGCCGTGGCTTTTCCCAGATCAGGGTAGTTACCCAGTGTTTCCCGGACCTCCGGCGAAACCAGGTTCTTTCCGAGCGCCGTCCGGTCGCGCTGGCCAATAATCAGCAGTGTTGGCACCTCCAGCTGGTCGAATTCATACACCACCGGCTGTGTAAAAATCATATCGTAGGTAAGGGCGGCATTCCATGCAATAAGAGGATAATTGATGTTCTTTGTCCAGCCCGCCAGCACATTTACCCATGGGTCGTAAGCCGGCTTCCACTGCCCGTCGTAATAGCTCTGGAGCTGATAGTTTTTGATGCTCGCATAATCCTTCTTCAATTCATTCTCATACCACCATTCCACTGGCCGGTAAGGCACCTTCAGCTTCCAGTCTTCCAGGCCAATAGGGTTCTCCAGTACCAGCTCTGTTGTTCGTTCCGGAAACATAAGGGCAAAGCGAGTAGCAAGCATCCCTCCCATGGAATGGCCAAGTACGGCAGTTTTTTCCACTCCTAAAGAGTCCAGTAGTGCTTTGGTATTAAGGGCTAACTGCTGAAAAGAATACTGAAAGTTTACCGGCTTCGAGGATTTACCAAAGCCAATCTGGTCAGGTATAATTACCCTAAATCCTTCTTTTGCCAAAGCGCGGGCCGTCTCCTCCCAATAGGCACCGTTAAAGTTCTTCCCGTGCAGGAGCATGACCGTTTCGCCATTAGGCTGCTCGGGCTGCACATCCATATAAGCCATTTGGTAAGGACTGCCCGCAGGCATGGCTCCCGCCTGATTGGAGATATTTATATAATTTACCTCAAAAGGATACTCATAATTTTCAAGGTAAAGGCCTAATGCCTGCACTTTATCTTCCTGAGCCAGTACATTAGCAGAGAAAAAAAGAAAGGCTACAAAAAATACATTTTTCATAAGATCTTATTAAATTAAACGAGTGGATAACCGGACATATGGAACTCCGGGCGCTGCAACGCTTCTTTCCGAACTTTCTCCGTCTTTTTCCTCCAGCTACTACCCAGCATATAGGGCTGTCTTATTTTTTTACCTAATCCGCTATGCTTGTTGACAGAGGATGGCTTTGCTGTATCTTACCTTCAATGTTTAATCCCTGCCCGCAATCACCTTTAATCGTCAGACCTTCTAAAGTCCATGTTCAGAAAGAGCGCCAGCTGCAGTCGGTCTAAATTACCAGCCGACACTTTATGCCGGAGGTAGCCCGCCTGTAAGCTGAGGAATGCGTTAAACTTATACCCAAGTGCGGCATAAAGCCTGTTCTGATCGAAAGGGTTTTCAACTACATTTAAAAACACCTCATCATAAAAAGTTGCGAACAAGGTATTCTCTGTTAACTCTGCATGGTTCAGGGGAATATTGACCAGCAGGCGGTAGCGCAGTCGGTTGAGGTATTTGTCATTGAGAGTTGATGAAATCCATCGCTGCTCAATTCTGTAGCGGTGCTCGAAGTAGAGCCTTCCTAATTGGTTAGTAAGCACGAGCTGCTCCCATATTCTATGTTCAATGGTACTGCTCTTAAACTCTTCCTTATCGAAAGAAGAGGTTGGAATATAGCCATACCCTGCCATTACACTTGCCTGGGGACTTAACTTCCTGCCCAGTCCCACCCTCAGGAGCAGCTGGTTGAAATTACTCAATGGTTCGTACAACCTCAGCTGTGCTTCTGCGTGCAGGTTATATTGATCTGAAAGTTTTGCATTGCCGAATAACATAAGCCAGTTTCCCAGCTCTTCTTCACCCGTTGTTTGTGCCTGTAATTGTGTGGCTCCCAAAAAAAGGAGTAACAGTAAATATTTTTTCATCTCTTTTCTTTTATCATTAGCCTGTCCTTCTATTCTCCGGATGGTCATCCGCTACAACTATTCTTACTTCTTCATCCTCAATTATGCGTCCTGTTACATTCGCCCGTCTAAACTTTCACCATCACCTTCCGCTGCAAAAGGGGAGCTTGTAGTTATTACTATAAAAGAATAAAAAGGTTAAAAAACTAAAATATCATGCAGCAAAACCTCACATATTATGGGCGCAGTCTTTATTCTATTTTACACGTTCCACTTCAGTTATATCAATAAAAAGAGGCTACCATTTAACTGATAGCCTCTTAATTTATTTAAGCTGAAAAGCCGTTTCCGAAACTCACCTGCTTACTGCAGTACACCTATAACGGACTCAGAAAAACGCTCCATTTCTTCCAGCTGCGGACTGCACTGCAGCAGGAAGAAGTCCACTCCTACTTTTTCGAAAGCAGCAATCTGGTCCTGCACCTGGGCGGGGGTGCCGGTTAAACCGCTACGCAGGCCGCGATTCGATACTGAATAATCTTCGAGCGAGGGTTTATGCTGCAGCTGTGTATTCGCCAGCCACTCCTGGTAATTTTTGTAGCTGACAGAGCTGGCTTCCACATTTGTAATGCGCTCCAGCTCCTTTTTTACCTCCTGCTCATTATTTCGGACGATGGAATAAGCAGCCACACCAAACTTCATTGGCGGAAGGCCCTTTTGTTCGCGGCGCTGCTTCATATCGGCTATTTTTTCACCAATCTGTTCCGGGCTGGCACCATGCATTACATAGCCATCGCACTGGCTGGTAATCATATTCCGAGCCGCTTCCGATTCCCCTCCTGCATAGAGGAAGGGCTTTTTAGCTGGTTTTGGCTGCAGTACATTATCAGCTACCTGGTAGTACTTTCCTTCATAGCTTACATGGTCTTTTTCCCAGAGGCGATGAATAACTTCAATCCATTCGCTGGTACGGGCATATCGGTCGTCGTGCTCTTCAAAATCAATGCCGTATTTTAAGGCCTCGGTTTTCCACCAGGAAGCCACCACGTTCAGCGATATTCTATCGCTACTGATGTGGGCCAGGTTTGCCACCTGCTTTGCCAGCAGGGCCGGATTATGAAAGGTAGGCCGTACCGCCACCATAATTTCCAGTTCTTTGGTAACAGCTGCAAGGGCTGCTGCCGTAGACCAGGCATCCATGGAAGGCGCCTCCTCCCCTTTTATATCGTTCAGGTATAATTCTGCAATCAGGCTAAGACTATAGCCCCAGTCTTCGCTCTTTTGGGCCAGTGTGCGAATGTAGTCCCAGGAGATATCCATTTTTTCATCCTCTACATTCCGCAGCCAGCCGCCAAATACGGGTAACCAATATCCAAACTCCATCTTATACCTCCTCCAGTTTTAGGTTCGCTTTTCTTTCAAGGAAATCGACCAGGCGCTCATGCGGGTTAAAACCTATCACGTTTACGGCATCGGCCACAAAGTTCGACAGTGCGTTGATGTCGTAATAGTAAAGCTGCCCGTCGCGGTCGTCGACCATGTATTCAATTCCACCTACATCAATACCAGCTGCCTGAACAGTTCGTTCAATAGCCTCAATCACTTCATTCGGAGGCGTAAAGGCTTCGACTTTTAAGCCGTTCTTCGGTGCATCGAGGGCGCAGGCATTACGGGTGAGTTCCTGTCCATTCGTGGTCTGGCAAATATCGGCCGGGCAAAGGTTAAAACTTTCGCCGGAGGTGTAGACTTTAATGGCATAGAGGTACTTGCCCCCCAGGGTTTCCACCCGGTTAATATGCCCTCCACGGGCTGTAATATACTCCTGCACCAGGGCAGTATGGTCAAGGCCGAGGCTGATCTCGCCAGCATCAACCGCCGCCTGCAGCTCTTCAGGGGAGTTATAGCGGGTAATACCTGCACCGCTACCGCCAATATTGGCTTTTACTACCACCGGAAAGCGTAGTCCATCCGCCGCGGCCACCGCCTGGGAAGGGTGGTTAATAACCCTTGCCTTTGGGTAGGGAAGCTTCAGCGACTGTAAAAGACTCATCTGCAGGGCTTTTGAAGTTTCGTACTGAAAGGCCTTGTAACCATTTACCACCGGTACTCCAAGCTTTTCGAGCTGGGCCAGTAATCCGAGAGTATAAAAAATTCCCTGCTCATTGTTCCGCAGATAGGCCGAAGGGCTCATGCGGTTAAAGAACAGGTTATAGGGAGGCTCCTGCTCCGCCACATCAAAATAATGCTGAGCAGCATTGAGCTTTACAAAGGGAAGCCCTCTGGACTCAAGCTCGCTGAATAAAGGACGAAACCAGTCGGGGTGTTCATAAAAAACCGCAATGGCTTTTTCTTGCTGAAGATTAGACATATAAATAAATTTAGGTATAATTAAGCTTAATAGATGTTTAAACACTAATGCAATAAAAATGCATTTAGTTCTCTGGTGAGTAAAGCAAAAGTTTTTTGCCTTGTGTACCATTAAAATTAGATGGAGGTATTATTCCGGCAGATACAGGAAACGAAGAGAGAAGTGAGTGAACACAGCCTCCCCTGCCTCTGCAGAGAGTTGGCTTATGCCTTCAGAATATCTTTCTTTTGCCGGAAAAAGATTAGCAACAACAACAGCAACAACAAGAGGTATCTACCGCTGAAACCTGAGACTGAAAGCCCTGGTGAAAAAATAAATGACGGGTAAACAAAGCGTTGTGCATCGGTTTGGTATTTATATCTCCTAAATAGGCAGGAATTAGCACCGTTGCCGGGCCGCGTAGGCTGGGCAGGGTTGCTAGAAGTTCATAGAGCCTGTTCTCTCCCTTCTTCTTTATAAATCAACCACTGGTAAGTAATTGACTTGTTCTGCAAAGGTGTAGTAGAACAGATGAAATACCAAAATTGAACACTATTATTTTTTACTGCACATGCATAATGGGCTGATCCAGGCGCTGAAACAGAAGCATTACAGGCTTTTCAGACAGCCGCCTGGCTACCAGAAGAGGGACCAGCAAAGCCATTAATAGCCCGGGGGAAATCCCCTCTCCCTGCCACTTTTAACAATATACTTTCTTTGAAAAAGCAGGTTCATCTTTTAGCGCTACCATTTAGCCTCACCCCCGCATCAGACTCCTTTTAGCCTGCCAACTATAAACTTCCGGCAACTATTTGTAAATTAGCGTGATTTTGTTTTAATTATACAGTAGCAACATATTTTTAATTTGTCCGGGCATTTAGTTGCTTATACTCCCGGAAGCTCATGTGTAGAGAATAATAAAAGCGCCGGATTCCGGTCTTATTCTTTGGTGTACAACTTTTTTAGTAAACTTTATGGCATCTTCGAAGCAATCGTCAAAAGATAAGCCGTTACGGCAAAGTCAATACCAGCAAAGTTTCCTGCAGCAATTAGCTGATTTCACACCAGAGCTCCTGTTCGTTATCGACCTCAATAGCCATGAGATTCTCTATGTCAACAGCAGGGTAGAGTATTTACTCGGGCATGATGCGAATTACATTTACGATAAAGGCTCCGACATTTTTAAAATGCTGGTACACCCGCAGGATTACGAGCTCCGCATGGCGAACCTCGAGGCCTGCAGGCAACTGCCCGACCACAACGAAAAAGTGGTTGAGGTACGACTAAAATTAGCCGGCAGGGACTGGAACTGGTTCAGGATCAAAGACAAAGTGTTTAAGCGCGATGCAGAAGGGCAGGTAGTACAAACCATCGGCATTGCCCAGAATATTCATGAGCAGAAACTAGCAGAGAAAAAGCTACAGGAAGAGCACCGGCGCTTTAAGGATGCCCAGGCCATTGGCCACATCGGGAGCTTTGAGCGGAATTTACCAGGAGACATGGTATACTGCTCTGATGAATTTTTCCGCATTCACGGTCTGGAGCCGCAGGCAGAACCTATGAGCACCGAAAAGTTCATGTCTTTTATTCACCCGGATGATGTAGATGAATGCATGGAAGCCATTCGCCATTCTCATAAAACCGGTGAACCTTTTGACTTAATCAACCGCATTATTCGCCCCGATGGCAGTGTGCGCTATGTGCACCGGAGGGCAGCTCTTTCTTGCAATGAGAAGGGAATACCCCTTCGGGTATATGGAACCCTTCAGGATATTACTGAGCAAAAGAAAACAGAGGAGGAAGTTCTCCGGCTAAAAGATGAGCTTACACAACAGCTTAGCAACCGGTACCGCACGCTCTTTGACTCCATAGACGAAGGTTTCTGTATTCTGGAGGTAGTTTTTAGCGAGGAGAAGGAGTCTTCAGAAAAACAGGTTGCTGATTACCGCTTCATTGATACCAATCCTGCTTTCGAAAAATATTCAGGCATAAAAAATGCCCCTGGCAAAAGTTTAGCAGAACTGCTACCGGATATTAGTTTTTCTCGTTTCGCCAACTATGGACAGGTGGCACTTACAGGGGAACCCATGCGATTTGAGGATTATGTAGCGGCGACTGAAAAATGGTTCGACATAAGTATTTTCCGGATAGGCGCTCCGGAGGATCGGCAGGTGGCAGTGCTCTTTAATGATATCACTGACCGCAAGCGCCATGAAGAAGTCCTTCGCGAATCGGAAGAGCGTTTCCGGCTTATGGCCGATACAATTCCACAGATTATCTGGATTACCGATGCAGAAGGCCGGGCAGAGTTTCTTAACAAACAATGGTCCGCCTACTCAGGAGTACTCTTCGAACCTACTACGGCCGCAGAGATTGCCGCTAACTTTATCCACCCTGAGGATGCGCCAAAGGTAATGGCCGCCTTTAATGAGGCAATGCAAACGGGCAACAGCATGGAAGTTGAGCAGCGCACCCGTTCAGCAACAGGAGAATACCGCTGGTTTCTGAACCGGGCCAATCCCTATCGCGACCCAAAGACCGGTAAAATAAGCAGGTGGTTTGGTGCATCGACCGATATACATGACCGCAAGCTTGCCGAAGAATCTTTACATCGTTCGAAGAAGCGCCTGCAAAAGGCCATTTCAATTAAAACTGTTGGTATTACTTTCTTCGATCTCGAAGGTAAAATTTACGATGCCAATAAGGCTTTCCAGCAAATGAGCGGCTACTCACATGAAGACTTCATCAGTGGCAAAGTACGCTGGGATAAAGCAACGCCACCGGAATTTATGGAAGCCACCCTTAAAGCCAGGGAGGAACTCTTAAGCGAAGGACAAAATACCCCCTACGAAAAACAATACTTCCGCCCGGATGGCTCACGCTGGTGGGGGCTTTTTGCCGGCAAACGCCTGAGCGAAAACGAATGTGTAGGATTTGTCGTCGATATTGGCAAGCAGAAAAGGGCCGAACAGCAGCTTAAAGAGTTTAACAACTCGCTGGAGCAGCAGGTGGCAGAACGCACGCATGCACTGCAGGAGAATGTTCATTTTATTCAGAAAATAGCCGACATTACACCCGATATTCTGTTTGTGTATGACCTGGAGCAAATGCGACTGAAGTATATAAACCGCGACCTGTATTCGCTGCTGGGCAAGAGCCTTAAAACCCTCCGGGCCATGCCCCCCGAAGTACTATTCTCTCTGCTCCACCCCGACGATAGAGAATCGGCACAGACTTTTACCCAGAGCTTCGAAGATGCCTCTGACGAAGAACTTAAAGAAATAGAATTACGCCTGCAGAACAGGCAAAGGGAATGGCGCTGGTTCCACTGCAGAACCCGGGTTTTTAAGCGAAACGAAGAAGGAAAGGTAGTACAGTTGCTCTCTATTATGCGCGATGTTACGGAAGAGAAAAACACCACCAAGGCCCTGCTGGAAGCCGAAAAGCTCTCGGTAAAAGGAACCATGGCCCGCACCATTGCACATGAGGTACGAGGACCAGCCGCCAACATTGCCTTGTCTATGGAAATCATCCAGAAAGAACTGGAGCAGGAGCTGAAAGGTAAAGAGGATGCGCTGGTTTATTTCGATATTGTTTTGAAAAGCTGCCATCGCATAAGCAATTATATAAACGAGCTTCTCAATATTTCCGTAGCAGAACCCGGTGCTTTTATCGAGAGCGATTTAGCGGTGCTGGCCGAAGAAGTACTCAACCAGGCCCAGGACCGCATTTTCCTGAAAGAAATCAGAGTAGAGCGACATTTCAGCAAGGGTTGTATCGTCCATGCCGACCGGGAGCGATTGAAAGTGGCTTTCCTCAATATTATCATGAATGCCATAGAAGCCATGGAAGAGCAGAAAGGGATTTTAGCGCTCTCCGTCCGCCAGCAGAATGATAAAATACTCTTGAGTGTTCAGGATAATGGCTGCGGCATGACAAAGGAGCAGCTCTCTAAAATGTTCGACGCCTATTACACCAGTAAACCTAAAGGCATGGGTGTAGGGCTGGCAAATGTAAAAGCTATTTTGCAGGACCACTCGGCCAATATTAAAGTAGAAAGTGAACCTGGCAAAGGCACTAATTTTACTGTTATTTTTACTGAGCAGCCATAAGATATACAGGCAAAGTTGCAGGTATCACCTTCCTCACCACCTCTGTCAATGCTATTTTTTGAATGATGCCAAAAAGACCTTATCGCCTGCCCCTGGTGCTGCCAACGGCAAAGCTAGCTGATAGCGGCCAGGCATGCACACTTTAATGCCCTCATCAGGCAACATCAACTATTTTTCTGGCCGGCTATTGAAGGAGAATATACAAATTGTAAGTATATTAGAGATCTGAATTAAGCAGCCATAAATTCATTTTTAACCATAACACCAGTACCGGGAGCGTCTCAATTAGCTTTTTCAGCAAAATAACTTATTATTCCACCCACTGAACCACAGCAGCGCCTGTGGTTCAGTGGGTGGAATAATATAAAACTCCACAGGGAAGCGGCACCAGAGCTTTTAACGAACAGCCAGATGAACAAACCCGGTGCTGCACTTTCTGTTTTCCTGTATCGCAGCCTGTTTAAGAGGATTAAACCGGAGGTAGTAAATATTTTTCAAATGACTTTTCTCTAATTTTTCTCTTTAATGCCCCAGACAGATTTTCTCACATTCGATAAGCTTAAAGTATTTGAGTCCATTCCGGATTTGTACCTTATCCTTTCACCGGAACTGCATGTGCTCACCGCCAGCAACGCTTACCTTGCTGCAACTTTTACCGAACGCCCGGCGATTGTGGGTAAATATGTATTCGATGCTTTTCCCGACAACCCCGATACACCAGATGCCAATTCAGTCAGTAATTTATTTACCTCTCTGCAGGAGGCACTAAAAACTAAGCAGCCTCATCAAATGCCCCTGCAACGCTACGATGTGCCACGACCGCAGTCTATGGGAGGAGGTTTTGAAGAGAAGTACTGGAACCCCACCAATACACCTGTACTGGATGAAGAAGGCGAGGTTTTGTACATCATCCATAAAGTAAGCGATGTAACAGACAGTATTAAAAACCAGCGCCACATCGAGCATCTTGCCGCCCGCGAGCAATATGCACTTTCGCAGCTAAACTGGGAGCAGAAAAGGCTGGAGGCTGTTTTTATGCAGCTCCCGGTAGGCGTTGCCATTTTTAAAGGCAAAGAGCATGTTGTTGAATTGGTAAACCCGCAGATGAGCGAAATACTGGGTCGTGCACCGGAGGATTTAGTAGGCAAAGCTATTTTTGATGCACTGCCGGAAGTAAAAGGCCAGGGCTTTGAAGATATTCTTGCAGGAGTATTTACCTCCGGCCGCCCTTACGAGGCACTGGAAGTGCCTGTAAGCATGACACGGGCAGGAAAGCCTGCCATTGGTTTTTACAATATCATTTACCAGCCACTCCGGAATCATGAGCAACAGGTCATTGGCATTATACAACTTATTACGGAAGTAAGCGACCAGGTAGAGGCCCGCTTTGAATCTGAGAACAGGGAAAGACAGCTCCGCCTGATTACCGATGCCCTCCCTGTACTAATCGGCTATCTCGACAAAGAAGAAAGGTACCGTTTTGCCAATAAGGCATATGAGGAATGGTTCCCGCTCAGGGCCGGGGAACTGATAGGCCGGCCCGTTCGCCAGGTAGTGGGCGACAAGGCATATTTTGGTCTAAAAGAGTATATTGATCGGGCACTGGCCGGCGAACGGCTGGATTTTGAATCAAGGATGCCTTACCGCGAAGATTTTGTTAAGCATATCCGCACCAGCTATATACCCGATATTCGCGATGGCAAAGTAGAGGGTTTTTATACCCTTGTGAATGATATTACCGAACAGGTAGTGAGCCGGCAGAAAGTAGAAGAAAGTGAAGCAAAATACCGCAACCTGTTCGAATCGATGGAACAGGGCTTTTGTATCATTGATCTCATATTCGATGCCGATAATAAGCCGGTAGATTACCGTTTTATTGAAACCAACCCCATGTTTGAGGTGCAGACAGGACTGAAGCAGGCAGAAGGAAAAACCGCTCGCGAACTTGTACCCGATTTAGAGCCCCACTGGTTTGAACAGTACGGAAAGGTAGCCTTAACCGGTACCCCCCTCCGCTTTACGCAAGGCTCCGATGCCATGGGGCGCTGGTTCGATGTGTATGCCTTCCGGATGAGCGACCAGAACAACCACAGAATTGCGCTTCTCTTCAGTGATATTTCGGAGCGCAAGCAGGCCGAAAATGAATTAAAAGAAAGCGAAGAACGCTTCAGCAGCATTTTCAATCAAACATCCGTAGGCATTGCGCTAACCGATTTATCAGGAAAATTTACCCTCGTAAATGAGCGCTACTGCGAAATGCTGGGGAGGAGCAGAGAGGAACTCTATCAGATGCGTATAACCGACCTCACTCACCCGGAAGACCTGCAGGCCAACATTCCCCTGTTTAAGAGGGCTGCAGAAGATGGCATTCCTTTTAAGATTGAAAAGCGTTACCTGTGCGGTGATGGCTCCTATATATGGGTAAACGTTTACGGCGCCTCTATCAAAGATGCCGAAGGAAAGCCAAAATATATTGCAGGAGTTGCGCAGGACATTACGGAAAGCAAACTGGCGGAGGAAAGCCTGAAACGTACCAATTCGTGGTATCAGCTGGTGAATCAGGCCACACAGGATGCCATCTGGGACTGGAATTTACAAACACAGGAAATCAACTGGAACGAAGGAATTTATTCCATGTTCAACTATAAGCCCGAAGAAGTGGACAGAACCGCCAGCTGGTGGTATGAGCATGTACACCCCGAAGACCGCGACCGGGTGGTAAATGGCATCCACGCAGTAATTGATTCAGGGGAAGAGCACTGGTCGGAAGAGTACCGCTACCTTACCGGTGATGGTGGCTTCAAAATTGTTTTTGACAGAGGCTTTGTACTTCACGATAAAGAGGGCCGGCCCATTCGTATGATTGGTTCTATGCAGGACATCAGCGACCGCAAGCAAACCGAAGAAGCCTTAAAGGAAAGTAAGGAGCTTTTCTCCCGCGTAATTGACGGCTCCAACGATGGTATATGGGAATGGGATTTTAAAGATGACAGAGCATGGTGGAATCAGCGCTTTTCTGAAATAATAGGTATCGATATACCCGAGGCTCAGCGCAGTTTTAAGTCCGTTGCAGATTGTATACACCCCGAAGATCAGCCTTCGATTGATGAAGCCCTCACCGGACACCTCGAGCGTAACGAAAAGTTTGAGGTGGAATGTCGTGTGGTGCATCCTTCCGGTAAAATCAGGAATGTGCTGTTAAAAGGCAAAGCCATACTCGACAGGCAGGGAACTACCGCAAAGCTCTCCGGTACCATGACGGATATTACAGAACGCAGACAGGCCGCAGAGCATCTTCGACACAAAAACGAGCAGCTTACAAAAATTAATAACGACCTCGATAACTTTATTTATACCGCTTCGCACGATCTGAAAGCTCCTATCACGAATATCGAAGGACTGGTAAATCTGCTCAGTAAATTCTTTAACACTAACCCTCCGAACCACGAAAAAATAGCAAGCCTGATGGAGCTGATTCATACTTCCATCGACAGGTTTAAGGCCACTATTAAGGATTTAGCAGAAGTGGCCAAAGTGCAAAGCAGTACAGAAGAGGACCTTGCGGAGGTTTCGTTTACAGAGGTGTTTGAAGAAGTAAAATCGAATATAAAAACTACAATCGACGAGTCAAAAGCCCTCATTACCGAAGATTTCTCCGGGGCACCTGCAATATACTTCTCCAAAAAGAACCTTGGCAGCATCCTTTATAACCTTGTTTCCAATGCCATTAAATACCGCTCCCCTGAGCGACAGCCACAAATTACAGTAAGTACTACTGTAGACGAAAACTTCATTTTACTGAGTGTACAGGATAACGGGCTGGGTATTAAAGAAAAAGACCGGCACAAGGTGTTTATGATGTTTAAAAGGCTGCACCAGCATGTCGAAAGCACAGGGGTAGGCATGGCCATCGTTAAAAGGATAGTCGACAATAACGAGGGAAGAATAGAGATTGAGAGTAAAGAAGGGAAAGGCTCTCTTTTTAGAATCTATTTAAAATCAGAAACTCCTCCTGAGGCTTAGCAGGAGGTTCCTTCCTTTCCCCACATCCGGCTGCTAATCAGTGGATTAATACCCCTCCTATTACTAAAAATTATAGTAATAGAGAATTATTGTGGATAAGTTGATAACTTTTTTAGCAAATAAAGTGGCTTTTCAGCAGTATTGATTTTAGTATTGCTAAAATTAATAGCCAAAGCCATGTCTTATCCAACCACCTCATCGCGCAGTATACTGCACCTCGACCTCGATGCTTTTTTCGTATCGGTCGAGCGCTTAAAAAATTCTTTGCTCGAGGGGAAGCCCGTTATTATTGGCGGAACCGGCAGCCGTGGCGTAGTGGCTTCCTGCAGTTACGAAGCCCGTGCCCATGGTATTAGCTCAGCCATGCCCATGCAGCTGGCCCGCCAGCTCTGCCCCCACGCCATCTATATCCGCGGCGATATGGAAAGCTATTCCGGCTACTCCCGACTGGTTACAGACATTATTTCCGAAAAGGTACCGCTGCTCGAAAAAGCATCTATCGACGAATTTTATGCCGATATGAGTGGCATGGACCGCTTCTTCGGTATCTACCAGTACGCACAGGAGCTGAAGCAGACAGTACTGAAGGAAGCCGGCCTTCCCGTCAGCTTCGGGCTGTCGACCAGCAAGCTTATTTCGAAAATGGCCACCAACGAAGGCAAACCCGGCGGCAAAATACAGGTCAGGAGCGGCATTGAAAAAGAGTTTATTGCACCCCTTTCCATTAAAAAGATTCCCTCCATCGGTAAGGTTACTTTTCAGCAGCTCAGCGCCATGGGCGTTAAAAAAATTCATACCCTCAGCAAGGTACCTGTACGACTGCTGGAGCGGGAGTTTGGCAGCCGCGGAAGGGAGCTGTGGAACAAGGCCCAGGCTATCGACACCACTCCTGTCGTCCCCTATTCCGAAGCAAAATCCATCTCTACCGAAAGAACTTTTCAGCAGGACACCATCGACCTGCACTTCCTGAGAGCCGCCTTAAGTAAAATGAGCGAGGAGCTGGGCTTTCGGCTAAGGCAGCATAATAAGCTCACCGGCTGTATTACCGTAAAAGTCCGCTATTCCGATTTTAACACCTATACCCGGCAGAAGAGCATTGCCCTCAACGCCAGCGATAAGCTTATTCAGGCCCATGCCCTTGAGCTTTTTGAAAAGCTGTACCAGAAAAGAGTGCTGGTGCGCCTCATCGGGCTACGGCTCAGCCAGCTGGTGCACGGTCATCAGCAAATCAGCCTGCTGGAAGATACCCCAAAGGAAATCCGCCTCTACCAGGCACTGGACTATATCAAAAACAAGCATGGCATCGACAAAGTACTCCGTGCCTTTTCGCTCTGAGAGCAGAGCGGTATGTTCATGACAGGCCGGCTTTTTGAGACCGGAAGTAGCTTTTCCAGGGAAATCACGCATTATAGACGTGCGTTAAAAAGAGAAGGGCACACCTGAGAGAGGCAAGGGCTTTTACTCAAGAAGAAAGAGAAGAGGTCACGCGTTGCAAACGCGTGGCAGCTTAACAGCTAAAACCGATGAGCTCGGGGCAAGGGTACTTCGCCACAAGGTGCTTCAGCTACGAAAGCTAAGGACTCAATACTCATGACTCAATACTAAAATTATGTTCCTCAACTGCCACACCTGGTACAGCCTGCGCTTCGGCACACTCAGCCCTCTTCAGCTGGTGCGGCTGGCTGCCGCGAAGGGTATTCGTAAGCTCGCCCTCACGGATATCAACAACACCTCCTGCATGCTTGAATTTTACAGCGCCTGTCGGCAGCAGGGCATAGAGCTAATTGCCGGCATTGAGTTTCGCGATAAAGAGAATAAGCTGCTGTACATTGGTCTCGCACAGAACAATAAGGGCTTTTACCTGCTCAACCACTTTTTATCGGAGCATTCCAAAGAAGGAAAAACACTGCCGGAACGGGCTCCTTATATGGAGCACACCTATATTATTTACCCCCTCAGCTTCGACTTACGGCAGCCGCCCGAAGAGCACGAATTTATTGGCATCCGGCCGCAGGAAGTTACGAAAATATACTCCTCTCCCATTCGCTATGCTCTTAATAAAGCGCTTATCCTGCAGCCGGTTTCTCTTGCCACAACAGAAGACTACCAGCTTCTTTCCACCCCCGACGAGAATTTCAGCGGCACCAACGGCTATGAACTGCACTGCCTGCTACAGTCAGTCGACCAGAACGTACTCCGCAGCCGGCTCGACACCACCCACCTTGCCCTGCCCGGCGACCACTTTGTGCCGCAGGAAAAGCTGGAAGAGATATTTGCCCCCTATCCGAAAGTAATCGAAAACACCCGAAAGCTGCTGAATGCCTGCAGCATCCACTTCGAGCTAAATACACCCAAAAACCGCAAAAGCTTTACCGGCAGTACGGAAGATGACCGGCTTCTGCTCGAAAAACTGGCACAGGACGGCTTTAAGAACCGCTATCCGGCTCCCTCAAAAGAAATACTGAAGCGCTTTGAGCGGGAAATTGAAATGATTGACCAGCTCCATTTTGCTCCTTACTTTCTTATTACCCACGACATTATCCGCTATGCCCAGATGCGCGGCTTCCGCCATGTAGGCCGCGGCAGCGGAGCCAATTCCCTTGTGGCTTACTGCCTCGGCATTACGGAGGTAGATCCTATCGCCCTCAACCTTTATTTCGAACGCTTTATCAATCCACAGCGCTCCTCCCCGCCCGATTTCGATATCGACTTCAGCTGGGACGAGCGCGATGAGATTGTCGACTATATCTTCAAACGTTATGCCCGCGGCCATGTGGCCCTGCTCGCCACCGTTACCACTTTTCAGGCGAAGGCACTGATACGGGAGCTGGGAAAGGTGTTTGGCCTTCCTCCACAGGAAATTGAAAGTCTGCTCAGGCAGCGAAGTGCCACCGACGAAATAGGGCAGCAGATTCTCCACTATGCCCGGCAGCTGGACGGCTTTCCCAACCACCTCTCCATCCATGCCGGCGGGGTACTGATTACAGAAGAGCCCATTAACTGCTATTCGGCCAAAATGCTGATGCCCAAGGGCTTCCCCATTGTGCACTTCGATATGTATACTGCCGAGGAGTTCGGCTTTTACAAATACGACATCCTGAGCCAGCGCGGCCTGGGGCACATAAAGGAAGCCGTGCAGCTGGTTCGGGAAAACAGGGGCATCCATATCGATATTCAGCAGACTGAGAAGTTTAAGAAAGATAAAAAGGTGCTGGAGATGCTGCTGAACGCCCAAACCATTGGCTGCTTCTACATTGAGTCGCCGGGTATGCGGGGCCTGCTCTCCAAGCTTCGCTGCAACAGCTTTGAAATATTAGTGGCCGCCAGCTCCATTATCCGCCCGGGCGTATCGCAGTCGGGCATGATGCAGGAGTACATCCGCCGCCATAACGAGCCGGAGACTATCCGCTACCTGCACCCCGTGTTTGAAGAGCTGCTGGCCGAAACCTACGGGGTAATGGTGTATCAGGAAGATGTAATTAAAATTGCCCACCACTTTGCCGGGCTCGATTTAGGCGAGGCCGATGTGCTCCGGCGGAGCATGAGCGGCAAGGGCCGCAGCCGCGAGCAGATGTTACGCATTAAGCAGCGCTTCTTCGAGGGCTGTAAAGCAAAAGGCCATACCGATGAGCTTAGCCACGAAGTATGGCGGCAGATGGAGAGTTTTGCCGGCTACAGCTTCTGCAAGGCCCACTCCGCCTCCTATGCCGTGGAAAGTTTTCAGAGTCTTTACCTCAAGGCGTATTATCCACTGGAATTTATGGTGGCCGTTATCAATAACTTCGGCGGCTTTTATGCCATGGAGCACTATGTGCACGAGGCACGTATGTGCGGAGCCACCACAGAACCTCCCTGCGTAAACCACAGCCAGTACCTCAGCACCATTAAAGGCAGCACCATTTACCTTGGCTTCGTACACCTGAAGGAGTTCGAAATAAAAGTAGCGAGTCAGCTCATCAGGGAGCGTGAAGAAAATGGTCCCTACACCGGATTTGCCGATTTCCTGCAAAGGGTACCCGTACAAAAAGAACAGCTAAACTTACTAATTCGCATCAATGCCTTTCGCTTCACCGGAAAGTCACGCCATTTACTGCTCTGGGAAAAGAACAGTTACGGGCAGGCAAAAAGGAGTAGTTCCAGCTCGCTATTTCCACAGACAGAAGAAAAGGAAAGCAAACTGCCCAGGCTGGACATTCATGCACTGGAAGATGCCTTTGAGCAGACAGAACTGCTGGGTTTTCCGCTCTGCTCGCCCTTTGAACTGCTGGAGCAGCAGCCTGCTACCAAACTAACGGCCGGCGAACTGCCCCTCCATATTGGCCGGCAGGTAGAAATTGCAGGTTACTTCGTCACCAATAAAGTAATCCGCACCCGGCAGCAAAAGCTCATGAGCTTCGCCAGCTGGATTGATACGGAAGGACACTTCTTCGACACCACCCATTTTCCGCAGGTACTGACAAAGTACCCCTTTACCGGTCCCGGCTGCTATTTAATTAAAGGAAAGGTGGTCGAAGAGTTTGGCTTCCCCAGCATTGAGGTAGCCGAAATGAGCTACCTGAGGCGCATCACCGACACCCGCTTCAGCAGCTGAGCTTACACCTCCCGGGGGCGGATGATTCTCTGGCGATCGCGGTTTCGCAGCGGAGTTCTTTCTGCAGGAGAAACAGCTTTTTTCTCCATAGATGTCACCTTCTTCAGAATCAGGGACAGGAGTAAGCTGAACAGGACAAAGCCTATAAAGAGCAAAAAGCCTGGCTGCAGGGAGGTTTTATTGGTCGAAATGCTCATGAGCGATTCAGTATCTACATTTAAAATAGAGAGCTGGTTATCGAGTATTCCCTGAAAACCAATGTAGGCCATAAAAATAGCGATAACATATACATCGGCCATGCTCCATTTTCCGGACTTAAATGCAAAGAAGTTGAGGATTTTATTGCTTCTTATGCGCTTACTCCCCATCAGGTAAATTTGTGTAGAAATTAATTTGGCAATCGGAAAAAGAATACTAAAGGCCAGAATCAACACTCCAACTAGTACAGAATCGATCTGTCCTGTTTCCAGCAGAATCTGTACTACATCGATAATACTTTTACTCTGAAAGAAAATAACCTGGTCGTTAAAGGAAATTTTTTCTCCTATCAGTAAAAAATTAACCTCCTGGAAACGGGCATCTATTTCAATCATGGGAGCGCTAATACCTGCTGCCAGAATTACCAGCGACACCAGTACCGACATTACAAACAGAGGAATATGAACCGCCTTCTGCTTCTTTAACACCCACCACAGAATTAAAAACACCAATACAACCGCCAGGGCAATATAGGTATAGAAATAAGTAGATTCCTGCAGGATCTTCAGTTCCGCGGCAGTTTGCCGGTTAAAATCATCGAGACTGGCAGCCTCATACTTGTTCAGGAGGGAATCCAGCAGCAACGAATCAGGTGCATTCGCATGTGTAATATTACTGTATTCCAGCAGCTTACTCCTGACAATGTATTTCAAAGCCTCCTTATTCTCCGGTTTCTGGATTTCATTCACGAGGGTTTGAGAAAACAAGGGTACCGTTTCTCTTATCTTCTCCTCGTCTACCAGGGTTTTAAAAGCAAACTTCTTTAACTTTCCCTTGATGGTGGTTTGCTTCCGGTCTACCAGGCTGTCTACTTTATCAATACCTGCATACATGAGGTTCCCTACCATGTGTACCAGCGTATCTTCCTGCGCAGGAGTAAATTCAAAGTCTTCAATCCGGTTGAGCGCGATGGTAGTAAGGTGGTCGCGCCAGGTATTCACCGATAATAATCCATAAGTAATACTATTGACTTCGCTGTAGTCTTTCTTTATTTCAGCCCGTTGAGAGGAATATTGATATACCTGAAAGCAGCTCCATCCGGCAATTAAAAGCAGGGCTCCTGTAAACAAAACCAGGAGACTTTGTTGTAAAAATTTAGGCATAAAGAGTTGATTAAATCTCTGTAGTGTACGGTATTCATACGGTTTTGTTAGTAGAGGAGCTTTTGCCTTCAAAAAGAGCATAAAAGAAAAAGGCCATTCTTCCGCTCCTTTTCTTAATACTTAGGAAGGTTTTTTGAAGAATCAGAAAGTAAGCGCTTACTGAAACAAGTTAAAATTCCGGCTACGGGAAGAGCTTACCTTTCTTTACTTTTAGTAGTGTTTCTTTTGCAGCTGAATTGCTCCTCAAGGATGTAAAACCACCAGACTTTCCTCTATAATCTGCTCCACTCCTTACCGGCAGATGCTTTAAATTAGCCTGGCTGAAGCAGGCATGCGCATTTCTTCAGCCCCTTTACTATCAGTGGCTACAATCTTACTGTTGAAAAAGTCCTGGATAACCTGCTTAATTACAGTTTTGAAAATATACAGGTACACCGTTAGAACAGGATTCTAAAGAATTTTAAAGTGGAAGTGCTTAATAACTACTACAAAGAATCAGGAAAGGGGGGAATGCGGGATAAATTATACTGAGCGATAACAAAACAGCAGCATCAGGGCCCAATCACCCTGTTATAACCAAAGCCACTCCCTATATAATAGATAACTGTAATTTTTGTAACGATAAAAATATCATACGCATCCTTTCCACGGATATAATCCGGGCCTTCCATTCCATAGGTATTAATCAATTCATAGGGTCCCGGACCGAACTCATCCGGCAATTCACCAAAAGAAACTGCCGGATAAACATTTTCCAGGACATATTCTAAATTGCGCTTTTCTCCTGTAACGGCTGTTACCGGTTCTTTACTTCTGTTACTCATCAATCGAACCAGGTTAGCCTTCGGTCCCTCTCCGAAAGCACCGGGGTTAATATATTCCGTACTCACATCATCAAGATAATCTGTAAATGTTTGCCGCATCCCTAATTCCAGATTAATATCATATAAGCGGTTTACACGAAATCTGGCCCCAATACCTCCCGGAACAGCAAACTGCCAGTTGCTGTAGGGCTTAATATCTGATCCTGGCAAATGCTGTCCTTCCGTACCCAAAGGTTTTAAGGCAATCCAATCGCCGGGAGAAACACCATTATAGCGGGGATCATTTTCCTGTATTGGCTGTGACTCAAAAATATCATAATGCAGAGCGTCCATTTCAGGTACTTTAGCCCTTGGGTTATGATGAAATACAGCCACACCGAAAAACAGGTAAGGTGAAAGCTTTCTCCGTGTGGCAAAAGTCCTGTGGTGATTAAAAAAGTCTACCACAAATTCAAACGATAATTCTTTTATATCATTTCGAAAATGAAGGTTCCTGGCATAGCGAAACCTTCCATCTTCATCTTCCATATCTGCCGTAATATCGTCACCCCTCAACCGCCCCCACATAAAGTTAGACCTTACGGAGAGGTACCTTTTAAACCTGTAGGAACCCGTAATGCCCAAACCTGCCCTTGTAAGAGGGATGTAGGTACTTCCTATCTCATTTGTGGGCGCTAAATCACCAAAATAATTAAGCCCGGCAATAAAACCTCCTATAGCATAATAGCGCTGATTTCTTCCAAATGAAGAAGGATGTTCTCTGTATTGAATTGATCTACGACTTTGTGCATACAAGGCTGTGCAAAAAAAGAATCCCAGGAGAATTATTATTATCGAAGCAATAGAAAACTTTTTCATAAAAAATATTTAAGGAATATTTATTCCTGGCGCACTAATACTATTTCAAGCTTTACTGTTTCAGCAGTCTGTATCGCTTTGAGAATCCGTTCATACGAACAGAAACAATGTAAACCCCGCTCTGCAGAGAGGAATCAAAGATGAGTTCTTCTATACTTACCCCTTCCTTTATCTGAATTGTCTGTTGCAGCAATTGTGCACCTACTGCATTAGTGACAGAAATAAATAATTCTCCCTCCCCTTCCGCTCTTATCTCTGCCTTAAGTTCAGTATTGAAGGGGTTAGGATAAAAAGACACCTCATTCCTTGCCTCAATCCCTACATGTACAGGACCATGAAAGGAGGCCGTTCCGTCAACATCAATCTGCTTTAACCTGTAGTAGAGCGAACCTTGCAGGCCTGGCTCCTTATGGATAAATTCATATTCCTGTATGGCGCTGGAGTTGCCATTTTGGGTTTTCACAAAAGCAACGGGTCTGTAATTCTTTGCATCTGAGGAGACCTGCACCTCAAAACCCGTATTATCTTTTTCCATTGCCGTTGACCACTTCAGCAAAACATCTCCTCCCTGCTGCTCGGCCTTAAAGGAAAATAATTCCACAGGAAGAGGGTTACTATTATCCGGAGCACTTAAGTTGTATAGAATACAGCTTGTGGTATTCACCACTTCCGCCATAATTTCTACATTGGCAGAGGAATTTCGTTCTATATAGGTATCGGAAGGGCCTTCCTGCACAATGTCCCATTCCGGAGAAACAGAATTGTCTCTTCGGTACCAGACGAAAGTAGGTTTCGACCCAAAGCCCCCCGGCTCAATCGGGGCTTTTTCCACCGCTCTAATTTCCCATGTATGCTGATCTATCCAGGTATATTCAAGCTCCGCCTCTACCACGGAAAGAGGTTCAATGGTAAGTGTACCGACATCGAGTGGACCTATTTCCTCGCATCCGTTTGTTACCTCAACAGAATAAACTCCTTCATCTGAATACTGGGCATCCTCAATAGTAATAGTCCCGGATGTCTGGCCTTCTATAAGTGTTCCATTCAGGTACCATTGATAAGTTACAGGAGCGGTACCTGTAGCAGTTACATTAAGTGTAAAGCTTCCGGAGCCCGTTTGGCATACTTCCATGCTCTGATCCTCTGCCTGGGCAGAAATATCATTTACTACTACATCTACAATCTCACTCCTATTAGCTTCTCCACTTGTGCCACATTTCTGCCGAACCACTCTGTCAATGTCCGAGACATAGTCAATAAAAACCTCGTCGCCGTCTACCAGCTCTGCCGGAGAAACAGGAGGGCTCTGCGATTCCAATCCCTGCCGGATCTCCTCCGCAGTCAGGCTGAAATAATCACTGAGTTGTGCCTCGGTAGCATCGGGCGGTATGGCAATAGTGGCAAGAGAATATTCAACACCATCTCTCCTGAGCTTCCATGTTATTTCAGCGTTTGTTTCGGTCCATTTAAATGAACCCTGTGAAAATGCTATCTCTACAGAATTATCCCCCGCACAGATATTAACAGGAGGGGCATCATCTGCCTGCACCAGTGAATAATCCGGCTCAGAGAAGAACAAAAAGTTTGAAGGCATCCCATTCTGGACACCTCCGTTACTAACCGTTGGCCCTGACCAGGTAATACAGTTATTGGTATTTTTAGGTTTTACCAGCACCCTGATGTAGTCAGTAGATGATAGAGCCGCGATGCTTCTTACATCCTTATCATTCCCTTGCGCGCCCCCGTTTCTTTCCCACTGGTAAGAGAAATCACTGGCTGGTACTACTAAGTGAGAAACATTGAGCTGCTGCTGAATGCTTAAGGCAGGATTGGGGTTAATGACGATAGGTTGCAGTAACCTTTCAGGGTAAGTCTTTTCAATAAGCGAGGGCTCCCTTCCAAACTTCGCAAAGAAGTAAGCAGTATACGCTTCATTATAAACAGCATTATTACGCAGGCTAATATCCGTTGGAGAATTGATGTAGGGGTAAATTACCTGCACATCTCTGTACACAACTGCTGTAAAAGAAGTATTCTGGCCTTTGCAAATCGGGAAATATGGTTCACTTACAACATTGGTTACTGCGTAGGTCGAGCGTTTAACGGTAACCGTCTTGGAAATGGAATAAGTACAGCCATCATACACACCGGAATAAGTGATACTGACGGTCTTTTCATTTGCATCTCCCAGTGCCGTGCATGGAGAAAAAACAGTGGCTTTATTATTCCCGGTACCAGTTGTACTTACCCCCGGTCCGGAAAATGTACCTCCGGCAGGTGAGCCGCCGCTTAAGGTTTTGTTACTTTCTCCGGAGTAATAAGTTGCGCCGTCCGTTATGCCGCTAAAAGAAGCTATAATTTCAGGCTTAACCGTAATGGTAGCCGAAGTGGAAGTGACCTCCGCGCAAATACCACTTTGCACTACCGCCCGGTATCGCGTGGTCTTAGTTAAATTACTATAAGACTGGCTAATAGTCGTATTAGCAATAGGAGTCCAGTTAGTACCGTCAAGGCTGGATTCCCACCTGATTATATCGCCCGTCTGCCCTGAAAGTTGCAGCGTTCCGGAGTTGGCATTATAGCAAACAGTGGCTGGACTGGCTACTGTACCTCCTACAGATGCAGGATCAACCGTTACACTCACTGCAGTTTTATTACTCTCGCAACCGTCTACGGTAGTGGTTACATAGTAAGTGCCTGTAGCAAGAGCGGTTGATGGAGAGAGCTCGGAAGTCGATGAAGCACTGGCATACCAATTGAAAGCACCTTCGTTCTGAGGCAAAGAAGCGACTGAAGGGTTTGCACTACTACAGAAGCGCTGTGCTTCAACTACAGGTGCATCTGGCACACTCTTAATAATCGCCTGCACTTCAGTTTTGGCACTCTCGCAGCCATCTGTATTCACCACCGATACATAATATGTTTCGGTTGCACTTAATTCCGGTGTAGTATAAACTGCCGTCGTTACAGGTGCTCCGTTGGCATCCACTATCTGAGAACCATCAGCTCTATACCAGCGGTAGCCATTCGTTACCCCTCCCGAGGCCACTATCTCCACGACTCCGGGACCACAGTGCCTGCCATCTTCTGCGCCTGGTGCTGCTGGTTTCGTCCCTGGATCTGCCACACCAGTGTCAGGCTCACTTTCAAGACCATTAACCGTCTGGGTAACTGAATAAGTACCCGCTTCTGATACGGTAATAACAGACGTGGTTGCCCCTGTGCTCCACTTTAACTCTCCGGTATAATTGCTCGCTGTTAGCGTAGAGGTTCCATCGCAATTATCAACCACCGTTACTGTAGGGGCAGGAGGAGGTGTTTCCTCTACATCCTGAATATTGATGGTAATGTTAGCGGTATCTGAAGCAGTTCCATCCGACACCTTTACTTCTAATACAAACTGTGGGGTTATTTCATAATTTAGCTTACTTGCATCTGCTACTGTAATCTGCCCTGTTGCAGCATCAAGAATCTGAAAGGCCCCGGCACCATTCCCTGCTATAATGGTATAGGTAAGAGCCTCTCCATCCGTATCCTGTGCCACAACTGTGTGTACTGCTGTTCCGTTTTGGGTATTTTCATTTAAAGGGACTTCAGCATCACTGGCTACCGGAGCTGCTAAAAATTCATTTCCTGCCACCACTACAGTGCCGCCTTCCGTTTCGCCTGAAGGATTCAGCTTCCGCTTTAGAGAACCAAGGTCTTCTGCATTTACGCCGCTGCTTAGCGTTAGCAGTAGAACAATAAATGCCAGAATGGATACAAAATACTGCAGGTACTTTGCTTTATGATTGGAACAGGTAAAATATCTTTCCATAAAAAATATTAAAAAAGTATTCAGCTTATCAAATACCCAGCCTCCCCGGATAAGAAAGACCTGATTTCTGAACATCCTCAAAGGCCATTAAAATCTGATAATAAAGAAGGTTCATCTTACTCATCAGCGTACTTTCACAAAACAAAGCAACCCTAATCTATCTCATAAGGTACATGTGTATGAATTTAACCTATCACTTATTTTTCATACATAAAGTTAAATCACTTTTTTAACTTTATGTATAAATTTATGTGTTTTTTAGCAGACATTTCAATTTATTTATCTGTGTATCAATATTTTGATAATTGAAGGGGTGCAACAGCGTTCACACGTATGGAAACCGTTCATTTTTTGAATTGTTTCATCTTTTTTTATAAAAAATCAATTTAATACTTCAACAATGAAAGTCATGACATTCCAAAACAGAGTTTAAGTTGTAGAGAAGGGATGGATATGCTCAAAAGGATTCAGCGCCACTCAGGAGGAATTAAAGAAAGCCGCCGCGCTTATACTCCTTCAGCAGCCGTAAACATCATTCCATATCAGCCGGTTACAAATCACGGGAGGCCGTTAGGCTAACGCTAACCGATTAGCAAGAGCATCATGGAGGAGCATTCAACACCAAAGAAAAAACAAAACATACCAGCTGATAATCAGGCATTTACTTTTTTACACCATCCCTCTTTTCCAGCCTGTTCAGCTTCCAGGCTTCTCCTGCCCGTCTTTTTCCTGCTCTCTCTTATAGCCTGTACTCCCGAAACCTCTAAAGTTGCTCTTCCGCTCGAACCACCGGAAGCTTTTTCTTTGTCCGGCGAATCAGAGGCCCCGGAAAGGTGGTGGAGGACCTTTAACGACCCGGAGTTGAATACCATGCTCAGCCATGCGCTTGATTCTAACTTTAGCCTGATGATTGCCTGGCAGCGGTTTAAGGCCGCAGAAGCAGTAGTGGATCGGGAATCATCTTACCTCTTTCCTGATATCGAAGCTTCTTTGCAGGGAGGAACAAGCTACCCGCAACCGGATTTTGTAGGAGGCGAAAACATTCGCTTTGGCCTGTCCTCTGCCTACGAAGCAGATATCTGGGGTAGAATTCGCGCCCGCATTGAGGCAGAAGAGTTCAGGGCCGAAGCTTCTTTCTTCGACTATCGCGCAGCCGCTGTTTCTCTCTCGGCAGAGGTTGCCCAAACCTGGTACCAGCTCCTGGCAACATGGCAACAACTGGAAATTGTAGAGCGACAGATAGAAACTAACGAAAAAATTCTTGAACTCATCAGGGCACGCTTTGGCAGCGGAATGGTGAGAGGAGTTGACATCCTGCGGCAGGAACAATTACTGGAAGCCGGCCGGGAGCAGTTAATTCTCCTGGAATCGCGAATTGAGGTTCTCGAACACCAGCTGACGGTATTACTGGGGCTCCCTCCCACAGATGAAATGGACTACCTCCCCGATACCCTCCCTGCTCTCCCTCCCCTGCCTGCTACGGGCATTCCTGCCGAACTTATTCAGAGACGGCCCGATGTACAGGTGGCCTTTCTCCTGCTAAAGGCAGCCGACCGTGAAGTGGCAGCAGCCATCAGTGACCAGTACCCCAGATTTTCAATATCGGGCGCTGTATCGGCAAGAGCAAATAGTGCCGAAGCTCTTTTTCAGGACTGGGCCTACTCCCTTGCCGGCAATCTTCTTGCCCCCCTCTTTTATGGCGGAAGGCTCAGTGCTGAAGTAGAGCGAAGCAGGGCGGTTAAGGAGCAGCTGCTTTACGAATACGGCCAAACCGTTCTGTTCGCGCTGCAGGAAGTAGAGGATGCTCTGGTACTGGAGAGGAAACAACAGGAGAGAATTGAGGTTTTAATAGAACAACTGGAGCTTGCTGAACAGACCTATGAACAGTTGCAGATAGAATATTTTAACGGCCTGCGGGATTATCTTGATGTACTCACCGCCCTTGACCAGGAGCAGGAGCTTCGTCGCAATCTTGTTTCGGCAAAGTTAGCGCTAATTGAATACCGGATTGCCCTTTACCAGGCACTCTCAGGAGGTTTTGAAACAGAAAGGGAGCCCGAAGACGAGCCTGACACCGAATGAATTAAGGATAAGGCAGCCGCCAAACAACTGCCTAACACAGGCTATTAGTATTTACCTGAAATACAATATTGCTACTAAACATAATATATCGAAAAGAGCGGTGCTTAGCCCGTCCCTGAAAATATTTCGTTCTTATGAATAAGAAAAAGACGCTTCTCATCTGTGCTATTATCCTTCTTTCAGGAGGAGCGGTTACTGCTTTTATTTTATTAACCGAACCTACTGCAAGTCGTTCAGGAGCCTCTAAAGAAACAGCCATGCTGGTGGAAGTTACCCCTGCTGAACAAGGCACCTACAGGCCGGTAATTGTCGTTACAGGAACCGTTCAGCCATCAAGAGACATTATACTGAGCCCCAGAGTGAGTGGGGAGGTCGTCTCCCTCGCCCCTAATTTTATTCCCGGCGGGTTTATACAAAAAGGAGAGGTTATTTTACAGATAGACCCGGCTGATTACAGGAACAGGCTCGCCCTGCAGAAAAGTGCCTTAAGCCAGGCCCTGGCCGATTTGCAAATCGAGGAAGGCCGGCAGGATATCGCCCGTAAAGACTATCAGCTGGTGGATGAATCCTTACCTGATATTAATGAAGACCTTGTGCTCCGTGAACCCCAGCTGAATGCAGTAAAAGCAAGAGTAGAAGCAGCCCGTGCCGCTGTGGAGCAGGCAGAGCTGGAGGTAGAGCGCACCACCATAAGAGCCCCATTCGATGCCTACGTCCTTAGCCGCAAGGTAAATGTAGGCTCACAGGTAGCCCCTGCCGAAAACCTGGGGCGCCTGGTGGGCAGAGAGGTATACTGGGTGGAAGCCACAATACCGCTCTCCAAACTTCGCTGGCTTTCTTTTCCTGAAAGCGAAGAAGAAAAGGGCTTAAAAGTGCTGATTACCGATTTACGTGCTTGGCAGGAAGGCGTATACAGAACCGGCTACCTTTTTAAACTGATAGGGGCGCTGGAAGACCAGACCCGCCTGGCACGGGTATTGATTTCCGTACCGGATCCGCTGGCGCTCCGGAGCGATTCTTCCGAACTTCCTCCACTTATTATTAATGCATTTGTAGAAGCGCGTATACAGGGCAAACCTCTGGAGGACGTGGTGCAACTCGAGCGGGAGTATGTACGACAGGATGAAACCGTGTGGGTAATGGAAGAAGACAAACTCAGCATCCGGGAGGTGGATATTGCCCTGAGTACTGAAGAATATGCCTATATAACAGAAGGCCTGCAGGAGGGCGAGCTGGTGGTAAAAACCAACCTGTCTACCGTTACAGAAGGAGCGCCGCTCCGCCTTAAAGCAGCTGATACCCGCACCACAGCTGCAAGTCCTGGCGAAGAACAACAGGCTCCACACGAAATTCAAAACCAGGGAAATTACTAAATGGAAAAGGCTCCTTCAAATAACCACCTTCCGGAAAAGCATAAAGGCCTCATTGCCTATATGGTATACAACCCTATTGTAGCTAACTTACTGATGATTATTCTTATCGGGGGCGGCCTGTGGTCGGTATACAATGTCCAGAAGGAGGTATATCCCGAGTTTCAGCTGGACATAGTCGAGGTGAGTGTGGAGTACCCGGGAGCAGCGCCTGCCGAGGTGGAACAGGGCATACTGTTACCCATAGAAGAGGCCGTAGAAGGCGTGCAGGGCATCAGGGAAATTACCTCCACGGCCGATGAAGGATCCGGAACTGTACTTATTGAACTGGTGTCCGGCACCGACCGCATGAAGGCCTTTCAGGACATTGACCAGGCCATTGCCAGAATCCGAACTTTTCCGGACGAAACAGAAGAACCCGAGGTGCGCCTGCAATCGCAGCAGCGTTCGGTTATAGAAGTAAAGCTGTATGGTAACACCGACATTTGGACACTCCGAAAATTAGGCGAGAGGCTCCGCGATCAATTATTAAATAATCCGGCAATTACACAGGTAGAAATTTCAAATGTACCGGAATATGTTACCCATATCGAAATTCCCCACCATCGTTTACGCGAATACAATCTTACCCTTGGCCAGGTGGCCGAAATTGTAAGCCAGTCGAGTCGGGATGTTCCGGCCGGCGCAGTAGAAACGGCCACAGGCGAGATTCTTCTGCGCATGAATGAGCGCAAGCAGTGGGCAGAAGAGCTCGCACAAATTGAAGTGGTTACCAGTGCACAGGGAGCCTCCGTTAGCCTGGGAGAGATAGCTGAAATTACGGACGGCTTTTCAGAAGAGGGTTTTCACGCCCAGTTTAATCAGCAGCCTTCCATTGAGCTGGAGGTTTTCAGAATTGGAGAGCAGTCGCCCCTGGAGATTGCCTCGGCCGTAAAAGATGTTTTGGCCGAGTTTCAAAAGTCTCTTCCGGAGGGTATCCATCACCAGTTAGATGGCAATATCGCTGAAGATTACCGCGAACGTATGTACCTGCTCACTGAAAACGGTATCATGGCCATCGTGATTGTACTATTCATACTGGCACTTTTTCTGGAATACAAATTAGCCTTCTGGGTTATGATGGGGATGGCCATTGCCTTTATTGGCGGCATGCTGTTCCTGCCTCTGTTCGACCTGAGCATCAACATGATTTCGATGTTTGGTTTTTTAGTCGTATTGGGTATTGTGGTGGACGATGCTATTGTGGTGGGCGAAAACATTTATGAATACCGGCAACAGGGCATGAGTTTTCTCGATGCCGCTGTTAAAGGCGCCAGAGACATCTCCAAACCAGTAATTTTCAGTATTTTAACCAATATCATCGCCTTTATTCCGCTGTTGTTTATTCCCGGCACTACTGGTAAGTTCTGGTGGCCGTTGCCTGCAGTGGTCATTATTGTTCTGACTGTTTCCTTATTCGAAGCCCTGTTCATCCTCCCGGCGCACCTTGCCCACAGCTCAAAGAAATCATTTAAAGGCGCCCTTTATCTTGAGCGCCTGCAGCATGGTTTCGCTAACCGCTTTCAAGGCTTCGTCGATGGATTTTATAACCCGTTACTAAAAACCTGCCTCCATAACCGCTACATTACTTTTAGCGCAGCGATTGCCCTCCTGGTGATGGTGGGCGGCTATGGCTACAGCGATCATATGGGCATTATTATGATGCCAGAGGTAGCTGCCGATGAAATTGAGGCGGGGGGCCGGCTTCCGGTGAGCACCACCCCTGAGCAGGCAAAAGAAGTTGCCGACCAGATTACCGCCTCCACCCTTCGGATGTTCGAAGAGCACGAATTATTTAAAGTAGCTAAAGGGGTTGAAACCAATGTACGGGGCCAGAACTTTATTGATGTGGAAATTGAAATGAAGCCCTCGGATGAGCGCGATATGACGGCTCGTGACGTGATCCAGCTCTGGCGTGAGGAGATCGGCGACATTGAGGGGGTGGACCAGATTACCTTCGAAGCCGAACGTGGTCCCGGTGGTGCTGCGCAGGACATTAGTGTTGACCTGAGCCACTCCGATATTGCCGTGCTGGAAAAAGCCAGCCAGGCCTTTATGGAAAGGGTAAAATCGTTTGAGAATACGCGGGATGTAAGTGATAATTATAATAAAGGAAAGCTCCAGTTTAATTTTGAGCTTCTCCCCGAAGGCCGCAACTTAGGCTTAACCTCTTCCGAAGTAGGACAACAGGTTCGGAATGCCTTTTATGGCGCCCTTGCCATGCGGCAGCTAAGAGGAACGAACGAGGTAGAGGTTCGGGTAAAGCTGCCCCTCGAAGAAAGAAAGGACCTGTACAACCTGGAGAACTTTATTATCCGTACCCCTGATGGCACAGAAGTCCTGCTGATGGACGTAGTGGATATAAAGCAGCGGGAAGCATTTACGAGCATTAACAGGCGAAATGGCCGAAGGGTGGTAACAGTAGGCATGGATGTAGAGCCGGCAAATACCGTAACCCAGGTGCTGGAATCGCTGCAACAGAAGGTACTTCCCCAGTTAAGGGCAGACTTCCCGGGCATTACCTGGACTTTTGAAGGGAGCCAGGCCGAAATGCGGGAATCCACCCAGGCGCTCTGGGGCGGTTTTGCCCTGGCCATGTTTGTCATTTATGCCCTGCTGGCAATAGCTTTTAATAACTACCTTCAGCCCTTAATTGTAATGACCGCTATTCCGTTTGGCATTGTGGGCGCTGTAATTGGCCATATACTGCTGGGTTACGACCTTTCGCTGGTAAGCTTAATGGGAGTAATTGCCTTATCGGGAGTGGTGGTAAATGACTCCCTGATCATGATCGACTATGCTAATAAAAAACGGGCAGGGCAATCAGTCTTTGAAGCCATCCATGAGGCAGGCATCCGGCGCTTCCGGCCAATTATTCTCACTACCTTAACCACTTTCGGAGGTCTCACCCCTATTATTATGGAAACCTCTCCGCAGGCGAATAATCTCATTCCTATGGCCATTTCCCTCGGGTTTGGCATAATCTTTACTACCTCACTTATTCTGCTGATGGTCCCTTCCCTGTACCTTATTCTGGAAGACATTATTTCTGCATTTAAATCAAAGGCAAAGTCAGCTTAACAGCTCACCCGGGACCCTTGCCTGTTGTAGCAGACTAGGAGGGCATTTCTCTCCCGACAATTAAGGGTGCTCCTGTTATAATTCTATCAAAAGGATGCCTGCGCCACTACACCCTCTTGCTAACTCAGAATATTTTATAGCTTTGAAAGGAAGTTTTGAACTGACAAAACAGAGCCGGTGTTGAAACTGGTGGGAATTATGGATAAGGATTAGTAAATTGGCCCCTCAATATATTTACAAAATGGAAAAAGTTGGAAGAAATGAACCCTGCCACTGCGGGAGCGGGAAAAAATATAAAAACTGCCATCAACCGATAGAGGCAGTTGAGGCGAAAAAAGGAATGAAGAACAAGAATATCCTGATAGGTGGGCTGGTCGCTCTTTTCTTTACCATCTTAGCCATGGTGTTGTATTTAAATAACCAGCCCTCCAATGCGGCCCCTCCCGGAGAAGCTCCGGCCGGAAAAGTATGGTCGCCTGAACACGGACACTGGCACGATGCCGGCTAAGAGAAAATTATTATTAAGAGCCGTTCCTGCTTTCCTCCCCTGGTAATTGAAGCTAAAAAACGCCAGCACCAGTCTTACGGTTGTTAGCCGGTAAGCTGTATGCAGCTGAAACGGTAATGGCTTCTTTTTAAGTTTTGGGCTGAACAGCTCACACCTACAAGAATGTAACAAAAAGGCTGCTCAGATTATTTCTAAGCAGCCTTTTTGTTGTACAGGGGTGCAGGCCATGGCAGCAATGGCAGGTCTTACTACTGATGATCAGTATATGTTGCCTGAAAGGGGGAAGCCGGTAATCCTTCTTTATTGTACAGGTTAGCCCCTTCCGGATTATCGGCCCAGGCGTAACGCACTGCCACCGGCTTAGCTACTTTATCGCTCCAGACCACTACTTTGTTTCCTTTTATTTTTGCCTTTGCCCAAAACCAGTTCCCGTCAGCACCGGCAATAGCAAACGCTTTCAACTCCTCTTCCCCATTGGTAGTTAACCCACCTCCTACATTTTTAAAGGAAAGTACCGCCTTATTCCCCTTTACTTCCATCGATTTAAACACCGGGCCGGAAAACACTACACTCTCATCACCATAGGCCACTTTTTGTGCTGCCAGCGCCAGTCGCTTCCCTACATCCTCTTTGTTTAAAGGATGGATATCATTCCACTCACCAATATCAATGGTCACTGCCATGGCGGTATTTGGCACACTGAGTGTTTTCAACTGGGCATCCCGCAGTTCTGCCCAGTTACTTTCCGATGGCTGCTCTGCTGCTTCCATAAAATTGGCCAGCTGAACATACAGGAAGGGAAAATCGCCCTGTCCCCACTTTTGCCTCCAGTTTGAAATAAGGGCAGAAAACATTCCATCATATTCCGCTGCGTCATTTGTATTTGACTCTCCCTGGTACCATATCACACCCTTGATGGGGTACTTCAGCAGCGGTGCAATCATTCCGTTGTACAAACCCAATGGTTTCCAGCGAATAAATGTCTGCCCCGGAAGCGGCCCCATAGCAGCTCCCAGCCTGTACTTCCATGCTCCTTTCAAATCAATAGTATCTCCTCCGGCAGCAATCTGATAGGGCTTGTCCTCCACAAAACCGCCTCTACCGGATTCGTTAATGACCCTTATCACCAGTGTGTTTTTCCCTTCCTTCAACAAACCGGCAGGAATTTCATACCTCCTCGGCGGGTACTGATATCCGGTTGTGCCTACAAATTCTCCGTTCAGGTAAACCGAATCACTGTCTACAATTCTTCCCAGCAGCAGCCCGGCCGGCTTACCTGCGAGGGAGGCGGGTACATCTATTTCTTTCCTAAACCAAACCACGCCATTCACCGGCCCCAGCTCAGTATCTGCCCAGTATCCTGGTATTTCCATTGCTGCCCAACGAGAATCATCCAAACCGGGCTTATACCAGGGAGCTTCCGGATTCCTGTATCCCTGATCCTTCTTCCTCAGCGTTCCATACCATGCATTGCCCCTGGCTTTATCCTTCTCCTGGATTTCACGAATCAGGGTACTGTCTTTAAACCTTTGTGCCTCCGCATAAGGAACAGGAAATTCTTTCAGTGCTTCTTCGCTTATCCATGCTTCAACCGGAGAGCCTCCTAAACTGGCATTAATGATTCCAACAGGGACCTCGTATTTTTCATACAGCTCTTTGGCAAAGAAGTAAGCAACAGCAGAGAAGTTCAGCACATTTTCTGGCGTAGCTGCCTTCCAGCTTCCCCCTTCCAAATCTTCCTGTGGCTGGTTAAAATCATAGCGGTCCGGAACATCAAAGTATCGGATGTCAGGATTCTCTGCCTGCGCAATAACTTCCTGGTAAATTGGTGATGCCCGCTCCATGGTAAGCTCCATGTTCGATTGGCCTGAGGCCAGCCATACATCGCCAATTAAAATATTTTTGACTGTTAGCTGCTTATCCGCCTGAACATCCATTTCATACGGACCTCCGGCTTCCATAGGGGGTAAGTTTACTTCCCAGCGTCCTTCCTCACCGGCAGTAGTTTTCCAGCTTTTTCCTTTGAACTCAATGCTCACCTCATCTCCCGGAGTTGCCCATCCCCATATCTTCAGGTCTGTATCTCTTTGCAGAACCATTCCATCGCTAACCAGACGCGGTAGCCTTAGCTGGCTGTACACATTTAATGACAAAAGAAGGGCAGCTATCAGCAGGCTGTATTTCACAAGCTTATTCATGTCGTGCAGAGTTAAACGATTACTCCAAATGTAAATAATCAGGGGCTTATAAAGTAAAAATGACAGGATTAGATTCTTCGAAGTCAGATTTTTTCATCAACCAGCTGGGATTTTACAGGTACTCAAGATGGTCTGGAGCGTCTTATACCTTTCAGCAGCACTTATTTTAAAGTACCAGCATACAGGATTTTAAAAGAAGAAGATCTTAATACCTATAATGCTTAAGTATAATCTCCTCATACACCTGACAACTCTTTGGAATAAGCCTGCCTTTTTGAAATTTTATTGCGGTTTTTTGGTGACAAATTCGATTATCTTTGTTAAATTAAAATTCTTTTTATTCTTTAACCTATTCTTTAACCTATAGTTAAAGCTGCGGCTGCCGGAGTAAAAGCCTCACCAGAGGCCCCTGCTAAGCACCTTCATTCATCGCCTTTAAATAAAATCCTATGCAAAAAAGACTACTGTATTTTTTCCTGTAAAGAACAAGATTTTTTTTCTCCGCCAGTGCAATCGATTGCACAAGTTTTAACAGTCATATTTTAATATAAACCTATGAAAGTAAAATTCTACCTATCCTATTTATCATTTGCTTTTCTGCTACTGTGCACTTCCGTAGTGCATGGGCAAACAACCGGCTCCCGAACCTATGATTTTAGAGACGGAACCATTGTAAACAATGGACAAAGTGAGGATGGCTCCCTTAGCCTGAGTGGCACTTACGGTCATCATGGCTCCACCTACGGACTGAATATGAAAGTAGATGGAGAAATCAACCTTACGGTAGACGGAAGTAACACCATCAGGTTCCTGGGTTCCCAGCATTCAGGTTTAAACATGCTGGGTACTGCGACTACTGAAGGCGATTTGGGCACCCAGAATACGAAGGTAGCCAATGACCTGAGCGATACCTACGACTTCGTTTACTCAGGCAATGGACAGCCATTAAATTTTAAACTTACCGCCGGGGCAGGTAACGACCTGTACCTGCCAACCATTGAAGTGATTCCTGCTCAATCAGGTGCGGCGGCTACTGTGGCCGAGAAAAACATCATTTATTATTACGACTTCAGGGATGGCAGTATTGTACCCACTAATACTACCGGACAAGAGGATATAAACCTTGGCCTGATAGGAATTACACCGGGTTCCAGCAATGCTTACGGCTACAATGGTGAGCAGCACGGTTCTGTATTTAAAACGGGAAATCAGATTAGCCTGCAGGTAGATGGGAACTCCTACATTAAGGTAGGAGGCAGTATCTATTCAAGCGGTACGATTTCCGTTTCAAGCGCAAGCGGCGATTTCGATGTAAGCTCACAGTCTTCCACCACCTCTGGAAACTTTGGCAACGATGGTTCTACAGTAGACTTCCTGTATATAGGCACTGCGGGTACTGTTACGCTGGACTTCACAGGCACTAATTATGTACCCTACATTGAGGTCGCGCCCGTTCCTTATGAGGTGAGCCTGACCCCATGGATACAAAAAGCAGGCACCATTACGCTCAACGGCACGGACATAGGAGTTACCTCCGGCGCAGATGCAAACAGCGATGCCACCATTACCCTGAGCTCCGGTACTGTTATCAGTGCTACGAATGAGGAAGCCAGCATCCTGATGGATTTAGGAGGCAATGCTTTATCTACCTTCACCCCTGCCTTTACCGGAGATATTGCCGCGGTAAATGCCAATGGCGATATGCTGGAGATCACCTTTGTAGATGAGGCCTCGAACCCAACAAGCTATGTCATTAAAGTAGCTGACAACAGCCTAACGGCAGAGGCTGAGCCCGGCAAAACCTATATCTACAATTTTGCCGACGGCTCGGAGATGCCTCAAACCAGCTATAATTCCTTACGGTATAAAACCTTTGTAACCAAAGATGGCCTGGTAACCATCAACAGCAATACAGATACGGAATCTTTACAGTTTGGCTACCATGACTCAAGCCACGGCGGCGTCTTTTTCCCCGGAAATTCATTTGATATTGCTGTAGCAGGAAATGCCACTATCACCTTTCTGGTAGATACCTATGGAAACGCGACAGATGCGGTTTTTGAATTTACAGATGCCCAGGGAAATGTATTGGGTACTGCACCAGCTACCAATATAGGCGGGGCCGATGGGTTCCCGAGCAACTTCAGCTATGAAGGACCTAAGGGAGTCATTACGGCTACATTAAGGAGTGAGAATTTCCCAACTGCAGAAATTTACCTCCATGGGTTAAGTGTCGCAAACGAGGCGACAATCGAGGCATCAAACGGAAAAACAGATGTCTGGGACTTTGGGGCTGTTCAGTTAGACGAGACGCTTTATAATAATCAATTAACTGAAGAAATCATCAACTCATGGTACGATCCTTCCATCACTGTGGGTAGTTCAGGAAATGTATTGCCAAGCTTCAGCGCAGGGGTTTTGAGCTGGATAGGCGGCGGAAATGACAGGCTCAGAACAACCAATACCAACCTTACCCGCTACGACGAAAATATCAGCGATGCCGAGGGTTATACAGGCCGTATTTATGTGAACTCTGCAGGTGCCACTGGCAGATACCTGAGCCTGACCCTGAGTGAAGACGATGAAGTGACAATTGTAACCAAAACAGATGCCGGAGGTACCATCCATTTTGAATATGTAGCCGATCCGGCCGCGCAAACCGATGTAGTGGAAATTACCAGCGAGCTTACCGAGCTGAATTTTGTGGCGAAAGAAGCCGGCACTTACCGCATCTACGACACCCAGGGTAAGCCAAGCTACTACCGAATTTACAGAAAAGATGCAGATTACGCAGCAGTGTCAGGCGCTGTGGATGTTAGCCAGGCAGCCGATATTCCGGCAGACTACCAGATTGTCTTTACCAATGAGGCAGGTAAATCGTGGGCGGTTCCGGTAACAAACGGAGTATATACTGCCAGTCTGCCTGTCGGGTATACCTACGAATTAAGTCTGGCAAATGCAGAGGCCTACATTATCAGCAATGGAACGACTCTGGAAGTTACAGGTGAAGCAGTTACACATGACATAGCCATTAAAAAAGTAGAGCTTTATAATGTAAGCGGTGCAATTGCAGGTTTGGCAGGCCAGGACCTTTCCAGTTTAGAACTGGTATTTACACCAGATCCGGCAGCCAATAAATCTTATATGCCTTCTCCTGTAGTGGATGCTACCAACGCTACCTATACCGTGAAGTTAGAGCCGGGTACCGAATATACTATTTCAGCTGAAGGAGTGAATGATTATTATATTCCTGCCAACACCATTACCATTGGTCAGGCAGATGAAACGGCTGATATTACCTTTGCGCCTAAACCGCTGTACAAGGTTACCATCGATGCAGCTGACCTCACTGCTGAGCAGCTGGCTAAACTGGCCTTAACCTTTACCAATATGGCCGATGAGTATACCTACACCTTTACCTCTGTCGATGATATCGCCCTGAGAGATGGCACTTATACCATTTCCTATGATGGCCTGGATGAATACCCGCTAACGATGGGGCTGACTTCTAACCTGACTATTGATGGAGAAGCTGCAACCAAAGTGCTCTCATTTGAGCCTGTAAGAAACTGGTCGTTCGACGACGAGGAAATTACCAATGATACACAGGCGTATAAAGGACTGCTCTTTAGCGGAAATATTGCCAACGAGATGAGTAAAGGACACCTGACCGCCAAAGCCGGAGCCACCATTCAAGTACCGGTAGAGGTGGGCGATAAAATTACGGTAAGCTACTACTATTCTGCCGATTTCTCTATTGAGGGTGGCGAAGCTGTTACAACGGAGAGCAACAGTACTTCCAATGTGGAGACTGTAGATTATGTATACCCCGGCACTGAGGCTGGTTATGTAACCATCACTATCGGAGAAGGAGCTTCCACTACCTACATCACTGATATTGCGATTAGTGAAGCCCTGCCGTATACACCTACTTTGTATGTTGGGGCTGATAAAGAGTACAAGACCATTAATGCCGCCCTGGATGCCATTGCTACCATGGATCGGGAAGATGACCAAAGAGTAACGGTAATGATTGATCCGGGTAATTACGAAGAGATGCTGGTGATTACAGAGCCTTCTGTTACCTTAAAAAATGCAGCCGCCTCCCCAAGTATAGATTTACTCAATAAAGGGGTTGATATTGCGGAAAATGCTGTTCGCATCACATCCTATTACGGGCATGGATATAACTACTACAGCATGGGCAGCGACCAGAAATGGGATGCGGATGTGTTAAGAGTCAACAAAGAAAATGGCTATTTAAGTTATGAAAATAAAGGCTCCGGCACTACCAATGGCTCCTACTGGAATGCTACCGTGGTAGTTAGCGCCGATAACTTTGTGGCAGAAGACATTATCTTTGAAAACTCTTTTAACCAGTATATCTCCAAAAAGGAATCGGAAGATATTGTGGTGATGTGGGAAGCCGGAAGCAAAGGAGAACGCCCGACAACGGTAGGCTCTACCGAAGTGCAGGACAGAAGCTTCGTGGAAAGGGCAGCAGCACTTGCCATTACCAATAATACGGATAAAGTAATTCTCGATAATGTTCGTGTAGTGGGTCGCCAGGACTCCTTCTTCGGTGGTTCTAATGCGAGAGTGGCAGTATACAAAGGCGTTATGATGGGAGCCGTGGACTATATTTTCGGTGGCATGACGGCCGTATTCTACCAAACCGGATTGGTAATGAATGTGAGTGATGCAAGCAATGATGCCTCCTACCTTACCGCCGCTCAGCAGCGTGAAGGAAGGGGCTACCTGATGTACGAAACCACCGTCAGATCGGCTATCCCTGGTGTGGAAACAGCTTCTACCTACCTTGCCAAGCCGGGCTATTTTGGTCGCCCCTGGGAAGCGACCACCAGCGAAGTGGTATTTTACAATACCACCGTCGAAACCTCGGATTATCCTGGTTCTGAAGGAGAATCGCTTATTATGCCGCTTGGGTGGCAAAATACCCTTGGCGGAGAGTCAAGCATGATGTACGAGTATGGAACGATAGAAGAATCGGGAGTGGATAATTCTGATAAACGTGCTTCATGGTCCACCGTGCTAGCAGAACCAGTACTGTCAGACGGAACCGAAATTACGCCTTTTAATTTCACAAAAGGAAATGATGGCTGGGATCCGATAGCCACACTTATTGCAGAGGAAGAGAAGCCTGATGAAGAAGTTACAGGAATCAATGACGGCATTGGTGCCAGCGGATTACAGGTTTACCCTAACCCTTCCCGGCAAAAGGCGGTAACCATCTCCTACGAGGTCACAAAAACGGGTGTGGTAACCCTGCAGGTAATTAATTTACAGGGCAAAGTTGTAAAGCAGCTCACCCATGAAACCTTAAAGGCTGGCACTCATCAGATTCAGTTTAAGACGGGTGGCCTGCATTCCGGCATGTACATCATTCAACTGAAAACAGGAAGTGGAATGAGTAACACGAAGCTTTACCTGAGATAGCCTTCTTTTAACCCTTAAATAGTTAATCACTTATTAACCTCAACGGAAAGTTTACAAGCTTTGCGTTGAGGTTTTTTTGTTATCCAACATTAGCTGGAAAAGATGGATATTCAAACAGCCAGAAAAACAACCTTTACTTGCATCCCCACTCTCCCAACATTGCAAAACAAAAGAACCGCATTTTCAGCCTTAAAAATTCCACTGGAAGCTGCCAGTTTATTTTGGAGAAAGCCGGCTTTCAGCTACAGCTAGGGTATTTTCTGGTGAGTCATTACTAGTAATGTATAGTTAAGAATATAACTTTTACTGAATAACCGAAAGGTGAATCTGCACCATTTGACGTTTGGGTGCTCTCCTCTTCTATCTCTTTCCTACATTTAAGTTCTTATATCTCCTGATACCTTTGACCATCGCGCCAGTAGTCCATCGCCAATAGATTTGAGGACTTATTATTCATTTTTCAACAGCGCGGCTGGGGCAGCCCCGCTGCCGCTTTTAAATACCCGAAGTTCAGGTAAACTTACAGTGTCGCAGAATATAGTTAATTGTCTCACCATCTTTATAACCTGCCAATGAATACTTTACCCTTTTTTACTCTGCTTTTAAAACTTTTACAGGTTTTATTTTACCCGCTCGAATGGTTTGTGACAGGACAGTGAGCAACCCGACTATGGCAACCAAAACAAAACCTATGCTTATATTTATAAGACCTAAATCAAGATGACTGCCCATTTCTTCTCTTACTAAATCACCGATTAACATGCCCCCTGGAACACCAATAAGTCCGGCAATCAGGATAAGAATGCCAAAATTTTTGGTGACTGTCCACACCAGTCTTATTTTGCCTGCTCCCAATACTTTTCTTATACCTAGTTCTTTAGTGCGTGTTTCTACGGAGTAACTGGCTATGCCTAAAATGCCCAAAGCAGCGATTATCATGACTATAAGGGCAAAGCCTCCAAAAAAACCTATCCTGTCGCCACTACTTGCTCCTGAATAACGGTGATCTTTTAAGTTATGAATATTTGCCGTTTTTTCAGGAAAATTGTTTTTCCATATGGATTGAATGGCTTTGGTCACTTCCAATTCTGTATCTGGCTTTATTTTTATAGTCAGGGTGGCTATTTCATTTGGCAAATACCGATAAATTAAAGGGAGTTGTTGGCCAATAACTTCATTGGGCATGATGCCAATGACTTGTACATTGGAAGAATCCAGTAATAGATTTTGCCCCACTACAGTCTCCGATTTAGATTCCAATATTTTTGCGGCAGCTTCATTCACCAACACATAATGCTCAATATTCCGGGGCATATTTTCAGGAAAATTTTGCCCGGCTTTTAAGCTGATACCTTCTGTTTCAATTGTTTCCGGGTCAATACTTACGTAATTTATTTCCAGAATCTTATCGTTCAATGTGACAGAATCTTTGCCCATTTTAATCGGTTCATAATACCAGTTAGTGGCCAAAGCCGTTTCTACCTGACTTAACTGACTTATTTCGTTTTGCAGGTTTTCATATTTTTCACCTTTCAAATCAAGTGTCAGGACGTTAGGTGGCACGGTCGAATTAATAATTGCACTGTTTTTTCTTTCATAATCGGCCAGTATGACCACCTGTATCATAAGGATGATAGCAACTGAAAATTGCACAACAACTAAAATCTTGTAGAATGAAACAGTCTGAAACAACCTTACATTCTTCATTTTACGCAATGTCTGTACGGGCTTAAAAGCTGACAGCAGCCATGAGGGAAGTGCCCCAGCGACTAAGCCTGTGATAACTGCGTAGATCAACAAGCCTGAAATTAAGGTTATATCCCAGGAAAACGTCACCTCCATATCAGGTATGTGGTCCATTAAAATATTAACACAGGGCACTGTAAACAACAAAGCAAATACGGAAACAAGGGTCGCTTCCATTAAAAATTGACCAACAATTTGTCCTCTTGTTGCGCCTATGGTTTTGCGAATACCCACTTCTTGCGCTCGAGATAAGGCACGCGCTAATGATAAACTGATATAATTGAAAGCAGATAAAAGAGTTAAGGATAGAATTAAAAACAGCTGCGTTTTTATGCCCATCCAATTGACGCCCGCATTAGGGTCATTTTTAATGCCATTGTTTCCAGGGGTAACATCTTCTATGGGTTGTGCCAAAAATTGAAGATTGCTGTTATCCAATTTCCGATTATAGTTTTGGAGCTTTGTATTGAGTTGCTTTAAATTATCTTCTGATTTTAAACGGGCATAAATTGCAGAGCTCTTGAATTGCTCCCAATCTTGCGAAATATTACTGACTGCTCCTTCCTTTTCAAGCATTTCAGCAGCATTGTTAGAAAGCATTGCCTCAATAGGCAGGTGTGTCTCTAAAGGTGGGTCCTGGATAATTCCCCCAACGGTATAAGAACCTAAATTTTCAAATTGAACCGTTTGTCCTAAAACATTGGCGCTGCCAAATATTTTTTCTGCTGTTTTTTCAGTTAGAAAAAGGCTGGTGGGATTATTTGTAAGGCTTTGTGCATTGCCTGATAGCAATTTGAAGCCAAAGACATCAAAAAAAGAAGGCTCTGAAAATTTTATGTCAATAGGGATATCGCCTTTATCGGTTTGTAAGTTATGTTTTCCTGCCAGCCGTACTTTTACCGTTTTTTCAATAAAGGAGAAATTGTTTATTTGATGCGCCAACGGCAATGGAGCTGTTGCCCATTTTGCTTGTCCCGTCTCATTTGTTTCCTGCGTAAGTATCCGTACTATTTGATTTAATTCTGGATGAAAATGGTCTGTATCGTAAGTGGCTTTTATGCCTGTAAAAAGAATAACACCAACTGCCATACTCATTGACAAGCCAAATATGTTGACAAATGAAAAAAGTTTGTTTTTCCAAAGTGTCCGGATAGCGATTTTTAGATAGTTCTTTATCATGGCTTAAAGTGTTGATTTTTAATAAAAAAAAAGCCAAACACTGAGGGAGGGGATCCCTCCCAATTCTATCGGCAAGGTTTGCGCCAAAAATACAACAACTTAATTATCAATATCTTAGACAACTATTTATTAAAACCTGCTCGATTTTGATACACTAGTTGTATCGATTTGATACAGTCAGGTACAAAATATTTTACACCCAATTAAGACTGCGGCACTTACTTTTAGCTCAGTGGGTGTTTGCCGTGGAGAAGCTTACTGGTAGGGTTGTCAAACATTTCTTTGTTGCCTGGGAACACTTGTCGGGTTACAGGGAAGGGAATTGTAACCACCTTTAGATTATAGATTAGCCCTAAAGGTTATTTCCAAGTTCGAAGGAGTTTAAGTGGAATTCCCCTGAAAAAGTGGAGGGTTAGAAAAGAGTATTTTAACTTAATCTAACCAACAACTACTATGGCAAAAAGGGATGAGGCTATCAGGCTGGCTCAGGTGAGCGGCAATGTCAGCGAGACAGCTCGTAATCTGGGCCTGCATCTAAGCATCCTATGCAGGTGGAAGAATGAGGTGGAACAATAGCCGCTGCCGCGCTGGTAGAGAAAGCATTTCCAGGCAAGGGATATGCTAAAGATAAAGAATTCAGGCAGTTACAAAGAAAGAATCAACGTCTAAAGGAGAGGGGCTCCCCTGCGGTTGAAATCCTAAAAAAGGCAGCGCATCGGCGCCCGATCGGTATCTTCAGCAGCCGCTCCCAATGAGACACCAGCGACCGACACCCGGCTTATTCGGGAGCAAAGAAGGGGGGTATATTGCCTCTAGTGCCTCTGCCAGGCACTAGAGGTTTCCTTGAGTAGCTATTATGCCTGAATCAGCAGGCCAGAGAATAAGCGAAAAGTTGAGAATGAGCAAATACACTTTTACTTCTACTTCACTATTGTACATAAAAAAACCGCATTTACAAACTGTAAATGCGGTTTTTAGTTGTCGGGGTGGCAGGATTCGAACCTACGACCTCCTCGTCCCAAACGAGGCGCGATACCGGGCTACGCTACACCCCGCACAATCTTTTAATTTCCCCTCTCTCGATAGGGGACTGCAAAGGTATTAAATTAGTTTTAATTTCCGCAAGTAAGCGACAAAAAAATTTAAACCTTTTTTCAACACGCGGAGAGGGGGGGATTCGAACCCCCGGTACAGTTTGACCCGTACGACAGTTTAGCAAACTGCTGGTTTAAGCCACTCACCCACCTCTCCGTTAACCTTTCCCCGTCCGGGAAAGTGATGCAAATATAAAGGAAGTAATTTTATTAAACCAAACCCTCAGTCCTTTTTTCAGCGCTTTTTAAAATAATTTTTCATCCTGTCGTTGATAATCAGCACCTTTATCAGCAGGCGTTGTTTCTCCTTCTTAAAAATAATATATTTCGACTTCCAAAGGCAGCCAGTGTGCCTTTTAAAACCATTTAAGCTTTTACATGATCTGGCTAAAAGATTTTACCAATCTCGAATTAACTTTTCTGCTCTGCTTTCTACTGGGCTACCTCTTTTACTTTTTCAGGGTTGTACGAGCTGCCCGCCTGGCAGGCGCACGATTTGGCACCGTACTATTTAAATTCCTGCTTCGCTCAGCCGCCCTCGCCCTCCTGTTAATTGCCCTTATGGGGCCCTCCTTCGGCACTACCGGACGGGAGGTAAAAACGGTCGGAAAGGATATTTTTATTGCCGTCGACCTTTCTAAATCCATGGATGCCTTTGACGTTCAGCCCACCCGGCTCGAAAAAGTAAAGTTTGAGCTGAAGAATATTGTCCGGGCCCTCTCCTCTGACCGCATTGGCCTTATCATCTTTTCGGGCGATGCTTTTATACAATCTCCCCTCACTTACGACCAAAGTGCCCTCAACCTCTTTATTGAAACCCTCAGCACGGAACTGGTCCCGAATAGCGGCACAGATTTTGCCCCTCCCCTGAGGCTGGCGATGGAAAAGCTCCAGAATGAGCCGGACATGGCAGGACAGGAGGCCGCTGAAATTATTATCCTTATCAGTGATGGGGAAGATTTTGGGGACGAAACAGAAATTGTAGCCGAAAAAATAAATGAAGCAGGTATCCGCCTCTTTACGCTTGGGGTGGGGACCGAAGAGGGCAGCCGAATAATGGAAAGGCGACGTTACCTGCGCGACGAACAGGGCAATGAAGTTATTACCCGCCTCGACCCCTCGGCTCTTAAGGAGCTGGCGAACCTTACAAACGGACAGTATTTCGAAATAAACAAACAGGAAAACGAAGTTGACCGTTTAATTAACGTTCTTCAGAGTATTGAAGGAGAAGTTCGGGATGCAAGAACCGTACAGGCCTCGGCCAATAAGTATTATTATTTTGTGGCAGCAGCGCTTGCCCTACTGGCTCTCGACCTTTTGCTAAGCTTAAAAGTGATTAAATTATGAAGTGGTACCTGATGATAAGCCTCTTATTGTTCCTGCAGGGGAATCCTGGCCTATCCCGGCCGGGCGGCTTTAATGGTATAGCCAAAACTAATGAACTTAAAGAAGAGGCTGCGGAAGCCTATAAAAACGGCGAGTTTGAAAAAGCCAGCCAGCTCTACGCAGTGCTGGTCGATTCCTTTCAGGTAGAAGGGGAAGCCCTGCGGCTCAATTATGCAAACAGCCTGTATATGGGCGGCAAGCCGAAGGTAGCAGACCTGGTTTACCGCAATTTAGCAGCTAATGCAGAAAATGAAACCCTGCAGTCGGCCGCCTTTCAGCAGTTGGGTATACTGGCCACCAAAGACCAGAATTTAAAGGATGCGGTAAGCTATTTTAAACAATCGCTTAAAAGCGACCCGACCAACGATGCAGCCCGCTATAATTATGAGCTTGCCCGCAAAAAGCTTGAGCAACAGGAAAAACAGCAGCAAGAGAACAAAGAAGAGCAGATTGAACCATCTGAGTGGGCAAAAGAGTTAAAAAAGAAGGCAGAGGAACTTGTTGCCCGCTACCGCTTTGGAGAAGCTTATCAGCTGATGCAGGAGGGACTGCAGCAAGACCCTACGGTAGCCGCCTTTAATGACTTTACAGAGCGTATCCGGATTATTCACGAAATTGAACAATTATAAAATGAAATACCTGCTTATCCTCTTCATGAGTACAGCCCTTACCCTTGGGCTCCAGCTGGAAAGCGAGGCACAATCGCCTGCACTTGCCTTTAACAGGGCTGCGAACCTTTTTATTGAAGGCGATAACCAACAGGCGCTTCGGAATGTAAATGCAGCTCTTCGTCGCTACCCCAACGACCCGCAGTTAAAAGCGCTGAAAGAAAAACTCGAAAAGAAACAGGAAGAGGAAAAGAAAAAACAGCAACAACAGGAACAGCAGAAAAAAGACCAGCAGGACAAAAAGGAACAACAACAGGACGGCCAGTCTTCTGAGGAAGAGAAAAAAGAAGAAGGCCAGGAGGAGAAGAAGCCACAGGAAGGCGAAGAAAAGAGTAAAGAAGAAAAAGAGCAGCAGGAAAAAGAGGGAGAGAAACCTTCCGAAGAAGAAGAAAAAGAAGGAAAGGAAAAGCAGGAGCAGCAAGCCCCTACTCCTTCCGAAACCGAAAAGCGGCTGGAACAAATGGATATTAGCCCCGAAAAAGCCCGCATGATTCTCGAAGCCATGAAGAGCAAGGAAGTCCAGTACCTGCAGCAGAAAAAGAGGAGGGCTCCCCAAAGAACCGACGACGGCAAGCCGGACTGGTAACAGCCCCGCTGCTTGCAAACGATTGAACGGAGCGTTGAGGCATTTAATTTAAGCCCGAAACTTTTTATCTCCTGCAAAAATTAAATAATTTTACCCCTGAGTATCGTACTCCTGATTTTTTAACAGATGAACTCCTGCAGGGAGTTTTAGTACTCTAACGGTCAGGGCATCTTTTCACCTTTTTAAAAATTATACTAATGAAAGAAGTTTATATTGTGTCAGCAGTCCGCACTCCTATCGGGAGCTTTGGCGGCAGCCTTTCCGCTTTATCTGCCACAGAATTAGGTTCCATTGCTATCAAAGGAGCCTTGCAGAAAGCCGGCGTCGACGGCAAAGAAGTAAATGAAGTGTTTATGGGCAATGTGGTTTCGGCTAATCTAGGCCAGGCTCCAGCCCGCCAGGCTGCCGTTGGTGCCGGTCTTGGCTACAATGTTCCCTGTACCACTATTAACAAAGTTTGTTCGTCGGGCATGAAGGCCGCCATGTTTGGTGCACAGTCTATTATGCTTGGCCAAAACGATGTGGTAGTCGTAGGCGGTATGGAAAGTATGAGCAATATTCCTTTCTACATTCCTAAAGCCCGCTATGGCTATAAGTATGGCAACGGAGAGTTGGTGGATGGTCTGCTGAAGGACGGTCTGTTCGAGGTATACCACAAGTTCCCGATGGGCAACTGTGCCGATAATACAGCCAGAGAATGCGGTATTACCCGCGAGCAGCAGGATGAGTATGCCATCAACTCCTACAAGCGTGTGGCCAATGCGGTGGAAAGTGGTTACTTTAAAGATGAAATCGTTCCTGTGGAAATCCCTCAGCGCAAAGGCGATCCTATTGTAATGGATACCGACGAGGAATATAAGAACGTAAAATTCGATAAAATCCCTGGCCTTCGCCCGGTTTTCAGCAAAGAAGGAACGGTAACGGCAGCCAATGCCTCTACCATTAACGATGGTGCTGCCGCCATGGTGCTAATGAGCAAGGAAAAGGCCGATGCGCTTGGTATTAAGCCATTGGCTAAAATCCGTGGCTTCGGCGATGCTGCCCAGGAACCTATCTGGTTTACCACCTCTCCTGCCCTTGCCATTCCGAATGCCCTTAAAATGGCTGGCATCAGCAAATCAGAAGTCGATTTCTTTGAAATCAACGAAGCTTTTTCTGTGGTAGCACTGGCCAACATTCAAAAGCTGGAGCTGGATCCTGAAAAAGTAAACGTATTTGGCGGTGCGGTAGCCCTTGGCCACCCGCTGGGAGCTTCCGGTGCCCGTATTATGACTACGCTTAATAGTGTACTGCACCAGAAGAGCGGCAGCATAGGCGTTGCAGGCATCTGTAATGGCGGCGGCGGTGCTTCTGCCATCGTACTGGAAAAAATGTAAGATACACCCACTCATTTTTAAAGGCCTGATGGTTATCCATCGGGCCTTTTATTTTACCGCAGGGGAGCCTTCAAATCAATTACCGCACGAATTTTGTCGTGATTGCGTTATAAACCTGCAAATGAAAATAAGCACCATTTATGAACTTAATTACCCGGCTTTTCACTTTCCTGCTCCTGGCCACCTCCCCGCTAACCCTCGCCTTGGGCCAGACAAAAATCGTCACCTATCACGATTCCGCCTCCACCCAGGTTAAATCAGTCTATACCATACTCGATGGCGACAGCAGCAAAATAGATGGCCCATTCAAGCAGTTTCACCCCAATGGCAGCGTCCTTACCGAAGGAGTTTTCGAGGAGGGACAGAAAGTAGGCGTCTTTAAGCAGTACTATTCTGATGGAAGCCTGCAGCGCGAAATTCCTTTTGTAGATGGCCTCCGCCAGGGAAGCATGAAAGTATATAACCCTGATGGTTCTCTCCTGCAGCTGGCTAATTTTGAACAGGACGAACTGCACGGGGAAATGCTCATCTATTTTTCCAAAGACAAAGTAAAAAGCAGTGCCCAATTCAAGAACGGGCAGCCCGACGGACTGGTAAAAGACTATTTTGAAAGCGGCAAACTGCGGCAGGAAATAAGCTACGCCAACGGAAAACCCAATGGTCCTACTAAAATCTATTACCCTGAAGGAGGGCTACAGTCGGAAGCGAACTACCAGAATGGCATTCTCCACGGCTATTTCCGCACCTATTACCCGAATGGACAAATCAATACCGAAAGCTATAATGAAGAGGGCCGAAAAAGCGGCACCTTTAAACATTATGCAGAAAACGGTACGCTCCTAACCGAAGGTGCTTACAAAGGAGGTGCCTTGCATGGCCCAAATAAAGCATGGTATGAGAATGGAAATCCTCAACATATATTCCAATACACTAAAGGCGCTAAGTCCGGCCTTAACCAAACTTTTTACCTCGAGGGCGGACTGGAAACAGAAGCCAACTACAGTAATAGCGGCAAAGATTACCGCCTGAAGGAGTTCTGGCCCAATGGAAAACTTAAAGCAGAGAAAGCGTTCGTTACCGAGCTCGCGCATGGCTCCTGGAAATTTTATAATGAGGAAGAAAAACTAATAAGAGAAGAAGACTGGCTAAACGGCAAAGAACATGGCCTTTTCAGGGAATATCATACCAACGGGCAGCTAAAGTGGGAGCTCAATTACCAGAACGGTACACCTCTGGGAGAAGAAAAAGCTTTTTATGAAGACGGCACTCCTCAATCCGTAGCCACTTACCAGAGCGGTAAGCGTTTTGGCCCCTATAAAGCCTGGCACCCTAACGGGCAACTAAAGGAAAGTGGAGAATGGAAAGGCACCACCCGCATAGGTGAGTGGAAGTTCTATTCCGAAGAAGGAAAGCTCCTCAAAACCACTACCTACCGGAATGGGGAAGTCATTAAAGAGCAGCCTGCAGGGGAATAAGTTCAACCGAACTATTTTTATATTAGCTGAACTTCTCTAATTTTAAGGCTGTATGGCACAGGCAATAAAAGAAACTAACTTTACTTTTGCCGGACAAACCCGGTCTTATAGGGGAAAGGTCCGCGATATTTATTACTTTCCGGACAAGCTGGTGGTAGTCGCTACCGATCGCATTTCTGCCTTCGATGTAGTCCTTCCAAAAGCCATTCCATATAAAGGACAGGTTCTGAACCAGATAGCAGCCTACTTCTTGCAGGCCACCGCCGAGCTAGTACCTAACTGGCTTACCCAGGTGCCCCACCCAAATGTAAGTATAGGCAGGCTCTGCGAGCCCTACCCTGTCGAAATGGTCATCAGGGGGTATCTGGCCGGCCATGCCTGGCGGGAGTATAAGGCGGGTAAACGCAGCATTTGCGGGGTTTCCCTTCCGGAAGGACTAAAAGAAAATGACCCGCTGCCGGAGCCTATTATAACGCCTACCACCAAAGCGCACGAAGGTCACGATATGGACATTAGCCGCGAAGAAATCATTAAAAGCGGCCGGGTAAGCGAAATCGACTATCTTGTGCTGGAAAAGTATACCCGGGCTCTTTTTGCCCGCGGAACTGAAATGGCCTTTGAAAAAGGACTCATCCTGGTAGACACTAAATATGAATTTGGTAAAGGCGATGATGAAAAAATTTACCTGATTGATGAGGTTCATACCCCCGACTCCAGCCGCTATTTTTACCTCAATGGCTATGAAGAAAGGCAGCAGTCCGGCGAGCCACAAAAGCAGCTGAGCAAGGAGTTTGTGCGCCAGTGGCTTATAGCCAAAGGTTTCCAGGGCCAGGAGGGCCAGCAGATACCGGAAATGACCGACGAAATTGTTACGATGATTTCTGATAGATACATCGAACTATACGAGAAAGTAACGGGTTTACCCTTTAACAAAATCAACACCAGCGGAAGCCTTACCGAAGAGATAAAGGCAAACATAATTGAAAACATTTAGTTGAATTAGTTAATTTACACTTCGACACACTTACATTTTTTAACACAAATCTTATGAAATATTCGGTTGACAAGCAGGAAAAATACTGTATAGTGGTGCTTCATGAAGAGAAGCTCGATACAACACTGGCTCCAAAATTAAAGTCTGAGCTGATTACCCTGCACGCCAAAGGAGTGAAAAATATTATTTTAGACATGTCGGAAGTTAAATACACCGACTCCTCGGGGCTGAGCTCTCTATTAGTAGGAAATCGTATTATGCAGGAAGAAGGTGGTTCTTTTATCCTGGCCAGCCTTACCGACCATGTTAACAAGCTGATAAAAATATCTCAGCTCGACAATGTGTTAACCATTCTTCCTACCAAAGAAGAGGCTGTCGACTATGTGTTTATGAATGAAATTGAAAATGATTTAAACAGCGGAGAAAATCTTAACTAAAGTACTCCTTGAGTTTTCAGATAAAAATACTGGGTTCCAACTCCGCAACACCTGCTCATAACAGAAATCAATCTTCTCAACTGCTCAACATAGGCAGTGAGTATTTCCTGATCGACTGTGGAGAAGGAACCCAGATGCAACTCATCCGCTACCGCACCCGCTTTCATAAAATTTCTCATATATTCATCAGCCACCTGCATGGCGACCATTACCTGGGCCTCATGGGCCTCTTGCTCACCATGCACCTGCAAAAACGTTCGCACGACCTCTATATTTTTGGTCCGCAGGGGCTGGATGAAATTATTACGGTTCAGCTAAAACACTCCCGTACTGTATTAAGCTATAAACTACACTTTACCGCCCTGCAAGCCGATAGCCATACACTGATTTACGAAAGCAATCAGCTGAGTGTATATACCCTGCCGCTGGTCCACCGCATTCCCTGTACGGGCTTTCTCTTTAAAGAAAAACCGAAGGACAGGAGAATGAACAAAGCCAAGCTGCTACCGGAAATGACCGGCGAAGAAATTACCCGCCTTAAGAAAGGGGAAGATATTTACAGTACCGAAGGCCAGCTCCGGTACCGCTGCCTGGATTATACCCTTCCTCCCAGGCGCTCCCGCTCTTTTGCCTATTGCTCCGACACCAAATACGAGCCGGCCCTTATCCCTTACATTAAAAATGTAGACCTCCTGTACCACGAAGCTACTTTTGCCCAGGACCAGGCCGAGCGGGCAGCAGAAACCTTCCACTCCACCGCCGAACAGGCCGCCCATATGGCCAGGGAAGCAAATGCAGCTACTTTAGTGCTGGGCCATTATTCTGTTCGCTACAAAGACCTGAGCCCTTTGCTTTCCGAAGCACAAGGCATCTTCCCTAATACCAGGCTGGCCATTGAGGGCGAAACCATTGAGGTAAAAGACTAACACATGAAGATAGAGGCCACTGCACCTGCCCGCAGGCGAAATAATCTGTTCCTCATTCTTTCCGGCATTTTCCTTACCAATGCCATTCTTGCCGAGCTCATTGGTGTCAAAATTTTCTCGGCCGAAGGGAGCCTGGGGCTTCCGCCCGCCCAAATCCCCTTACTGGATAATTTCAGGCTGGACTTTAACCTTACTGCCGGGGCTATTATCTGGCCGCTTGTGTTTGTTACCACCGATATTATTAATGAATATTTTGGTCCGAAAGGAGTCAGGAAAATAAGCTTTCTCACTGCAGGCTTAATCCTCTATGTTTTCGGGGTAATTCTGCTGGTAACTGAGCTGGAGCCGGCTGCTTTTTGGCTGGAGGTAAACCGGACCGATGCTGAAGGAAGGCCCTTTGATATTAACACGGCCTTTAATGCTGTTTTCCGGCAGGGAATGGGCATTATAATCGGTTCCCTTACCGCCTTCCTTATTGGTCAGCTGCTCGATGCATGGGTATTTCAGCGCCTGAGAAGCATTACAGGATCTAAAAAAATATGGCTGAGAGCAACCGGCTCTACTCTTATTTCTCAATTAGTCGACAGCTTTGTCGTGCTCTTTATAGCCTTCAAACTGTTTGGCAACTGGTCATGGCCACAGCTTATTTCCGTTGCCCTAATCAACTATCTCTATAAATTTGTAGTAGCGGTTCTGCTCACCCCACTTCTCTACCTGGCTCACTACCTGATTGACCGTTATCTTGATGGCCGTCACCACGGTGGCCGGCATTCCGGTGGCCGTCACCACGGTGGCCGACATCCCGGTGCAACTGAGAATGCTGGTCTCTAGGCACTGTATTCTTCTCCCCTTCGTAAATTATCACAGATAATAGCTGTTGCAATCGCTACATTCAGCGACTCAGCCCCTCCATAAGCAGGGATTCTTATTTTCTTGCTGATAAAAGGATAAAGATCCGGATGGATCCCATTGGCTTCATTCCCCATTAGCAAATAACCCCCGCCGCTAAAGGAAAAATGATGGACATCGGCACCCTCCAGGTCGGCACCATAAACCGGCAGCCTGTTGCCCGCTAAAAAGCCGGGAAGATTGGTATAGTAAGCCCGAACGCGGGTAAAAGAACCTTTAGCAGCCGCCACCACCTTAGGACTGTAAAAGTCGACGGTATTTTCTGAACAGATGAGCTTCTTTATTCCATACCAGTCGGCAATCCGGATAATCGTACCCAGGTTTCCCGGGTCATTGACATCATCGAGCAGCAGCGCATATTCACCGGCCGTTGCTTCCAGTGGCTGGTTTGGCTTCATTTCGGCTACTGCCAGGGCGCTGTCGTTCGTCTTAAACGTACCCAGACCGGCGAGGATATCTGCCGGTACTGAAACCAGCTCCACATTTGCTTTTTCTAATTCCTTAGCGTTATCTTGCAAAAACAATGGAGTTGCATAAACAGTTCTTGTTTCATAATCTGATTCCAAAAGTTCCAGCACGCTTTTTGTGCCCTCGACAAAGAAGAGCTGTTCTTTTTTGCGATACTTTTTGAGGTGCAGTGATTTTATGAGCTGGCTTTGTTTTTTTGTAATCATAAAGCAAAAGTAAAACGAGATTTTGAAGTTTCTAAATAAATTAACCGTCCTCTGCCTCCTGCTCGGCCTATCCTCCTGCCTGGGTACCAAGCATCTGCCAGAGGGCAAGCTCCTGCTGAGCGAGCAGAAAATTGTAGGAAATGAGGTAATAAGCACCAGTGAGCTGGCCGATTTTTACCGGCAGGAGCCTAATCTGGAGTTCCCCCTCATTCCATGGACCCCCTATGTTTCCCTCCACTACCTGGGAAAACAGTTTTACGATAAGGATAAAATCCGGCGGAAACGGGATGAAAAGGCAGAAGAGCTGGACAGGAAAATTGCCGAAGCTGTTGAAGAAGGAAGAGAAAACCGCGCAGAACGACTCCGAGAGAAGAAAAGAGAAAAAATAGAGAAAAAGAACAAAGTACTGGAAGAGGGAAACCTGCTCATGCAGATTGGAGAGCCTATTGTAATTTACGATAGTGCCCTTACCGTCCAGACTGCCGAGCAAATGGAGCTTTACCTGGAGTCGAAGGGCTTCTTTCATGGTGAAGTGGGTTTCGACCTGGATATAAAAGGAGGCAATAAAGCAATTGTAACCTATTTGATTGAAGAAAATCTTCCGTGGACCATCGACACGCTTTACCTGACCGTTGCCAACAACCAGATAAGGGACATCCTGGATGAATACCAGGAAGATAGCTACCTCGACACCACCCAGCTGTACGACCAGTATGAACTCTCCCTGGAACGAAACCGGATTGATAATCTGCTTAAAAACCACGGGTACTATGAGTTTAGCCCTCAGTATGTACATTTTAAGGTAGACACCACTCTGGGCGAACGAAAAGTATCTATCGAAACCATTATTTACCAGCCGGCCGACAGGGGCTATCATAAACAGTTCAGAATTGACTCTGTCATTTTTACCACGGATGCCACCATACAAGGCGACCTAGCCGGGAGGGAAAGCAGGCTGTACAACGGCATTATCTATAAGTTTTTTGAAGAGCAATATTCGAAACGCGTACTGGATAACAGGGTATTTATGCGCCCCGACAGCCTGTACAGCAGAAGGGCGACTCTGGAAACACAAAAGCAACTGGCGAACCTCGACATATTCAAGTTTATTAATGTTACCTACGACACCACCGGCGATACCTTCAATGCACTCATTTTCACCAGTCCGCTCAAAAAATTCCAGACCAGCAATGAAGTAGGGATCACCTACAGCCACAGCACCCCTGGTCCCTATTTTAATTCAACCTGGACCAACCGTAACACTTTTGGCGGTATGGAAACACTGCAGCTCAATTTGCTCGCAGGGATAGAAGGAGTACCCGGAACGACCGATCCGACCGCCAACCTTACCAGCCAGCAGATTGGCGCTAATCTTTCTCTTATTTTTCCTCACTTCCTGGCACCTCTCGGCCCCAGGCTGCGCTACAGGTTAGGTAACTTAAACCCTAAATCAAGGCTGTTAATTGGCTACGCCTATACCAACCGGCCGGAATTTGTCCGCTCCACTTACAACACCTCTTTAACCTATACCTGGCAAACAGAGAAGGAAGCCGATGAGAGCTTCTATAATAACCTTTATACCTTCTCTCCGCTGGATGTCAGCTATATTAACTCCTCCTTCCAGGGTGCAGAAGGCGCAGAGTTTCTGGCACTGCTGAAAGAATGGCAGGCCGAAGGGAACCCCTATATCCATTCTTTCGACCCCGCCTTTGTATCTAGCATGTATGCCTATGCTATTTTTAATAAAAATAATTACGGTACCTATGTGGAAAGATCGCGCTATATAAGGCCTTTTATTGAGAGTGGAGGCACTTCACTTAACTTTATTGATCTCCCTTTTGCCAGTGAAACTCCGGTAGATGGAGAGCCTTTAGAAGGAGAAGATGAACTCAGGGCTTATCGGTTTGTAAAACTGAGCAACGATTTCCGGGTGTACATTCCTCTGGAGGATAAGATAGGATTGGCCTATCGCTTAAATGCAGGGGTTGCCGTTCCATATGGCTCCGAAAATGCCACGCTCCCATATGAGAAGTTCTTCTTTGCCGGAGGGAGTAATAGCGTACGTTCTTACCGCCCCCGCCGTCTGGGCCCGGGGGTTTACAACCCAGCGCTGTATGGTGTTGATGAATTTGGCGAAAATGAAATTATCACCAACCAGCTGGAACAGCCTGGGGAAGTCCTGATTGAAGGAAGTGTCGAATACCGTCACAATATTTTTGGTTTCCTGAATGGAGCAGTTTTTGTCGACTTCGGAAACATCTGGCACCTCGAGGAATCTCCCGTTTTTCCGGGCGGTGAATTTAAGGTAGATGAGTTTTATAAGCAGTTGGCCCTTGGCGCCGGCTATGGCCTCCGGATGGACTTCTCCTTCCTGGTTGTGCGCTTCGACCTTGGTGTAAAAATTTACAACCCTATGGCCGTTACGCCTGATGGAGAAGGTGGCTATAATTACAGCGAGGGCTGGACCTTCGATAAATTTGAAGGCTTTCCTTTCAGTGCTCCCCAGGACCTTATCATTCTTAATATTGGTATTGGTTATCCTTTCTAAAAAGGTGGAGTTTCTGTCTGCCCTGGCACTTGCTTAAAAAAAGGTGTTGAATGGAGATCCTTTCCATCGGGAAGTTACCAGAAGAATGAAAAGCGCCTCTTTTTTCCAAACCTCTTTTACCCAAAAACAAAAAACCCATACTCCCGCTCGAAGTATGGATTTTTTGCTTTCGTTAGGTCCTGCTTAATAATCCAGCAGTTCCTGCAATTTTACCTGTACCTTATCGGCATTGGGCAACATTTCTTTTTCAAGCCCCACATTCAGCGGAATGGCGGGCAGGTTTTTGGCACCGATGGTCATAACCGGCGCATCGAGCTGCTGGAAACATTGTTCGCTAATCCGGCCGGCAAGGGATTCTGCAAAGGAATTCATGAGTGGTTCTTCCGTTACCACCAGCACCTTGCCATGTCGCTTAACCAGTTCCTTTACAGCAGTCCAGTCTAATGGATTGAGGGTACGGAGGTCGAGAATTTCTACCTGACCCGGAAAAGCTCCACTGGCAGCACGCGACCAATGCACACCCATACCATAGGTTATGACACCCACCGTATCTCCTTCTTCCAGTTTTTCAGCAGAAGCTTCCTGTGCTATCCTTGCTTTGCCTAAAGGAATAATGTAATCCTCATCCGGCTCCAGGGTTTTAGCTTCTTCTGTTCCTGGTACTTTACTCCAGTAAAGCCCTTTATGCTCCAGCATTACTACTGGGTTCGGATCGTAAAAAGCCGCTTTGAAAAGACCTTTCATATCGGCTGCATTGGAGGGGTACACTACTTTTATACCCCGGATATTCAGGAGTGTAGATTCCACACTACCGGAGTGATAAGGTCCTCCCCCGCCGTATGCGCCAATCGGCACACGAATAAGCGACTGGATGGGGAATTTACCTCTGGAAAGATAACAGCTCTTGCTCAGCTCCTCTACCAGCTGGTTAATACCCGGCCAGATATAGTCGGCAAACTGAATCTCTACCATGGGTTTTGCCCCTACGGCCGACATACCCGCTGTGGAACCAACAATATAAGCTTCCTGTATGGGCGTGTTAAAAACTCTTTCTTCCCCGTACTTGCCTGCCAGGGTAGCCGCTTCGCGGAAAACACCCCCAAGACGACCGCCCACATCCTGGCCATACAATAAAGCATCTGGGTGCTTTTTCAAAATCTCATCCACCGCATGCAGGGCGGCATCGACCATTACTACTTTTTCGGCTCCCTTTGGTTTCCGCTCTCCTTTTTCTTCTGTAACCGGCGTGGCAGCAAACTCATTTTCCATGAGCGTTTCCGGAGCTGGTTCAGGAGCGTTTAATGCAGTTTCATAGGCCTTCGCAATTTCCTGCACCGCCTCTTCTTCAATTTTTTCTATTTCCTCAACCGAAGCTATTCCTTCCTCGAGTAAGAAAGCCCGTAACTTCGGCCGCGGGTCATCCTGACTGTGCAGGGCCAGGTCCTTCTCTCCGCGATACCATTCCTTACGAACTCCGGAGGTATGGTGCCCCAGCAAAGGACAGGTGGCGTGCACCAGAACAGGCTTTCTTTCCTTCCGCACATATTCATAAGCCTTTTGCATGCCGAGGTAAGAGGCTGTAAAATCAGCGCCATCGAGCTGCATCCGCTCCAGCCCTTTAAAACCGGCTGCAAATTCATAGGCATTCATGGCGCGCATTTCTTTACCGCTTGCCGATATACCCCACTCATTATCCTGCACCAGGTAAACCACCGGCAGTTGCTTGAGCACAGCCATCTGCATGGCTTCCGATACTTCGCCTTCCGTTACCGAGCCATCGCCCAGCGAGCAAAGTACCACCGCTTTTTCACTTCCATTGAGCAGCCCCTGGCTTTCGAGGTAAGAAAGCCCATGGGCCATGCCGGTCGCCGGAATCGCCTGCATACCGGTAGCAGAGCTTTGGTGCGGAATGGTAGGCATTCCTTCTCTTTTAAGGGAAGGATGCGAATAATAGGTTCTGCCTCCGGAGAAAGGATCGTCGGCCTTGGCCATCAGCTGCATCATAAGCTCATGCGGCTGCATTCCTATTCCCAGTAAAATTGATTCATCGCGATAGTAAGGAGCGGCATAATCGATAGACCTGAGCTGAAGGGCCGCCGCCAGCTGAATGGCTTCATGTCCGCGGGAAGTACTGTGGACATATTTGCTGCAAATCTGTTTATTCTCCTCGTAGGTTTCGGCCATACGTCCGGCCAGGCACATGAGTTTGTAGGCCTTCAGGTAAACTGCACTGTCGATGGAGGTATTTTTCTTCTTTTCTTTCAGTGATGGCATAAAAAAATTGTATATCGATTGGCGTGTCCTGCGAATTTAGCCAAAATAAAACAGATTTCTATCGTTTGCAGCTAAAAAGCTAACGATCGTAAGCCCCGCCGCTTTGGTGTTCCTTTAAATAGTTTTAAATTTACTGGTCAACCGAAATAAAAAATGACGAGAGAAGAGATAGCAGAAAGTTTTAGAGCACTACAGGATAATATTTGTCTTCAGCTGGAAATTGCCGATGGAGGCGCAAAGTTTGAAGAAGACAGCTGGCTTCGCGACGACCCGGTGGCCGGAGCCGGGAAAGGCGGCGGCGGCCGTTCCCGCGTAATCAGGAACGGACAGGTACTGGAAAAGGGAGGGGTTAATTTTAGCGCCGTATATGGCGAAACACCTCAGGGAATGTTACAGAAGCTGCAACTACAGCAGGCCGATTTTTTTGCCAGCGGCGTATCCATTGTCATGCACCCGAAGAGCCCGATGGTACCCATTATTCATATGAATGTTCGCTACTTCGAAATGAGCAATGGAGTCTGGTGGTTTGGCGGCGGTATTGACCTTACACCTCATTATGTGGTAAAGGCACAGGCAGCCTGGTTCCATCAGCAGCTAAAACAGGTATGCGACCGGCACGATGAGACTTACTATACTAAATTTAAAAAATGGGCCGATGATTACTTTTATATCCCCCACCGTAAGGAAAGCCGTGGTGTTGGCGGCATCTTTTTCGACCGATTAAGTAGTGAGGAACAGGGAGGCAAAGAAAAACTATTTGGCTTTGTGCAGGACGTAGGGAAAGCCTTTGCACCTATCTACACCCACCTCATCGAGCTGAACAAAACGCTCTCATACGGGCAGGAAGAGCTCGACTGGCAAAGACTTCGCCGGGGCCGCTACGTGGAATTTAACCTGGTGTGGGATAAAGGCACCAAATTTGGCCTCGATACCGAAGGGCGGACCGAATCTATTCTTATGAGCCTGCCTCCGCTGGCAGCATGGGAGTACAACTACAGCCCTGAAGCCGGAAGCCGCGAAGCGCAAACACTGGAGCTGCTGCAAAAAGACATCAACTGGCTAGCCCTTTAAGTTATGTTCGATTCGCTGGTTCAGCTGGACCGGGAGCTGCTGCTGGAGCTCAACAGCTACAACAATCCTTTTTTTGATGAGATGATGTACTGGGTGAGCCATAAATTCTTCTGGCTTCCTCTTTACCTTTTCCTGGTATACCTGATTATTCGGAAAAATGGCTGGAATGCAGTATATGTTCTGGTAGGGGTTGCCCTGGTGGTAACGCTGGCCGACCAGTTTACTTCCAGCTTTATGAAGCCTTTCTTCGAGCGGCCCCGCCCCTGCCACGATCCGCTAATTGGCCATATGGTACATACGGTCGAGAAGTGCGGCGGCCGGTATGGCTTTGCCTCCTCTCATGCTTCCAATGTTTTTGGAGTGGCGGCCTTTTTATGGCTGCAGCTCCGCGACCGCTTCCGCTGGATTATTTTACTCTTTCCCTGGGCCGTGCTGGTTTCCTACAGCAGGGTATACCTGGGAGTGCATTATCCCGGCGATATTACGGTGGGTGCCATTGTAGGGCTGTTCTTTGGATGGCTCGTCTACTGGATCTACAACCAGCTCTCTCCCCGCCTTCCTTCTCTGGACAGACAAAAAGACTCCTGAAGATGAATGAAATTAAAGAACCAGCTCGATTGGCGGGTTCTTTAATTTCCAGTTTTACCCTTCCCTACTTCCCCATCTGCCTCAGGGCAATTTTCTGCAGGTATTTGCCAATGATGTCAAACTCCAGATTCACCTGCATACCCTCCTTTAGCTGGTGGAAGTTGGTATGCTCAAAAGTATAGGGAATAATGGCTACTCTAAAGCTGTTGTCCTTGCTGTTAAAGCAGGTAAGGCTAACTCCATTAACGGTAATAGAACCTTTTTCCACCGTCATATGGCTGGTGCCTTCAGGATAGCTGAAGTCGAACAGCCAGCTTCCACCCTCTTCTTTCCGGCCCGTGCAGACTGCAGTAAGGTCGACATGGCCCTGCACAATATGCCCGTCGAAACGGCCATTGGCCGGCATACAGCGCTCCAGGTTTACCTGTGTACCTTCTTTCCATTCGCCCAGATTAGTTTTTTTCATTGTCTCGTCAATGGCCGTTACTTTATAGCGATCCCCGGCAACGGCTATTACGGTTAGGCATACCCCATTATGGGCCACACTCTGATCTATTTTCAGCTCGGAGGCAAGGTGGCTTTCAATTTCGAAGGTGCGGTTGCTGCCTTCCTGCTCTATGCCTTTTACCTGCCCGAGTGCTTCTATGATTCCGGTAAACATGTCCTTTTCATTAAAATTTTTCAATCCTGTAAATTTAAGATAAAAGCTGATAGCTAAACAAAAAGCCCGCCCCCGAAGATTGATAGTAAGGAGCTATCGGGCAAATATTGTTTTGTTCAGGTAGTTCTCCCTATTGATCCATCGCAAAGCAGGCCCTGTGTTTTGCTGATTTTTAGAATATATTTGCAATGCTTTAACCCTAGCCGCTCATGATGTATCAGGACGATTATAAACATAAAGGAATGCGCAGATCGCTGGTCCGCATTCTTGTACAGAAGGGAATATACGATGAGCGGGTTTTGCAGGCCATTCAGCAGGTGCCCCGCCACTTCTTCTTCGAAAAAGCCTTTTTAGAACAGGCTTACCAGGATAAAGCCTTTCCTATTGGCGAAGGGCAAACCATTTCACAGCCCTACACGGTGGCTTTTCAATCGCAGCTACTGGAAGTAAAGCCGGGCGAAAAGGTATTGGAAATAGGAACCGGAAGTGGCTACCAGTGCTGTGTGCTGCTGGAGTTAGGCGCAAGGGTATATACCATTGAGTACATCCGGAAGCTGCACGAGAAAGCCCGCAGAATGTTGCCGGAAATGGGGTATAATGCCATTTTCGTTCATGGCGATGGCTCCCGCGGCCTCCCCTCCTATGCTCCTTACGATAAAATAATTGTAACGGCCGGCGCTCCCTTCGTGCCTAACGACCTGCTGCGGCAGCTTGCTGTTGGCGGAAAACTGGTGATTCCGGTAGGGGACGACCAGCAGCAGAAAATGCTCCGCCTGACCAAAAAGGATGAGAGTACGATTGTAAAAGAAGAATACGACTTTTTTAGTTTTGTAAAACTCCGCGGCTCCCAGGGCTGGGATGCCAAAGACCATCGGAACCTGTAGATTTGAACATGCTCTATTATGCCTAAAAAGAAAAAATTTGCCCGTGAATCCTGCGTAACCATGACGGAACTGGTGCTGCCCAACGACACCAATACTCTCAATAATTTAATGGGAGGTAAACTCATGCACTGGATGGACATTGTCTCTGCCATTGCCGCCCAAAAACATAGCAATCGCATTGTAGTAACTGCTTCGGCCGATAATATCTCCTTTGGCCAGGGTATACAGCTGGGCAATGTTGTTACCCTTAAAGCGCAGGTAACACGTGCTTTTAACTCTTCCATGGAGGTGCACATTGTGGTTACAGCCGAAGACATTCCGGCCGGCCGTAAATTCGAAAGCAACCGGGCCTTTTTTACCTTTGTAGCTGTGGACCAAAGCGGCCGCCCGATTGAGGTACCAGAACTGGTTCCGGAAACGGAGGAAGAACAGGAGTTGTACGATAGTGCCCTTCGCCGCCGGCAACTCCGGCTTATTTTAGGAAAGCGAATGCTGCCGCAGGATGCTAAAGAACTAAAATCACTCTTCGACCTCCCGTCAGATAAAAAATAGTAGTATATTCGGGTTAAGAGATCCGCTTAGCCCGAATACTTTCCTTACCCATGCAGCACGACCTTTCCTTCTTACCTTATTTTATTACGGAAGATTTATTTCTGCTACCGGAAGACCGGCAGGCGGCCGCTGAAGCGGCTACTCAGCAGCCATTAAGTCCTTCAAACGCTAATACAGAAGCAGCCGGTAAAAAGGAAGAAAATGAAGCACCTGCACCGGTAGCCAAAGCAGCTAATCCTGCTCCTGAAAAAGCAAAGGCCACAACGGTAAACCCAAAGCTTATCTTTGGAGAAAACCGTAAAGGGCTGCTCATTCTGGTCGAAGACCCCAACCACCCTATTATGGAGAGGGCCGATGGCTTATTCTTAAAGGATGTTCTGAAAGCTATTCAGTACACTTTCGATGATGTGGCTATTGTCAATATTTGCCAGTGTCAGAACCCTGCTGACTGGGAGGCTATAAATGAAATCCCTTTCACCCACTTCTTCTCCTTTGGCGTATCGCGGCAGGAAGTGCCAGCCACTACTACACTGGCTCCTTACGAGCTGGAAAAAAGCAAGGGCCGAAAGTTATTAATGGTGGATAAACTTTCGGTACTCCGGGCAGAACGCTCCCGCAAAATAGCCCTGTGGAACCTACTTAAACAGCTGTTCGTTTAGCAGTTGAACCAATTTGCCAGCTATGCAACGATTCCTACATTTCTTCAGCAGCTCAGGCAGGTATTTTAACCGCTACAAACGCAATTCAGGGGTAGCACTGGCAGTTGTTGTAATTTTCAGCGCCTTCCACTCCAATTCTTTTGATGGGCCTCCCGGGCAAAGTAATACTCATTCGCCTCCCGATAGCTTAAGTATAATTGACCCGCTCCTGAAAGAAACACTGCTCAACGATTTCCGTAGCAGGCAATTGGCAGACAGCCTTAGCAGTTTTGCACTTTCTCTGCATGGCAAAAAATACCGCTACGGCGGCGAGTCGCCTGAAGGATTCGACTGCTCCGGTTTTGTTTTTTACGTTTTTTCTCATTTCGGACATGAGCTGCTCCGCTCCAGTCGCTCCCAAAGTACCCAGGGGAAAGAAATACCACTCAATGAAGTCCAAAAAGGAGATTTGCTGTTTTTCACAGGCACTAACCCCAAACTGCGACAGGTGGGACACGTTGGAATTATCATTTCCACTCCTGAAGAAGAAATCAGCTTTGTTCACTCCTCTTCTAACGGAGGGGTAAAGGTGAGCCAGCTGGATGGCTATTATGAAACCCGCCTGATGTTTGCCAGAAGAATACTGGAGAATTAATTGATTACCGGACATATCTTCTTTCTTCAAAGCGTCTCTTTCCTGCTGTTCTGCCCCTAACACCAGGAAAATTACCTCACCAGCGAATTCTTTTTTTCACTTCCTTGAACTGAACTGCTCTTCCCATTGAGCCACTCGAAAAGACCCACTCCCATAGAAAAAGAGAATGTACTGTTCAGCTGTAAAAGCTTCGGAACAGCAGCTGCCATGATTCCTCTTTTTAGCAAACAAAAAAAGAAGCCCCATCAATTGATTGATGAGGCTTCCTGTATATTTTTACTAAAGGTTTATGCTATTCTTCGCCGAATAGCTCTGCCAGCTTTTTCTCCAAGGCCTCACCTCTCAGGTTCCTGGCTATGATCCGTCCTTCTTTATCCAGAAGCACCGTAGCCGGAATGGCATTGATGTTATAGGTTTTAGCTGCTTCTGAATTGAAATAATTGAGGTCTGAAACCTGTGTCCAGGTAAGGCCATCTTTTTCAATAGCTTTTACCCAATCCTGCTTATTACGGTCGAGCGAAACCCCATAAATTTCAAATCCCTCGTCTTTATACTTGTTATACAGTTTTACCACATTCGGGTTTTCGCGACGGCAGGGTCCGCACCAGGCAGCCCAGAAGTCAATCATTACGATATTTCCTCTCAGGTCGGAAAGCTTTTTAATCTCTCCTTCAGGATTAGGGAGGCTAATTTCCGGCGCCACCTGTCCAACTACTGTAGCGCGCATACTTTCCACTCCCTGCGCAAAGTCTTTCACATACTTAGACTCCGGCAAATCCTTTTGCAGGCGGTTGGCCAAAGAGTCAAGGAAAGGAAAGTCTGCTTCGCGGTTCAGGTAATTAACGCCATAAACTAATGAAATGGAGCTTTCCATCTGACGCATCAAATCCTTAAGTTTATCGCGCTGTTGCTGCTCAAGGGCAATATACTCCTGCTCCAGCTCCTTCATCCTGATTTTATCACCACTTTTACGAGCTTCCAGGAATTCATTTTCCAGCGTCTTTACTTTTTCCATGTTCGCCCGCATCAGGCGATTAATAGCTTCTAAATCATCAGTATCTGCTGAGCCTTCCACTTTCGCAGGCTCACTACTGTTCATATTGGCGTTGATGGTTACATCTTCATTATCGAGCACCAGCATAGCATATTGCTGACCGTAAAAATTAAGACGGTAAAAGCCTGGCTCATTAATATCCAGCGTTTCTTTAAAGGTCTGGTCCTCAGCCAGGGCAAAGGTATCTACAGGTACTGCCTGGTTCCCCTGTATTTCTTCCAGAATAATGTGTCCGCTGAGTGGGTTCTCCACCTTTCCCTGCAGCACAATTTCGCCTTCTTCCGGATTTTGCCCGCTCTGCCCGTTTGAGCAGGAGGCAAAAGCCAGCATGGCCAGCAGTGCTACATTCAGATTTCTGAAGTTCATAAATTCTTGTTTTAATTTCTTTTCAAAGCAACAAAAAGCTGCACGAAATCGTGCAGCCTATGTAAGAAAGCTTTATTTTTCCAGCGCTTCGCGCAGCAGCTGATTCGTCTTTTTTGGGTCTGCCTTACCCTGGCTCTTCTTCATTACTTCTCCCATAAAGAGCCCTAGTAGCCCTTTTTTACCTCCACGGTACTCCTCCACCTTTTCCGGCCAGGCAGCAATTACATCTTCTATGATGGGCAAAATGGTATCTTCATTACTTTCCTGCAAGAGGTTTTCGGCTTCAGCGATGGCTATTGCTTTTTGCTGTGGCTGTTGCAGCAGGAGCGGATATAGCTTTTGGCTTGCTACTGAAAAGCTCACTTTATTACTGTCCACCAACTCAATCAGTTCCGCAACCTGAGCGGGTTTAAGCGGGAAGTTGGTGATATCGAGGGTAAGTTCGTTGAGATAGCCTTTAACAGGGCCCATCATCCAGTTTGCGGCGGCTTTGTAATTGCGTGTCTGGCTACAAAGCTCCTCAAAGTAGAGGGCTATATTTTTACTGTCGGTCAGCACCTGGGCATCATATTCAGATAAGCCATACTCATTGACAAACTTATGAAGCAACTCCCAGGGCAAACTTGGCATCTGCTCTTTTACACTATTCAGCCATTCATCTGAAATAACCAGTGGGCTCAGGTCAGGCTCCGGAAAATAGCGGTAGTCGTTCAGCTCTTCCTTGGTACGCATGGAAATGGTAGTACCTGTGGTGGCATCGAAGGTGCGGGTTTCTGAGGATATCTTCTCCCCTGCTTCTACGGCTAATATCTGGCGTTCAATTTCATATTCAATGGCCCGCTGTACATTCCGGAAGGAGTTCATATTCTTTACCTCCACCTTTTTACCGTATACCTCAGAGCCTGCCAGCATCACAGAAATATTGGCATCGCAGCGTAGCGAACCTTCCTCCATATTGCCATCGCATATATCAAGATAGCGTACCAGGCGGCGAATTTCCTGCAGAAATACGTAAGCCTCTTCAGAGCTTTCCACAACCGGCTCGGTTACAATTTCGATAAGCGGAGTTCCGGCACGGTTAAAGTCTACCAGGGTATCCACATCGCCCTCGAGGTGCATGGATTTACCGGAATCCTCTTCCATATGGATGCGCGTCAGGCTCACCTGCTTTTCTCCCCCCTCCTTTGTTTTGATGGCGATAAAGCCGCCACGGCAAATCGGCGTTTTGTCCTGCGTTACCTGGTAGCCCTTCGGGAGGTCGGGGTAGAAATAATTCTTCCGGTCAAAGATGTTGTAACGGGTAATTTCGGAGCGGCAGGCAATCCCCATGCGCATGGCATATTCCACGGCCCTTTTATTGACCACCGGCAAGGTGCCAGGGTGGCCGAGGGTAATAACACTGATGTTGGTATTGGGCAGATTTCCATACTCTACCGGGTCGGAAGCATACATTTTGCTTTGGGTAAGCAGCTGAGCATGCACCTCAAGTCCTATGACTACCTTATATTTATCGCGAATTTCCTGATTCAGCATAATTCAAGTATTTCTAATCTTATGGAAAAGAAAGAAGGTGTTGTTCTTCTTTACTGTTTGGCAATCAATTTGGCTTTTTCTATCACTTTATCCAAGCCGTTAATATCTTTTCCTCCGGCAGTGGCAAAGAAGGGCTGTCCGCCGCCGCCGCCTTTTATTTCTTTTGCCAGCTCACGCACCAGGTTTCCGGCATGGAGGCCTTTTTCCTGAATAAGGGCTTCGGCCACCACCACCGATATTTGGGGCTTATGGTCAATGTCAGCAGCCAATACCATCAGCAGGCGGTCAAACTGGTTCTTCAGCTCAAAAGAAATAGTTTTTAGTGCATCTGCCGAAGGCAGGCTCACCCGCTCAATCAGCAGCTGAATACCATCGGTTTCCTGTACTTTAGCGGCCAGTTCTTTGCGTAGTTCTCCTGCCTGTTGCTGCTGCACCTTTTCCAGCTCCTTCGCTAATTTATTTCGTTCGTCCAGCAGGCCTTGTACGGCAGCGGTTAAATCTTTCGGGTTTTTTAACAGGGCTTTCAGCTGCTCAATATTTTCCTGTTGCTCACGCACCATTTCCTCTGCTGCACGGGCCGTTACCGCCTCAATCCGGCGCACACCGGCAGATACAGAACCTTCGGATACGATTTTAAACAGGCCGATCTGTCCGGTAGCGGTTACGTGGGTACCACCGCAAAGCTCTACAGAATAAGCAGGGTCGAAAGAGATAACTCTTACCGTATCGCCATATTTTTCACCGAAGAGCGCCATAGCGCCTTTTTTCTTTGCCTCTTCAAGGGCCACATCGCACTCTTCGAGCAACTGGATGTTCTGGCGAATCCGCTCATTCACCATCTCCTCTACTTTTTTAAGCTCTTCGTCCGTAACTTTAGCAAAGTGTGAAAAGTCGAAGCGGAGCAACTGCTCATTTACCAGGGAGCCTTTCTGCTGCACGTGTTCTCCTAAAACCTTCCGCAAGGCTGCATGCAACAGGTGGGTAGCCGTATGGTTGTTTTGGGTATAGCGGCGCTTATCGGCATCTACCACAGCAGTAAATTCAGCTTCCGGCTGTTGCGGCAGACGCTCAGCAAAATGCACAATCAGGTCATTTTCCTTTTTGGTATCGATAATCCTGATTTTTTCCTTGCCATCGGTAAGGTAACCGGTATCCCCTACCTGTCCGCCACTTTCGGCATAGAAAGGGGTTTTATCCAGCACCAGCTGATAGTTCGTTTTGTTCTTTTCCTTTACCTCCCGGTACTTTACGATTCGGGCTTTCGCTTCCAGCTGAGTGTAGCCCACAAAGTCTACTTTTTCACTACCTCCTTTTACCGCTACCCAATCGCCTGCTTCGGTAACCGCTGCTTTTTTAGAACGCTCTTTTTGCTTCTGCATCTCTGCGGAAAAGCCTTTTTCATCAACGGTAAGGCCGTTTTCCCTGGCAATTAGACCGGTAAGGTCGAGCGGAAAGCCAAAGGTATCGTACAGCTCGAAGGCAACCGGTCCGCTAATGGCTTTTGAGCCGGAACTGATAAGTTCGTTGAGGCGACGCAGACCAGTTTCCAGCGTACGGAGGAAGGCGGCTTCTTCTTCCTGAATTACTTTGCTGATAAAGGCTTCCTGTGCTTTGAGCTCCGGGAAAAATTCACCCATCTGCTCGTTGAGCACTGCCACCAGGCGATACAGGTAAGGCTCTTTCAGGTTCAGGAAGGTAAAGGCGTAGCGTACGGCACGGCGCAATATCCGGCGAATCACATAACCCGCTCCTGTATTCGATGGCAGCTGGCCATCGGCTATCGCAAAGGCAATCGCACGGATATGGTCGACCATCACCCGCATTGCAATGTCGGTCTCTTCGGCTTTGCCATAGGCAATGCCGGCATCTTTTGCCACCTGCTGAATAAGGGGCTGGAACACATCTGTATCGTAGTTAGAGCGTTTGCCCTGGATGGCCATCGCCAAACGTTCGAAGCCCATGCCTGTATCGACATGTTTATCAGGCAGTGGCTGCAGGCTTCCATTGGCCATGCGGTTAAACTGGATAAACACCAGGTTCCAGATTTCCACCACCTGCGGGTGGTCGTTATTTACCAGCTCACGACCAGGCGTTTCGGCTACTTCTTTCTCCGACCGAAGGTCTACATGAATTTCAGAGCAGGGTCCACAGGGGCCGGTATCGCCCATTTCCCAGAAGTTATCTTTCTTGGAGGCATAAATAATACGGTCTTCCGGCAGAATCCGGCTCCACAGCTTAAAAGCCTCTTCATCGGGACTTAAGTTATCGTCTGTATCACCTTCGAAAACAGTTACATATAAGCGGTCTTTTGGCAGTTTAAAATGTTCTGTTAACAACTCCCACGCCCACTGGATGGCTTCCTCCTTAAAGTAATCGCCAAAGCTCCAGTTGCCCAACATCTCAAACATGGTATGGTGGTAGGTATCGATGCCTACCTCTTCCAGATCATTGTGTTTGCCGGACACACGAAGACATTTCTGGGTATCTGCCACCCGTGTAAAATCAGCCTTTTTATTACCTAAAAAGTAATCCTTGAACTGGTTCATTCCCGCATTGGTGAACATAAGTGTAGGATCATCCTTATTGACCATTGGGGCTGATGGAACGATTCGGTGTTGTTTTGATTGAAAAAATTCCAGAAAGGTACTTCTTATCTGCTTCGAATCCATAGATGAGATTATTGTTAAGAGGCTGTTTTTAGTAATTCTTTATATATTGCCTTTTAGAAACCGCTTAGGGTGCAATTAATGATGTTAAAAACAGGCTATAAACCTTGATTTTAGCCACAAAATTAACAGATTTTACATTACCAATTTAGCAATGGCGCGAATAAAATATTACTACGATACAGAAACCTGCCGCTACGAACGAATTAAAAGAGGGAAATGGGACGTGTTCCTGAACTTCCTCGGCTTCCTGTCAGTATCCTTTATTCTTGCAGTTGGAATTGTAATGGCTTACAATGTATACTTCGACTCTCCAAAGGAAGCCATGCTCAAAAAGGAGAACGAAGAGCTCCGCCTTTATTACGAGATGATGGAGAAAGACATCAGCCGCCTTAATGAAATGCTTGCCGTACTCCAGGAGCGCGACGACAATATTTACCGGATTATTTTTGAGGCCGACCCTATCCCCTCTACCATCCGCCAGGCCGGTGTGGGTGGCACGGAACGCTATAAAGACCTGCTGGAAAAAGGCCTCACACGGGAAGACCTGATCCTGAGCAACCGTAAAAAAATTGACCAGCTAAAGAAGCAAATGTACATCCAGACCAAGTCGTACGATGATATCATCCGGATGGCCAATGATAAAGAAAAAATGTGGGCTTCTATCCCCGCTATTCAGCCTATTTCTAACCAGGAACTGAAGCGAATGGCCTCGGGCTTTGGCCTGAGAATGCACCCCATCTATAAAGTGCGGAAAATGCACACCGGCTGCGACTTCTCTGCCCCACGCGGTACTCCTATTTATGCTACCGGCGACGGAGTGGTTAAAGTGGTGCGCTCCCAGTATGGCGGCTATGGAAAACAGGTAGAAATTGACCATGGCTATGGCTATGTTACCAAATATGCCCACCTGGATAAATTCAATGTAGAAAAAGGCGACAGTGTTAAAAGAGGAGAGGTTATTGGCTATGTTGGAAATACCGGCAGCTCTACTGCCCCACACCTGCATTACGAGGTAATTAAAGATGATAAGAAGGTTAACCCGATGAACTTCTTCTTCCAGGACCTCAATGCTGAGGAGTATGAGAAGCTGCTCGAGCTGGCATCCAGGGAAAACCAGTCGCTGGGGTAAAATCATGGCGACCATCTCTTACAGCTAAGCGCCCCCTTTCTTTCCATAAAACCGGGCCTTCCGAAGGCTGCTTTCTCTTTTTCTGCTCAGGCTGGATAAAAAAAGCAGCCGGGCCTTTTGCCGGCAGCTAAAATTTTATTACTTTCTCATTCATGAAGACCCACCACCCGCTCCTTCTGCTGGCTATGCTTTCCCTGCTTGCTGCCTGTAAAACCAGTGCACCCAGGCAGGCGACGACTCCTGCCATTACTACCGACACTACCACCTACTATATAACACAGGAGGGCGATACACTACCAAACCTGCATACCGAAGTACCTGTTGATATGTTCAGAGTTTGGAAAGACACCGTTACCACTATTGGAGTCGGCGATATTATGCTGGGCACTAATTTCCCGGACTCCAGCTACCTTCCGCCCGACAGCGGCCGCTATCTCCTTGCCGGGGTGGCCCCCATTCTGCAGCAGGCCGACCTTACCTTTGGCAACCTGGAAGGGGTACTGCTCGATAGTGCCGGAACACAAAAGCATTGCAACAACCCGGATGTTTGCTACCTGTTCCGGATGCCCGAATACCTGGCGGGCCACTTAAAAGAAGCTGGCTTTGACCTGATGAGCACGGCCAATAACCATGCAGGTGATTTTGGCGATGAAGGGAGGTTCAATACCATAAAAGTACTCGACAGCCTCGGCATACAGCATGCAGGCTTGCTGCAGCAGCCTTTTGTGTTGTTTGAGCATTCCGGTGTGCGCTGGGGAATGGCTGCATTCTCTCCTAATGTAGGCACGCAAAGCATCAACGATCATGAAGCGGCCAGCCAGATCGTCGCCCACCTCGATTCACTTTCCGACATTGTCATAGTTTCTTTTCATGGCGGGGCCGAAGGAAACAAGTACCAGCATGTAACACGCGAAACAGAAGAATTTTATGGAGAAAACCGGGGGAATGTGTATAAATTCTCCCACAGGATGGTCGATGCAGGTGCCGACATTATTTTTGGACACGGCCCCCATGTTACCCGTGCAGTAGAGGTGTACAAAGACCGCTTTATCGCCTACAGCCTAGGCAATTTTGCCACCTATGCCCGCTTTAACCTGCGGAACGAAAATGGCCTCGCCCCCATTGTAAAAGTCTATATAGGACCAAAGGGAAAGTTTTTCAAAGCCGAGGTAACGCCCATTATTCAAATAGGCGAGGGAATTCCTGTTATAGATGAAGAAAAGCGGGCTATAAAAATTCTTCAAAATCTTACAAAGGAAGATTTCCCTGAAGTACCTTTGCAGATAACCGACGAAGGCATCATCTTTCAACAACCGAAACAGTAACTCTCACGGATGGCTTATAAAGAGAAAAAAATTGAGAAAAAATATTTTTCCATAGGCGAGGTTGCGACGCAGCTGAATGTTGCCACTTCGCTCATCCGCTTTTGGGAAAATGAGTTTGATATTATAAAGCCAAAGAAAAACCGAAAGGGTAACCGGCAGTTTACCAGGGAGGATATTGAAAGCGTAAAGCTGATTTACCACCTGGTAAAAGAAAAAGGCTTTACACTACAGGGAGCAAAGGAAATGCTCAAAAATAACCAGAAGAACATACAGGATCGCCTGGTCCTTATAGATTCCCTGAAGGAAATACGATCTTTCCTGGTAGAAATGAAAAATAACATGCCCTAATGGATGAGCAGAAGCTGTACCAGGTCGCCCTCAGCCTGATTCCCGGCGTAGGGAATCTCCTTACAAAAAATCTGATTAGCTACTGCGGCTCTGCCAAAGCAGTTTTTTCAGCTCCTAAAAGCAAGCTGAGCAAAATCCCCGGCATTGGTCCTAAAACGGCCGAAAGCATTATTCAAAACCGCTTTCTGCAACAGGCTGAAAAAGAGCTGGCAGCCGCAGAAAAGCATGATGCCCAAATACTGGCATATACCGATAAAGAGTACCCATACCGCCTCAAACAAGTTCCCGACGCCCCCACCATTCTATTCTACAAAGGCAATTCGGCGCCCGATTCGGCCAAAACAGTGGCCATTGTAGGTACCCGCCAGGCAACTCCTTACGGAAAACAGCTTTGCGAGCAAATTGTAGCCGAACTCCTACCCTACCAGCCCCTCATTATCAGCGGGCTTGCCTATGGCATAGATATTATTGCCCACAGAGCTGCTCTACGGAATGGTTTGCCTACCCTTGGCGTGATGGCCAGCGGACTGGACATTGTATATACCCTTCGACGCATAAGAATACTGCGCAGGAAATGCTTAAGCAGGGTGGGCTGCTGACGGAACATGGCTTTGGCTCCCAACCCGAAGCGTTTAAATTCCCCGCCCGTAACCGCATTATAGCCGGACTGGCCGATGTGGTTATCGTGGTAGAGGCTGCTGCCAAAGGAGGTGCTCTTATTACCGCCGATATTGCCAGCTCTTACGACAGAGAAGTTTTTGCAGTACCCGGCCACCTTACCAGCCCCTACTCAGCAGGCAGCAACCAGCTTATTAAAAGTTCAGTGGCTCACCTTTTCACCTCCGTGGCAGATCTGGCCCAGGTTATGAACTGGTCCACCGACAATACCCCTTCCCCGAAAGAAGCCTTGCTACCGGAGAATCTGGAGCTCACAGAACAGGAAGCACAGGTGGTTCTTCTACTAAAAGAACACCCGAAAGGCCTGCAAATAGATGAGCTAAGCTGGCGGGCACAGATTCCGGTGGGGCCGCTGTCGTCTGTCCTACTTACCCTGGAGTTCCGCAGTATCGTCCGGAGTTTTCCGGGTAAAAAGTTTGCTTTGGTGTAACAAAAAAGCTCCGAAGGATTCCTCCGGAGCTAATCTCATCATTCATTACACATTCAAAGGCGAAAAATCATCCCTCTTTCATAAAGCACCGCTGATTGCAGCGCTCCCGTATCACTTCATATGCTTTTATATCGCCCAATTCACCTGCTTTACTCAAATCCAAGCATCCAGCCTCTAATTGACCATGCTCAATTCTCAGAATACCTCTGAGAAAATAAGCATCAAGGTTTTTAGGGTTTATTTCAATAATCTTTGAACAGTCATTAATTGCATCTTCATAAGCTTCCAGTTGCTGCTTAGCCATGCCCCGCTTGTAATAGGCTTCTACATTACTATCGTCTAATTTAATGGCTGAGGTAAAGTCTGCAATAGCCCCATAATAATCCTGCAGCTCGAACTTGAGGCTTCCACGCTGGAAATAAGCATCGGCCATATTCAGGTTCAGCTCTATGGCTCTGTTATAATCCTGCATGGCCCCGTGCAGGTCTTCGAAACCTTTTTTGGCATTTCCTCTCATATAATATGCCTGGGCAAAAGAAGGATCGGTTTCGATGGCCTTATTAAAATTCATGAACGCTTCCTTATAGTCTTTCGAATCGTAGTATTTGCTTCCTGATTCGAGGAAGGCTACTGCGCTTTGGCTGAAGGCTCCTGTTACAGAGAAAAGAAAGAAGCCTAGGGCAAGGGTGGAGAGATAAATCTTTTTCATAAGGATGGAGGCCTGGAAATCAATAATTGATTATGGCACTAAGGTAAGTGCTCCTCAGGAGGGTTTCCTTACCATTAACCCCCATTCCTTTTCCGTGTAATGTTTGCGGCAAAATTTACTAAATTCTACATCACAAAAATTTCACGGGCCAGCTTTAAACTTTGCTGCAGGGCCTCTTCATTGAGTGGATGCGAAATATTCTCTTCAGCGATATACCGGATTAGTTCTTCGGTGGGTAGGTTCCCTACCAGCTCATCTTTTGCCATTGGGCAGCCCCCAAAGCCAAGGAGGGCACCGTCAATTCTGCGGCAGCCAGCCCTATAAGCAGCATCTATTTTGGTATAGGCATCACTACGGAGGCTGTGGAGGTGCACTCCCACCTCATTGTCAGGAAACTGACGACTAATGGTATCAAAAAGCTCACTTATCTGGGCCGGGCTGGCCGAAGCAATTGTATCTGCAAGAGAAATAATTCTTATCCCTCTCTGGCTTAACTTTTCAGTAAATTCCTCCACGACTCCTACATCATAGGGGTCGCCATAAGGGTTACCAAATCCCATGGAAAGGTAAGTTACCAACTCTTTTCCTGTCTGCTGGCTGAGGTTCTGGATATCTTCCACCACCTGCAGGGCTTCTGCAATACTTTTGTTGGTGTTCCGTTGCTGAAAAGTCTCGGAAAGGGAGAGCGGAAAGCCCAGGTAGTTTATTTCCGGGTGGCGTACTGCATCCTCCGCACCACGATAGTTTGCCACAATGGCCAGAAGTTTTGAGCGGCTGTTACGCAAATCCAGCCCTGCCAGTACCTCTGCGGTATCGCGCATTTGGGGAATGGCTTTAGGCGATACAAAACTGCCGAAATCGATGGTATCGAAGCCTACCTGCAGCAGTGCATTAATATAAGCGACCTTTTTTTCGGTGGGAATAAAAGTTTTGTACCCCTGCATGGCATCGCGGGGGCATTCAATTATTTTAAGTCCTGAATTTTGAGTCTGGGGTTTTGAGTCCTGAGCCATGTTTAAGGTTCTAATTTGCTGTTACGCTTATTTAAAGTTTATAAACCTGCCTTTCAGTATGCAAGTGTGAAAATTAGAAAATGAGCGGGCAATTACAAGTTTTCAGGCCACAAATCCATCTCCCCAATAACCACACCCTGCACTTCTGCACCAGAGGATGCAGAAGTGCAATTAAATGTATACCCTCTCAGGACCCCCTACTCTGGACCGCAGCGGCGGACCGTTAAAAAAGGGCTTCGGCAATTTTACGAACTGAGTAAGACTTGCCCATGGAGTAATAATGCAGGCATGGCACTCCATACTCCATTAGCTCTTTACTTTGCTGAATAGCCCACTCAATTCCTACCTGCCGCGCATCTTTATTATTCTTGCACTTTAAGAGCTCCTTGCTTAAGGCTTCGGGTAAATCGAGATGGAAGATCTGGGGCAACACTGTTAAGTGAGAGGTAGTGGTAATAGGCTTCATTCCCGGGATGATAGGGACATTTATTCCCTCGGCCCTGCACATTTCCACAAACTGGAAGAATTTCTGGTTATCGAAAAACATTTGCGTTACCACATAGTCTGCCCCTGCTTCTACTTTTTTCTTCAGGTAATAGATATCTGTTTTTAAGTTCGGAGCCTCCATGTGTTTTTCAGGATAACCGGCTACTCCCACACAGAAATTAGTTTTGGTTCTACTCTCAATCTCCTCATCGAGATATACCCCGTTATTCATGCTCTTTACCTGCTGGAGCAGGTCCAGGGCATAAGGGTGTCCTTCTTCATGAGGCACAAAACGCGGCTCTGACTTTATGGCATCGCCCCTCAGCACGAGCACGTTCTCTACCCCAAGATAGTCCAGGTCTATCAGGGCATTCTCTGTTTCTGATTTGGTAAAGCCACCGCAGATGATATGGGGGACGGTATCGACATGGTAGCGGTTCATGATAGCCGCACAAATACCCACGGTGCCAGGCCTTTTCCGCACCGTTATCCTTTCCAGTAAGCCATTTTCCCTTCGCTTATAAATAAATTCTTCCCGATGGTAGGTAACATCTACAAAAGGAGGCTTAAATTCCATCAGCGGGTCCATATGGCTGAACAGGTTCTGAATGGTTTCGTCCCGCAATGGTGGCAGCACTTCTAAAGAAAATAAGGTTTTTTTCGCGTTTTTTATATGGTCAGTAACTTTCATTGTTGGGTTTAATGGATCGAGAGTTTTCAGATTTAGACGTGAGACACGAGACGTGAGATAGGAGACTTAATATTGGCACGGCAAAACGCCCGCTCTCCTATCTCAAATCTCACATGTCCTGTCTCTGATATATCAGGCTTCAACTTTTTCCCTGACTTCAGAAGGTTCATAATTTAAATTAGGTGAAAGCCAGCGTTCCAGTTCCTCAACGGTCATATTCTTTCTCCTGGCAATATCCTCTACCTGATCGCGGCCTATTTTACCGAGGCCAAAGTATTTGGAATCCGGGTGAGAATAGTAGAGCCCGCTTACTGAAGAAGCCGGGTACATGGCCAGGCTTTCGGTTAAGCCAATGCCTGTCTGGGCTTCGCAGTCCAGTAATTCGAAGAGGGTGACCTTTTCGGTATGGTCCGGGCAACCGGGGTAGCCAGGGGCAGGGCGAATGCCCTGATACTTCTCCCGGATGAGACTTTCGTTGTCCAGCGATTCCTCCGCCACATAGCCCCAGTATTCGGTTCGCACTTTTTTGTGCATCAGCTCAGCAAAGGCTTCGGCCAGACGGTCAGCCAGGGCTTTGGTCATAATACTGTTGTAGTCGTCGTGGTCTGCCTCAAATTTTTGAACCAGTTCATCCAGCCCGATGCCTGCCGTTACTGCAAAGCCGCCGATATAATCTTTAAGGCCTGTTTCCTGCGGGGCAAGAAAATCGGCAAACGATAAGTTAGGCGTACCTGCGGGCTTTTCGCTTTGCTGGCGGAGGGTATGGAAGCGGCTCAGCTCCTGTCCGCGTTCATCATCGGTGTATAAAACAATAGTATCGTCCTCTTCGGTATTTGCCGGGTAGAAACCGATAACGGCCCGCGCTTCGAGTAGTTTTTCATCAATTATTTTTTGAAGCAGTTCCTGGGCATCTTCGAAAAGCTTTTTGGCGGCCGGCCCTTTTTCCGGATCATCCATAATTTTAGGGTAGCGTCCTTTCATCTCCCAGGCATGGAAGAAGGGAGTCCAGTCAATATAAGGCACCAGCTCTTCGAGCGGAAAGTTTTTGAAAACCTTTGTGCCGAAGAATTCCGGTTTAGTGGTTTTGGTTTCCTCCCAGTTTACCTGGTGTTTGTTCTTCCGGGCATCTTCTATGCTTAGGTAGCGTTTATCGTTCTGGCGGTTTTTATGCCCCTCGCGAACTTTGGTATACTCTTCATCAATTTTTGCCTTGTACTCCGCACGCTTTTCTCCTAAAAGATTTTGCGCTACCGGCACACTTCGTGAGGCGTCGGTTACATGTACCACCGGGCCATCGTAATTAGGAGCTATTTTAACCGCAGTATGAATACGGGAAGTGGTTGCACCGCCAATCAGGAGCGGGAGGTTCATGCCACGGTTTTGCATCTCCTGGGCTACATATACCATTTCATCGAGCGAAGGCGTAATCAGTCCGCTCAGGCCAATCATATCCACCTGGTGCTTCTCAGCTTCTTCCAGTATTTTCTGCAATGGTACCATTACCCCCAGGTCTATCACCTCATAATCGTTACAGGAAAGTACCACGCCCACAATATTTTTACCGATGTCGTGGACATCGCCTTTAACGGTAGCCATCAGTATTTTGCCGGCATTCTTGCGGGTGTCACCTTCCTCTTTTTCCTCCTCCATAAAGGGCAGCAGGTACGCCACGGCTTTTTTCATTACCCGGGCACTTTTTACCACCTGTGGAAGAAACATTTTTCCGGAACCAAAAAGGTCGCCTACTATGCCCATTCCATCCATAAGAGGTCCCTCAATAACATGGAGTGGCTTGTCCAGTTTTTGGCGGGCTTCTTCCGTATCTTCAACAATATATTCTGTAATACCTTTAATTAAGGCATGGCTGATACGCTTCTCCACGGGCTCCTCCCGCCAGGCAAGGTCTTTTTCCTGCTTCTTACCTTCATTATCTTTTACACTGTCGGCAAACTCCATCAGGCGCTCTGTGGCATCGTCCCTACGATTTAGCAGCACATCTTCCACCTTTTCGAGCAACTCCTTCGGCACCTCATCATATACCTCCAGCATGCTGGGGTTAACGATTCCCATGTCCATACCGGCTTCGATAGCATGATATAAAAAGGCTGAGTGCATCGCCTCTCTTACCGGGTTATTCCCCCGGAAGGAAAAGGATACGTTACTGACTCCACCACTAACCATGGCGTGTGGCAGGTTTTCCTTGATCCATTTAACGGCCCGGATATAATCCACTGCATAATTGTTATGCTCTTCCATACCGGTACCTACGGTGAGGATATTCGGGTCGAAGATGATGTCCTGCGGCGGGAAACCTACTTTATCTACAAGAATATCGTACGACCTCTTGCAGATTTCGATGCGTCGTTCGTAATTATCGGCCTGGCCTTTTTCGTCAAAAGCCATTACCACCACAGCAGCACCGTATTTTCTGACCAGTTTGGCCTGCTTAATAAAGTTCTCCTCCCCTTCCTTGAGGCTAATGGAGTTTACAATGCTTTTCCCCTGGGTACATTTTAAGCCTGCTTCAATAACCGAAAACTTAGAGGAGTCGATCATCACCGGAAGTTTGGCAATATCAGGCTCGGAAGCCATCAGGTTCAGAAACTTCTGCATTACCTCGGCCGATTCGAGCATTCCTTCATCAACGTTTACATCAATGATTTGAGCGCCACCTTCTACCTGGTCGAGGGCTACGGTGAGGGCCTCTTCATATTGCTCGTTTTTAATCAGGCGGGCAAATTTGCGGGAGCCGGTTACATTGGTTCTTTCCCCAACATTTACGAAGTTGGTTTCCTTGGTTACCCGCAGGGCTTCCATACCACTGAATAAGGGGTTCATTCTTTTTTCCGGCAAAACACGGGGAGCATAACGGACTGCCACCTCAGCTACCTTGCTGATGTGTTGTGGCGTGGTACCACAACAACCTCCAACAATATTGAGCAAGCCTGCCTTTGCAAAATCCTCAATCACGGCAGCCATTTCTTCGGCCGACTGGTCATATTCTCCAAACTCGTTCGGCAAACCTGCATTAGGATGAGCACTGATGTGAACGGGGGCAATACGTGATAGTTCCTCGATATACGGGCGCAGCTGCTTCGCGCCAAGCGCACAGTTAAGGCCTACGCTCAGGAGCGGCATATGCGAAATGGAGGCCCAGAATGCCTCTACGGTTTGGCCGGAGAGCGTACGCCCACTGGCATCGGTAATAGTACCGGACACCATGGTAGGAATATCTTTTCCTGTTTCCTCCAGGTAAGTACTAATGGCAAAAAGAGCCGCTTTACAATTAAGTGTATCGAATACGGTTTCGACCAGGAAGAGGTCCACACCTCCTTCGGCCAGGCCTTTTACCTGCTCAGTATAAGCTTCTACGAGCTCATCGAAGGTAATGGCGCGGTAGCCGGGGCGGTTTACATCGGGCGAAAGAGAGGCGGTACGGTTGGTCGGACCAATGGAGCCTGCCACAAAACGAGGTTTATCAGGTTCTCTGGCAGTGTACTCATCGGCCGCTTCGCGGGCAAGGCGGGCCGATTCATAATTCAGCTCATATACCAGCGGTTCCATACCATAATCGGCCATGGCAATAGATGTACCGCTAAAGGTATTGGTTTCGGCAATATCGGCTCCTGCTGCAAAATACTCTTTATGGATATTTCTGATAACATCCGGTCTGGTTAAGGATAGAAGGTCATTATTACCCTTAAGGTCGCTGGGGTAGTCTTTAAAGCGTTCTCCCCGGAAGTCCTCTTCCTCTAATTTATGTCGCTGAATCATTGTACCCATGGCACCATCGAGCACCAGAATTCTCTGCTTCAGAATTTCTCTAATATCCTTTTTCATCAAAAATAAGTGTTTGTAATGGCCAGGCTCAGCAGGAAAGAAAACGGTAGGAAGGAAAAAAAGTGGTAAGCTTATCTTCTTCCGCCGAAGCGAAACTGGGAATTAGCACCAAGCTAAACAAGGTTGCTAAGAGGTCAAAGGGCCCAATCCCTCACTCTTTCCTGATAAGTTATTTCAATAACAATAATAGCCAATAAAATTTATTATAAATATGCTTTCTCTATTTTATTTGAGCTAAATGCTGAAAGGCTCCTTCCGGCATTCATCATTTATAAAAGTATTACCTATTTTTGGGTAAAATGTTTAAAAAACAGCCGTTTATTAGCAAAACATAATAACCTGAGCTTTGAAATTAGCCGCCATCGATATTGGCTCCAATGCCATCCGTCTGCAAATAACCAATGTTACCCTCTTTAAAGGACAAACACTTTTTAAAAGACTGGAATATGTTCGTTTCCCTCTTCGCCTGGGGCAGGATGTCTTTTCCAGCGGCTCGCTGAGCCCGAAGAGCCAGCAGAAATTTATTAAGCTCATGAAAGCTTTCAAGCTGTTGCTGGAGCTTTACGAGGTGGATGCCTTTTATGCCTGTGCTACCTCTGCCATGCGCAATTCCGACAATGGAGCAGAACTGGCCGCAAAGGTGAAAAAAGAGGTAGGGCTGGAAATCCATATCATTGATGGCGAAAAAGAGGCAGATATGATTAACCTTGCTCTTTCCAATTTTATTCCTAAGGGTCTTTGCCTGCACATCGATGTTGGCGGCGGAAGTACGGAACTTAACCTGTACCACAATAAGGAGAAGGTAGATGTCTGCTCTTTTAACGTTGGCTCTGTGCGCATACTGCAGGGTAAGGACAACCCGGCGGTCTGGGCCGAAATGCAGCAGTGGATCAATAAAAGGGTACTGAAATACCATGAGCATGTTACCGCCCTGGGCACGGGCGGCAACATCAACAAAATTTATTCCATGGCAAAGAAGAAGCCAGGCAAGCTTATGTCCTTAGCGAAAATTAAGGAAATTAAAGCACTGATTGAGTCTTATGATTTGGAAGAACGCATCCACACCCTGCAACTGAACCCCGATCGTGCCGATGTAATTGTGCCTGCCTCCGACATTTATATTAAAGTAATGGACTGGGCACGCACTAAAAGCATCCTGGTGCCTGATGTCGGGCTCAAAGACGGGGTAATGCATTACCTGTACGAGAAGCACCGGTCTTAATCAAGAGCCTGGGCCTGCTGCAGCTCTTCCTCAAATAACTTTACCTCGTGGATGTCATGCTGCCGCACTTTATAAAACTCCCTGTGCAGGTTAAAAGGCTCCTCCCCTTCGTCCGGCTGTACTTTTTCGTAATGCCCATCTTCCTTCAGCACGTAACTGTTAACATTATCGCGCAGGTTGTAGAGCAGAATATTCATGGCTTCTTTACGGATATTTTTATCCAGAACAAGGAAGAGTGACTCCAGTCGCCGATCGAAGCTTCGAACCATCATATCTGCACTGCCTCCATATACCTTTGGCTTGCCTGCCTGGTGGAAGTAATACAAACGGGCATGTTCGAGAAAATCGCCCACAATAGACTTCACCATAATATTCTCACTCAGACCTTCCCGTTCAGGACGCAGGCAGCATATACCTCTTACCACGAGCTTAATAGGAACTCCTGCCTGCGATGCTTCGTACAGTTCATCGATTGTCTGGCGATCTTCCAGTGAGTTAACCTTAATAACCATGCCCGAGGGAAGTCCCTGCCGTGCATTTTCCGCTTCCTGCCGAATGAGATCAATCAGCTGCTCCCGCATGCTGCCAGGGGCTGTAATCAGGTTTTTATATGCTTCGGGGTTGGAATGCCCGGTAATTACGTTAAAGAATTCCGACACATCGTGCGCATAAATTTCATTTGTGGTGAGCAGACTTAAGTCGGTATAGAGGCGGGCGGTATTTTCATTGTAGTTACCACTGCTCATATGTACATAACGGGTAACTTTGGCCCCCTCCTTCCGCACAATCAGCATCAGTTTGGTGTGTGTTTTAAAGCTGCTGATACCATAAATAACAAAGCAGCCGGCTTTTTGCAGCTTCTGGGCCTCGCGAATGTTATTTTCTTCATCAAAGCGGGCTTTTACCTCGAACAGGACCGATACATTTTTACCATTTTCAGCCGCTTTCAAGAGGGCGGCTGTAACGCGCGAATCGTCTGCCAGCCGGTAAATAGTGATTTTAATGGCCAGTACCAGTGGATCTTCTGCAGCCTGCTCCAGCAAGCCCAGCAGCGGTTCTATACTATTGTATGGATGGTGCAGGAGTATGTCCTTATTCTTGAGTACATCAAAAATACTTTCCGACAGGTCATGATCCGGATAAGAAAGTGGGGGCACAAACGAGGGCTGCACGGGCAGACGATCCCTAAATTCGTTATGGAATACAATCTGCATGAGAGAACTGAAGTCAATCAGGCTGTCTTCACTGATTTCAAAAATATTTTCCTCCTCCAGTTCCCATCGTTTTTTCAGCAGGTTCAGCATCCACTTATCATACCCTTCTTCTATTTCAATCCGCACTACCCTACCAGTCTTGCGGGTTTTGAGCTTTCTCTTTATTTCTTCAAGGAAATTAGTGTCAATTTCATCGCTCTCTTCCAGGGTAAAGTCCCCGTTGCGGGTAATGCGGAAGAGGTTAACTGACAGGATCTCTACATTTCTGAAGAACTTGGCAATATACTTTCGAATAATTTCCTCAATCGGAACGAAAATAATTACTTCCTCTCGCTCCACTTCATAAAAGCGCGGCAGGTTCTGAGGAATCTGGATAAAAGAAAGCTTCCGGTGCTTCTTTTTATCGCCGGGGTTTTTGGTTGTTACTCCAAAAATCAGCAGGCGGTTCATGAGAATCGGAAAGGTGTGATAACTATCGAACACCATTGGGGTAATCATGGGGTAGATAGTTTTTTTAAAGTACTGCTCTACCTGTGCATGCTCCTCCGAACTCAGACCGTCGAGCTTACAAATCTGAAAGTCATTTTCTTCAAAATAGGGCTTTAATTCCTGCTTATACAGCTCGTGTTGTTCTGTATGGAAGCGCTGCAGTTCAGCAAAAAGCCTCCGCTTAAAAGGCACCTCCCGCAGTCCGGAGTAATCGACCCGCTCGCGATTATAATCGATGTAGTTGTATAAACTCCCCACCCGAATCATGAGAAATTCATCAAGATTGGAGTCAGTGATTGACAAGAATTTTAACCGCTCAAAAATTGTACGATTTCCGGAATGTGCCTGGTCCAGCACCCGTTCATTAAATTTCAACCAGCTAATATCACGACTGATATAGCGGCTGTTGTTTATCATGGAAGAAACTCGGTCTATTCTTACCATAGTTTAAAAAAGTCTTCAGTTTAAATTCCGGCCCACTCCTCCACGAGGGGCACTTTAAAAGCAAAAGCCTATCCATTAGCTGAATAGGCTTTATTTTCTTTTATAATTTTATTTATAGGATAGCCTACACATCCAGCTTTGCATATTTAGCATTGCGTTCAATAAAATCACGGCGAGGAGCTACTTCATCGCCCATTAGCATAGAAAACAGGTGATCTGCCTCTGCGGCCGAATCAATGGTTACTCTTTTCATGCTTCGGGTATCCGGATTCATGGTGGTAGTCCAGAGCTGTTCCGGGTTCATTTCACCTAAACCCTTATAACGCTGCACACCTACCGCATCTTCTTTCCCTTCTTTAGCCATTTCTTTCACAATCCTTGCCCGATCATCTTCCGACCATGCATAGCGTTCATCCTTTCCTTTTTTAAGCAGGTAAAGTGGCGGCAGGGCAATATACAAATATCCTTTTTCAATCAGCTCCCGCATATAGCGGAAGAAGAAAGTAAGAATTAATGTACGAATGTGGGAGCCGTCAATATCGGCATCCGTCATTATAACGATTTTATGATAACGAAGTTTTTCCATATTGAGCGCTTTGTCATCATCTTCGCGGCCAAAGCTTACACCCATGGCGGTAATCATGTTCTTGATTTCCTCATTATCGTAAATTCTGTGCTCCTGTGCTTTTTCCACATTCAGAATTTTGCCTCTCAGCGGCAGTATCGCCTGAAACTTACGGTCGCGGCCCTGCTTGGCAGATCCGCCTGCAGAGTCACCTTCCACCAGATACAGTTCACTCACAGCCGGGTCGCTGTCGGAGCAGTCGGCCAGCTTACCTGGCAAGCCGGTGCCGGAGAGTACATTTTTCCGCTGCACCATTTCGCGTGCCTTACGGGCTGCCTGCCGGGCCTGTGCAGCTAAAATTACCTTTTGCACTATCTGGCGGGCTTCCTTCGGATGCTCCTCAAGATAGTTATTGAGAATTTCACTAACGCTGGCATCCACCGCCCCTATAGCATCGGAGTTTCCTAGCTTGGTCTTGGTTTGCCCTTCGAACTGCGGCTCCGCTACTTTAACGGATACTACTGCGGTAAGGCCCTCACGGAAGTCATCGCCTACAATTTCTACTTTTGCCTTGTCCAGTAGTCCTGAACGGTCGGCATAAGCTTTAAGAGTACGGGTAAGCGCGCGGCGGAAACCGCTTACGTGCGTACCACCTTCTATGGTATTAATATTATTCACATAGGAAACCACATTTTCGGTATAGGAAGTATTGTAGCTCATGGCTACCTGTACCGGAATGCCTCCTTTTTCTCCCTCTACAAAAATAGGCTCAGGGATAAGATTTTCACGAGTGCTATCGAGGTACTCAACAAACTCTTTTAAGCCGCCTTGAGAAAAGAACTGCTCATGCCTTGGCTGTCCTTTATCATCCAGTTCGCGCAGGTCGGTAAGGTCGATACGGATACCTGCATTCAGGAAGGAGAGTTCCCGCAGGCGAGTGGCTACGGTTTCGTAGCGGTAAACCAGGTCGTGGAAAATTTCGCCGTCGGGCTTAAAACGAATGGTGGTTCCTGTAAGATCCGTGGTGCCTATTTCCCTGACAGGGTACTGAGGAATTCCCTTACTGTACTCCTGCTCGAATACTTTACCGTCGCGGTGCACTTCGGCATGCAGGAGTATGGAAAGGGCATTTACACAGGATACACCTACTCCATGAAGACCTCCGGAAACTTTGTAAGTATCTTTATCGAACTTACCGCCGGCATGCAGTACAGTCATTACTACCTCGAGGGCCGAGCGTTTTTCCTTTGTGTGGTAGTCGGTAGGAATACCCCTTCCATTATCTACCACCGTAATAGAATTGTCTTCGTTGATGGTGACTTTAATATGGTCGCAATGACCAGCCATCGCTTCGTCGATAGAGTTATCGACCACTTCCCAAATCAGGTGGTGTAAGCCTTTAATGCCCACATCGCCAATATACATGGCGGGTCTTTTACGTACCGCCTCAAGTCCTTCCAGGACCTGTATATTATTGGCTCCGTAATTGTTTGCTTTTATCTCTTTCGGTTCGCTCATAATCTTTTACAAAAGACTCAAAAATACGAAATTTTATCCTTTTTAGCACCTAAAATAGTGTTTTTTATCAACTAAATATTTAGTTTTAAGTATGAAATTCATCCTTTATTCCCTGGTACTCCTTTTTTTCTCCTTTAACCTGCTGGCACAGCAGGTTAATACCATTGAGGTGCCCGCTTTAAGCCGGAACCTGAGCAGGGAAAAAGAAGAAACAGTAACAGATTATCTGGCGCGTCTGGCCAACTATCCGCATAAAGGCCTCATTGAGCAAATCAGTTTGAAGAATTGTAATTTACGGGAAATTCCCCAGTTTATAAAGCACTTTGGCAGGTTAGAACATTTAAACTTTTCCGGCAATCGGCTAGCGGTATTACCTGCCTGGCTGAATGATATGCCCCGGCTGACTTCGCTTAAGCTCGAGAAGAACGGTCTGACTGAAAGGAAGCTCATTATTAAGAGAAATCACACCATTAAAAAGCTATACCTGGGCTCCAATGAACTAAACAAAATGCCGCGAAAACTCCACCGCCTGAGAAAACTGGAAGAGCTCTCGCTGGAAGATAATCAGCTCCGCCGCCTGCCAGGGCGAATTGGCAGGGTCCGCTCTCTTCGCAAACTCCGGCTAAATCGCAATCCACTGGAACTACACAGGCAGGCATTTCGTCCGCTGAGGCGCATCACACGCCTGGAAATGAACCAATGCCAGCTCCAGTGCCTGCCAGAGAGCATAAAACGCCTGAAGAATCTGGAAAATTTAAGCCTGGCAGATAACCAGTTAAGCTGCCTGCCAGCAGAGGTGGGCCAACTACGAAATCTGGAGCAAATAAGCCTGTACCGCAACCGGCAGACTGCTTTTCCCCGCTCTTTACTAGAACTGGAAAAACTGGAGGCGCTGGATCTCTACTACAACCAGCTGGACGCTATTCCGGAAGAGATTGAAAAGTTAAAGAACCTCAAAATGCTGTTTGCCGCCCACAACCAGCTCCACAGCCTCCCCTCCTCATTAGGAAAGCTGGAAAAATTACAGGAGTTGTACCTCCACCATAATTTACTTACTGAAATTCCTGCAAGTTTAGGAGAGCTTCATCAGCTGGAAGTCTTACACCTCAACCACAATTACCTGCAGGACTTCCCGGAACCTATCCTCCAACTCAACAGGCTAAAGGACCTTGATATTTCGCATAACCAGCTGCAGTCTATCCCTACCTCCATCACCAGATTGCCCTCACTTCACATTCTTTACCTTTGCTGCAATGCACTTGATGATGAGGAAAGGACACAACTTCAACAACAGCTGGAACTGCTAGCTCAAAAAGGGATAACCATTCAGCCCCTGATAAGCACGGAAACTAAATAAATCAGAAACCCGGTCTAAAAAACTAACTCTTTTAATTAATAGGTGTTGGAGCGTAGCATTACAAGTGTACAGCCATATACAGTTTCGATTCCCTTAGAACGGGCTTTTTTATCCAGCTCCGTATTTTCAGTTCCGGGGTTAAAAATGATACGCTTCGGATTCAGCCCCAGGATATAGTCATACCACTCCGGCTGGTTTTGCGGCCCCAGGTAAAGGGTTACCGTATCCACTTCCTCCACCTTCGGGTGTCCCCTGAGGTCCTGAATAGTTTCACCTGCTACTTCACCTTTTTTAATTCCCAGAGGCACTATTTCATGCCCATAGTCCGTAAGCATATTTGCGGCTATATAGGCATAGCGGGATGGATTGTTGCTTGCGCCAATTACTACTGTCTTTTTATTCATATCTCTAATTCTCTTTTCGTTATCCTTTTTATTGTCTAAACGAAAGGAAAACGGGTTGGGTTAATCTCTGGAAAAACCCACCTTCCAAGCACCCGTTTTACGGCTAATGCATGGCTTCTATTTTTCAAAATCCTCTGTCGCCGTTCTCACCCCGGCATAAATAGCCGCAAGAGACTCGGCACAGCGCTCTCCATCCATGGCTGCCGAAACAATACCGCCGGCATAACCTGCTCCTTCTGCACAAGGGAATAACCTCTTCAGTTCAATATGCTCAAGGGTTTCGCGCTCACGCGGGATTTTTACCGGAGAGGAGGTTCTACTCTCCACACCTATAATCTGCGCCTCATTACTGAGGTAGCCTTTCATTTTTTTTCCGAAATCCTTAAATGCCTGTTGCAGCCTTCGGGAAATATTGGGTGGCAATACCTCGTGCATATTGGCACTTACAAGGCCTGGCTGATAGCTGGTATCCAACAGACTGCTACTCACCTTTCCCTCCACAAAATCCTGCATTCGCTGGGCGGGGGCAGCCTGTGTACCACCTGCCATTGCACACGCCTGCTGCTCTACAGACTGCTGAAAGCGGAGGCCGGCCAGGGGACCATATTGATGAAATTCCTTCAACTCATCTGGCTCCACCGCCACAACAATACCCGAGTTGGCAAACTTTGAATTTCGCCTGCTGGGGCTCATGCCATTTACCACCACCTCGCCCGGGGCTGTAGCCGCCGGAACAATAAAGCCTCCCGGGCACATGCAAAAAGAAAAGACGCCCCGCTTTCTTCCTTCCCACATCACCTGGCTTACCAGCGAATAAGAAGAGGCCGGCAACCATGGGCCCCGGTCCTCACAGTGGTACTGAATGCTATCTATCAATTGCTGGCTGTGTTCGATCCGCACCCCAAGTGCATAAGGCTTATTTTCAATCAGCACCTTTTTCCGCTGCAGGAGCTCAAAAATATCGCGGGCCGAATGGCCGGTGGCCAGGATAACGCCCAAACCTTTATGCCGCTCACCATTGGCCGTAATAACCCCTTTAAGTTCTCCTCCTTCAATTATCAGGTCATCTACCCGGCAGTCGAAGTGCACTTCTCCTCCTGCCCGGATGATACTTTCGCGCAGGCTTTCTACAATTTTGGGTAGCTTATTGGTACCGATATGAGGGTGGGCATCGACCAGAATCTGCTCAGTTGCGCCATGGGCTACCAGTATTTCCAGAATTCGCCGCACATCGCCCCGCTTTTTAGAGCGGGTATACAGTTTTCCGTCGGAATAGGTACCCGCCCCTCCTTCCCCAAAACAATAGTTTGATTCGGGATTTACCGTATGCTCTTTATTGATGGCTGCCAAATCCCGCCGGCGGCTTTTCACATCTTTTCCGCGCTCGAAAACAACAGGTTTTAATCCCAGTTCTACCAGCCGTAGGGCGGCAAACAGGCCAGCCGGACCGGCACCTACCACCAGCACAGGAGTAGCATCTTTTACCGAGGGCAAGTCGAGCGAGTAATTAATCAGCGGCGGAGGTGTTTCCTGCACCCACACTTCTGCCTGAACTTTTACTTTTACCTGCCGGCCGCGGGCATCGATTGAGCGACGCAGGGGGCGTATATGCACCTCCTTGGCAGAAAGACCAATTCCTGCAGACTGGCGGGCCAGCTGGTTAAAAAGAGTTTCATTGAAAGCCTCTTCGGGCTTTAAGGTGAGTTCTATTATTTTATGCATAAGCGGTAAGGTGGTTATCCTTAAAAGGCTGCAAATGTAACAATAAAAGAGGTGAAATTAGTTTAGGAGGGAATGCCCGAAATAAAGCGGATTACTTCAGCCGGTTAAAGGCATAGCCGAGATTGAAGCCAAAGCGAATAGGAACGGAAAAGTTTCGCTGGCTAACATTCCCAAACACCGACTCGTCCAGCTCCTCTTCTGCATAATTTTTACTGATATAGCGGTAGCCGGCACCAATTCCCAGGAAAACATCCAGCGTCACCCCCTTCCGGCCGGCATCTCTGGTAATTCTGTTTCCGAAAACAACGCTGTATTCTACTTTTAGCTCATCCATCGAAACAGCGCCATCACGACCTAAGGAAGGATTATCTGTCTGGTGAAAATGCATAATGGGACTTACCCGAAATTCATGACCATAATAGAACATTCCCAGTTTATCTTCTGGCTGGTAAAACTTCTGCTTAACGGCAAAAGAGAAGCCCTGGTAATATTCACCGCCAGCCTGGACCAGATCATGATGTTGAAAAAAAGGCTTCCGCAGGTAGGTAAGCTGAAGGTCGTACCCCAGACGTTCCTGAATATAATATTCCACGGAAACAGGCAAACTTCCATGCAGAGGAGCAAGGGGGTTGGTAGCCAGAATAAGGGCTTTAAATTCGCCGATCTTAGGCTCAAAGTTTCTGAACCTGGTTACCTTAAACCGGTATTCAGGTTTATCTGAGCCTTCGGGCTCCTTTTCCTTTTTATCTTCCACAATTTTATACACCGGTGCATCATTTTCATAATACACCTTGTAAAAACCCGACAACTCTCCGGATTTCTTATACATCTTCCACACCTCTACTCGCTGGCCATTTTCCACCAGCCCTTCCATATTTTTACTGCCATCTGGATAATAACCGATATAGGTGCCACGGCCATTTTCAAAACTGGCTTTACCCTCCAGCCGACCATTCGGATAATAGTACAGCCACTCCCCCTCATTTTTATCATCCTTAATCATACCAATGGTTTTTAAGCGCCCATTTTGATGAAACTCCTTATACTCCCCTTCCCCTTTTACAAAATTCCCTTCTCCTTTGTAATCGCCCCAGCGGTTGTACAGCACCCAATAACCATCTTTCTGCCCTTCCTGCATTTTCCCTTCTGAGCTTAACTGGCCATTTTTATGATAGAACCGCCAGTCACCCTCACGGAGTCCATCGGTATACACTCCTTCTGCAGCCTTTTCTCCATTGGCATGGAAATAAACCCATTTACCCTGGCGGGTACCGTTTAAATAACTTCCCTTTGCCTCTATCGCTCCGTTCGGATGGTAAAATATCCATTCCCCTTCACTTTTCCCGTCAATGTATAATCCCTCTGCCTTGAGCTCTCCGTTGGGATAGAATTCTTTGTAGGTTCCTTTACCATCCTCATAAAAAGCCTGCGCTTTAAGAGAACCATAGCCCCCCTGCTGGCTTTCATAGAAATAATTCCAGATACCTACCATCCGGTTATTAAGGTATTTCCCCTGTCGTTTAACACTGCCGTTTTCATAGTAATGGGTCCAGAAGTCCTGTCGCTGCCCATCGAAAATAGGGCCTTCCATACTCAGGTTTCCATTTTCGTAGTAGTACTTCCAGTGGCCAAAGTTAGAGCCATCCTTAAGCTCACCTTTCATTTTAGGGTTTCCACTTTCATAGAAATACTCCCAGAAGCCGGTGGCCTGGTTATTACTGTAAAAACCTTTTTCCCTGAGAGCTCCGCTTACATAATAAGAAGAGTATGGACCCTCCAGTGCCATGCTGAGGGTGTCTTCCACATAAAAAATCTCCTTTACTACCTTCTGGTTCTGGTCGTAATAGACTATAATTTTCCTGGACTGCCCCATTGTTAGAACAGGAAGCAGCAAGAAAAAGAGAGGCCATATAAAGAGATGGAAGCGCAAAGTAATACTTGTAAACTCTGCTAAAATAGTACTATTTTTTTATTCCTGAAAGGCTATTCACTAATAGAAGAAGAAGGTGGCTAAAAAACATTTCACCCGCAGGAGCAAGAGGAGAAGATCGTCCAGTTTAAAGCCTTATTGTTTTTTTACCTGCTGCAGAACCCACGACTTTCCCCACTCTTTTTTCTCTTCCTCCGACCATAGCTCAGGGAAAAAGATAATCCGCTGAAAGCGGGGCGGCAGATACTTTTGCCAGTTCGTACCACCTGTAGCCGCAATGGTTTCCGGGTCGCCCTGCAGGTAGCGAACGGCCGACTTATAATGTGAGAGCGGCCAGTGTACATTGGCCAGGTGGTCAAATTCGCGCAAGGCTTCTTTAATTTCCTCTTCCTCCTCCGCTCCGGCTATATGTTGATGGTACACCTTGTAAAGATTCGTATCCTGCTTGGCTTTAATTGTTTTGATAAAAGTATCGCGATACTTCTCTTCGAACTGCTGAAGGGTAAGGGTCTTTTTTCCTGTTTTGAGTTCAGTGGCTCCTTTCTGCCAATACACACTCTGGATGAGTTCTTCTTCAGTGTATTTTTCTGGCAGGCTTTTCCTGTTCTCCTCTGGCAGCAGGTTTTGCAGATCAGTGGCATATATTTCAATCAGACGGTACTGGGCCGACTGAAAGCCACTGGCAGGTAGCAGGGACATACGGAAGTTCAGGAACTGCTCCCGCTCCATGCCATCTACCATAATGTCGAAAGAATTGACCAGGTGCTCGAAATAACGATTTACCCTCTCTATTTTCATCAGGAATCGTTTCGCCGAAAACTCTCCCCCACTGGTTAGCTGCTCCAGCTCCCACAGAATGAGTTTGAAATACAACTCAGTTATCTGATGGTACATGATAAAAATCTTCTCATCCGGGTATTTCGTACGGGGCTGCTGCAGACTCAGCAGGGTATCCAGATTGATATAGTCCCAATAGTTCAGGTAATCGGCATGGAGGAGCCCGTCGAGGTAAGCAGACATATCCTGCCCCATCGCCTCAAACTTCTCCTCCAGTTTCTTGATTTTTTCTACTATATTGGGGTCTAAATTTGAAGAATCCATCTGACAATTCTTATTTTTAACTGAATTGTAAAGGTGAGAATTATATTGTTTTAAAAAAAGTCAAGTATGTCAGTACACAGCGCAGAAGACTCCAAAAAAACTGGTAAACGCAATTTTAACGACCAGTTTGAGTCACCCGATTTTTACGCGATAGACGACCTCCTCACCGAAGAGCACAAACTGGTTCGCGCCTCTATCCGCGATTTTGTAAAAAAAGAAATCACGCCTAACATTGAGGATTGGTGCCAGAAGGCGCATTTCCCTTACGGAATTGTGCGGAAGTTTGGTGATGTAGGTGCTTTTGGTCCTACTATACCGGTTGAATATGGCGGAGGGGGTATGGATTACATCTCCTATGGTTTGATTATGCAGGAAATTGAAAGAGGTGACTCGGGCATGCGATCAACGGCATCGGTGCAGGGCTCCCTGGTGATGTACCCCATTTACAAATTCGGCTCAGAGGAGCAGCGCAAAAAATACCTGCCTAAACTGGCTTCGGGCGAATGGCTGGGCTGCTTTGGCCTCACAGAACCCAACCATGGTTCTAACCCGGGTGGCATGCTTACCAACTTTAGAGACATGGGCGACCATTACCTGCTGAATGGCGCCAAAATGTGGATTAGTAATTCTCCTAAAGCCGATGTGGCCGTGGTATGGGCCAAGAATGAAGAAGGCCGCATCCACGGGCTGATTGTAGAGAGAGGAATGGAAGGCTTCAGCACTCCTGAAACACATGGTAAATGGAGCCTTCGGGCCAGCACAACCGGCGAACTGGTATTCGATAATGTTAAAGTACCCAAAGAAAACCTGCTTCCCAATAAAAGCGGATTAGGCGCACCACTTATGTGCCTCGATTCAGCCCGATATGGCATCAGCTGGGGTGCATTAGGTGCCGCAATGGACTGCTACGATGCTGCCCGCCGCTACTCCCTGGAACGGATACAGTTCGACAAACCAATCGGTTCTTTTCAACTGGTACAGAAAAAGCTGGCCGAGATGCTGACGGAAATTACCAAAGCACAGCTCGTTTGCTGGCGCCTGGGCAAACTAATGGACGAAGGAAAGGCGACCACCGCCCAGATTTCCCTTGCCAAACGTAACAGCGTAGCCATTGCCCTGGACATTGCCAGAGAAGCCCGCCAAATCCACGGCGGCATGGGCATAACAGGCGAATACCCCATGATGCGCCACATGATGAACCTGGAATCGGTACTTACTTATGAAGGCACACATGATATCCACCTCCTCATACTGGGTCATGAGATTACAGGTATACCTGCTTTTAAATAAGATGGTGACAGAGGAGGAGGAATGTTCTTGTAGAAGATACTTTTACCCTTTCTTCAGCCATTACTGGTATCACTCTTTTAAAATAAAAAGCGCTGGTGGTTAAAACCCACAGCGCTTTTTAATCTATGTCTCAGCCCTTAACGCTACTCCACCACTTCACCTTTTAAAGTAACGGTTTGAGTAGGCGCCAAAGGATCGTTACTGAAAATAGTTACTGTTTTATACTGGTTACCCCTGCGGCCTTTTGTGTCAAAAGTTACTTTGATATTGCTACTTTCGCCTGGCGCCAGGGTATCTTTTTCAGGCGCAGAAACCGTACAGCCGCAATTTGCCTTTGTTTTGCGGATATTTAAAGGCTGCTTTCCGGTATTGGTAATCTGGAAGGTTGTCTCAACCAGTTTTCCTTCATTTACTTTTCCAAATTCGTGTACTGTCTTATCCAGTTGCAGGCGGGGAGCCTGGACAATTTCCTCCTCTGTCATGGGTGGAAAATATTCTTCAATGGTCGCCATCACGCTGAAAACCTTCTTATTGTGCGGCTCAGCTTCATTGGTAAAGAGTTCCAGGTTATCTGATACCCAACCGAGTTCGTTTCTGGCTTTTACATCATACGTAAGCATTACTTCTCCACGGCCCTTCGGTGCGATTTCTTTGGGACGGAAACTCACCTTAATATGCTCCGGAGCAGTAAACTCTTCTTTAAAAACCAGCGGCTCTTCACCCTGATTATACACTTCAAACACCTTCGTAACAGGTGCCTCGGTAGTGACTTTCCCCATATTAAAGCCCCGGTACTTAACTCTAAGATTACCCAAAGCTGCAGGGAAGTCGTCTTCGGCTGTGCGTGGACGAGGTTTTACAGTGCCTTTAATGGTAAGTATTACAACATTAGGATCTGCAGAGGTAGTAACTGTAAGGGATTTATTGAATACCCCGGGGCGGTTCATAGGGTTATATTCCGCCACTACAATACCTTTTTCGCCAGGGGCTACTTCTTCTTTAGTCCAGTCAGGAGTGGTACACCCGCAGGAAGCCTGCACGGCCAAAATCTTTACAGGTACCTCTCCGGTATTGGTAAACTCAAAAGTATGCTGCACAGGTCCCTCCTGCTCCGGTACTACGCCAAAATCATGTATTTTTTCCGGAAACTCCACCCGGGCCAGCTTTTTTTCGAAACCTTCACGTTCCACAATTTGCTGGGCACCTGCCTCCGGCGTGAGCGTAGTAACCATTAAGGCAAATAGCAGGCACACACTTATTTTCTTCATATTCAATTTCTGTTAATCCTGTTTAAACAAAGGTGAATTTACAAATAGTTACAGCTTTGTACAACAATAAAGCGCAGTCAAAAAACAGGCCAGAGAAAAATGCCTGTAAGAATTGGCCGGAAAATTTACATTTTATTCCGTATTTAGCACCTGCTTTATTTATTTTGCAGAAAAACATTCAATAATGGCAAGAATACTTACCGGAATACAAAGCTCAGGCCGGCCGCACCTGGGCAATATTTTAGGCGCAATCGTACCGGCTATTGAACTGGCGAACGATACTAAAAACGAATGTCTCTTTTTTATTGCCGACCTGCATTCGCTCACCACCATTAAAGATGCAGAACAGCGACAGGAAAATATCAATGCTGTAGCAGCTGCATGGCTGGCCTTTGGGTTCGATACAGACAAAAATATGTTCTACCGCCAGAGCCATATTCCGGAGGTGTGCGAGCTTACCTGGTACCTGAACTGCTTTACCCCTTTCCCGATGCTGGCCAATGCCCACTCGTTTAAGGATAAGTCAGATCGCCTCGCCGATATAAACGCCGGCCTCTTTACCTATCCGGTACTCATGACGGCCGACATTATTTTATACGATGCAGAGTTTGTACCCGTAGGGAAAGACCAGAAACAGCACCTGGAAATGGCGCGCGATATTGCCAGTGCCTTTAACAACCAGTATGGTGAAACCTTTGTACTGCCCGAACCTAAAATAGATGAAAATGTAATGACCGTACCTGGCACCGACGGACAAAAGATGAGTAAGAGTTATGGCAATACACTGGACATCTTCATTCCCGACAAGCAGTTGCGTAAACAGGTAATGGGCATCGTTACCGATAGTACGCCGCTTGAAGATCCAAAAGACCCAAATACCGACAATGTCTTTGCTCTTTACAGCCTTTTAGCAACACCTGAGCAGCAGCAGGAAATGCGCAAAAAATATGAAGGAGGTAACTATGGGTACGGACATGCCAAGCAGGAGCTATTCGAGCTGATTATCAGCAAATATTCTAAGGAGAGAGAGCTTTATAATTTTTATATGAACAACCTCCCGGAGCTGCACAAAAAGCTGGAAGAAGGGGAAGCAAAAGCCCGTGAAGTAGCGCACCAAACTTTAGCCAAAGTGCGGGAAAAGTTAGGCTACCGCTCATAAAACAAATAAATGACAACAAAAGAAAGGCTGCCCTGAGGCAGCCTTTCCTGTCTATTTCTCATAACACAACCTATTTCATTAAAAGCGTCTGCCGCAACACCCGTTCACCTTTTAACACCAGCACATAAGCTCCCTTTGGCCAGGTGGTGTGGTTCACATTCCATCGGCACTTTTCTTTACTATCCGGAACGATAAAAGAATGCCCCGCAAGCCTGCGCCCACGGCAATCGAAAATAGAAGCATAAAACACTGCTTCCTCTCCCTGCCCTGGAAAATCGACCCAAAGGCCCTCTGCGTCCAGGCAAGTAGTATTTTGTGAATTTTTTGCCATCTTCTGCTGTTTTATTTTCTCTTCCCTACATTTTCCTCTATAAAGGTACTTGAGCTGTAAGAGGGGTTCAATACCTAAAATGAGGTATATTGAGGTACGTTAAGGTGAAGCAGGAAAGCAAAAATGAGGTAACAAAAGCCTTTTCCCTCCACAAGTGCAGAAAACACCTTTAGTCGCATGGCCACAAATAAAAATAAAAAAGACCACCTGAAATGGTAGTCTTTTTTACTGTTTAAAATGTCCCGTCCTGAAATAGCGATACACAAAAAGAAACGTTATGAGACAAGGAGAAGAGCCAGAG
>NZ_ANNU01000033.1 GCF_000346615.1 Nafulsella turpanensis ZLM-10
ATCCATAAAGTGGCTGCTTAATTCAATTAAAATTCAAAGAAAGCTGTCCTAAGCTTGGGGTCCACTAAAGTGATCACTGGCATTGAAGGGGAAATTACCAATGATTTCCTGGCCCTAGACATCCGCAATTCTCTCTATCACTTAGGTGAAATAACCGGTGAAATTACGACAGATGATTTACTGGCAAATATTTTTTCAAAGTTTTGTATCGGAAAGTAACCCCCACAATACAACTCATTACAAAACCATTGAAAAACCACCTAAAGCCCTAATTATAGGGCTTTTTTAGTGTTTTCTGTTTTATATTTGTTTTGCGTTATTATGCGATATTAGGTACAAATTTGTACCTTTGTTGTATCCCTATTTGAAAAGGGGCTTTTTTTCAGGTATTTTGTACCTCATTTGGTTTACAAAGTTTACATAGCTTACACTTTGGAACACTTTTAAACACTTTAAGGGAGAAATTACCGATTGTTACACCGAGTTAAGGTACAGAAAGATGAGCAGCAACATTGAAGTACAAAGGATTTGCCAGCATTGCGGAACGGAATTTACAGCCCGTACAACGGTAACTAAATATTGCGGTGAGGCTTGTGCAAAGAGAGCCTATAAAGCCCGGAAACGAGCCGAAAAGGTTGAGCAGTCAAATAGAGAAACTGTACAGGTTAAGCAACAACCTATTGAGGAACTGAAAGCAAAGGAATTTTTAACGGTTTCGCAGGTATCAAAACTTTTAAGTTGTTCCCGGCAAAACGTTTACAAGCTTATCAATTCAGGAAAGTTACAGGCCACTAACCTACTGGAAAAGAAAACCATTGTTAGGCGTTCCGACCTTGACAGTTTATTTACTGAAATACCGGAGAGCGGAACCATACCCCAACAGCAAAGGCAGGAACTAAGCGACTGGAAAGAAGCAGGCTATTTTGAAATTTCGGACTGCTATACGCTTACAGAGGTACAGGAAAAGTACAGGATTTCAGAAAGCACCGTTCAGCAGCTTATCAAAAGGAACAGCATACCTAAAATAAAAAAAGGTTGGTACGCCTATGTACCGAAGCGGATAATAGATGAATTACTGACGTAAAAAAGTTTTTTTCAGGTGTTCACTTTTTTCACGATTTTCACAAAAGCATAAAAGACACAATGGCAACTAAAGTAGCATTACGGCAGAAGAAAATAAGCAAGGGGCGTAAGAGCCTGTACCTTGACTTTTACCCACCTATACCCCACCCCGAAACAGGCGAACCCACACGCAGGGAGTTTTTAGGGCTATACATTTTTGAAAAGCCTAAAACACCGATTGACAAGCAGCACAATACCGAAACGCTCAAAATAGGCGAAAGCATCAGGCAGAAGCGGGAAAACTTCTTAAACAAACCGGAAATTTACAGCCAATACGAAAAGGAACAACTAAGGCTAAAAGAATTGGGCGAACAATGCTTTGTTGAGTATTTCAGGAAGTTAGCCAAAAAGCGGAAAGCCTCAAACCACGACAACTGGGTTTCGGCACTCAATTACCTTGAAGCTTTTACCAATGGCAGCTTGAAGTTTGCCGACCTGAACGAAAAGTTTTTAGAGGATCTCAAAGAATACCTGCTTACCACAAAAAGCAACAAGAGCAGCAAAACCACCCTTTCCCAAAATTCCGCTGTATCGTATTTCAATAAGGTAAAGGCCACACTAAAACAGGCGTACAAAGACGGCATACTTCAAACCGACCTGAACACCAAAGTACAGCCCATAAAAGCAGCCGAAACAAGACGGGAATACCTGACTATTGAGGAACTGAACAGGCTTGTTAAAACCCCTTGCAATAATGATTTACTAAAGCGTGCAGCCCTTTTTTCAGCCGTTACCGGAATGGCATTCAGAGAAATTCAAAATTTGGTTTGGAGCGATATTAGAAAAAGTGATGATAATGAATACCTGATTTTAACCAAAAGGCAGAAAACCCAAAGGGATAATTATTTACCTATTTCCGAACAGGCTTATAGCTTTTTAGGCACACCGGGCGAACCCACAGGAAAAGTATTTGACGGGCTGGAATATTCAGCCTATCAGAATAAACATTTAGCTCAATGGATTGGAGCCGCTGGAATTTCAAAGGAAATAACCTTTCATTGCTTTCGGCATACATTCGCAACCTTGCAGCTATCTAATGGCACGGATATTTACACCGTATCAAAAATGCTTGGACACAAAGACCTGAAAACAACCCAGGTTTACGCCAAAATTGTTGATGAAGCCAAACGTAAAGCAGCCGATAAAATTAAACTGGATTTATAAAACGCTTAGAGCATAAAAGACACATGAAGGACAGGTATAAAGAACATTTTGGAGTTGAAAGACCCAGCGTATTGTATGAAAATTCAGAGCGTATTGAATGGATAGTTTCAGAAGCCGATGCAGAAAGGATAAACACCCGGCACGGTAAAGATACTGTTCAGGTTGGAGAAAAAGGAACACAATTACCACCCCCTGAAACCAATGAAAAAGCTTGGGAAAGGTTAGTTAGGCTAAATGCTCAACAAATTTTTGAGAGCTTGCAAATTAGATGGATGGAAGGCACAGCCCCGAAAGCCCTAAAAGCAATTCAAGACCGATTAAAAGTAATTAACAGTTTTATTGAAGAAGCGGAAAGCCTAAGCCTATTAGATGCTACCGAAAAGCCAAAATTTGATTGTCCTAAGCAGGAATACCTTAGAATTAAGTACGATTACTATAATAAAAACTTTTGCGGCTCAAAGGATGGCTGGACAATACCCGGCCGCACCCCTAATAGTGGCCTAACAGCAAGTATTTATGCAGAATACTATTTATTTAAAAATTGGCTGGAAAGGTTGTTAAATGAGCAATCAACAAATGCAGCACAAATTAACACCACGTCTTCGAGATTTGATTTAGTTGGATTTTTAATAGCCTGCAAAAACTGGACTGAATCCTCATCAGAGGTTAGAAAGTACAATGAAAGAGGCTTACCAACCCATTTTAGTAAAGCAAAACGATATTTAAGCTCTTTTGCTACCAACTTAGAAGGAAAGGATTTAGGCTTTCAAATTTACTTATTGGAAGAGTTGGTAATTGAATATTTATCCTTTTCGGAGAACCACCCTTTAGCGGAAAGGATAAAAAAAGAAATTGAGGCCACAATTACGGCCTTACAGCAGCTTAAAAAAGATAATGAGCCAACCCAAAGCCCGGCAACTCCAAAAAATACCGAACTGGAAGCCTCAACACCAAAAGATAGCAACCCCACCAAGTTTAGCTTTGTAAATAAGTTTGATAATGTAAGCTGTGATAAGGTTTATCAGCATTTTGAAAATGGCCTTGTAAAGAGTAATTGGTTTACTGATAATGAACTGAAAAAATTTCTTAAAGCTGCATTTGAGGATAAGAAACCGCCTAAAGACTTATTCAATCTAAAAAATACCCCATCAAAGGATAAAGTTATGAGAGTGTTTTATGAATACTACAAAAACGTAGCCGTCAAACCTCACGGAAAGCAAAAGGAGTATGCCGGGCTTTTAGGTAATTATTTTCAGGGATTTAAAACAAACACCGTTAGCTCCAATTTTAGTAAGTCAGTTTACTAAACTTATACGAATTTTACGAAACTACCACTAAGGTTACTAACCTTTATTACAGGCACTTACAGAGCAATATCATTGCAAAAGAAACAAAAACTCTTTTGTAATGAACGAAAATTTAACATTTGACCAGTTACCCAAAGCGGTAACGATGCTAACGCAAGAAGTTAGCGAACTTAAAAAGCTGTTACTTGAAAAAAGAGAGCAGCACCCAGCTAATGCACCTGAACAACTCCTAACTGTTCAGGAAGCAGCCGAATTTTTAAACCTTACAGTACCTACCATTTATAGTAAGGTAAGTAAGGGCGAATTGCCCGTAATGAAGCGGAGCAAACGGCTGTACTTTTCCCGGACTGAATTACTGGATTACCTGAAAGAAGGCCGCAAAAAGTCTAATGCTGAAATTGAATCGGATGCAGAAGCGTATTTGTTGAACAATAAAAAAGGGTTGAACAATGGAAAATAACCAGTTGAACAACCCTAATGCTTTTCAGCATAAAAGACAGGGTAAAGATAAGGACTTTAGGAACCAGTTAAAAACCATATTCCAGTATTTAGAGGAACACGTTGCAACGGCTTCAATGGTATCGGCTGCAACCGGAATACCTCAAAAGAATATTTGCAGATACAAGCGTGATTTAGAAAAGGCGGGACGACTTTGGGAAATTGAAAAGAAGCAATGTAAACACACAGGCTTCAAAGCGTGGTACATAACCACAAACCCCGGCAATGCCCCCGGATGTTCCACCCAATTAACCCTTTTCTAAGCATGAAAGCCGTAAAATTAAACCCACAGTTTGACGACCTGAACCAGCCGGAAACATTGCTTAACGGTGTTCAGGGATTAACAAGGCAAACCCCTACCCCGCACGCTGAAATACTAAGCAAGCTAATTGACCAGTTTGAGCCGCTGGATTTTGAAGCCTTGGCAAACCCTAACAATGCCGAAAACTTCAACCTGAACAATAAGCATTATTTAGTTTTGGCTATTGAAAACGTCCTAAAGGTTGCCGAAAACAACCGTTGGGGCTTATGCAAGAACCACGATTTTATTTACCTGTACAATGGCACTTACTGGAACGAAGTAGATAAGGAAACATTCCAAAAGTTTTTAGGCGAAGCAGCCGAAAAAATGGGCGTACCCGTATTTACTGCAAAATACTTTCAGTTTAGGGAGCAGCTTTACAAGCAGTTTCTAAGCACGGCCTATCTTGAACCCAAGCCAGCATTGCCAGACAGGGTATTGATTAACCTGCTAAACGGCACGTTTGAAATAAGCCCGGAAGGCAACCAATTAAGGCCGTTTGACCGTTCCGACTTCCTTACTTATCAGCTACCATTTGAATACAACCCGCAGGCCAAAGCCCCCCTATTTGAAGCCTATTTAAACCGGGTATTACCCGATGAAGAACGGCAAAAGGTACTGGCCGAATATTTGGGTTTTATTTTCATAAAACACGGCAGCAACAGGCTGAAAGAAGAAAAGGCGTTAATACTTTACGGAACCGGGGCTAATGGCAAATCCGTATTCTTTGAAATTGTAAGTGCCTTACTGGGTACAGAAAATACAAGCAATTATTCATTACAAAACCTGACAGAGGAGAAAGGATATTACCGGGTAAAAATTGCTCATAAGTTGGTAAACTATGCCAGCGAAATTAACGGCAAACTGGAAAGTGCAGTTTTCAAACAGTTGGTTTCAGGCGAACCCGTTGAAGCTTGTGCAAAATATGGGCAACCTTTCACAATGAAGCAGTACGCAAAGCTGATATTTAACTGTAATGAGTTACCAAAGGACGTTGAGCATACAAACGCTTATTTCAGGCGGTTCCTAATTATTCCTTTTGATGTTACCATACCGCCAGAGGAACAGGATAAACAGCTACATACTAAAATAATTGAAAACGAGCTTTCAGGCGTTTTTAACTGGGTAATAGAAGGGCTTAACCGATTGTTGGAGCAAAAACGGTTTACTGATTGTGAAGCCGTAAAGCAGGCAGTTGAGCAGTATAAAAGCCAGTCCGATAGCGTAAAAATGTTTATTGATGAAAACGACTATCAGAGCAGCCCCACCGATTATAGGCTGATTAAAGAACTATACCCTGAATATAAAGCCTTTTGCATTGAGGACGGATTTAAGCCCGTGAAAAAGACCAATTTCATTAAAAGGCTTTCAGGTATTGGCGTTGTAGTTGATAGGCTGAACGTTGGTAATGTAGCGTATTTGGTAAACAGCAAAAGACCTTTCTAAAATGAGCAGAGGACACAGATACATTTTAGAGAAAGGCAGCAAAAAACACCTTTGCCCGGAATGCAATAAAAGGCGGTTCGTTCGCTACATTGATACAGAAACAGGCGGTTATTTACCCGACCAGTACGGGCGTTGCGACCGTGAAAGCAAATGTTCGTACCACCTCAACCCGTATTTGGACGGGTACGCCAAAGCAATAAAAGAGCAGGAAAAGGGCAACCGTTTGGAATTTCCGAATAAATGGAAACCTCAACGTAGAACCGTTAAGCCACAGTCAGCCCCTGAACCTGTATTTATTCCCGTTGAGGTATTCAGCCGTACCCGTACAGGTTATGAACAGAACGTTTTCATTCAAAACCTACTCACACGGATTGCCTTTCCTTTTGAGGTACAGGATATTGAAAAGGTTATTTCCTTATACCATTTGGGAACGGTTACAGACGGTTATAGAGCAGGGGCAATTACCTTTCCTTTTATTGATAAAAACGGCAATGTAAGAGCGGTGCAGGTAAAGCAGTTTGACGAAGCGAACCACACCACAGGCACGGACTTTTTGCACTCAATTATTGAAAAGCAGCACACTTGGAACAATGAGCCTTTGCCCGAATGGTTAAAAGGCTATAAAAAGAACGATAAAAGGGTTTCCTGCCTGTTTGGTGAACACTTGTTAAGCAAGTACCCACATAACCCCATTGCCCTTGTTGAAGCCCCTAAAACGGCTATTTACGGCACGTTGTATTTTGGCTTTCCCGAACAGCCCCAAAACCTGCTTTGGTTTGCAGTTTACAATTTGAGCAGCTTAAACCTCAACAAATGCCAGGCACTTAAAGGCCGGAATGTTTATTTGTTTCCTGACCTATCAAAAGGCGGTAAAGCCTTTGAGTTGTGGAGCCGGAATGCAAAGGACATACAAAGCCAATTGCCGGGTACATACTTTAAAGTTGCGGACTTTTTAGAGCAGTTAGCCCCTGACAGCGATAAAGAGCAGGGAAACGACCTTGCAGACTATTTAATAAAACAGGATTGGCGACTGTTCCGAAAGCGAAACGTACAGGAGCAGCCCGAACCTGAATCCATTGAAAGCTCAACCCGTGAAAAAAGTGAAAAAGGTGTAGCCCTAAAAAAAACTTTTTTTTCGCAGGCAGAGCCAACACAAAAAGCAACGAATTGCAACAGTTTCAAAGATGAAAAAGCCCCTAAACCTGAACATGATTTTACATACTTTGACAAGGTTAGCAGCTTTATTTATACCACAGCCGTAGGGATTACCCAAAGCAGAATTATTTCAATTGAGGAACTACCGGAAGCGGCTAAGAACCCGGCAAAGGTTGTTGAATGTATCAAACAGTTAATTATCCTTGCAGGAGGCCGTTTAATAGAGTTTAACAGCACCTATTCCAAAGTAAGGATTTACCCCCGTTCAGGCTAAAATAGAGCCTTTTTTGCATCTAAACCCAAACGGTAACAGAACAACTATACTGCAATTTCCCTAAAGATTTAGGTTTAAAAATCAAACAGCAATGGCAAAATACCCGACATTTCCGACCCTGTACGATGGAGTTCTGCAAATCCACATTTCAAAGCTAAAAGAATGGGGCTACCTGAAACCGAACCAGCAAAAAAGCGGCTCAATAAAATGGAGCAGGAACGGCAATAAAACAGGAGCAATTGACATTACCGTTAATACAAATTCTGATAGCCCATACCTTGAACTGGATTACCGTTTCAGGGAAAAGCCGATGCAGTACCGGGTAAAATTAGTGTCCGTTCCTGCTAATATTGGCAAAGGCCGGGTTTGGTATTTCCTTTGCCCTGCAACTAACAAGCGTTGCCGGAACCTTTACAGCATTGGCGGCCAATTCCTGCACCGTGAAGCCTTTGAAGGTTGTATGTACGAGAGCCAAACCCAAAGCAAGAAGTACAGACAACTTGATAAAACCTTTGGGGCTTACCTCAAATTGGATAGCCTGTATGAGCAGCTTTATAGCAAACATTTTAAAAGGTCGTATGCTGGAAAGCCAACTAAAAAGTATTTGCGGTTAATGAAGCAGATACGAAAAGCGGAAAGTGTTTCACATAATGACTTTGAACAGGCTTTAATAAGTTAAAATGTAAAGTGGTAAACTGAGAATTTATTAAGTGGTACAATAGACTTTTTTCTAAATTTGCTCTCATTAACTCATCTTATCAATAAGAAAAATGGAGGAGCATACAATAACTTTTTTAGCACTAACAGATAATATTATCTATAAGGTACCGGTTACAGATGATGGAGAGTTAGATGCTCCTACCCAAGAATTAATCCAATATTTTTCAGTTCCTAATGAGGAAAACCAAGAAATCACCACAATAAAAATTCTACAGCAAAATACCCAAGTTGTAAGGTCAAAAATTAATGAAATAGTAGAGAAACATAAAAACGGTAATCCTGTACTCAAAAGTTTACCTTCCTTTTTCCGCAAGCTTAAAAGTGATGAATTCTTTTTCTTCATACCACTTAGGGAGTTCAATGAACTTGAAAAGCTAATGCTTTACGATATTCTGAAATCGAAAAAAACGGGAGAAAATTTTGAAGATTACCACAAGCAGACCTTAAAACGATTTCAGAATTTCTTAAATAATTATACATTATCAATCTTCGGGTCAAGCCGTTTGAAAATCGGGGAATTTAAACGAACTAAAAGAAGGTGTAGATTTTGTAATAACAGCAGGTCAAATACAACTTTTGAAAATAAAGCGCACGCCATTCCAGAGGGTCTTGGCAATAAAAAATTGATATTATTTGAAGAATGTGATGACTGCAATAAAGAATTCAGCAAATCCATTGAACCTCATATTATAGAATATTTGTCCTTCTTTAGAACTTGGTTTGATGTTATGGGCAAAGGGGGAGTAAAACCTTTTAGCGGCAAAAATTTTAATATGGGGTCTCATGAGGAAAATAAAATTTTAGAAATTTTCACCAATGAGTTAGAACAAATAGACCCTACTAAACCCTTCAATCTAACTTTTCCAGGGAAATATCCAGTGATCCCACAAAATATCTATAAAGCATTATGTAAGTTTTTTATAAGCGTTATCTCTTCCGACCAGCTTGAGTATTTCCAAGAAACTATTAAATGGATTAGAGGAAAAAAGCAAATAAAAAAGCTACCCAAAGTGGCTTTGGCTTTTAATAAAAACCCCATTATACAGCCAGAAATTAGGGTATCCTTTAGAAGGGATAAAAACGAAAATTTGCCTCATGCTGTTGGTGAATTTTGCTTTACCTCCATTTCTTTGGTTTTTATAATTCCGCTGTCAAGTCAAGATAAAAAGGATTTTACTGATGAGGTCGACTTTGATTACTTCTGGAGTTTTTTTCATCATTATGAAGAATCTGTAAAATGGTCTTTCAAAAACTTTTCTAATGAAACCCCTAATCCATTAAATTTCGATTTTAACTTCACAGGATGGGCAACATAAAAAGCAGAGAAAAGCTGTTTTTATAGGTAATCTGTACCTTATTTGTACCTTTTTATTGTAAGTAACTGATTATCAGTTCTAAATACTTTCTGTATCGGCAAATTACGCCACCCATCGCCCATTCAGATTTTAATGAGAGGGCAGGCTCCTCCTGCCCTCCCTTTTCAATCCTTAATCAAGTTCTTATGAATACTATAGAATATACCACTTCTACTGTGGATGGTGGTGAAAACCATGTTGTTTTACTGACAACAGATGGCTAAACCTGTAAACAACACGGTACAGCAACGTGCAGCAACAAGGACCAACGGGCAAAAACAGCAAAAGCAGCGAACATGCCTATTCTTTTACTGCTGACGTTGCTCCTACTAAAGGCCTATTTCCGAAAAAAGTTGCCTTTGTTTTTCCTGGGGTAACCAGCCCTCCAGCTTCCCCTTTCCTACACAGTATTTTCCAACCAAATCAATCCCTTTCTCTTTCTAAAATGAAGACTACCCAAACTTTGATTTCAAGCAATTTATAAGTCCTGACGATATAAAAAATGAAGCTGAAAAGCAGTTGAGCAAGACCTATTCCGAAAATTTAAATACGGTATTAGAAACCAGGGAGAAATTAAAAGCAGCAAAGGCAACTGACATTAAATTCTCTGACCCTGTTATAAAGCAAAACGAAAACGCTGTAATTTTTCCTCATACTATCAATATTATCCAGGGCCAGGCGGGTGTACATAAAAGCAGGTTAGCTGAATGTATTTGCGTTTCCCTGCTCAAACTCCCCAGCTGCAATCAGGCAAAAGGCTTAGTTCTGGCTGATGCCAGCGAAACTGCAGACTTAAGCAAAGGCCGGAAGAAAAAAGCCGATGTCAACAGAATAATTGAGTATCTGGAAATTTACCTCGGAAATGGCTCTACAATAACAAGAATCAAGTCTCTTCAGGAAAAGATATTCACATTTTACACTGCGCCACATCTTCTCGATGAAAATTTTATCAGTGGCTCTGTCTTTACCACCCATTCTGATTTGGTTCCTTTCTTCTTGAGAATATCAGTAAAGGTATCACTGGTAAACCATCGCACCGGCGCCACGGTTTTGCATTAAATTCGGCTGAAAATTGTCTTCTCTTTTGCATAAGAGGTTAATAATTTTCACAGCGAGCCTGCCGCTTAAACTGCTTTCCTATTTAAAGCTTCCTCCTTTCTAAAAAAGTACGGAAACCAAAACTATTGGTTAGTTTAGTATTATTTTGATTGAACTGTTAATCCTAGCGGCACAAAGTTGCTCGAAGGATTATTGTACCCATAGTGGTATGGACTGTAATCCAACTCAAGTTCAGACAGAGGATTACAGTTTAAGAATCTTCCTATAATTGGATTATAGATTCGAAAATTATAGATTTGAAAATGATGGGGGTAGTAATTAGTTATTCCTCTACCAGTGTATTCGAGAAGAGGTATTTTTAAACCAAAAGGAAAAAAATTGTTCAAGTTTTCCACCTCTCCTACGGCATCAAAGATTACTATTACCCTGTTTAAATGATCCTTCAGGAAAAACTCATATTCATATTGATCTCCATTCTTTACTATCCTTCCCTCTGAATGTTCTATTATCTTAATGGAATTATTTTGGTACTGAATTTCATCTTCTGTATATTCTGAATTAACGAAAACATTCTCTTGTAGAATATCCTTACCCTGTACAATCACTTTAATCTTATTGTTCCTTAAATAAGAAACTTGGCTAATATATTCCCCATTTATCATCTCCACTGGAAGGGAAAGAAAATTATATTGAATTGGAGAAGTAATATTTGAGTTTAAATCCAGTATGGTGTTTCCTTTTGAATCATAAAAATATTCTTCTTCCTTTTTTCTTGATTTCTCCTTGAATCCTTTCTTACGATTTCCAAAATCAGAAATTCTTAATAACCTGTTTCCACAATATTCATAATTCAACCGATCTATTACTTTTTTATTCCTTGCCCTGGTAAGGCTCAAAATGTTTCCATTTTTATCGTAAAACAAATTTCTAATACTATAACTTTCCCAGCTATTTTGAATCCCTACCTGGAGTTTTGCTGATTTAAGCCTATTAAAACTATCGTAACTATAGACATTTTGATATTGGTAAGCCGGCCTTTGTGGCCGAAAGTAACTTACCTCAAGAGATGAAACGTTTTGTGAATTCTGAAACAGGTTTAAAAGGTTTTTTTTACCATAATTCAGATTCATTTTTATTATGCCGAGCTTCTTGCCAAGAGAACCATCTTTTAATTCAGTGGCTATTATTTCAGTCAAATTAAGGTCATCATCATAGACATAATCGTTTTTTATTGAACCGTTCCATATCTTCCTCTGGATAAGTCCAGAATCATTATACCAATATTTCACAAGGCTCACTGGCGCCTGCTCATTTATCTGATGAGTTATTTCTGTACTGGATGAAGTATAAGTGTAGCTTTTCTGAATTTTAACTTTTTCTAACCCCTGATGAACTAGAGTAGATTTCAATTGTAGGTCCGACAAGCCAGGATCATCTGAAAAGTAAGATTTGGCAAACCTATCTATTCCTCCAAAAGGATTATGATAAACTATTTGTATTATACGGTCCGAATTATCATAGTAGAAAGTTGTCATCATTGGAAGTGAATCCATGGAACTCTTAACTACTTCTCCAGTAACCATTCCATTTGCATCAGAAGGTTTTTCATTATGACCTTCAATTGTATGGAACTGAAATAGTGAATCATTTTTTAAAAAATGATAATTATCATAATAGGTAATGGAAAATAAATCTAGTTCTCTTAATTGGGGAAAACTTCGATCTAGGGAATAGCATATTCTGGTAGTATAATCCACAACTTCAAAGTCATTATCAGAGGAAAATACCAGGTTCTGAAGTTCTTCCTGTTCCAAATTTGAATCATAACTCCCAAAAAGAATGTGTCGGCCCTGCCTGTCAAATTTATTTACTTTCCACCTTTTGTCACCTTCCTCCTTATACATTCTTAACTTTCCATCAATATCATAGATCATATATTTCCAGGCACCGCCTGGAATTTTCTGGGCTTTTATTCTTTCTGTATCTAACCAATATTGATATTGAAAAGCATATTTTGCAATACATTCAACAAGGGGAGAACCATTAGCTAATTCTTCAACAAATTGGGGCTGCAAGATATAACGTATTCTTCCCAAACTATCGAAAATATTGTAAGTCACATGTTCCTCATAATTGTTTTCTTCATTTACCATCACCTTGGAACACACGATATTTTCAGCCGAATCAAAAAAGTAATGGAGCCCGTACTTTAAATTATCTCTTACCTCCATCACATTCAGCCTCCACTCAGCCGCCAATTGGCTTCTATTCAATTCACCCTTTGAGCCGATCTTCCAGTTAATTATTTTATCTTCCACCGTATTAAGCCTGTTGATGGTATCTGGAAATGCTGAAGTAAATGTTTGGGAAAAAACAAATTGAAAAGGAAAACCAAGGAGTAATAATAAAAGAATTCGAACCTTAGAAGTCATATGAATTAAGATTATACATTAATGCGGAAAGTCCTTTAGGGGGCTAAGACAGTAGCTCTTGCTTTTTACCAGGTGGCCTTTTTTATTATATTTCTCCCAGACTCCGGCTTTTAAGCCTTCTTTGTACCTACCTCTTTTTTTGAGAGTCCCATCTTGGAACCAAACTTTTGAATCACCATCTTTAAGGCTATTATGGTTATAGTTAATAATCTTTTTAATTCTCCCATTTCTATGGTACTCTTTGAATTCCCCCACTGGCCCCTTGCTAGTTATATTTGATTCCCATTTTATATTTCCATTATTAAAGAAACTTATTTGAAAGGAGTTTTGAATGAAGTTTGGTTTAGAATTATCATCAACTAACTCTTCGAGTGGCACAATTCCTTCTTTACAATAATACCTATTAAACCAAACTTTCTTCCCTTTCTTATTAAAAGTCCATGAATACACAAAAGCTGAATCTTCAAATACGGGAAAATAGTTGAACTCCTTTACTATACCGTTTTTAAAATAATGTTTCCACTCTCCCACAGAATACAAAACTGTATCAACTCCCTCAATATCAGATGTAAACGGGTAAAACCTTGACATAAAGTAATATCCTTTTGATTTGATCTTTCCATTAGGATAAAATTCTTCATCATACTCAATCGAAAGCACTTTAGGGTTATCTTTTAATTGGGCCTGCATTTCCTCAGGAATTTGAGCTAGCAAAGTTTGAAATTTTATTAAGAACACAAGATTAAGAAATAGCAACTTTTTCATTTATCGGGAAATTGAATCACTTCACAAAGGACGGTGGTAATTTCAATAAATTATAAGAATGATGAAAATAGAAATTTTCGAGTTACCTATCAAACAATTTCAGGAAGGGAATTTCATTTGTAAGATTTAAGAGAATTAGACATTAAAGCACAATTAAGGGCATGTTGAAACTTTTATTGAACAAGGACATGACCCCTAAATATTAACCAAGCCTATCCACCCTTATAGTACTCCCCTTTGTAAGACCACAGGGAAGTTTTTCTTAGTTGAAGTTAACAGAAGGACAATCTGTAGGTGTATTGAAGGTAGTGAATCAATTCCCGGCTTTATTTTATGCTAAGACGACTTTCTTAAAGTAACAGGAGGAAACAATTTAAAATAAGGAGGAGAGAGCACTTAACTTCTTCGATAGGGAGTGTAAATGGAACTGTGTCAGATGGCTTTTTTCTGTGAATGCCTGGTCCTTTACAGAAAACATGAGTCATCCCTGCAGAATTCGGGATGACTCATGTTTGTTCTTAAGCGGCCGGTCGTAATTAATTCGTTAATCACTATTTCACCAGGCTTTTACCACCTTTACTACCTCTTCAAAACCATATTTCCTGTTTTCAATCTTTATTAAATACAATCCATCTCTCATATTTACATCCGATAGATCGATTCGATGTGCCTGCTCATTAGGCAGACCTCCTGCAAAACTGCCGCGATAATACACTTTGCCCAGCATATCGTACACTTCCATCTGATACTCCGCCGCCACTGCTGCCTGGACGGTTAAATGAATATGATCCTGAAAAGTATTCGGATAGGCAGAAACATGAATATTGTATGACTGGAATGCAATAGCAGGCTCAGGATTAACCGTCAGCTTCATTTCATCAGCAGCTGTGGCTCCGTCATTGTCTGTCGCATAAAAGCGGAAGGTGTAAACCCCCGGCTCAAAATCTGTCAGGATAAGGTTAGCTGTATTCTGTTGCTGCATGCTTACGGAAGGACCACTTACCTTCTCCCACCGAAAGGCTCTGAATACCCCATCCGGGTCGAAACCTATGCCGGAAATCTGGTACTGAAAATATCCCATGTCAATGGTCCTGTCTCCTCCGGCATCTACAATTGGCACCTGATTCCTTCGCTGTACCGTTAGCATCATTTCATCCGAAGTACTGGCGCCTGCATTATCCGTGGCGGTAAAACGAAAGAGATAGCTTCCCTCTACCAAATCTGTGAGAATAAGATTGGCTGTATTTTCCTGTCTCATGGATACGGAGGGTCCCCTTAACTTCTCCCATCGGAATTCCCTGAATACTCCATCCGGATCGTGCCCAACAGCTGATAAAAGTAACTTTTCAAGTGGAAGATAAACCGTTTTATCCTTTCCTATACTTATAACCGGTGGTTGGTTGCCCGAAAGGACCGTCAGCTTCATTTCATCGGAGGCGGTAGCTCCTTCATTATCGGTAGCGGAGAAGCGGAAAACATATTCCCCTGGCTGGAGATCCTGCAGTAAAGCATTGGCTGTGTTGAAGTTGCTCATGCTAACAGATGGCCCACTTAGCTTCTCCCACAAAAATGCTGTAAACCTGCTGTCGGCATCTTTTCCGATTCCGCGCAGGTAAAGAGATTCCAGCGGCAAAGTAACGGTTTTATCTCTTCCCGCATTAACCACAGGAGGCTGATTGGTTTGTACCTTCTCCACTGCGCCTATGGTGGGCGGGTATGAACGCTGATGACCAAAGAAATCTACCTGCACTTCTCCCAATCCTGTACCAGCTCCGGCCAGGGCCGAATTAGCCGGAATAAGATTTACATCGGATAAGAATTTGGGATCGACTGCGAGAGAATGTTGATCTAAGCCGGAAAGTGCCTGCCATTCGTCCAGATTCGACACTGTATTTTCATCCCAAACAGCCAGGGTTTCCCCTGTCGTAAACAAATTATTGAAATCTGATGTGATTACTCCTTCTGCTCCGGTAGAAAAGGCCCCAACCATCACATATCCATCTGCGGAACTGGAAAATATGTTGTTGTTAAAACGGACATTAGCCGGTTCCTCTGAATCAAAATCTAAAGCAACCACTTTACTGTCAGCATTGCTTCCATAAAGGTTCACACTGTTATGGAAGAAGTTCATATCGCCAGACGGCGTGTTCACGGCTATTCCCGTACCTCCATTAGTTGCATGGATAGAAACCATATTATTTGCCACAAGTGCAGGAGCAGTTGAACTGGCGCCCGGATCAAAATTAAAATTAATACCTGTCCCGCCCTTTTCTAATACGATCCTGTTCCTGCTAATCTCCTGAGGTAAATCTCCTGCGAAAAAGCTTCCTGTCACAGAAATTCCTGTTGAATTCAGATGGTTTGAAATAATGGAATTATTAATAATTTCTTTGATATCCAGACTTTGATCAACACTTATCGCAGTAACCCCACCACCTTCATCATCCTGTTCTATGTTAATGATATTACCGCTGATGACAACATCTTTCTCAGCAAACAAATCAATGGCTGTGCTTCTGACATTAAAGGTATTTTCCTGTATAAGCAGACCAAGATTCGTCAGGAAACGTGGGTTTCCCCCCTGCTCTACATGGCCGGGGCCGCGAATCGTTATTCCCTCCCCAACAAAGAGATTGTTCCGGTAAGTATCCTGCCTTACTTCGGAAGCATTTATCCCGCCATGAATAATGTTGTTCTCAAAAAGCAAGTCAGAACCGCCTTCAATTCGGATGCCGGAATCAACCGTCATGTTCCGGAAGATTAGATTGCTTGTTCCATCCAGAACTAAAACATCCCCTTCGGGCTCTAAAACATCTCCCTCAGGGTACTTTAGCACGACATCGGTCCTATCCCCGCTTTCGCCTTCAATAATTATTCTAGCTTCCTGACCGTAATTTGGAATATTTATCTGCTCACTGTACTCGCCTGGCCTAACCTGAAGAATAATGCTATCTTCTATTCCTCCGGAATTACTTATAGCTTCAACAGCCTCTGCAAAGCTGGAGAAATCCGGATCTTCTCCACCAATGGTGTAGATGCCGGAAAGAGGATTTTGAGTGAGCTCTTTTTCTATTGCCCCAATGGAGGGCGGATTGTTTCTCTCCTGCCCATAGATATCTGTAGGCACTTCGGCCAGATAAATTCCGGCTCCCTTCATTTCTTCACCTGGAGCTGTGTAGGGAAAGCCAGGAAAGGCACTAATTGAATGTTCACCAAAGCCGGTCACCCTTTGCCATTCTTCCAAAGATTCAATTTTCTGCCCGTTCCAACTGGCAAAAAGGCTGGTATACTCGAAGTAAAGACTGTTATAATCCATTTCCGCAATGGCTGACGGGGCATCTACAATTATACCAGTACCACCAAAGGCAGTATTGGCAAACAGATTATTTAAAACATGAAAGCTGTTATCTTCTCCTTCAAGTTTCAGCGCATAATTGGGCACATACTCCGACTGGCCCATAACCTGTACTGAATTGTGGTAGAGCTTAACCACATTGCCGTAATTACTGCTGATATCCATCCCAACAAGGTTGGATATAGGATCGAAATGTGAGTGGCCTCTAGAATCCAGTCCGTCCACCACCAGCCGGTTATTGGCAATTAAAATTTCATTGTCCTGTGATTTGCCGGTGGATACATCCATGGCAAAGCCTCCGTCTCCAAAACCGATGCCATTTTTCGTTATCCTTGCCGCAGCAGCTGAATTCAGAAGCAGGGCGGTTCCTTTATAATTGTCTGCGCTGGTTCCAATGGAGTTTTCACTTATTTCCAGGCCATACCAGCTGTTGGTAACCGAAATGCCATCTCGTTCCTGGCCGGAAACATTCACAGAATTGCGGCTGATTTTAAAATCTGCCTGACCCGTAATGGTAATGCCTCCTCCCGCAAGGCTGTTTCCTTCAATTATCAGCCCCTGGTCGAAAATTGGAGCATTCGGGTCCCAGGGAGCTTCATTGTCTTTAAATATTCCTCCTCCTGACTGGAAAAGGTTATTCCGGTAAAGGTGCTGATTACTTCTGCTTTCAGCGGATGATTTAGCGACAAGAGATCCCTGGATGATATTATCCTCCAGCTGAAAGCAATCAGTTCCGGGAGCCACATCAATATTCCCGACAATGCTTAGGTTCCGAAAACGAATTCCATCTACTCCATTTATCTGGACCGTAAAGGCAAATTCTGATGGGGATTGAATGGCTACTTCTTCCGGATCATTGCCTGCTCCTTCAAAGATGATCGGGAAATTACAGGAGTTGCCTCCGATACTACTGAGGTTTAGCTGTTCTTCGTATTTGCCTGGCTGTACCTGGAAGGTAACGGGGCCTGAAATACCTTCTTCTTCAAGAGCCCTGATGGCTTCATTAAAACCTGGGTAATCGGCCCCTGAGCTGCCAATGGAATAGGTGCCGCTTAATTGTGCATTGGCTGTGGAGATACTGAGGAAACTGCATAGAAAGCAGTAAAATAAAAATGTGCTGAAGACGGGATGTCTTACTTTGGGGTGGGTGAATTTTTTCATGACTAAAAAGTTTTGGTCCTAAAAATTACTCATAAAACAATATAATAAATTGATAACCAAATAGATAGTAATTTTAACATTTATTAAGGTTTTTAAAGGAAATGTCAAAATGAGGCCGGATCTTCTTCCATTAACAATTAATGCTTTCATTCAAAGGGGTGGCTTTATACAGCTCATGCTAATGACAGGTGTTTCTAAAATCTGTCTTAACCTTGGATTAAGCGGCAAAACTGGATGGACTGAAGCTACTTTATTTGTGGTCCATGAAAGTATAATTGGCTAAGCCTGAGGAGATATGTACTCAAGCGCTGAGCGGGTTTCCATCTTTGATGTGGTTAATATCACAGACGCTCATAATAAAATAATTGACTGCCTCAATTGAGCCTCTTTTCAAAAAATTGACTTATCTGCAGGTTTAGAAGCATGTTCTTCATATAGCTTCCGACTTTTGTCAATAAATGAATTCCTTTTTCCAGCCGCTCTTCCAGCATAGCGGTTAGATAACCTTTGTCTCCATAGCATTTACCTGTAGACCTTTGAAGAGGTAGCTTAGAACCTCGTGATTATTTTCGGCAACATTGGCTGGGGTGATGGGAAAGTGCATCAGTTCTCCCCACTGGTTAAATAGCAGATGTAGTTTTAGGCGTGGCTGTCTAAGCCATAAAACCATCCTGGGAAGTCTCTACCTCTAGAGGCTATCTCTTCAAAGACTCTGTTGCTGTGGATTCTTCTGTTGTCACAGACGGGAAGCTTCTTTGAATCTACATAGTAATGATTGGTTTTTGAGGAGAAAGTACAGAAAAAGTGAGCCAGCAAAAAGATATGAAAGCATGCTCGTCAGGAAAGAAAGAGAAACTGCGTGTAAGAGACTGCTTTAGGAAAATAGCTTTTCAGCTCCTGCAGCACCAGTCTCTTATAGTAGTTCTCAAAGCATTTAAAGCCAGATAAATGATAGAGCACCAGAATTGTCAGCACTTCACTCTCTGATAAAGAAGGTTTTCTTCCTGCTGTTGATTTCCTCTTTTCAAGTCCTTCAGGAAGTGGATGAGTAACATAAAATCTCTCTACCTCCTTACAAAAATCATCAATGTAACAGAAAACTTTTACTACCTAAGTGGTATCTATGATAAATGACATAAGGCTAAAGGTTTAGGTGAAACATCTGGCAATATTTCTACCTTCCTTTAGACTTATTGTTTATTTTATTCAGCTGATTTACAGTTGTTTAAAACTGATGGTGTCGTGGTGGCAATTCCCGAGTTCAGGTTAAAGATAAGCTGAAACTGGAAAAAAGTATATCCCTTAAAGTTCAAAAAATATACTCAGCAATTCAAGGCTAAGTTTGTGAGGGTAACAGGATTGTACTTTTGTATTTGCGTGGGGAGAAGCCGAATTTTTCTTTGAATATCCTGATAAAGTGGGAGGTGTTTTCAAAGCCACTGCCAAAAGCTATTTCATTAATATCTTTTCCGGTTGTTTCCAACAAATATTTCCCATGCTCCAGACGCTTTTTTGTCAACCATTTCCCTGGCGGAATCCTATAGAGTTTTACGAAATCCCGCTCAAAAGTTGATAGGCTTCTACCGGATAACCAGGCAAATTCTTCTAGTGGCAGATGATAGCTGAAATTCGTTTGCAGTGTACTACTGAGGGAGATCCTTGCCTCGGTGCACAGTTGTTTGAAATAGTGGGAAAGCGGAGAATTTTGATGGAAATAAACAGAATTAATGATCAGCTCCTCAAATTTCATCTGGAGCAGACATTCAGCAGGAGTAACAGATTCCTGAAAATAGGAAAGGACAGACTGGTAATAGCTAGCTAAAACTTTATTTACCCGGAGGGGAATCAAAGAATCGTTTTCTTCACCTTTACTCAAGCTGGAGATCGGCAGATCATAATTTTTCAATTATTTCTTCAATAAATTCATATGCAACGAAAGCTAGTAGTGCGCAAAAATCATCCTTAAAAATCTGGTGGCCCACATAAGCACCTTTTTTTATAAATATGGAATCACCAGGTCCCACCATAAAGGTCTTTTCAGGAGTTCTCCATATCTTCTTCCCCTTTAAAACCTAGACAAAAAATTGTGGTGGGACCAAATTCCCAACCGGCTCCCCTCCGCCATACAATCGAAAATGGTAAAAACTAGCTCATTTACCCTGAGCTTCTGGTAATTATTGTTATTGACAATAAAATCATTAAGGTTGAGCATATATTTTCCCCTTTAGAAATCCATATACTTTTTCTTTTCTGTGTCTTTGTTAATATAAGCAATATTTGAATGTAAAAATATTTAACTACCTGACATAGAGCTGAATAGAAAAAAGACACCAGACTATATTCTCTTGCAGACGAAAAAAAATTGTAAGGCAGATAATATCCACCACATAACCTTCCAGTACTTCTTTATTCTTATTTGTCATTTCGGTTTAATCTTTACTGTTTATACTTCTCTTTAGCAGCTGCGCATTAACAGCCACCACAACGGTACTGAGGCTCATTAAGGCCGCCCCTATTGCCGGCGATATCATTATACCCTGATTGTAGAGAACACCAGCAGCCAAGGGCAAGGCAACAATATTATAAGCCGTTGCCCAGAAAAGGTTCTGAATCATTTTCCGGTAAGTCGCTTTCCCAAAAAGGATAAGAGAGGCAATATCCTTAGGGTTGCTATTGACCAGGACAATATCTGCCGTTTCAGCTGCCACGTCGGTTCCGGAACCTACAGCAATGCCCACATTGGCCTGTGCCAGTGCAGGCGCATCGTTTACTCCATCGCCCGTCATCGCTACAAATTCCCCCTGAGCTTGTAGTTCCTTTACCTTCTCCTGCTTCTGGTGGGGCAGTACATTCGCAATGAAGCCATCCATGTGCAGAGCCTTACTAACACTTCCGGCCACTCTTTCATTATCGCCCGTCAGTAACAGGTTCTTTATTCCATTATCTTTCAGGGTTTTAATGGCTTCGGCTGATTCTGGTCTTATCTGGTCCCGAAGGGTAATATATCCTGTTACTTTCCTTTCTACCATTACATATACCACCGTTTCCACTCCTTCTTCTGCTGAACTTTCAGGTACCTGGATATTGAATTCCTGAATGTAATTAGGACCTACCACCTTAATGTCTTTTCCTTCCACCACTCCTTCCAGACCTTTGCCTGGTAAGTAGTTGAAGTTTTCTGACGCAGGAACCTGAATATTTTCTTCTTTTGCTCTCCGAAGGATGCCCTGGGAAATATAATGCTCTGAATTCTGCTCTACTCCGGCAGCTAAACGAAGCATTTCTTCTTTGCTGGTGGTGTTGTCAAAAACCACCACCTGCGAAATTTCATGAGAGCCCTGGGTAAGGGTCCCGGTCTTATCAAAAATAATGGTGGTGATTTTCCGGGAATTCTCAAAGGCCGTGCGATTGCGGATAAGCAGGCCATTCTTCGCCGATACAGCTGTAGAAATGGCCACCACAAGGGGAATGGCAAGCCCAAGGGCATGCGGACAGGAAATCACCATAACAGTTACCATCCGCTCCAGGGCAAAATCCAGTTCTGCTCCAACGAAAAGCCATACCGCTAGGGTAATGAAGCCTGCGGAAAGAGCTGTGTATGCAAGCCATTTTGCAGCCCTGTCTGCCAGGTGCTGGGTGGCGGACTTTGTTTTCTGAGCATCCTGCACGAGGTTGATTACCTTCTTCAGGTAACTTTCTTCCCCGGTATGCTCCACTTTCACTCTTATCGAACCATTGCCGTTGATGGAACCTCCGATTACCTTCTCCCCTTTCACCTTTTGTACCGGTTTGCTTTCACCCGTCAGCATACTTTCATTGAGGTAGCTCTCCCCTTCTTCCACCAAACCATCGGCAGGCACTTTTTCTCCCGGCCGTACGAGGATGGTATCACCTTTCCGAAGATCATCTATCCTTACCTTTATCGTCTTTCCATTCCGAATTACAGAGGCTTCGGCAGGCATCATACTTACCAGCAGTTCAAGGGCTTTCGAAGCTCCCATCACAGATTTCATTTCAATCCAGTGCCCCAGCAGCATCACCACGATAAGAGTAGCAAGTTCCCAGAAGAAGTCCATCCCCTCCAGGCCAAAGACAGTAGCGGTACTGTAAAAGTAGGCAACGCTAATACCAATACCAATCAGGGTCATCATACCGGGAGCCTTTTTCTTTACTTCCTCTACTAAACCTGTAAGGAAAGGCCAGCCCCCGTAAAAGTAGATAATGGTGGAAAGACCAAAGGAAATCCATAGCTGCGTAGAAACATCCATGCCCAGGCTATAGCCCAGCAGGTGCTGGATCATAGGGCTCAGCACAATAACAGGAATGGACAAAACCAGAGAAACCCAGAACCTCTTTTTAAAGTCTTCAATCATCATCTGATGATGATTGTGGTGACCACCATGGTGGTCATGTTTTCCCTGCCCAATATGCTCATGGTGGGGCGGGTGCGAACCTTCCCCATGCGGCATAGCCTTTTGGTGTGCATGAAGGGTCTTTTCCTCCAGCCGTTCTTCTACCTGGTTTTTCTGGCTTTCAGCCTCTTTGGAGGAGGACTCATGCTGATGGTGATCATTTTGGTGGTGGGAATGCTTGGCCATAACAGTTTAAAAAGTTATTTCGGTACAGTATCTCTATTCAACCCCCTCCTATTGTGATGGTTTTATATCATTATGACTTTCCTGGACAACATTTTGCCATAGAGAAGGAGTGTTATTCCCACCTATCCTCTTGAATAAGCATTCCTGTTGATTTTTTAAAGGCCTTGCCTCGATACCATCAGGAGAGGCCATAACAATAAGTTCTTCATATTCAGTAAATTGCCTCTCCTATCGGCAGAACCCATTATGCAGACCGGTCGTATCCAAATACAGATAAACATTTTAAATAACTGAAAATGAAGGTTTTAAAATTCAAAACAAATATAAACTGCGGTGGCTGCGTAAAAGCAGTTACCCCTTACTTAAATAGTGATGAATCTATCTCCAAATGGCAGGTTGACACCAATAACCCGGATAAAATTTTAAGCGTATCTGGAGAAGAACTGGAACCGCATCAGGTAAAGAATCTGGTGGAGAAAGCAGGCTTCAAAGCAGAGGTAGTTAGGGTGCAGGGAATAGGTGGAGGGGACCTTTAGCCATTGTCCTTCACCTAAAAAGGCAAAGTCGATAAAGGATATAGCCGCTGAAAAGGACTAGTTGGAGAATGGGCTGTGGGGAAGACATAGTCAAAAAGCCAACCTTATTTTAGGCTGAGGCTATCTTCAGAAACCGCATTGTCTTATTTATCTTTTTCTGCATATTTGCATCAAAAAGAGTTCACCAATGAAGAAAACTAGAATCGTAATTGCTGTTGCGGTGCTGTTAGCATCCTGCCAGGGCAATGAAGAAAATCATGAACAGCAGCAGCCTGCTGAGGAGCACCAGCACCCTTCAGCAGTTCAGGCCGGAGACCAGGCAGATGAAGGAGAGCAGAAGAAACCTCTAAGCCCCCACACCAGTACGATGGCCATGGTAGGAGACGCTCATATCCATATTGACTACAGCTCTCCCAGGGTTCGCAACAGAATCGTGTTCGGAGGTCTGGTAGCTCTGGATGAGGTGTGGGTTTCAGGCGCTCACAATGCTACCTGGCTGGAAACGAACCAAGCCTTAAAAATAGCAGGCAATGAATTACCCGCCGGAAAATATGCTTTCTTTACCATTCCCGGAGAAGACCAGTGGACCGTAATTTTTAACCGCAACAGGGAGCAGCACGGCAAGGATGAGTACAAGCAGTCGGAAGATGTGTTCCGCTTTTCCGTTAAGCCGGAAACCCTTCAGGAGCCCAAAGAAGAACTTACTTATCAGGTAAATAAATTAAGCGACAAAGAAGGAACCATTTCGCTGGCATGGGAAAAGAAAAAAATCAGCTTTCCATTTGAGGTTATACAGTAGCTTCACAATACATAAACGCTCTATCCCTGGCTATTACGCTTTACATTTTATGGGGCGTTGGCGGAAGACTGAAAGACACGCTCCACTTAATGTTGAAGGGAGTCCCTGAGAACATCAACTTGCAGGAAGTAAAAGAGAAGCTACAACAGCTAACCTATGTAAGCCCTATCCATCACGCGTGTCTGGTCGTTGGATGGCCAGCATCATGTACAAACCTCTCATCTGGTGCTGGAAAAATCAGCCGCTACCAGCAAATAGATGAAGTCCGGCAGCAAGCCATTCAGGCAGTGGAAGAATGGAATTTTAGCCACCACACCTACAGTTCGAACTCGACACGGAAAAATGTCCTCTACTGGAAAAAGAATAAAAGAGAAAGTCCTAAACTTCTTCTTTTATTCAATGCTTTACATCTTTTTGAATACAGAAAATGTTTTTAGGCCAAACTTTTTAATCTATAATGATCATGAAGCTGTTTTTTAATGAATGTGATAAAGGAAAAGAAGGTACACATGAGTATTTGGTTATGGGTATTAGTTTTACTCGCTGCGGTATGGGCAGCCGATTGGGGAGCAGAGCATTTAGTCAAACCTTTAAAGAAGTTAAGAAAATAGTGGGGCTTTGGCTGGCCGTACAGCCGCAAGTCCGGAAATAGGGATTAACATTACCAGTGCCATTGCAGGTGTGGGGGATAACGATTTAGGTCCCATATTTGGCTCCAGGATTGTTGCCATTCCTTTTATGGTGATTCCAGTATGAGAATTTGTTAAAAAGAAGAGAAATCAAATTTCAGGGCATCAGCGCAATGAAAACCATGCTATAATAGTACCCAACAAATAAGAGAGCAAAACCACTAACAACCTGAATACTACGTCTGAGCCAGGTTAATTGCGCCAGGCGTGATACGGCCCCGGCAAACAATCCGACTAATAAAAAGGGCAATCCCCTGCCCAGGCCGAAAGAAAAGGCCAGGGTCAGCCCATAATAAGGATTTGCGGTAGCGGCAGCAACGGATAGCAAGAGCAAGAGCGGGGCAGCAGAAGTGCCCAGGCTAAAAATAAACCCGTATAAAACGGCTCCTCCTATGCCGGGTCTTCTCATTGCTGCCAGTTTCGTTACTTTTATACGGGGGCCATAGAAAGCAGCGATAGCAGCGATAACTGAAATAATAACCATGGCCAGGGCCCAATAGCGTCCAAAAGATTCTGTCAGTATCACTCCTATCCTGCCTGCCAGAGCTCCTAGTATGGTCAGACTTATAACAATTCCAACAAAGAAGCCCCCTGCAATCAAAAAGCCATAGCGGGATTTACCTTCGGAGTTGCTGCTTGATAAGCCGGCTATACCCAGGCCTACAGGAAGGGTGCAGGGACAAACGCCACTGGATACGATTCCCGCCAAAAAAGCAATCGCAAAACTCAACAAAGATGCTTCCGAAAGATCTCCTCCAAAATTATCAAAAAACCTTTCTAATGTCATTACCTGTTCTTTTCAGTTACCGGTTCACCTGCTTTATACCCTATTCTTTTGATGGCATCCTGAATTTGCTGAGGTGTAATAGTCCCTTCTTCGTAAAAGACGGTTGCATTCCGGTGCTGAAGGCTTACCTCCACCCCTTCTAAGGCATCTAAAGACTTCAGCTCCTTTTTTATGCTCGCTACACAGGCATTGCAGCTCATTCCTTCAATAGGTATCGTTGTTTTCGTAAGGTTTTGAGCAGGAAGTTTCTGCTCACTCTTTTCCTGCTTGTCTTCGCCTGGAGAAGAGCAGGAAAAGGCCATTACGAAGATAAAAAAGACACAAAAGAAGGGTAGGCGGCTATACCATTGCGCCCTCTTTGCTTTTATGGAATTGTTTCTACCCATATGAATAAAGGTTAATTTTAACACAGTATATCAAGCTTCCACAGCCGTAAATCCGGCATTGCGGATAGCATCCTTCACCTCCTGCTGTTTTAATTTGCCGGATTCATAGCGAACATACACATGCTTTTGAAATACTTTTGGTTTAACCTCCCGGATTCCGTGTAAATCTTTCAAAGCAGTGGTAATGGTTTCCGCACAGCCTTCACAAACCATGTTTGGTATTTTAAACTCCACTTCCGCCACTGAGGCTGCCTCCTCATCCTGAGCAGTTTCAAGCTTAAGTCCTCTGATTCTTAAGGTATTTAATAAAATGGCGAAGATGCTAAGGATCATGATAATGATGGCAAACATAGGAGTGATAAAGCCTAAAGCAGCCAGTGCCATACCCACAATATTGAACAAGACAGCCACTATCACATTCCCTGTCATAATCCGGTAACTAGCCTTGCCCAGGATAAGGGCGTTCAGTACATCCATCAGTTTATCCCCAATCAAAATAACCCCTGCCGATTCAATGGCTACATCCGTACCAGCCCCAATGGCAATACCCACATCAGACTGTGCCAGTGCAGGGGCATCGTTAATTCCGTCGCCTACCATCGCCACTGTATGGCCTTTGCCCTGGATTGATTCGATGGCTGATACTTTATCTGCCGGAAGCAGTTCTGCATATACCTGCTGTATTCCCAACTGTCTGCCAATGGCTTCTGCTACGGGCCTGGAATCGCCTGTTAACATCACCGATTGAATATTTCGCTGGCTTAGCTTTTTTATAACCTGCTCTACTCCCTGTCGAGGAGTATCCTGTAAGGCTATCAGCCCAATAACCTCTTCTTGTCTTGCCAGCACCACAACCGTTTTCCCTCCTGAGCTCAGAAAATCGATCTTTTCTTTTACAGCATCAGAAAATCGAATTTCCTTTTCTTCCATAAAAGAAGGCTTGCCGATCAGGACATTTTTATCTTCTACAGTTGCCACTATTCCTTTTCCCGGAACAGCCCGGAAGCTTTGGGTTTTAAGCTTGTTCACACCTTCCCGCTGGGCAAAGAAGGTAATGGCCTGCCCCAACGGGTGCTCCGACTGGCTCTCAACAGTGGCGGCCAGAGCCATCACTTCTGCGGGCGATGCATTAAAGGCTTCTACATCTGTAACCGTAGGTCTGCCATAAGTAAGCGTACCGGTTTTATCGAATACAATGGTATCTACTTTGGAAAGCCCGTAAAACACTTCACTTGCCTTAACTAAAAGGCCAATGGAAATACCCTTCCCGCCTGCAATAGCTGCCAGCATAGGCGTGGTAATGCCCAATGCACAGGGGTAACCCATAATCATCGTAGTAAGTAAGACAAGCGTGGCTGCTGCAAAATCTCCTGTGATAAGGGCCCAGCCTGCAAAGGCAAGTCCGGCTACGATAAAGACCACTGGCCCATAATAATTCATTAGCCGGTCAGCCAGAAGCTCAATAGGTGGTTTCCGTTCCGATATCTGGCTCATGAGCCGAACAATCTGATTGAGGAAACTATCCTGCCCTACCTTCATCACCCGTACCTGCAATGCACCATCTAAGTTCAGGGTACCGCCAATAACTGCAGCACTTACCTCTTTGGTAACAGGCGAGGATTCCCCTGTAAAGCTGGATTCATCTACACTGGCAATTCCCTCCACAACTTCTCCGTCAAGCGGTATCCGCTCTCCCGGACGTACTTCCACAACTTCTCCTACCGCAACATCCTGGGTAAATACCTCTACAGATTGCCCAGCCCGAAGTACTCTTGTTTTGGAGGGTTGCAGGGAAAGGAGCTTTCGGACAGCCTCCGATGCTTTTTTGCGGGTGTTAAGTTTAAAATAGGCAAAAAACAGGTGAAGGGACATGAGCCAGGCTGCCACTGGCAGGAAGTTGGGCCAGGCAGGATTAAAAAGGGAGAGTGTGCCAATGATAAACGACCCCCATGCCCCGGCGGAGAGCAATACATTGGCATTGATCACGCGTTGCCCAATAGCCATCAGTGTCTTGCGCAAAATAGGGTATCCTACCCATAGAAGTACTACCGTTGCCACTGCGAAACTAAACCAGGCTCTGGTCTGAGCCGGCAAACCAAATAAATTCAGCGGGTCTGCTAAAAGCACAATCACAGAAAGGATCATACCGATGGTTCCCCGCTGCTTTACCAGCTGAAAAACATCTTCATCTGTTTGATACTGCTGCACTTCTGTAGCGGATACATTATATCCCAACTTCTCAACAGCTTGCGCAAGCGCTTCACGGCTCATTTGAGCAGTATCCGCTTCAACCAGCACAATACCATGTACCAGGTTCACCAGTACACTTTTCACTGCCGGGTATCTTTTCAGGGCCTTCTCCACACTCATGGTGCAAAATGAGCACATAAGTCCGGAGACTTTCATTTGAACTGTTTCAGTTGCCATAGCTTTTTCGTTTCAGACTAAATAATGCCAGTCAGCAATTACTTACCCTCTTTCTTTAATTCTGCCTTAAAACCTCTTTTCTCAATCAGGCCAATAATCTCCTTTTCTGAAATCTTGCTCTTATCATACTGGATTTCAGAAGTACCGGAATCGAAAGTGGTTGTACTTTTCACGATTCCATCCTGCTGCTTTAGCATATTGTCGATACCATTGGCACATCCTGCCTGGCAGCTCATGCCCTTAACCTTTAGCTGAAGGGCCTCTATAGTTGCTTCCGTTCTTTCCATCTTGATCGAATTTTGATTTTCCTGTGTTTGTGCTTTTAATTCAAAACTGGGTAGCAGGGTACCGAAGCAGGCTAACAAAATGACACCTGTTTTTTTACTATTGATCTCATAGCATTGTAAGTAGGGTATAATAATCCTTCCTTTTAGAGGTTATGCAAAGGTAGAGTCAGGGGGAGGGGGGTATGCAAAAGAAAATTATACTTTTTGCATCATGATCGGGTTGTATACTTCATACAAAGGCGCATGAAGATTTTCCTAAATCAGGTTTAAACCAAATGCAGCAAGGAAAATAAGAATGTAAAGTATTTTTTGCACGCTACAGAATCAATCCTTTTTCTGTTCCTTCAGGTACTCCTGTAGCCACTGATGAAGAGAATTTATTTCTTCCATTTTTTCCGCAAGCTCTTCCAGCTTTAAATCAGGAAACTGTTGACGGAAAGCCTCAAACCGTTCTTCATTCCCACAATCACCGGGGCAGGCATCCATTGCCTTTACAATCTGAATAGCCAAAGTTTTTCTAAATACCTCGTCCAGCAGCAACTGCTCGGCTTTATTCAGGCCACTTTTTACTGATCTGAACTGGAGAAGAATATCTTTAGGAGACCTTTCCTCATCCAGCATCTTAACAATTCCTTCTATCTGCCCGCTGATGCTTTTCAAGCGGGTCTTTAAGTCTCTGGTTAAATCTTTTGGTAGCATATCCTGATGAATAGTTATCTTGAAAAATAATCCTTTTACTCTTCACATAAGATTAAAGGTACAACCAAGAATGAGGGGGTGTGCCAGAAAAAAATCAACTTTTCTTAAAAAGATGTTTTTTTACTCTGCAAAGTCATCCATATAGCTAAAACCCTTACAAAGGGTAACTATTTGCTTAAATATTAAATAAAAATTTACACCTTGGGTTTCTATTTAAGAATTTGCTTAAATAAATACGTGATAAAGTATGGAATCAAATAATTGCATCAGGGTCTTAGCCGATGAGAGTCAGCTAAAACAATGTAAAGCTGATATAGCAGCAATAGAAAGGGATGTGCAGCAGATAGCGGGTTTTCTTAGTCTGGCCGGCAATGAGGTGCGGCTGAAGATTTTGTTTCTCCTTCAGCAGGAAGAGCAGATGTGCCCCTGCGACATGAGCGATGTGCTGGATATGAAAGTGCCTGCTGTTTCGCAGCATCTGCGAAAGATGAAGGATAAAGGTTTGGTGAAATTCAAGAAAGTCGGACAAATTATCTTTTATTTTCTGAATGAGGAACACCAAAGCTTGCTACAGCCCCTTTTTAAAATGATTCAAGAACCTTCAAAAGTATAAGTAAAATGGAAGTACAGTTAAACTCAGTCCTTATTTGCCCTTCCTGTGGGTTTGAAAAAGAAGAAGTAATGCCCGAAGATGCCTGCCAGTATTTTTATGCATGTGAAGACTGCAAGACCGTTTTAAAACCAAAGGAAGGAGACTGCTGTGTATACTGTTCCTATGGTTCAGTACCCTGTCCTCCTATTCAACTAAAAAAAAGTTGTTGCTGATTAAGGAGCGGATTCCGGGATAAAAAATACTCTAAAGCAGTAAAATAAAACCTATGAAAAAAAAGGAAAACAATACAAAGCTGTTAGCATCCGGTGTTGTGGCAGCGCTTGGTGCTTCTTTATGCTGCATTACTCCTGTTTTAGCCCTAATGGCAGGGATCGGTGGAGCGGCCTCAGCTTTTTCATGGCTTGATCCGTTTCGCCCTTTTTTCACTGGAATCACAGTTTTAGTGCTGGGCTTTGCCTGGTACCAAAAGCTTAAACCTAAAAAGAATGGGACGGTCTGTGCCTGTGATGAGGAGAAAGATAAAAAGCCTTTTCTTCAGTCAAAGGGATTTTTAGGCATTGTAACGGTACTAGCTATTCTGTTACTTAGTTTTCCTTATTACTCCGGAGCTTTTTTTTCTGAGCAACCGGCAAAGGAAGCAAGGGTATTTGAGCTGCCTGATTTGCAACAGGCAAAGCTGGTTATTAAAGGCATGACCTGTGCAGGTTGCGAGAGCAGCGTCAATCATGTGCTAAAAAGCAAAGAAGGTGTAATGGAAGCTAATGCTAGTTATGATGCAGGTACCGCAGAAGTAAGCTATAACCCTGCCCTTATCACTCCTGAAATGCTGAAAGCAGCAATTGAAAAGGAATTAGGCTATCAGGTGACCGATCTTCTAGTAAGGAGAGGCTCATAAGCTTGATTTGTTGATTTTACAGCGGTCCTAATTTTGGTAGAGGCTCAACTTCACAAGATTTTATAGGATCGAGAAGGCTTTTACCCCCTTAAATCAGATTTAAGTTTTAATCAATACTACCTGGTCCATCCTTGTCCTTCTACTTAAACCGACACTCTTATTACAAACCCATTCCACAGGGGCCTAATTCTGAACTCCTCGCTATCCTCCAATTTAAAGTCGGCACTTTCTACCATTATTTTAATTTGCTGCGGCGTATAAGCTTGTTGGTGCATAGAATCAATATATTTAACGAACCATTCAAAATACCGGACCAATAGACTGCTCTTGGTATAATCAAGCAGCACTAAGATTCCTCCTTCGCGGAGCAGCGATTTAAAATGGTGAAGTCTTGCTCTCGGCCTGGGCAGGTAGTGAAATACACTACTTGAAACTATCAGGTCGAATTTGTTTTCAAAATTAGAGTGGCTTTGTAGTTTTACTTTTTCTTGAGTATGCTCAGGGAGCTGGCTCATTTTCATGTGTGCCTGCCGAAGCATTTCCTCAACCGGGTCGTAACCAGTAATATGTGCCAAATCAGGCTTTAGAATAAGCAGCCTTTTTATTAATTCGCCTGTGCCGCAGCCAAAATCAAGTATGGTTTTATTTTCTAAGGAAGCAGGGAGGTACTGGATAAGTTTTTGAAGCGTATTATCTGTATAACTTTTCCACCTGCTATCATAATTATCCGCTATTTTTTCGTAATAATTCATATTCATCTACTCTGCAAGGTTAAGAAATAGGTGGTACAAAGTTACCTTATCTGAATAAAGCTCTTGAACCTTATATGGAGGAGTACCCCTGGAATACCTCTTTTTCTTATAAAGCTGCCGGTTTTCCATCAGTCTTTCTTTTAATGACCATCTTATGGCTAAGCCAAATTGTAAGGAGGGGCAACAGCATCATTTGCAGCAGTGGAGACAAACCTACTTTGGTAAAGGGTACAACCGGCATACTATCTGTGTAAGCCCAAGTTTCATTTTCAAGCGCCCAGTATTCAAACCCAACCGCTATGGTTCCTCCTATAATGATAAGCACAACCGCTATTTTCCAGTTTATGTGTTTAATCCAGTAAAAGTCTCTATACCAGATCGCAAGTAAGCCATACAATAGTAGAATTACCGCCACATCTACTAAACTGGCCCAAAAGCACATCATAAAATGATCCCAGAAATTGGTGTAGCCCTTGTAAAGAGGGGCCTGCACATTTTCCCAGACTAAGTTCAGCAGAAAGCCAATGATGAAAATGGAAAGTATCGGCCGGGCCTTCTTCATTTTCCAACTTTGGTTTGTTTAATTAGGCTGTGTCTGATAAATCCTATTTTGCTGTCATGCTGATGTCAGGAATCGGTCTGCCGCTGCGGCATCTTTTCAGCTATTATAATCGCTCTAACCTTCAAGCTAAGCAAGATTCCTCCTATGGTCGGAATGACAAAAAAACCGATTTAAAGTACTTATCAGACACAGCCTAAATTGTTGAACTTACAAATTAGGTTGAGGAGTGGTGCGTAAATAAGGTTTTACCTTTGTATGGCCTTTTGGGAATTTTTCTGGAATTTCCTCATCCTTGATGGAAGGAGCGATGATAACATCTTCACCATGTTGCCAGTTAGCCGGTGTTGCTACACTGTAATCAGCGGTAAGCTGCAGCGAATCTATTACTCGCAGAATTTCTTCAAAATTTCTACCAGTAGATGCCGGATAAGTAAGTATCAATTTTATTTTCTTTTCAGGACCAACAATAAAAACAGAACGAACCGTCGTTTTGTCACTTGCATTTGGATGAATCATATCATACAATTCAGCCACTTTGCGATCCTGATCTGCGATAATAGGGAAGTTAAAACGGGTATTCTGGGTTTCCTCAATGTCTGGTATCCACTTCCGGTGTGATTCTACATCATCAACACTCAGTGCTAATACTTTCGTATTGCGTTTATCAAATTCCGGTTTAAGTTTGGCAACTTCACCTAATTCAGTAGTACAAACCGGTGTGAAATCTGCCGGGTGAGAAAAAAGAATTCCCCAGCTATTACCAAGCCATTCATGAAAATGAATAGTTCCTTCGGTTGTTTCGGCCGTAAAGTCCGGCGCTTTATCTCCAAGTCGTAGTGACATAATTCTAAAAATTTAAAAGGTTAAAAATTATATAATTTAGAAAAACAATTCATTGGTTGAGCATCTCGTAAACTACTCCTGATACCCTTCAGGCAAAGGAGTTGGCTCCATTGCCCGCTGCATGCCCTGTTCAGCAAATTCGCTGACTGCTCTGTGGGCATGTTGCCGGATAAGCTTTACTACCTGAGGATCATCTGAAGTTTCAATCACCAACACTCCGTTCTCAAGATCCTCAATCTCCATTTCAATTTTATCGGAATGTTTAAAAATTTCCCGGAACAGAGGATCCATCTGCCGGATAGGTTTATTTTTCTTTATGCGTTCGTGCATCTGCCGCACATGCTTTTGGATGGCTGCTGCAATTTGCGGGTCCTCTGATGTGGTCCAGGTCTTTACACCATTATTCAAATCTTCCACCCGTCTATCAATCTGTTCATGGTTTATCAGCATTTCTCTGATGGGATGCATATCCTCCATCATTTCAGGATCCATATTGTCTGACATCATAGATCGTCGCATATCGTCATCCATCATTCCATGGTCCATCATGTGGCCCTGATCTGTTTCGCTCTCGCAACTTAAAAGAAATAAGCCCAGAGAAAGAAAAAGGAGTATTTTGCTCATTTTCATAGTTCAAAAATTCAAAAAAACCATTCATGTTGTATGGCACTTCACTGCATTTTGCAAAAAAAGTAAAGGAGCAAAACAAACAATTAATTACCACTCATTCGGAAATTACCTCCCCTATTTTGCAGGTGCATGCTATTTCACATATTTATACCATTAACTATAAGCTTCTGTTTCCGGCCGCACGCAGCCTGGCTCTATATGTATTACGCAACATTATTCTCATAGTAAAGCTTAAAGTAAGGTGCGGCTATTTTACAATTCATGCTGGCTTTCTTCTCCAGTACTCACTTTAAAAATCTGCTCCACTTCAGAAACGTAAACTATCCCATCCCCTTTTTCTCCGGTACCTCCATGTTCACTAATAATCTGTACGATATTGGTTACATCTTCTTTTTTACAAACAAGTTCCAGTTTACTCATTTTACTATGTGTAAGCTGGAATTTAAGCGAAGTCTTCTCATCATTATCTGGTCTGGTATACCGGCCGGTTCCTTCCACCTCCGTTACTGTTACGCTCCTGAAATCATGATCTCGCAAGGCTTTTAGTACACCATTGACCATGTTACGTCTTATAAAAGCTTTTACTTCCTTCATAGTTACTTATTAGTTATTTGTTGTTCTTCTTTCGGTTCATCATCAGCATAGGCAAAAGGCACACTAACATTATTAAGCCAAAGAATAGCCAGCCGCTGTAAGCCCCTATGCCCTCAATACCAAAATACGGCAATGCAAAAACAAGCAACAGTATTGCAAGGCATCCTATAATCATCCCTTTCATCATATTCATAGCTTACTATTTTTTGTGGCTATCCTCCATAGGGTATTGGATAATAGCCGATTTTAGCACATTTCCTGATTAAGCTTTCAAATTCTTCCTTGCTTTCTGCTATTAAATAAAACGCTTCTTCCGGCTCCACCATAGAGCCAAGCCAGGTTTCAAACTTGCCTCCATCCATAATATTTATAGCCCCAGCTACATGCCCTGCCTTAAATCCTTTTGCAGGTCGGGTATCAACTACCAGGGTTCCTTCTTCCAGAGCAGCATATTTATTGAGCCTTGGAACAGTCTTTTCACTTTCTTCAAAAGCATCGGCACCTTTCTGGTTAAGAGCAACATTATAGCTGAAGTACTTCGGTATGTAAGGCTGATCTTTTAAAATCATATCTACAAGCTCTTCTTCCATAGGCTGCAAAACATAATTTTCCTCCACCTCTTTGCCTACAGTACTGGAAAGATCACTGCTGATATTCTTCCCACATAAGGAACCTGCCCCATGTGCAGGATATACCTTTACAGCTGGGATCCCGGGCCGGGTCCACTATCGCTATTTCTTTGCCAGCCAGCAACGCATAAGAAGCATGGGCCAAACCTTCATCATAAAACTGTTTGATTACCATATTCTTACTGTTTATTTAAGCGCTTCCTGTACTGACCCACAGCCAGGCATGCGTTGTCCCATATAAGGGTTTTGTACTTTCTCCTCCAGACTTAGCCAGTTAGCACCGGCCATTGAGCAATGTTGCAGGTAAAGTGTTTCATCGGTGAGGTTGCTTGCCTGTTCCACCTGATATACCTGGCGTGAAAAGGAAGCGAACTGTTCCCGAAAAGATGTTAAATCTTTAGCCTGGGCTAGCTTAGCGGCACTCTGCTCTAAGGTCTTTTTTTGTGCTGCTGAAAGCTTTTCCGCACCTTCTAAAGCAGTCTGAAAATCAGCCACAGCCTTCTTTGCCTGTTCAAAACTGTCGTTTACCAGCGCATTTTTGATGTCCAGGTAGTTATTCAAAAGGGGGGAATTTGTAGTAGCGGAACTCGTCTCCACGTCCTGCTGGCTCATATTCATGCCCTCCATCTGCTGGTCCATCATCCCGTCACCCATTTTCATATTACCCATCATTGAGTGGCACATTTTCATCATATCTTTCATGTCACCTTCCCCCTTTGCCATATTTTTACAGCAATCCATCATGGCTGATTCACCTTTTGTTTCACCAGCCTTGACATCTGCAGCTTTTTCCTGATTTGTGTTTGGTTTTTCCTGTAAATTACCTTGTGCATATAAGGCGGCGGTAGCTACAAAAATGACCACTAAGAGTAATAAGTATTTTTTAATTTGAGGTTTCATATCTTCTATCTTTTTCTTGTTTAACATCTTTTACTTTTTCTTTCTATTCTGCTCCAGAATTTCTTTTCTCTCCTGGTACTCTGCTACGGTTAAGGCACCTTCTGCAAACCGCTTATGTAGAATATCCCACCAGGCTGATTCCTTTTTCTCTTTGCCGGTTGGCCAGAATAAAATAGCCAGCAATCCTGCACTTACAGCAAGCTACCACAGCATGCCTGATCCAAATAATTCACATCCAACTTCCATCATCTTAAATTTTTAAGTTCTAATCTTTTTTTCTTGTTTCTTTACCTTTTTAACGGGCCTGCTAATTTTTCGTGTTATACAATCACGAAAAGGTCTTACACGATTCTACTTAAAATTTCTTCAGGCAATCCTCCCCTTATTGGTACCTCATAAAAACTTAAGGCAGATTCTTTTGAGAAAAAAGCTGAACAATGGATTGTATATTTATTACCTCATGAGGTTGCTAAACAGAAAGGTTTACAAAGTCCCCTGAATCAGATTCAGGCATAAGAGGCGAAACTTCCCCTAACGGTATTCTTCCTTATGTATAATATCTTGTTTTTTATGTATAATTTAATTTAAAGAATAGCAAATTAAAGCAAGCACATCCATAAAAGCCTTTTTAACAGCACCTTACATTAAAAATCGGTATGAACATTAAAATAAGTGGTATGTTTATTTTACAGCCTCTGTAGGCTTTTAAGTAAGTTAAACTAAACTTTCTGATGATGAATCATAACACCACTAAACACCAAGAGATCCTTCGTATCCTGGCAGAATGTGCTGATGAGTGTAACCACTGTTATAACGCCTGTTTGGAGAATGAAAGAACAGAAGCCCTGCTTCGAACGCTCCGCCTATGCAGAGACTGTGCCAGAATATGTCGCACAGCATCAGATTTTATATCTTCCGGCTCAGAGCTGGCTAAGCAGGTAGTGAAAATCTGTGCAGAAGCTTGCAGGCTTTGTGCAGAATCATGTGCTAATAATAAAGGACATGAACAGGAATGTAAGCCATGTGCCGACCTCTGCCGTCAGTGTGAGGAAGCCTGCAGTAGCTTTGCTGGATAAGTAAGCTTAAGTACCTGTAGATTTTTCTCTCAGGGGCTGTAACCCTGAAAGGCTTGAGCTAACTTCTCAAGCCTTTTTATATGGTATGGAGAGATTCCCGCTCTATTTCATTCAGCTTTTCCTTGTATTCAGTTACTTTCATTCCGGTTTCCTTTTTAAATTGGGTCGAAAGGTACTGGACACTACTGTAGCCAAGCTTTGAAGCAATCATTTTGAGGCTTAGCTGACCATCATCCAGTAACTCTTTTACCCGCTCAATCCGCAGCCGGATGTAGTATTTTTCAAGTGTCCTGCCTTCAACGCCGGAAAATATTTTACTCAAATTAGTGTATTCTTTTCCCACCTTCTTAGAAAGATATTCAGACAAGGTTACATGCTTCGGCTGCTTCTTTCTGCTTTCCTTTTCCGTAAAGCGGATATAATCAAGCGTTGCATGTTTTATTTGTTCGACCAGAACTTTATCAGGAGATTCCAGAATTTCAAAGTCAAACTTTTTTAATTTTTGTTCGATCTGCTTTTGCGTTACCCGGACAGGTTTCTTAATAGTAGCATGTCCTAGTTTTATATCGACTACCTTAATACCAAGAGCTTTTAACTCTTCCTTAACAAGGAAGACACACCTGGAACAAAGCATGTTTTTAATATGAAGCTCAACTTCTTTCATCTACAATAAGCGTTCAACTTTAAATTGGAAGTTGTACCTGCCAGGAGAGAGTTTCTCAACCAAAACTATAAAAAAGAAACTCCTCCCGCAGGATTTAAATTTAACTCTACTAACCCACAGAGTTAACTATGCTAACCACACTAAACTTACTTACTAAAGCCTCAACTAACTGGCTACTTTCGTCTCAGGGAAAAAAGCTCAGCCAGTCTTCTACTTTAATTTTCTTGATTTTATACGGAGACTATTTGTTACCACAGATACCGAACTAAAGGCCATTGCACCCGCGGCAATCATTGGGTTTAACAGAAAGCCGGTAAAGGGAAATAATAAGCCTGCTGCTATCGGGATTCCAATCAGATTATAAATAAAGGCCCAAAACAGGTTTTGATGAATGGTTTTTACCGTTTCGCGGGAAAGCTTGAAGGCTTTAGAAATATCCCTTAAATCCCCTTTAATAAGTGTTATTTCAGCACTCTCAATCGCTACATCCGTTCCTGTACCCATGGCAATCCCTACACCTGCCCGTGCCAGAGCAGGAGAATCGTTGATACCATCGCCCACCATGGCCACTTTTTTTCCTTTCTCCTGCAGGAGTCGGATGTACTCTTCTTTATCCGCAGGCAGCACTTCTGCTTTAATCGTATTCACACCCGCACTTTCACCGATAGCTTTGGCTGTTTGTTCATTATCGCCGGTGAGCATATGTACCTCCAGCCCCATCTGTTGCAGTTCATGAACGGCTTGCTTGGAGGTTTCTTTGATGGGGTCGGTAATCCCCAGCACCCCTACTACTTTTTCAGCCTGAGCAATAAAAATTACAGTTTTGGCTTCGCTCCCTAACTGCTGCGCTTTTTGAGACAGCTTCAGGGAGAGAGGTTTTCCCATTGCTTCCATTAATCTCAAATTACCGATAAGGTAAGGCTTGTTCTGGAAGCTGGCCTGAAGACCTTTTCCGGTTACACTATCGAAGCTCTCCAATGGAAGGCTATCGCTTCCCTGCTGTTTAAAATATTGTACAATGGCAGAAGCCAACGGGTGCTCCGATTTTGACTCCATAGAAAGCACTACACTGGCTATTTCCATTTGGTTATCCACCTCTTCATCCCAAAAAGCGTCTGTTACTTCGGGCTGTCCTTTAGTGATGGTCCCTGTTTTATCCAGCACCAGCACATCCAGCTTATGGATGGCTTCCAAACTTTGGGCATCCTTCACCAGTATCCCATTCTCAGCTCCTTTGCCTATTCCTACCATCACAGCCGTTGGCGTGGCAAGGCCGAGAGCACAGGGACAGGCTATAATGAGGACTGCTACCGCCGCAGAAATGGCATACGTGATTTGTGGTTCAGGACCCCAGATGAACCAGATAAGAAAGCTTATAGCAGCAATTCCTATTACGATAGGTACGAACACCGAAGATATTTTATCGGCCAGCTTTTGAATGGGTGCTTTACTTCCCTGCGCTTCCTGTACCAGTTTAATAATCTGGGCGAGCATCGTTTCACTGCCCACCTTCTCGGCCACCATCGTAAAACTCCCTGTTTTGTTAATGGTAGCCCCAATCACCTCATCTCCCGGATTTTTCTCTACCGGCACAGGCTCTCCGGTAATCATGCTTTCATCGATGCTGGATTTTCCATCTGCTACTTTTCCATCCACCGGAATCTTTTCTCCGGGCCTGATAACAATCAGGTCCCCTTTATTCACCTGGTCAACCGGAACTTCCACTTCGTTTCCCTCTCTAATTACCCGGGCCTTTTTTACACCCAGGTTCATCAATTTCTTAATAGCTGAGGAAGTTCTGGATTTAGCTCTTTCTTCAAAATACCTCCCCAGTAATATGAGGGCGATAATAACCGCGGCAACTTCGTAGTATACATGTGGTTCCAGTCCACGGCTTAAAAGATACTGAGGGTAAAAAGTATTAAAAAGGCTAAACAAAAATGCAGAACCGGTACCCAGGGCAATGAGGGTATCCATATTCACAGACCCATTCTTAGCTCTTAACCAGGCAATAGTGAAGAACTCCTTCCCACTATAAAAAATTACCGGAACAGACAGAATCAGCATAATCCAGTTTGCATAAGACATTAGGGGGAAGAACATGGCAATAACTACAACGGGAATGGCCAACAGCACCGCCACTATCAGCTTCCGTTTCGCAATTTTCAGTTTCTGCTCTTCCTTTTCCTGCTTCTGCTGTTCATTAACCTGCTCACTCACCACTAATTCGTAACCAATACTTTCAACAGCTTCCTGCATTTCCTTTTTGGAAGCCACATCAGGCTTATAAGCTACTAAGACACTTGAATCGGCAAAATTGACCTGCGCAGACTCCACTCCCTCTACATGAGCCAAAATGCTTTCCACACTACTGGCGCAAGAGGCACAGGTCATGCCTGATACATCAAATCTTTCCTTTACCGCTCTTTCTTCTATAACTTCCATACGCCTGGTATTTAAGACTGAAAAATACTCCCTCTAAAAGTCTGAGGTCAGCACCATTTTTAGCAGCCAGCCCTAAAAGAACTGACTGCTTCCAGCTTACTTTCGCTTATTTTGCTCCAGCAGGGCTTTTCTTTCCTGGTACTGCTCCACAGACAAGCCTCCTTCTGCAAACTTTTTATGCAAAATCTCCCATGCTGATTCTCCTTTGTCCTTGTGGACCGGCCAGAAGAACAATGCGGTAAAACCTATCAAAAACAGGCTGCAAAAAAGAAGGCTCGATACTGATAATCCACTTATAAATTCCATAGTCTTTATTTTTTGATTTTATTGATTCTATACCTTCCTAACAGCCCTGCTGAAATTTAATGTTACACAATCGCGAAAAGGACTTACAGGATTAACCCTTGCTCCTTTGAGGCATTGCTTCCGGAAGGAACGCCCCGGCTATGTGTCCCATTAGGGATTTCAGCTTCAAAAAGACTATACACCCGTACAAATTCTCTTTGCTGATTCTTTTTAAGCTGCTCCTTTCCATGGCAAATGAACCTGGTGGATTTTCCTCCTTATACTCCTTCGCTATCTATCCCATTTTTATAATCGCTCACCGATATTCCTTCTACTCTTTTAAACTGTCCTGACAGATGCTGTACACTTGAATAGCCTAATTCGGCTGCAATCTGGCTCAGGCTCAGCTCCCCTTCCCAGAGGAGCTCTTTTGTTCTTTTTATCTTCTGCTGAATGATATACCTTTCAATAGTAACACCCTCATGCCTTGAAAACAACTCGCTCAATGTCCGGTAAGACCTTCCCACCTCTCTGGCGATAAAATCTGAATTCTTAACTTCATCATTTAATCGGCTTTGCCTTTTAACCAGCTTTAAAACAGCTAATTTCACCTCCTCCACAATCAGTTTTTCATCATCTGCAATGGAAACAAAACCATTACTATTCAAAACTTCCTCTACGGCCTCTAAAGAAAGGTTTTCAGGCTTTTTAATCGTCGCTTCTCCCAGCTTTATATCTTCCACCTCAACTCCTATACTTTCTAACTGTATTTTCAGGAGCGAAATACAGCTGGGACAGGTCATATTCTTTATGCGAAGGGTGAGTTTTTCCATGGTATCTATGATTTTACATCCTGTAAGTTTTCTTCTTTTAATAAAACATCCATATCCAGCATTAGCCGGTCTACTTCTTCTGCTTTGGTACCGTCGTAATGTCCCCTTATTCTTCCTTTAGAGTCGATCAGCAGAAAGGCACCGCTGTGAGCCACGCCTCCGGGAGATTCAGCATCCTCCAGAACACTTACCATATAGCTTTTCTGGGCAAGCTCAAATATTTTCTCCTTATCGCCGGTTACAAAATGCCACTGCTCACTGCTTACACCCAGCCGGTTTGCATACTTTTTTAAAACCGCTACAGTATCATGTACTGGATCAATGGAATGGGACAGGATTTTTACCTGATCATTCCCTTTGTACTTTTCGTACACCCTCAGCATCTGCGTTTTCATAATCGGGCAAATGGAAGGGCAGGTAGTGAAGAAGAAATCCGAAACATATATTCCACCGCTAAAGGTATCCTGCGTAACGATGCTGCTGTCCTGGTTAACAAAGGCAAAATCTGGAATGGTATGGTAAAGCGTGTCTGCTCCCCCCGATACGCTGGCCAGCACTTCTCTTGGCCCCTCAATGGGCAATCGTCTTTCATTTTCCTGGCAGGAGGAAAAAGCAATCAACATAAAAATGACGATTACATATAAACTGCCTGCACCTGTTTTTGTAGTCATGCTGTTCTTCGCTTGGTTTTTAATGGTCATTTAATAATGCCTGGGCTGCCCTTTCGCTTTCCAGCATTTCTTCTTTTACTTCCAGGATTTCCTGTTCTTTTATCTCAAGATAACCTATAGCCTCTTCGTCGCTTACGCTATCTGCCGGGTCTTTATAGGTTCTCATCCACTGCATCATGGCTTCATCTGCTGCTTCGAGTTGTTCTATGGAAAGGCGAATCGAATCAAGCTGCTCTTTATGAGCACTGCTCGTATTATCCAGTGTAGCCGCTTTTTCCTTTAGTTGCCTTTTCAGGCTCATTAAGGTTCCTATTTTGGGCATAATGGCATCATGAACTGCCATTACCTCACTTCTTTTTTGTGCCACTATATCAAGTGTTTCAGCAACCACTCCTTTATCTGATTTTGTTTGGTTACAGGAGCTAAGGATGAAGAGTGGAAGGAGAGCAAAAGCAATAATGCCCTGCCACTGCTTTCTTTTTATTTTTATCATTTTAATATTCAGTTACAGATACTAAAAAAGCAGGGGCAATTCTGCCCCTGCTCACTTTTGTTATCCCTCTCTTTCATACTTGCAGCAGCCAGGCAGGCTGTTGTAAACTTCATCAGTGGCTTTTGCCTCTTGGGTGTCATGCCCTGCATCAGCAACCTTTTGGTGAATATCCGCTTCCTTCACTTTAGTTGCATCGTACTTTACCGTAAGGGCTTTTGTTTCCACATCCCAGTTTGCTGCCTCAATTCCTTTAAGCTCTTTTACTGCACTTTCGATGCGGTTTTTGCACATTCCGCACTTTCCGCTCACCTGAAAAGTGGTAGTTGCTACTGTCTGGCTAAACTCCATAGAGGCATTTGCCGCCTTCTCTGCACTTGCAGGGGTAAAGGCGAATACGGCTAAAGCCATAGTACCTGCTAAAATTCCTATTTTCATCATTTTCATCTATCCTTTTGTTTATCTTTTAAAATTATTGATTGCTAGTTAATGGTTTCCGCAACAGACCCACAACCTGGCATCCGCTGTCCCATAAAAGGATTTTGAATCTGTTCTTCATAGCTAAGCCAGTTCGCTCCTTCGCCTCCAAGGGCCATCGGGCAATGCTGCCAGTAGAGCACCTGCTCGGTAAGTTCATTATTCTGCACTACTTCATACAACTCCTGAGAGAGTTCCGCAAAATACCTGCGCAGCGTTTTAATATCTTCCGCCTCTGCTATTTGCAGGGCAGTTGCCTGAAGCTCACTTATCTGGGCTTCTTCGAGCGCTCCATTCCCTTCTAAAGCTTCCTGTAGCTCTGCGGCGGCTGCCTTTGCCTGCTCATAATCATCCTGAAAGAGGGCATTTTTCACTTCCACATATTCGACCAGAAAGGTAGGTTCGCCTTCCAATACAACGGGAGCAGCGGTTGCATCTTCTTCCATCATTTCCATTTCGCCCATTTCAGGTTCTTCTACTATTTCTGCAGCTTTCTGTTCCTCAGTACCGCTGCTACAGGAAGTAATAAAAGCGAATAACAGGCTAGCCATAAGCATGGCACTCAATTTTAAACTTATCTTTTTCATTTTCATTTTGATTAATGGTGTTTACTTAAACTATTTTCCTTCTATTACATCAATTACTTCACCGCAGCTAAGCATAACCTCTGGCATAAACGGATTGCGGATTTCTTCTATCTCACTCAACCAGTAAGCGCCGTTTCCATCCTGGGCCATCGGGCAAAAGTCTACATACAGTGTCTGGTCGGCGCCAAAAGCCTCTACTAATTTAATGAGGGGCTGAGAGAGATAAATGAAGTTCTCCCGCTTACCTTCCAGGGTATCGGCCTCTTTGCAGAGCTTGGCATGCTGAAACAGGAACTTTCTTTTTTCCTGCCAGAAGGCAGCTGCCTCTCCTTCCAGAACGCTTCCATCCAGCTTCTCCAACACTAGCAAAAGGGCTGTACTTGCTTTGGCTACTTTTTCCTCATCTGCCTCTACCAGCCCTTCTTTCAGCACCAGGTAGGCCTCCACGACTTCATTTAACTGGTCGATGAAGACATCCGGCACATCGGCACCTAAGTCCGGTACTACTTCTTCAATAAAGGCCTCAGTCTCTACCTGCACTTCTCCTCCACCCATATCCATACCAGGCATTGGCGGCATTTCCTCTCCCGTAGGAACAGGGTTCATCATACTCATCTTGCCTTGCAGCTGGGCGGCAGCATCTACTTTAAATACTCCATTGGCTACTATTTCTTCTCCAGCCTCCAGTCCTTCGGCCACTACATATAAATCGCCAGCCTCAGGGCCTAAGATCACTTCGCGATACTCGAAGGTGGGCTGCTTGAATTTTGGATCTTTCACATAAACCACCGATCTTTTACCCGTCCAGAGGACTGATGTTTTCGGTACTACCAAAGCACTTCCTACATCATCGAGTTTACTTTCCATGATTCCCTCTGCAAACATTTGCGGCTTTAATTCACCTTCAGCATTTTTTACTTCCGTCCTCACCTGGGCTACCCTGGTTTGAGGGTTGATGACCGGGTCGATAAATGTAACCTCACTGGTAAATACTTCGCCGGGCTTGGAGGGGACGGTAAATTTTACTTCATCGCCTACTTCAATCCAGGGGAGATCACTCTCATAGGCATCGAAAAGTACCCATACTTCGTTTAAGTTCGCCACATCGAAGAGCGGCTGCCCTTCAGTGACATAATCTCCTTCATTTACATTTTTACTTACCACCGTACCCGATTGTGTCGCGTAAATGTCGAAGTTGTACTGTATTTCGCCCTTTTCCAGGATGTTCCGAATCTGGGCATCTGTTAAATCCCACAGCTTAAGTTTATTGAGGGCAGCTTCATAAAAGGAAGGATTGGTTTCCTTGAAGCTTACGGCCTCCAGCAATTCTTTTTGGGCCTGTATGAGTTCGGGAGAGTAGATAGAAGCTAACTTTTCGCCTTTCCTGACTTCTTCGCCGGTAAAGTTTACATACAATCTTTCGATACGGCCAGGAAAACGAGCGGTCACGGCAGCTATTCTTCTTTCATCGGCCTGTACTTTTCCAGGCAAATAAATTTCCTTGACTGGAACGGTCCGCTCCACCTCTACAGTTTGTATATCGGCAATGCTCATGGCGGCCTCCGTCATCTGTATTTCATCAAGACCTACGGTTTCCCCGCCGGAGGCTACGGGAATCAGGTCCATTCCGCAAATAGGACATTGCCCCGGACCATCCTGCCGTATCTGGGGGTGCATGGCACAAGTCCACACTTCCGCTTCTCCCTCCTCATGCTCATGTACCGCCTCGGCTACTTCGCCTTCACCCACCGCGACTTCCGCTTCGGGCGAACCGCCAAAAAATATCCAGCCTAAAAACAGGCCTGCTACTAAAAAGCCAAGCCCGATATATATTACCTTTTTATCTATCTTGTTCATGTTGTTCTCCCATTAAGTAGTGAATCCTGTAAACATTATTGTTCTTTTCTGTTCTGGCCTTGGCCAGCTCCAGGCGGTAGTTCAGTAATCTCCTTTCCATGCGAATAATCTCAAAGAGGTCGTTCTGCCCGGTAGCCAGCTCCGTCTGCAACAGCCTTAAGGACTGCTCTGCAAGGGTGGTGAGTCTTGTATAAAGCTCCACCTTCCGCTGTGCCTCCAGGTAATCGCGGTAGCGTTGCTCCATTTCCGTCAGCAGCTCATTCTCCAGGTTCTCTATTTCGAAGCCGACTGCCTCCTGCCGGAGAAGGGCTTCTTTCTTCATGGCCTTATATTTCTTCCTGTAAATCGGCAGCCGAATCCCTAGCTGGGGAAACATAAAAACATCCTGTCCGTTATCCGGAATCGCCATACCCGACTCCAGATTTGTTCTGGGGGATATATAGGTATAACTGGTACCAAGGGTAAAGGAAGGCATACCCATTTTTTCAGCCACTTCTGCCTCATATTCATGTACCTGTGCCTCATGTCGCATGTGCACGATATGAGGGCTCGTGGCCAGAATTTCTTCATATATCTCACTCTTTTCCAGGAGCAGTTGTTCTTCCCAGAGGGAATCCGGAAGATCAACAGGCTCTTCCAGATCTGTATTTAACAGCTGTTCAAATTCAGTTAATAAGGGGAGCCTGCTGTCGAGCAGAAATTCGAGTTCGCTCTGCAGTTCTTCCTCTTCTATCTGCACCTGCAGTACGGAAGAAAAGCCTGCTTTCCCACTCTCAAAGGTTACTTCTGCGATTCCTTTAAAAGACTCCAGCAGCTTTAGGTTTTCCTCTGTAATGGCAATGGCCTTTTCCAGGTAATACAGTTCATTGTAGGTAATGCGGATGTCGCGGTACAGCTCGGCCTTGGCAACATTGAACAGGTGCAGGGCTATTCTTGCCCTTTCAGCGGCTACTCTTTGTTTTGCATCCAGGGTACCAAACCAGGGAAACATCTGGCTAAAGGAAGCATTTGCTTTTTGCTCCCCTACCCTTGTTTCTACGGGTAGAATAAAATAGCCAAAGCTCAGCTGTGGGTCGGGCAAAACTCCTTCCTGTTTCACTTCCTCTAAGGCGGCTAAATATCTGTTAAAAAGAGCTTTCAGTTCAGGGTTATTTTCGGCGGCCGTTACCAGGTAGTCATGAATGTATTCCATAGATGGGTCCTCTTCCATCCCTGGTGAGATCTCTTCCTGTGCCTGCGTAAGCAATGGCACAAGAGAAAAGACCAGCACAAAAAACCAGGCGGTTATTTTTCTATCTTTTTTATTTTCCATAATTATTTTCTCTTTATGCTTCTACTTCCGCTTTTAGTTTCGGGTTAGACCACTTCCTTTCCTGCCACATGCTAAATAATACGGGAACCACGAACATAGTGAAGGTCTGGATGAGCATTCCGCCAAAGGTTGGAATGGCCATCGGAATCATAATATCGGAACCTTTACCCGTAGAAGTTAATACCGGCAGCAAGGCAATAATCGTGGTGGCGGTGGTCATCACGGCAGGCCGAACCCTTTGACTACCGGCAATTACCACTGCCCGTCGAATGGATGGTGTATCCGTAGTATTTTCTCTTGCGAATACCTGCTTCAGATAAGTACCCATGAGTACACCATCATCCGTGGCCACTCCAAAGAGGGCGATAAAGCCTACCCACACGGCCACACTCAGGTTTACCGGGCCTATCTGGAAAACATCCCGCATATTCTCCCCGAAAAGGGTAAAGTCCAGGAACCAGGGCTGATTGTAAAGCCACAACAGGATAAAACCACCTGATAAGGCTACAAACACGCCTGAAAAGGCCATCATTGTAAGCTGAACATTTCCAAACTGAAAGTACAGGAGCAGGAAAATAGCCAGTAAGCTGATCGGAATTACGATGGAGAGGGTTTTTGCTGCCCTTATCTGGTTCTGGTAATTACCGGCAAATTCAAAACTTACCCCTGGCGGCACCTCAAACTCACCTGAGGCAATCTTCTCCTGAATGAGTGCCTGCGCATTTTCCACTACCTCTACCTCAGCAAATCCAGGCTCTTTATCGAAGATGACATACGAAAGCAGATAGGTATCTTCACTTTTAATCATCTGAGGCCCCTGAACATATTCCACCTCTGCCAGCTGCCCTAAAGGCACCTGTACACCAATGGGCGTAGGAACCAAAATATCCTTTATATCTTCGGGATTATCCCTGAACTCACGGGCATAGCGTAAACGGACGGCATAACGCTCGCGCCCTTCCACCGTGGTGGTCATGGTCATCCCACCAATGGCCGCACTGATAATGCGCTGCACATCGCCTATGGACAAGCCGTAGCGGGCAATCGCCCTGCGGTCGATATCTAATTCTATGTAAGGCTTTCCCACCACCCGGTCGGCAAAGACAGAGGCAGGTTTTATTCCCGGAACCTGCGTCAGGATATCCTCCATTTCCAGGCCAACTGCTTCGATCGTTTCCAGGTCCGGGCCAAATACCTTTAGTCCCATTGGGGCCCGCATACCGGTAGATAACATTATCAGTCGGGTAGCAATAGGCTGAAGCTTCGGCGCTGAGGTCATGCCAGGTATATGGGAGGCTGCAATAATCTCCTCCCAGATGTCATCGGGCGACTCAATATGGTCGCGCCACTGGCGGAAGTACTTGCCATCCGGATCCGGTATCAGCAGGGAAATATCCAAATCCTCACGCTCCATGGTTGCCGGGTCGAACACTTCCCCATTCTTTAATACATACTGCTCTTCGTCATTCACCTTAAATGGCACACGATGACCGTCCTGGTCCCGCACATATTCCGACTTGTAGTTGATTACGTTTTCGAACATGGAAATAGGAGCAGGGTCCAGAGCTGTATTGGCGCGCCCCCATTTTCCTACAGTAATGTCTACTTCCGGAATAGCAGTAATCCGCTTATCGAGGAGGCGAATGGTTTCAAGATTTTCCTCTACTCCGGAATGCGGCATGGTGGAAGGCATCAGCAAAAAGGTTCCTTCATTGAGCGGAGGCATAAACTCTTCCCCGGCACCGGGAAACTGCTCATCTAAAGTGGCCCATACAGCAGTTTTGCGAATGTCCCATCCCAGCTTTTCACTGGTATTGGCTACTACGCCAAAAACGGTATCGAATCCCTGCCAGGCCAAAATGCCAAAGAGAAATATCATTAGCGGAATGGAGAGAAATTTCCATTTATTTTCCAGGGCCCACTTCAGTATGGGTTGATAATACTTCACCATCAAAAATAAAAGCCCCAACACCACAGCAATGATACCTGCTACAAAAACCAGGTTGATCAGGTAAGTATGATCCGCCCCTAAAGGAAGCCACTCTTTGTTAAGGAAGTAAAGCATTCCTACCAGCACGATTCCTATATTTAAATAGTTAGGATACTGCTTCTTATTTTCCGGCCAAATTGGCTCCAGCAGGTTATTAATGCCTAAGGCAATAAACATAATTCCCACCCATGGCACATAAAACAGCAGAAGGATACCTAAGGCAATAAGGCTGAAGTTCCACATTCTCCGGGTTCTCTTCTTCCCAAGATTCAACGAAAACAGCCCGTGTGCCAGGGCCGGAATTACCACCAGGCCTACAAACATGGCCGCCAGCAGGGCAAAGGTTTTGGTAAAGGCAAGGGGCCCGAACAGCTTTCCTTCCTGTCCGCTCATAGCAAAAACAGGGATGAAGCTAATGGTGGTCGTAGCCAGGGCCGTAAGCACAGCCGAAGCTATTTCTGTGGCACCCTCATAAATGACCTCCAGTTTAGAACGTCCTTCATTTTCCGGCATCTCCAGGTGACGGATGATATTTTCGGTAAAAATCACGCCCACATCCAGCATCACTCCAATGGCAATGGCAATACCTGAAAGGGACACAATGTTGGCATCCACCCCGGCATAGCGCATGACAATAAAAGTCATGAGCACGCCAATCGGCAGCAGACTGGAAATCATGATGGAAGCCCGCAGGTTAAGCACCAGCACGACTACTACGATTATACTGATGAGGATTTCCAGAATCAGTGCCTCCTCCAGTGTACCAAGGGTTTCGTAAATAAGCCCTGAGCGGTCATAAAATGGCACAATGGTTACTTTCGAGACTGTTCCATCGTCCAATACCTTGCTGGGAAGTCCGGGAGCGATATCTTCTATCTTGTCTTTTACATTATTGATAACGGCCAGCGGATTTGAGCCGTAGCGGGCTACTACAACGGCCCCTACGGCCTCGGCACCAGCTTTATCGAGCCCACCCCTTCGGGTAGCAGGTCCCATCTGTACTCGGGCGACCTCTTTCAAACGAATGGGCGTATTTTCATTCACCGCCACTACCGCCTCTTCGAGGTCTTCGATTTCTTCGATGTAGCCAAGCCCCCGAACAAGGTACTCCGCCTTATTAAACTCGATGGTTCGGGCTCCCACATCCATATTGCTTTCGTTCACCGCCCGCATAATATCTTCTACATCTACGCCATAGCTCTTCATGGCAATAGGGTCAATTTCCACCTGGTATTCTTTTACATAGCCCCCAATTGAGGCCACTTCCGAGACACCTTCCGCGGCGGAAAGGGAATACTTTACATAGAAATCCTGAATGGAACGCAGCTCCTGAGGATCCCAACCGCCGGTAGGTTCACCGGTTTCGGGATTACGGCCTTCCAGGGTATACCAGTACACCTGCCCAAGGGCAGTGGCATCCGGCCCTAAGGCAGGCTGCACCCCTTCCGGTAACAGACCTGCCGGGAGGGAATTGAGTTTTTCTAAAATGCGGGAACGGCTCCAGTAGAACTCTACATCTTCTTCAAAAATGATGTAGATACTGGAAACGCCAAAGATAGAGCTACTGCGGATGGTTTTGACCCCCGGCACTCCCAGCAGGGCCGTGGTAAGCGGATAGGTAATCTGGTCCTCAATGTCCTGAGGCGACTTCCCCATCCATTCGGTATAAACGATTTGCTGATTTTCCCCGATATTCGGAATGGCATCTACGGGAACAGGGTCTCTGGGAATCCAGCTTTCCTCCCAGTTAAAAGGAGCTACGGCAATGCCCCAGGCGACAAAGGCAACCGTAAGCAATACAGTAACGAGTTTATTCTCCAGGAAAAACCTAATGAGTCTATTAAGCATAGTTAATTTTATATTGTTAAAGAATACACAGGCCTGCTTTGATAGACAAAACCAACGGAATAGTACAGTGCTATATAAGACTTATTCTATACTAAGACCCGTTTTGCCCAAGGCTTGTTTTAACCAAAAATTTACTATGCTTATTAAAGAAGGAAGGACTGAACCCTGATATGGATACTGGGCTCAGTAAAGGGGGGGTATTTTAAAGTGGGTAATAAGTTATTGTTGTGCTCCTCTGTTAAAGGAGCAAACGCTAAAAACTTAATAAAGCTAACTAATGTGGCCTGTAATGCAGGCGTTAGTCTTACTTCCTGATGGTCTAGCTGAAAATCATCATCAACAGCATAATGATCTATCTCGCTCTCACACTCACAACCGGAGGGCATCTCCGCCTTATTACAGCATGGCTGAGTATCATGACCTAATGAAACATGCGCCAGTATTTCTCCACAGAACTGCTTTGTCACAGCATATCCTGCCGTGCTGATTAGCAAGGAAAGGGTCAGGAATATGTGGAAGAATTTACGCATTGGTTTTTATTTTCCTTTGCAAAGATAACGGTTAAATTATTTTTATGTGTTATATAATTGCGTTTTTAAGTTATATAATTTGGGAATTTACCTGATTGAGCGTTAAAAATGCACAAAATCATTTTAAATTCTGATTTTCAAAAGCGAAAAGATTACTCAAAACTGGTCCAGGCTTCATACTATTCTTGATTTTGACTGTAGCAAAAAGTGCCACCTTTTTTCCTGGTTTCTTCAAAATCTCCTGCCTTTAATCGGCGATGAATTTTTAATTTTGCTCCCTATTTGTACCTTGTCATTAGGTTTAGCTATTTATACGCCTGATAAACAGCTCTTTACAGATATTAAATGCCTTCTGTATCGCGGGAAGCTAACGCAGCACAATATCTTAGCAAAAAAAAGCAATTGCAGGTAAGTTTAATTTTGGGTGGCATTTTTGACTTTAGTCTTCATAGGTCCATTTCCAGGAAAGCCTACAATAGCATAGAAACTACTTCTAACTATTTTACATTAAAAATTCTCCAGGTTACCATTTCGCTTCTGCTTCAATTGTTTGTAGAATGAAGGAGAAAGTCCTGTGATTTTTTAAACTGATTAGATAAATGGGCTACACTGCTGTAATGAAGTTTATAGGATATTTCCGTCAGGTTTAGCTCATCGTATAGCAGCAGTTCTTTCACTCTTTCAATCTTATGAATAATGATATATTGTTGAATGGTAATCCCTTTTACTTCCGAAAAAATATTAGACAGATAGGTATAATCATAATTTAACCTTTCGCTTAGAAATTCAGAAAAATTCACCTTTGGGAGTTCGTCAGAATGGTGAATCATTTCAACAATTACATTTTTTATCTTTTCAATGAGAATGGCCCGCTTATCATCCAGCAATTCAAGCCCGGATTTCTCCAGGTTAATTTTCAATAAATTGCGCTGTTCCGGATTTATATCCTGTAGAATTTCAACCATTCCCAATTCCACTATTACACACTGAAAGCTCAGCTTCTCCAACTCCTCTTTCACCATCATTTTGCAACGAAGGCTTACCATGAATTTAATGTATAGTTTCAAATGAGATTGGGCCTAATGAGTTGCCAAAGGTACATTAATTCCCTGTTAAACAAGCAAACACCAATTGTATTAATTCATCTGAAATACCGGCTTTACTTATGCCTTAAATAAAAAAAGGAGCGCTGCAGATGGCAACGCTCCTTTTAAAATTATCAATCCAGTTCTGATGAAAGGTAAGCGAGTATTAAGGTTGTGTAACGGCGTTTCCGTCAAGAATTACCGCAGTTTGCGCCAGAATTCTGCCTTCATGGGTGGCTCCTGTGCCTAAAGTAACACCTGTCATAGAAAGAATAATTCCTTTAAATCCGGAGGTGGTTCCGAGTGTGACTTCCCCGCCAACCTGCCAGAAGATGTTCTTCGCCTGTGCACCACCGCTTAAGGTGATGTTTACCGCTGAACTTACGGCTAAGTCTCCCGCAATTTGGAAAATCCACACTTCGTTCGGGCCTCCGGAAATGGTAAGGTCCGTTGGGATGGAAACCGTATTGCTCCATTTGTATAAACCCGCAGAAAGAGTTCGCCCCCCTATATTTCCCGTGCCCAGCTCTGTAAAGTCTGGTGACGGACGGCTTGCAGCATCGTTGTATGCTGTAATCATGTTTTCTACAGCAGTGGTCAAATTTATGGGTGTAGGGTCGGCCATATCAGCTCCATAAACCTTGCCGGTAACCTGGGCAGAGGTTGCATAGCCCGTTGCATCTGTTAAGCTAAAGCCGGTAATGTAGGAAGTAGCAGCCGGACTTATCCCCATATCGCCTGTAATACTGGAAGTCGGATTATTGTTAATAGCGGTTTTGGCAAGAATTACATAATTGCCTGCAGCACCAAGTTCAACTACCGCTAAAGGTTCCTGTGCCTCTTCACCGGTGGTAAAAGACCATTCTGTAGCAGAAGCTAAGTTTTGACCATCCACCCCTTTCGCTTCCATGCTAATCATTGCTTTATATTCGAGATGGGCATCCATATCAGCAGAGGGAGTAAAAGTGGCCACTTTTGCTGAATAAGCCACTGTACCTTCAACTTCTGTTGTTCCCTTCTTTAGGGTAAAAGTGAACGCGTTAATGGTGGAGGCATCCATTTCCTCTGTAAAGGTTATTTTGATTACCTTATTTTTGGCGATATCAATAGCCTTGTTTTGGGGATCGGTGGTTGATACAGCAGACCTTGTAGAATCCGTTTCAATAGGAGGATCCGTTACAGGAGCAGGATCGATGTTTTGGGTTTCGCAGGCTGCCATTATCAAAATCAACAGCATTATCAGTACGTTTATTTTTTTCATATTTTTCATTTTGTTCTTTGAATGTGTGAGGGGTAATTCGGTGTGCAGCTTAGCCCGGTTAGCAGCCCCGGAAAGGAGCTGCCATTTTTGTTTTGATCGGTCCACGATTTGGTTATATGATTACCCTACAAAGATGAGGTTAATGAAATTATGAAGTGTTGCAAAAGTCCGGCAGATTATTACATAATTCACTGTTATGGAAAGCAACCATACAAAGCCCCTGATTCTTATTCTAGAGGCAGTTCCATCCCTGTTCCGTTTTCTATAAAATGATGGTAGAATTTTTGATGTACCGCCCAAAGATCCGGGAGGCCTAGGTAACCATCAGCTAACTATCTGTCTATCTAATGGCGGGTTTTACCCACAGGCTAATCCTTTCCTGGTTAGGAAGGTGGCTGTTACAAAACCTTTATTCTTTCCACCTGATCTGCACATGAAAGAGACTTTTAAAGAGGTGAAGGAATACAGAATAGTAAATATGTGAAATATGTAACAAATTCTCTTTCCTATGTAATAATGTGCCGGAAAAACAACTCCATCTTTATACTATCAATAACAAGTGCATTATTTCGGAAGGCCAACATCTGCCAGTAACGGACTTCAAAAAACCAATGCAATGCCGATTTGAAAGACCCGGTTCCTAAATTCCCTTCTATTCAAACCTCAGGCTTTGCTCCTGTAACCGTAGCTCTTTTAATAGAAAGGAATTTATCGGAAGTATCCTTTCCTACACCGGCAGAAAAGACGGCACATCTAAAGTGATTTGATTTGGGAAACATCTGGTATCACCTCCGGCAATAACTATCCGGAAGAAAGGTTATATAACCCTACCGTAATGATCGATATCATTACGGCTAAAAAACTATTTGCAAACAAAGCCACTATTAAAAAAGAATATCTGAAATTAATTATGGGGTCTGTTCTTTTTTACCAAACTTAAACCCTTTACAAGGGTCCGGGTGAGGTTTAAAACAAAGCCCATACTACTTTTACCCGTCTTTTCTACCATAAACGGTTCTTTCGAAGAGAACCAAAATCCAATGAAGTTAAAAACAAATAAATCCTATACTCTTATGGAGAAACCCCATAAAGGAAGAAAAGATAATCAGAAAATAAAAGAACTCATAGAGCTGAATGATGAGCTTGAAAACTATTTCCGGAATACCATCATTCCCCAACTCTTTGTTGATGCAAATTTAATACTGCGCAAGTTTACCCCTCCGGCCATGAAGCAATTTAGCCTTACCGAAACCCATATTGGCCGACCGATGGAGGAAATGGCCGACAATATTCGGTATTCGACAATTGTAGAAAATATTCAGGAAGTAATTCGCACCGAAGAAGTTTTTGAAAAAGAAATCCAGACGACCGATTTGCGTTGGTTCCAGATGAACATTATTCCTTACCTTCTTAAAAAAGAAAACAGAACTAACGGGGTAATTATCACATTTGTGGACATTACCGACCGCATAAAGGTTTTAAAAGAGCTGGAACGCTTAAATGCGGCCCATGAAACCTTTATTTATTCAGTTTCGCATGACCTTAAAGGCCCCCTTGCCAATATAGAAGGGCTTGTTCAGCACCTGGTCAAATCATCGGGAGAGTTAGCGGAAAAGATGGGAGAAGATAGCAAGGAGCAAAAATTTATTGCTGAATTGCTCGACCGCTCTGTTAAATCGATGAGAGACATCCTTAATGAGCTTTCTGAAATCGTAAAAATTGAAAAGAATTTCAAGGAACATGTAGAAACCGTTTACTTTGAAAATATCCTCCATGAGGTTGAAATGATGGTCAAAAGTAAAATCATCGAAAGCCAGGCAACAATCAGGTATGATATCCAGGTGCGTGAAATAAAATTCTCCCGGAAAAACCTCAGAAGTATTTTGTATAACCTTATCAGTAATGGCATTAAATACCAGAAACCAGGGCAGGCGCCGGAAATAACCATTAAAACAGGAATAAAAGATGACATGCTACACATTTCTGTTTCTGATAACGGGCTAGGAATTGCCAATGATCAACAGGACCTCATTTTCACCCCTTTTACCCGCCTGGAAAAAAGTATAGAAGGAACAGGAATCGGTTTATACCTGGTTAAGAAAATTGTAGAAAATGAGGGCGGGCAGATTATTATAAGCAGCAATCCCGGTGAAGGTTCACAATTTAATATTTACCTTAAACCAAAAGATTAAAAAGTATTTGATTGATCCGGAAGCTGCTAAATTGGTAAGGCCAGTGTGTTAGGTAAAAGTGGTATATCTAAAATATAGTAGCCAAGAATTTATCTGGCAGGTACATCAGGTTAAAACTTCTCGTGATCCAGCTGTTTCTGGATCATTTTTTTTTCTGCACCATCCCTTCGCTTTCAGGTGAAAGGCCTGGTTCCGAAAAAAATGTTTGATAGAATTCTGTCTGAACCTATAGAGCATCTTTTCCTTAGAAAGAGGAATACTTCTTAATAAGAAGGTCTGATATGGTGTCTTTCCGAAGCAGTGTTTCCCAGTAGGTTGATGCGGGGCAATTACCTGAAGGAACCATCATTAGGAGTGATAACGGCAGTCAATTTATTGCAGCTAAGGTCAGGGAGTATCTGGAATTGGTAGGCCTGGAGCAGGAGTTTACGCATGTAGCTACCCCTGAGGAAAACGGGCATGTAGAGCTTATCACGGCATCCTGAAAAAAGAGCTTTTCCAGCGGTTCGAGTACCATAGTTTTTCTCAGACCAGGGAGTTGATTGACCAGTATGTGCAGTACTACAATAACAAACCAAGGCATGAGAGCCTAAAAAGGCAAGCTCCAGAAAATGTTTGGTTGAGGGAAAAACACCTCCTGGAAAGAAAAGCTTGCGCCGCTTAGACAGACAGAACAGATAATACTTTTTTTCTTTTTCTAATGCCCCTCACTAAAAAAGGGGGGGTATTGGAAAAGGAAAAAAAGAAGAAATGAAGCAGAGAATAATCGAGAACTTTTAACCTTTGTCAATTAGAATACCTCTCCAGTTTTACGGGGTCTTAAACATTTTTCTGTTTTGAATATTTCACTTTCAGCTAAGCCTGTATTTCCCTTTGTATAAACTTTTCTTCAGGTCCTCAGCTCGTTCATAACGGCACTTTGGTGATTGATGGACTCCTGATGCACCGCCTTTAAATACTTTTCAATAAAATCCCTGCTGAGACCGAGTTTTTCCCCCCTGGCAAACGATTGTTCCAGTATGTCGTTCCATCTGGAGGTTTGAAGAATAGTCAGCTTGTTTTTCTTTTTATACTGGCCAATGCTTTCCACTACCTGCATCCGCTGAGAAAGCATGGTGAAAATTTCGCTGTCGCACTGGTCTACCTGGTTCCGAAGCCCTTGCAGGGTATCATCTACTAAAACTTTTCCCTCATAGCCTTCCCTGAGTACCAGTTCATTAATTATTTGGGCTAACCTCTCAGGTTTCACCTGCTGTTTTGCATCACTAAGCGCCTTCTCCGGACTGATATGGCTTTCTATCATCAAACCGGTATAGTTAAGATCCATTGCCTGCTGACTGACTTCAGCAAGAAGCTCCCTGTTTCCGCAGATATGGCTTGGATCGCAGATCATAGGGAGATCTGGTAATCTTCTTTTCATTTCTACCGGAAGCTGCCACTGCGGCGCATTGCGATACTTGGTCTCCCCATACTTTGCAAAGCCCCGATGAATGGCTCCAAGCTTCGTAATTCCTGCGCCACTGATACGCTCAATCGCCCCTAACCAAAGTTCCAGATCAGCATTAATAGGGTTCTTTATCAGAACTGGTATGTCTACGCCCTGAAGGGCATCAGCAATTTCCTGCACAGAAAAGGGGTTTACGGTGGTTCTGGCACCAATCCACAAAATGTCTACTCCATGCTGAAGAGCTTCTTCCACATGTTGTTTATTGGCTACTTCTACCGCTGTCCTTATACCGGTGGCTTCCTTTGCTTTTTTTAGCCACTCCAGCCCTACTGTGCCGACTCCCTCAAAATTATTGGGCCTCGTCCTGGGCTTCCAGATACCTGCCCGCAGCACATCTACCTTGCCTGTTGCGGCAAGTTGCTGGCAGGTCTCCATTACCTGCTCCTCTGTTTCTGCGCTGCAGGGACCACTGATTACCAAGGGGCGCTGCAGATTAGGGATCCATTCTGTAATAGGCGAAATCTTAATCTCTCCACCAGCCGATTTGGGCTTTACAAAAGGCTTCTGCCTGTTTTTCAACTCAATGCCATCTAAAATGCGGCTTATCTGATTGGCTGTTGAAATCATATCGTAGGTTTCCGTTTCCAGCCCTTCATCAATTTTTTCCTTGAACAGCAACAGTTGTTCAATATAAGCCCCCAATGCTACAGAAACGTGGCGTGCATTCTGGTTAAAAATCGGTGCCCACATATCGGGTGAGCTCCTGGCCAGTCTCACCGTGGAAGCAAAACCACTTCCTGCCAGGTTAAAAATACTTTTCTCATCTTTCTCTATGTTTAATACCGTGAGACCTAATGCAAAAGAAGAAATATGGGAAAGATGCGAAACAAAGGCTATGTGGCGATCATGTTCACGTGCCTCCATGTGGATTGAATCCATTTTCAGGCTGGCAAACAATGCCTCCGCTTTTTTTACGGCCCCGGTATCACTTTCATGGGCATTGCAAATAATATTGACCTTGTTGTCGAACAGTTTGTGGTGCGCTGCTCCTGGTCCGCTGTTTTCTGTACCTGCAATAGGGTGGCAGGCCACGAACTGCTTTCGGCGGGGATGTTGTTCCACTGCCCGGCAAATGTGCTCCTTAGTGGAGCCAACATCGATTATGACAGTATCCTCTTTAACCTGATCTAAAAGCTCAAGCAGAATGCCAGGGGCTACATCTACCGGTGTAGCAAGTACAAGCAGGTCACATTTTTGTGCGATGTCAGGCAGGGAGCTTTCTTCCTGAATTATTCCTGCCTTCTTTGCTATCTGAACATGATGCTGGTTATTATCCGTACCAACTATTCTGGTCGCAAAACCTCTTTTGTTAAGGTCAAGGGCCATTGAGCCTCCAATTAGTCCTAATCCTATTATTCCTACAATCATACCAGTTTTATTTTGATGTGTTAAAACCTTTTATTCTTTCAAGGGCTTCTTCCAACTGCCCTAAATCGGAACACAGCGATATTCTGATGTACCTGTTTCCATTTGTCCCGAAGATGAAGCCGGGTGTTACAAAAACACCCATTTTATAAAGAAGAACATCCACAAGATTACTTACCTCCTCCACGTCCTTTCCTACCCTCCCCCACACAAATAAGCCGGCCTGTTCCCTGCTGTAGGAACACTTTAATTCTTCCATTATTTTCCAGACAACAGACCTTCTCGCACTGTAAGTCTGGTTTAGGCTGTCATACCATTGGTGGGGCATCTTTAAAGCTTCTATGGCTGCTTTCTGTATGCCCAGGAACATACCTGAGTCCACATTGCTTTTTGCGATTAGTATATTCTCAATATGCTGGCGATGGCCGGCGACCATCCCCACCCGCCAGCCGGCCATATTATGAGATTTGCTAAGGGAGTTTAATTCCAGTACATGCTCAGGTATTCCTTCTCCAGAGAAAATACTAAGAGGCACATCATTCAGGATAAAGCTATAAGGGTTGTCGTGGCAAAGCAGTATGCCATTACGGCCGGAAAAATCGACCAACTCCTTTAGTTTTGCACGTGATATTTTGGCTCCTGAAGGCATGTGCGGATAGTTAATCCACATAATTTTAACCCTGGACAAGTCCTGATCCTGCAAGGCCTTCAGGTCCGGGAGCCAACCGTGTTCCTCCTTCAGCTCATAAAGCTTTACCACACCTCCTGCTATCCTGGTAGCTGCCGCATAAGCCGGATAGCCTGGATTGGGAATAAGTACCTCATCTCCTTCATTCAGATATGCATTCGAGATATAAGTGATCCCTTCTTTAGAACCCATTAGCGGAAGAACCTCCGCTTCCGGATTAAGGGAAACCTTATAGTGATTTTCATACCAGTCGCAGAAGGCTTTTCGCAGCTCAGGAATACCTTTGTAACTTTGGTAACCATGGGCTGCCTGATGTCTTGCCGCCTCATTCAGTGCATTCACTGCCTTTTGGGGAGGTGGCATATCGGGGCTACCGATGCCTAAATTGATGATGTCCTTCCCTTCGGCCTTCAAAAGAGCAATCTCCCGGAGTTTCTTCGAAAAATAATATTCCTGGATATCCTGAAGCCTTTCTGCAATGTTGATCATATGTTTCTAAAATTAAATTGCTTCCATATCTTTTTAAGTGCCTCGACTAAATCCATTATTAATCTTTTTAAAGAAAAAAAGAGTCCACCGGATGGGGACTCTTTTCAATTGAGCTTTCAGCTCCTATTTACTATAGATATTCCCTCTTCTCCTTCTTTGCAAAGAGTAGTAATAGTAGAAAGGGTAATATCTGTAAAGATTCAATTCCATTATACAAAATAAAAAAGCCTCCGTTAGGGAGGCTTCATTTATAGATTTTTAGCACATAGCTTAGCCCCTTAATTACATAAAGTAAAAAAGTAATAGTAATAATAAGCTGTATGTTTCTTGGCTTCTGTCATTTAGGGAGGTAATATAAAATTAAACCTCCACTTTCTAAAGCTTCTGCAAAATTATTTTCCGTTTTTATTTTACTCCCCAAGGAAGCAAACCTGAAGAGGGGCGGCAAAAAGAACCAGTTATTAACTTCTGGCCAAATTCCATCACCCATAGCCTGCTTGTATTATACCTCTGTCGGGCTATTAATGAAAGGATACTGGGCCAGGCCTGCTTTGGCTATTTAGGTGAGGCCAGCTCTGGGATGCTTACTAATTACGATACCAGTATGAAGAAATTTTGGTCGTGAGCAGTCATAGCCGATTTAATTGAGGCATCATTATCAAATTTTCATCCAACGGTAATGCATACCTTTTGTACCCTCCTGCTGCAGAGAAAATATTTCCCTAAGCTATTATTTAATTATATTAGCTGGTTGTAAATTTAATTAATAAGAAAAGGCACCCTGCGAAAAGGGTGCCTTCACTATTTATTATTTCGCTTTCTCCGGCTTGGTTTCTTGGTAAGTGAAAAACCCTGAACTCACTTCAAATCAAAGCGATCGAGGTTCATTACCTTATTCCAGGCTTTCACGAAGTCTTTTACAAACAGCTCTTTGGAATCCTCACAGGCGTAAACTTCCGCTAAAGCCCGAAGCTCTGAATTGGAGCCAAAAATAAGGTCGACGCGTGTACCTGTCCACTTCAGTTCTCCGGTTTTCCGATCACGGCCTTCAAAGATATCATCCGCCTCTGAGGTTGCCTTCCAGGTAGTACCCATATCCAGCAGGTTGATAAAGAAGTCATTTGTAAGGGCCTCAGGGCGCCTGGTAAATACACCATGTTTTGAATGATCATAATTGGTGTTAAGTACCCGCATGCCTCCTATTAAAACTGTCAGCTCCGGCGCGGACAGGGTCATCAGTTGTGCGCGATCAATCAGGAACGCCTCTGCGGAAGCTGATATATGGGGCGCCTTTCTGAAATAGTTGCGGAAGCCATCTGCATTGGGCTCGAGAATGGAGAATGAATCCACATCGGTTTGTTCCTGGGTGGCATCTGTACGCCCGGGGGTAAATGGTACTTTCACCTCATGGCCAGCATTACGGGCTGCTGCCTCTATACCTACACATCCACCTAATACGATCAGGTCAGCTACTGAAACCTTTTTGTTGCCAGTCTGGGCATCATTGAACTCCTTCTGAATTTGCTCATATTTCTCTATTACTTCCTTCAGCTCTCCCGGGTTATTGACTTTCCAGTTACGCTGTGGTGCCAGCCGGAGGCGTGCCCCATTCGCCCCTCCCCTTTTATCAGAATTACGGTAAGTAGAGGCAGAAGCCCATGCGGTGGTTACCAACTGAGAAACAGAAAGTTCCGAATCCATTATCCTGCTTTTCAGATCGCTTATATCATTCTCCTCAATCAATTCATGGGTAACATCCGGAATTGGATCCTGCCAGACCAGTTCCTCTTCAGGCACTTCAGGACCAAGATAGCGCGATACCGGCCCCATATCCCGGTGGGTAAGTTTATACCAGGCCCTGGCAAAGGCATCGGCAAATTCATCCGGATTCTTGTAGAAGCGCCGGGAAATTTTTTCATAGGCAGGGTCTACCTTCAATGAGAGGTCGGTAGTAAGCATAAAGGGTGCGTGCTTTTTGGAAGAATCATGGGCATCTGGTACGGTACCTTCACCAGCTCCATTCTTAGGTTTCCACTGGTGAGCACCCGCCGGGCTTTTTGTAAGCTCCCATTCGTAGCCAAAAAGATTTTCAAAGAAGTTATTGCTCCATTTTGTGGGAGTGGTGGTCCAGGCACCTTCCAATCCACTGGTAATGGTATGTTCGGAATGGCCTTTACCGTAGGTATTTCTCCAGCCCAGGCCCATTTCCTCTATACTGGCACCTGCAGGTTCTGTTCCTACATAATTACGGGGATCGGCGGCGCCGTGTGTTTTTCCAAAGGTATGACCACCTGCGATAAGAGCAACTGTCTCTTCATCATTCATGGCCATTCGGCCGAAGGTTTCCCGGATATGGTGGGCTGCTTCAAGCGGGTCCGGATTTCCATTCGGTCCTTCCGGATTCACATAAATCAGTCCCAGATGAGAAGCAGCAAGAGGACTCTCCAACTCCCCTCCTTCATGACGTTCCTTATTTCCTAACCATTCTCCTTCAGAGCCCCAGTAAACATCCTCTTCCGGCTGCCATACATCCACTCTTCCTCCGGCGAAGCCAAAGGTTTTTAGCCCCATCGATTCAAGGGCACAGTTCCCGGCCAGGATCATCAGGTCGGCCCAAGATATCTTCTTGCCATACTTCTGCTTTACTGGCCAAAGCAGCAGGCGTGCCTTGTCGAGGTTAGCATTATCGGGCCAGCTGTTGAGGGGAGCAAAGCGTTGTGCTCCAGAGCTGGATCCGCCTCGGCCATCTGTAATACGATAAGTGCCCGCGCTGTGCCAGGCCATTCTTATAAAAAGAGGACCATAATGCCCGTAATCGGCCGGCCACCACTCCTGAGAATCCGTCATAAGCTTAAAGAGATCCTGTTTTACGGCCTTCAGGTCAAGGCTTTTAAACTCTTCAGCATAGTTGAATTCCTCTCCCATAGGATTAGAAACAGGGGAATGCTGATGTAAAATTTTGAGGTTCAGCATATTTGGCCACCAATCGCGGTTAGACCTTCCTGAACCTGCAGTGGATTTTACAGCACCACCTGAAAAAGGGCACCTTCTTGATTCATTGGTATCCCATACAGGAGTATCGGGAGCTACATGTCTGTCTTTTTGATGTTCCATGGTTTTAAAAGTAAAAAGTAAAATGTGGGCTTGTTTTTTTATTAAAGGTACCCGTTTGCAGGCGATTCTGCCAGTCCCGCTTATTCACAAAAATCTATTTGCTTATAGACAAATTCTATAAAATTTTTCTTTTTAATTTAAAACCAGAAGGCCAGTTATCCCATTCCTCAAACCCAAGTCGGGTTCTATTCTTTTTCAAGCTCTCTTTATTCCTAATTTAGGTGAGCCTGTGATCATTTTAAAAAATGAAGTTTCTTCCCTGAAATTTTTATCTGTTTAACAGCCTTATAGTTATCACCTGTACAAGTTGATTGTTGTCCATTTTGCCCTTATTTCAGCTATTAACTGGATGAAAGTGGCACCAGGTAATAAGAAAATTCAATATGAGGTAACAGTGCTTTAAAAGGAAGCAGGAGTTACTTTTCCTTGGCAACTACTGTTGTGAAAAAGCGCCCTGAAAGGCATTTGTAATCAATTTGTTCAAAATACCTTAATCTATTACCAAACAGGGGTTATTAAGACTTAACTTCAGTCTGAGAATGAAGATACTGTTCTTGTTCTAAGCCACTATGAAGATTCTTAAAACGCCTTCCGGAGCATTTCTGGAAGGCGTTTTTGTATATCCAGCTTTCTGTCAATCCTTAATAACCTTTACAACTTCCCTGTAGCTCCGGCTCTTATTTTCTACCCTTATTAAGTAAATGCCTTTCTGCATATTTTTTTCAGATAAGTCAATATGGAGTGGCTGCCCAGGAGATAAAGCCGTTGAAAAGCTGCTACGGTAGTAGACTTTCCCCATTAAATCATAAATCTCGATGTGGTAATCATCCGGCTCCTCTGCCTGTATCGCTAAATTTATATAGCGCTGAAAGGTATTCGGATAGGTGGTCAGCCTTATGCTGTTTTCTTTGTCCCCATAAACTACTTCTTTCACCTCCAGCATCATTTCATCAGAGGCAGTAGCCCCTTGGTTATCGGTTGCTGTAAAACGGAATATATAGATTCCTGCTACTAAATCATGGAGAAATAGGTTGGCCGTATTTGCCTGCTCCATGCGTACGGATGGCCCACTCACCTTTTCCCACAAAAAGTCTCGGAATACCCCATCTGTATCCATTCCAGTTCCGCTAAGCTTTATACTTTCTTGTGGCAGGTAAATTATTTTGTCTGCCCCGGCGCTAACAACAGGGACCTGATTCCTTCGCTGAACTGTAAGAGTCATTTCATCGCTTACAGTAGCTCCTGCATTATCGGTGGCCGAAAAACGGAATAAATAAGTTCCCTCTACCAGTTCGGTAAGAATAAGGTTAGCAGTTCTTTGCTGACGCATTATTACAGCAGGGCCACTCACCTTTTCCCACAAGAAAGCAGTAAACCGTCCATCCGGATCGCGGCCTGTGCCGGATAAGATTAATTTTTCCAGAGGAAGGAAAACAGTTCTGTCAATTCCGGCACTAATTACCGGTACCAGATTGGACTCCTTCACTACAAGCTTTATTTCATCAGAAGCACTGGCTCCCAGGTTGTCGGTGGCTGTAAAGCGGAAGACATACTCCCCGGCCACCAAATCCTGCAGCTGAGTATTGGCTGTACTGGCATCAAGCATGGTTACTGACGGACCACTTATTTTCTCCCACAGAAACTTCCGGAACACCCCATCCGGATCTTTTCCTGTTCCTCTCAGGTATAGTGATTCAAGCGGTAGAGTAACTATTTTATCCTCGCCGGCATTCACGAAAGGCAATTGATTCTCTGCTTCATCAGTTAATTCTACTGCGCCTATTGTTGGAGGATATTTTCGTTCTTTTCCAAAAAAGTCTTCATTTACGCCACTTACCGACATGCCAGCCCCTTTTAAGGTCATGTTTTGTGGAATCAGGTTCACAGCAGACTCAAAATCAGGGGCAACAGATAATGAGTTAGAATCAAAATGAGTCATCCTTTGCCAAGCCTCCAGATCCGGAACTACTTCTCCATCCCAGATAGCCAGAGTATCTCCACTGGTAAACAGGTCATTATAATCGGAAGAAGCAATCTTATCCGTGGTACCATCAAAGTCTCCTGACAGAACAACACCCCCTGCTAAATTAGCCAGAATATTATTGTACAAATGAACGTTTGGCTCTCCTGTATCACTTTCAATAGACAAAATCTGACTGTTCTTATCCTCTCCATGAAGGTAAATACTGTTATACTTCAAGTTTATTTCGCCTGGTAGCAGAAATGCCTTTACTCCGGTACTCTTGTCTTCCGAAGTATTTATTGTAATCATATTGTTCGCCACCAAAGAAGCTTGTGGATTTCCACCAGTATAGTAAAAATTGATACCGGTGCCCCCTTTTTTCAAAATAATCTTGTTGCTGTTAAGCTCCTGTGGCAGCTCCCCTTCTAACCAGCTTCCCTCGAAATTGATGCCTGTTGTATTCGGAATACTTGAAACAACAGAATTATTACTTATTTCAAGGATATTGGAACTACTTCTTACACTAATACCAGTGGCCGAAATATTTTCTCCTTTATCTTCCATCAGGATATTATTTTCATTTACAAGAAAAGCCGATTGAGCGAATAAGGAAATAGCAGAGCTACCTACCTTAAAAGTATTTCCCAGAATGGCTAAGCTATGATCAGTAGAAAAATGGACGGTTCCTCCCTCCTGCCAGGCTCCCCGACCCGATTTACTGATCCCCGCCCCAACAAAGAGGTTATTTCGGTAGATATCCTTATTGGTAGTATAAACCTCCACCCCGCCCTCAATCAGGTTATTTTCGAAGAGAAGGTTTTCACTAGCCTGAATTTGAATACCAGTGGCGACTGTCATATTCCTGAAGGTGAAATTACTGGTCCCCTCCAGGAGTAGCGCAGGGCCAAATGGATAGGTGAGCACAACATCCGTACTGTCTCCACTTTCTCCTTGAAAGGTAATTTTGGCTTCCTCACCATAGGAGCCTAGCGTTAATTGTTCCTGGTACACTCCAGGCCTTACTAAAAAATGAAGACTATCTACGGGCGTCCCACTTTCGATAAAGGCCAACGCTTCGGTAAAAGAAGCAAAGTCTGCGTTTTCGCCCCCTATGGTATAAACTCCGGAAACCGGATTTGAAACAGGGGCTTTCTCGACAGCCCCGATAGTTGGGGGATTATTCCGGGTTTGCCCGAAGAAATCGAGAGGTACAGCCTTCTGGTATTTACCGGCCCCTGCAAGGGCCTCTGCGGGTTCGGTTGGAGTACCGGGATTCACCTTAATGGAATGACTATCGAAGTCGGTAATATGCTGCCATTCGGCAAAGGAGCTGATTTCCTGCCCTCCCCAGCTGGCAAAAAGGTCAGCATATCCCATATAAAGAGCGTTGTAATCCATGGCTACAACAGAAGCGGGATTGGCCACTTTGATGCCTGTGCCGCCGGAATTGTTCACGATTATATTATTAAAAACGGAGAAACTGCTTTCCTCTCCTGCAAGCGAAAGGGTATAGTTGGGAACATCGTCGGAATGACCCGCCACCTGAATAGTATTATGGTAAAGCTTAACGTGGTTAGGATAAGGATTGGTGATATCCAGCCCGACCAGATTGGAGATAGGGTAATAATTGTGGCCCCGGGAATCATACCCATATACATCCACCAGGTTATTGGCTATTAATATTTCGTTTCCTATAGATTTACCTGTGGTAATCATTAGGCCAATGCCCCCACCATCGATTATGCTCACCCTGTTTCCTGTAAATTCCGCTGCAGCCCCTGAATTCAGGATGATTCCCGCTCCGGAAGTTAATTTGTTTTCATTAATTTCTTTTCCGTACCAGCTATTGGTCACGCTAATGCCTCCTCCCGCATCAATTTCATTTTTGCTGATGGAAAAACCCTGCTGTCCTTCTACTTCAATTCCTCCCTGGTCAAATCTATTTCCTTCTACTGTTAGCCCCTCGTCAAATACCGGTGCAGCGGGGTTCCAGGGAGCTTCATTTACTTTTACAATTTTGCCGGTCTGGAAGTAATTGTTCCGATATACATGCAGATGGCTTCTTGCCTCTGCCGAAGAACGTGCCACCACAGAACCAGTCAGGAGGTTATTTTCTAAGCGAAAGCAGTCCGTTCCGGGAGCTGTAAGAATATCATTGCCAATGCCCAGGTGCCGGAACTCTATTCCGTCGACTCCATTTAGCTGAATAACGGATTCGGTACCTTCCGGTGCCTTAAGGGCTACTTCAGCAGGCGACTTTCCGGTTCCTTCAAACTTTACAGGAGCACTGCACGAACTACCGGGAATGTTATTGATAACCACCTGCTCCTGATAGACGCCCGGCCGTATCTGGAAAGTGACTGCAGCCGAAATACCCTCCCTTTCCAGTGTTTTGATTGCTTCGGTTAAAGTTGCAAAGCTTGCATCGTTCCCACCAATGGTATAGGTGCCGCTAAGCTGGGCATAAGCTGCCGGACTAGCAAGGAGACTGCCGAAAAGGCAGCAAAGAAAAAAACAATAAGTATTTAAGGCGCTGTGGCCTTCCGGAATGTGGTAAAATTTTTTCATAAAAAATAATGGTTATACCAGATAAAAAGTGATTTTATCAATATAACCAATTGATTATCAAATAAAAAGAAACAAAGAATGTTCTTTGGCTTTTATAAGGAAAAAATAAAATTGTCCTCTCCAACTTAAGTGTAGCCTTCACAGATGTAGGATATAGATCATTAAAATGGAAGGGCTGTTATCGCCTTCATTGCTAAAGTAAGACCATTAAGATAAGGTTGGACAGGAATTATCCAGGTGCAGGTAAAGCTGCGGCCACTCCACCACCTTACCGTAACAAGAGGTGGCCGGGCAGCTGTTAAAATATTCTGCGACACAATAGAAAAAATGGGTATTCCTGGGAGAATTTTTGAGCCCAGGGTTATGAAGAGGTGGCAGAGAAAGGGGAAGAAGAGACCTGCAAGCTCATTAAAGCTTGAAGCGAAGAATAGGATAGTTTTAAGTACTGCAGGATGAAGGGATTGACTCCTGAGCCTTATCAGGTATAGCTTTATCTCCTAAATAGTTGCCCACCTGAGAAAAAGGAGTTGGCAGACTTCTCCTCAAATACCGCCCTTTCCTGCAGCGAATTTATTTAACCGAAAATGCCAAAAAACTTTTTCTTTGGCTGAGGTTTGGTAAAGTAGGCAATTGCCAGCTCCGATAGCCCAACAGCCAGATGCGGGAACCAGCTTCTCTTTCGGAATCCAAAAATAAAAGGAGATGCTGCCATTAAGGCGCCATTCATATAATCAAGCTGAAGGTGCTTTTTCATGCTCATTTTCTTTTTTACACCAAGCTCATAATTTGTCAACAGGCTTTGTACCAGGGCACCGGCTCCCAAAGCCACAGGCAGGTAAGTTTCTACTCCTTTTCTTTTACCACTAAAAATAAGCGGTAAAGTTAGCAGCGATGCAGCCGTCATATAATCGATATAGGCATGCGTTTTAGTGGGTATCAGGTTTGTTTTCATATCTTTAAGCTTTTTATTTTACTTTACCTGATTTTTGCCAGGGAGGTTTCTGAAAAAGACCAATAAGATGTTCTCCTCAAGCCTGCTGGGGTCTGGTACCATAAAAACAGAAAGTAGAAAAGAGGGCCCTGTTTATGTAATGAGGAGAATATGTTTTTTTTTGGAAGTACAGGTTTACTTCTTTTTTGCCATGTGCAGAAAAGGAGAATACACCCTTTAGCAACACCAGCCATTCAGGAGGTTATTTTAAAGTTCTTCGGATGGAAAACAAAAAAGAGACCGCCTGAAAACCAGTGCAGCCTCTTCTTCTATCGATCAGCTAAGTAAAAGCTTATGCCTGCTTTACTAATTGCACTTCGCCCTGTATTTTCAATTCTTCGCCTAACATCACGCCACCGGTTTCCAGTGCTGCATTATAGTTGATACCCCAGTCTTTTCGGTTGATTTTCCCGCTCAGGGTAAAGCCGGCTTTGGTGTTGCCATAAGGATCTTTTGCAATACCATTATATTCAGCATTTAACTTTACCGGTTTTGTGGTTCCTTTTATGGTGAGGTCACCATAGACATGAAAAGTATCCTCATCTACCTTTTCTACCTTGGTAGATTCAAATTTCATATCAGGGTGAGTTTCCACTTCAAAGAAATCTGCATTACGCAAGTGGTTATCCCGATCTTTATTGTTTGTATCGATAGAAGCTACCTTTATATTGGAAACTACTTTTGCTTTTGAGAAGTCCTCACCCTCTGTTTCAGCTTCCGCATCAAATTCACCAAACTTTCCTGTTACATTTGAAATCATCAGATGTTTAATTTTAAAGCCCAGTTCGCTGTGGGTGGGGTCCAAGACCCATTTAGTTGTTGCCATCTTTTTAAATGATTATTTATAGATTAAAATTAAAATAAGACTATCAAAGTTATTTTTCCTAACAATGTTAGTTAATGGAATAAAAAAAACTACCCTTTCATGCCTGAAATAAATCCGGATATAAAATCCTGTAAAACCTTCTGGTTTAATTCCTCCTTCTTCTCGTTTCCAGCCATCATATTAATAGAGATTAACCCATGCAGCATAGACCAGAAAGTATGCAACTTTAAAAAAGGATCCGTTTCCGGGTGATTACCTCTGGCAATTAATTCCCTGACGGGCTGTAAAATCAATTCACTAAAGGTGCTCAGTTCATTAATTTGATTTACCGTTTCGCAGGAAGGCATGCCTAAGCCATACATTACCTGATAATATGCTGTTTGCTCAAAAGCAAATCTCCAGTATGCATAGGCCATGGCTTCTATTTGTCCTTCCGGTCCGGCAAACTCATTTTTAGCTTCTACCAGTTCCTTATTCAATTTCTGAAAGCCTTGCTTTGTTAGTTCCAGCAGAATAGCTTCTTTATTGGCAAAATGGTCGTAAATTACAGGAACACTGTATTCAATTGCTTCCGCAATTTTACGGATAGAAAGGGCCTGCCAGCCATCCTGCATTACCAGCTGCCAGGCTGCTTCAAGAATGGAAGTACGCATTTCTTCTTTTTGCCGTTTTCTTCTTTCTGCTATTCCCATTTGCTCCTGTTATATTCCCTAACAGTGTTAGCAAAGTTAAATGAAAATTTTTAAATGGCCAAGGAACGTGTGCTTTAGGCTTAAAAAAGTAGCTTCGCCAGGTCCCCTCCGGTTTATCTGCCTTGCCAGAGATTCCAGCTCTTATTCTTGTTCTGGAGCATAAGCAACATAAATTCTGTTTCTAACTCCAGGGCTTAGCAACTTTCTTTTTTACCATTATCAAAAAAGCAGGGACACTCCTGTCCCTGCTCCTTTCTTTTATTTACTGGCCACATTCTCATGACACTTTTCTTCCACCACCTTACCGAATCATGAAATACCAACTGCAAAATCCAAAATTCACAAACAGGAAGTGCAACCGCTATGGAAATTTTAAGCACGAGCCTGCTTGCCAGGCCGAAGATTTGTAGTCACTCTGAGGAAGAAACTAAACATGAGGAGACAGGGTTACTACTCTATGCTAGCGGACAGACGTAACAGACCTTTGCCTCAAAATACTGAGCCATCTTCAGAAGTTAAAACAGTTACACTTGCCATGGGATGTTTCTGGAGCCCTGATGCACTTTTTGGATCATTAGGAGGCGTTGTCAGGACAAGAGTGGGGTATGCTGGTGGTAGTACAGAAAACCCTACTTACCGGAATTTAGGGGATCATATAGAGACTGTTCAAGTGGATTATGACCCTGGTAAAATCAGTTTTCAGGATTTGGTCCACATGTTTTTCAATAATCATAAACCAATTGCCGAGCCATGGAAAAGGCAGTATATGTCAGCCATTTTTTTTAATGATGAAAAAGAGAGGAGCCTGTTTCAGCAGAACAGAGAGATGGTTTCCCAACAGCTAAACCGGAAAGTTTTTACGGAAGCTATTCCTTACCATACGTTTTACAGGGCAGAGGACCGGCACCAAAAATACAAACTGCAACGCCAGCCTGGCTTAATGAAGGAATTGAGAGACCTGTACCCAAAGTTTGATGATTTAATTAATTCCACTGCAGCCGCACGTTTAAATGGATGGTTATCTGGCTATGGTTATTCACAAAGTCTTTGGGAGGCCATTGATTACCTTTGTTTATCTCCTGAAAGCCAGCAATTATTACTTAATTCAGCAAAAGGTTTGACCCCCTCTTGTTCAGGCTAGGTATGCCCCTTGCTGTTATGGTAGGGTTCTACTTAAAAGCTATCAAAACCCCTCTACCTGGGAAAGCCGTTTTTATCTCCCCTTCCCCTCCAGCCAATGAAGAACACCTTCTGTTGTGGTTCCTAAAATTAGGTGAGCCATGAAGCCTCGGGCATGTGCCTGCCATGGGTATGTTAGAGGGCCTGAAGCAAAGCCCAGTGCCGGAGTGATGATTTCATCAAAAGCAATAAATAATCCCACACCATAGACAGGTCCTCTCCAAAACCCCAGTTCTTTCATGCGGTGCCGCCATATGGCATATAAGGCTCCTGGTGCTATGCCCATAAAGTAATGGATACTCCTGCCTGCCACATACTGCTGTTTTTGAGGCAGCTCAATATCCAGTGAATCTGTTAATTTTTTCCCCGCTGCATTGGGGGCATATCTTCCACCTTTTTGAGCCAGCCTCTCCTGCACTAAGGTATCAGTATTCTCATGGCTATACCAGGTCCAGGTAAATCTGTCCATCAGCCATACCCCTATTCCTCCGGCAATAGCGCCTTTCACTAAAGTGCTAAGTATGGTTGCCATTTTTTCTTCCTTACTTATAAATCTGTTTTTACTACTACAATGAAAAATGAGGTAGAGGCTACGGTCTTTTTTTTGTTGCTGCTCAAAGCCTGTATGTGAAATCCTGGAATGGAAGAGCTCTACAGGCTTAGAACAGTAACAAAGACTTTCTTTTTAGGCTGGCACCACTTTATCAAGGGCACGCACTGCTGCATCTGTTGTAGCACCAACCGTTAAATGGCCAGCCAGACCCCGGGCGTGTGCCTGCCATGGATAAGCCAAAGGACCAGAAGAAAGACCTGTCAGAGGCGCCACCAGTTCATCCATTACCAGGAAAAGGCCCAGTCCATATAGTAGTCCGCGGCCTTTATCTAAGCCATCTACTTTATGGCGAAGAAGGCCGTAAAGGGCTCCAGGCATAATACCCAGCAAATAATGGATGGTCTTACCCGAAACATACTTTTGCTTGTCTGTTCTTCTCGCCCCAATAGCATTGGCTATTTTATCGGCCGCTACAAAGGCCACATACTTCCCGCCTTTTTGGGCCTTTTTCTCCTGCTTATATGCTTCCCGGTCTTCATGATTGTACATATACCAGGTTACCCGGTCCATCATCCATACGGAAGCGGCACCGGCCACTGCTCCTTTCACTATTTCTTTCCATGCACTTGCCATACGATTCTCTTTTAAATTAAAAATTTATTGTTGCTCAATTAACAACTACATGAGTATGAAAGAGTTTAGTCCTTTGTAGTACCTCAGGAAAGAAGAAAGGAGATAGAAGAATGATTTAATTGCCTAGCTTCTCACAAATGAATCCTTCCGCAACAAAACGATATGGTGGCTGTTCCTACTTCAAATTCCAGGAAGCAGAAAAACATGTTACAATTATGAAAAGAGCTGAGAAAGAAGGGCAGGTTATGGTGATTACCGGGGCCACCAGTGGAATTGGCCGGGCAATGGCTGTAGAATGGGCAAGACAGGGAGGTAGTGTGGTTCTAGCTGCCAGAAGCAAAGAAATATTAGAGGAGGTTGCCTCTGTTTGCATAGAAGCCGGAGGGAAAGCCAGTTTGGTCCAGGCAGATGTTTCAAATGAAAAAGAAGTAAATAATATTGCTGAAGAAGCTATACGAGCTTTCGGTAAGATTGATGTATGGCTGAATAATGCAGCCGTAATGGTATTCGGCAGCTTTAACGATATACCAACAGAAGATGTCCTGAAGATTGTGAATACGAACCTGCTGGGGGTAATCTATGGTGCCCGTGTTGCCCTAAAGCACTTCAGAAGCCGGGCGAAGGGTATCCTTATTAACATGGGGTCTATTGCAGGAATTGTCGGGCAGCCATATTCCGTTCCTTACAGCATTAGTAAGGCAGGGATCAGGGCTTTAGGTATTGCACTTGGACAGGAGCTAGAAAATGAAAAAAATATTCATGTTTGTACGGTACTTCCCTCTATTATTGACACTCCAATCTACCAGCATGCTGCCAATTATTCTGGCAATTCCATTAATCCTCCCACTTCTGCAACTCCTGTAGAGAAGGTGGTGGAAGCCATTCTAAAATTAACGGCCAAACCTACTAAAGAAGTCTTTGTAGGAAAACGAAATCAGGCGATTCGCCTTGGCAGATCAATGGCTCCGGGATTTTTCGACAAAATTTATCAAAAGTCACTGGATACCATTGAATTAACTGACCCTCCAACCCCTTCCGGAAAGGGAAACTTATATGAACCCATGCCCTGGCTGGCTGGCACCAGCGGCGGCTGGTTAGAAAAAGAAAAGAAAGGCAAGCGGCTCACTTTTAAATCAATTGCAGGTAAAACAGCCATAACAGCAGGGATAATAATAGGCACTGCCTGGTTGTTTTCTAAAGCTTAGCGTTTACAATTAAGCCTCAAAGGAATTAGCTATTCTGCAAAAGCAACGGGAGGAACGGTATGTCTTAGGCTACAGATTTATATCTACTCTTCTTCAAAGTCAATAAGACTCTGCCTTTTACGGTTTACCTTAAGCTGGGTAACATCCGGCCTTGAGTAGTGCCCGCAAGGGTCGAAATTCTGCCTTTCCCGCCTTACTTCCTTCTGATCAATGGTAGCAAAGAGTAACACCTCCTTATTGGTTACTGGCTCGATTATCCAGTTCCCATCCGGGCCCGCCAGGCAGGATCCTCCATTTGCCAACCAATCCGGACATCCCTTTATAATCTCCTCATAATGGGGGGTATCAGCCGGAACATCTTCCCTGCGCATCAAGCCGGAGGCTGAAATAACAAAAGATCTGGATTCTTTGGCGATGTGCCTGGTAATATCTTCCGTATTTCGTTTGTTGCCTGGCCACACCGCCACGTGAAGGTTTTCTCCCTGCGCATAGAGGGCGGCACGGCTCAGGGGCATCCAGTTTTCCCAGCAGTTCAATCCTCCTATAGTAAAGTTTCCTAAAGGGTGGACAGTAAGACCATGGCCATCACCGTTCGACCACACCAGTCTTTCTTCGTAGGTAGGAACGAGTTTTCGATGCACAGAGGCAATTTTCCCCTCCTGATTAATGTAAATAAGACTGCAGTAGACACTGTGCCCTCCCCGGTTGGCTGCTCTTTCCACACAGCCCACATAAACAGCAATTTTATAGCGGGCAGCTTCCTCACAAAGAGGGGCCAGATCACCAGACTCCGGCTGAACAGCCTGCTGCAGGTAATGGGCAAAAATTTCTTTTTGAATGCTGGATTCAAAGCGTGCGCCGTCTGTTAGCTCAAGCCAAAAGGGATAGCCTGGCAAGATCGTTTCCCCAAATACAACCAGCTGGCTCCCCTCTTTTCCAGCCTATATTATCTGGTTCTTTATTTTTTCAATCGTTTTTTTCTTGTTCAGCCAAACCGGGGCTATTTGACTTATGGCGACCATTAACTGCTCGCTATGCTGTTTCTTTCTATCCATGAAGATTTTTTAATGAAGAAGAATGAAGGGTCGAATAATCATTTCAAATTTAGCGCTAATTCAAACAAAGGTAAGCAGAATCAGGAATAGCTTTCCGGGGAACAAAGTTGAAGTCTGTAGCCCCATAGGAAATGACCCTCTTATTTATCACCTCATTTTGTTGAGAAGATATTTAAATTGGCTTTTACCAGATGAAATGCCTTTGGAGCTTTTCCTCACCCATTCACCCCACCTACAGGAGGAAGTTTCTTCGGCAGCCTCTCATGCAGTGGAAGAAGGCATCTTGTCCAGAATAGCATGAGCTGCAGCTAAGCCGCTGTAAACGGCACCTTCTAGATAGCCGCCAAAATGAGAAGATGTTTCAGTACCTGCCAGAATTAATTTTCCGTTCATGAGCGGCCGGGAATAAAGCGGGTGTCCATTGTACTGGTGAGGCCTTAGTGCTTGTTTATATTCGGTGAAGGTAAAAGGGTCTTCCTTCCATACCTTTTCTGTATAAGAAAGGTAATCCTTTGCTTCCTTTCCCAACATCCTTTCCAGTTGCGCTATCACTTCAGCCTCTCTTTTCTCTCGGGGGTGTGCAATAGCTTCCTCAGAAAGAAAGCCTTTTAATGCAAAGCTGTTTCCTTCGAAGTTACAGTGGTCATGAACTTCCCGGACTATTCCTACATGGCTGAAAGCAGCGCCCGCCAATCCATGCTGCCTCCAGAATGGATTTTTATATTCTACAGCAAACTTAATTGCCTCGCCCATCCAGGTGTGGGTATTCTCCATAACAGAAGAAAGCGCAGCAGGAAGTTCCGGTGTAAAGGCTATTTTTTGCGCCAGCAAAAAAGGCGGAATCGTTATTATTAACTTTTTGCAGGCAAACTGTAGTCCTTTACTGCCCGTAATTTTCAGATGGCCTTCCTGTTCAGCTATCTTCTCGATCGGAGAACCTAACAGAAGCTCCTCTCTTCCTAAACGCTCCACAAGTGCCTCAGTTAACGCTGAGGTGCCACCAGCCATCCGGTAAGAAGGTTCTACCGTTTCCGGAATCCGGAACAACTGAAGTTCTTCATTTAAGCTGGTTTCAAATACTCCTACTCCCTTTAGGTACTGAGGATAAAATGGAATAGACAGTTCTTCTAACAATCTTATGAGGTGCTGGTGTTGGCTGGTAAACCAGGTGGCTCCCATTTCAACCGGAGTCCCTTTCCCTTCGGCAGCGACCGTTAAAATCCTTCCTCCCCACCTTTCCCGTGCCTCAATTACCAGCGGCTGTATTCCTTTCTTGCGGAAAGCCAAGGCTGCCGTTAATCCACTCAATCCTGCACCTATTATTATCACCTCTCTCATATCCAAAACTATAAATACTCCCCTGAAAACCTAAGGCTATACGTTCTTTAGAAGCAGGAAAAGCCGGTAAGTTTCCCTTCCTGCCTTTAGCGAAGTTTTTACTTATTAAGTCGAAAACGTCTGCATATAAAAATTTGCTCCCGAACGATTCTGATGAAAGTTGGCCTTTCCCTGTTGATGAACGCTAATTTTCAATTTCCAGGGTAACCTCAATTTCAATGGCTATACCTCGGGGAAGAGAGTTCATTCCTACCGCTGAGCGAACATGCTTTCCATTATCACCAAAAACCTCCACCATCAAATCAGAAAAACCATTTATTACCTTCGGATGCTCCTCAAAATCATCTGTACAATTGACCATTCCCAGCACCCGCACAATGCGTTTCACTCTCTTAAGTTCTCCAAGTGCCGATTTTAGAGTAGCAAGCACATAAATGCCGACATTTCGGGCTGCAAAGTATCCCTGCTCTACGGTTAAATCTCTTCCGATCTTTCCAATGTCCACTGCAGTAGGTTTTCCGCTGAATCCATGCCCGGAAAGAAATAACAGATTTCCGGATTGAACATAGGTTGTATAGTTAGCCACCGGTTTAACAGGTGATGGCAGCACAATGTCTAAAACTTTTAACCGGTCTTCTGGTAAATCCATCTTATTTAAAAAACATGTAAAAAATTACTGGCCTGCACAGTAAATTTACGCAGGCACTCCAGCACTTGAAGGAAGATAGGTGAATGGAAGTCTCACCTTATTCTCTTTTACAGTTGGGAAAATAACTATTTCAATCCCGGTTTACTCTCCGAATGGACACTGTTCGGCAGGCTATTTTGGGCCTCTAACCATTCAGCGAGTAAGCCCTGGTAGGACTTTCCTTCCGGAATGGAAACAGACTCCACTACTTTTATTTTTTTACCAAGGGCAAAGCTTACTCCCATATCAAAATGGGTTCCCTGACTTTCGGGATTATAAAAGATATGCACTTCGTCGGCCTTTTTTATGGCTTCCATATTCGTCCGGTTAATATCGTAGCCCCTCCCATCCTGGTCTGTATCTCTGTGAGGTAAATGTACCTGGTTACCTTCCTGCTCCAGGTTATGCACATAATTTTCAAGTCTGCTTTTATAGTCCGGGGTCGCATTCCGGACCGTACAAATAATAAAGACCTTCATAAGGTACAGATAAGTCTATTTTTATAAAGATGAAGTATCAGATAGTTAAAGATAGGACTTCCTTCTATGCCATGAGCTTATAAAGGAACAATTTTATTTCTATTGAAGATTTGATTTAAAGGAAAAGGTAATCAAACCGGAAACCTATTCCCAAATCAGTTCCAGTGGTAAAACAGGAGGAAAGCGTGGTATAAAATATTTTGCGAAATAGGAGTTTGAATATCTTTCCTTCAGGATAATTTCCGTTATTATCTGTATCTAAACAAAGGGAAGAAAAGCTTCCATTGATGCTTTTGGTAAAACTCCCCAGTCCCTAGCAGTTCTTGATCAAAGAGTTAGATTTTTAATTTCCTTTCCGGGATGGGGAGATGAGCCACCTATTTCGGAAAAAAAATTAAGTTGGCCAATGCCATCCGGCACTTTTAATTAAACCTAACAGAAGCTTCCTTGTATTATCATTCGCCTCCAGCTTTTGGTAAAATTCTTTTTCCGGGATAATGGGTATTCCTTTTTCGCTTAAGCTGGAAAGCTTTGGTTGTGGGGGTACGTCCTTCGCTGGTGTTATAAAAGCTCCTTTCAGCGTTTCCAGAAAACTATCTACCGACTGTCTTGCAGAAGAAAGGATACTTTCTGCAGGTTTGTGCTGCTCTTCCACTCCAAGTTCAATTAAAAGAATAGCGTCGTAGAGAATGGCTACAGCCATGGGATGGGACTTCTCTACATTAGCCGTGTGGTAGTAGTGCAGAATGGGAAATGCCAGGTGCTGTTCACTAAGGGTTGACAGCTGATTAGTAAGGGCATTAAGCTGAAGTTCGAAACCTCGAAAACTACCCCTGTCCCACTCCTTTTTCACAAATTTTTCTGCTGTGTTCCCAATAGCTGCCACCTGGCTGGAAAATGACCTTTTATTGACAACAGCCGCCACCACCTGCAAAAGGTAAGTAATTGACAGCGTTACAAGGCCCATGCCGGAAAAACCAACCAGGGAAGTTACCACCTGCCATACATCACCATTAGGTGTTAAGTCTCCGTTACCAACAGTGAAAATGCAGTAGCCGACAAACCAGATTATATCCGTTAAATCAGGAATCGTATTGGTATTTGCAAGCAGGGCGGCCCCGGGAACCGAATAAAAAATTAATGTCCAACCAATCCACAACAGCATAATCCAGAATAGCACGGAGGCTATGAGAATAACAGGGCCGGCGAAGTTAAGCAGGCTGTTATCTCTGGGATTGGCAACTGTTCGAAAAGCCTTCCAGATTAAAGTAGTTAGCCTGGAGGTTAATGGACTGGAGTTTTTATCGGCCCAGAGGGTGGTCCATAAAGCTTCTGTAATACTCCAGAGGGTAACAGCCACTCCTATTATAAGAAGCAGTATGTTTATTTCTTTTCCATTCATCCTTTACCTGAACCCCCAGTTTTTCCTGATTGATTTTTCCTGAATTCAGGAGTAGGAGCTTACAGGGGCAGGTAGAACATATTTGTACTGGCAATAAAGAAAACAAAAAAATCTTCTACATCATTTAAAAGGGGTTAATACTCCTAAGGATGTGCCGAGAAAAGTTCAGCTAAACATTCCTTCAGAACAAACAGATATGATTATTGCCAGTTTATATCCGACAGCATATTATGTTGCTGCGGTGGCGGGGTTTGTAGGAAGCTTTGTGGCCGCCAGCCGGCAACCTTCGATCATTGTTCCATTACTATTGCCCTTGCACTGGTTCCTTCCATGACCATTGGGGGTATAGCTGGCGTTGGCGGTGAATGGCATTTTGCCGGTACAGCAATTCTGCAATGGTTAATTGAGGTGGGGCTGTGTCTTGTTTTTTCTGCTCTCGCTTTTTTGCTGAAAAGGAAACTTTCCCACAGCGGTTAAAGTAGGTCATTAGAAGGCCCCTTACTTCCGCCCAAACATTTAACCAACAGTAACGAAATGAACAAAGAACTTCTACGGGCACTACAACAGTATGTAGTAAACCAGGTGCAGTCTTTGAGGCAGTGGATAAAGCCCGCCCCGGAGGACACCCTTCCTGTAAAGGTATTTAAAATGATTTATAAGAGTCTTGCCATTCTAATCCTGCTTGCTCTTTCCCCAGTCCTATGCCTTGCTTTAACTATTGTCTTTCTTGTAGCTCTTTAAAAGGCATGAAAATATTAAAGTCCCCGGTGTTTCTTATCTGCTGCATTCTTTTTGTCCTTCATCAGGTTCCCTGGAAAGGCTTTTCAGTTTCCATCCCTGGGATAGATTCTTTTCTGGACTCTTTTCTGGCCATGCCCCTTATTTTAACCCTTCTGGTGGCTGAAAGGCGGCTATTATTTAAGAGAGGCGAAAACTACCGTTTATCTGGTCTTGAAGTAGGGATTGCTACTTTGTTTATTGCCTTTTTTTCTGAAATTCTGTTCCCCCTATTTTCAGAAAAATTTATCGGGGATTGGTGGGACCTTTTGTTTTATTCCTTAGGCAGTCTTCTTTTTTACTTTACCATTAATCCATTCCAAGGCAAAAGTAGTATGAAACATGAGCAGTAGCTTAGCTACTGCTATTTAATATCTACAAATTCCAGCTGCTCCTTACTGGCTCAGTTCCATTACCCTATTTACATTTAGGATACAGTAGTATTTTCAGTTGAAAACCTGATATAATGAACTGCTACTGCTTAGGAGGTAATCATACTCCTTTATAGTTAGTACTATTTACCCTATCGCAATAACTGGCCGCCTGTAAATTTTAATTCCTCCCATCCTTGCAGAGTTTTTCACGGATTAATAATTAACCATCTCCACTCCATTTTCGTCTTCAGCCTTTTAAAAGTCCTTCAAAAGACTCTCTTGCTGAATGTTAATGATCTACCTAAATCTGAAAAACCCGGAAAAGTTAACTTTTTGCCCCCCTTCTCGATTATAAAAAGAAGTGCAAAAAAGAATTAAAATGAGAAAATTTTTACTCCTGCTCCTTTTTGCTGCTTTTGTAATTGCCTGCCTGGTATGGGCTGTTGATAAGTTTCATACTGTTACAGAAGGACTCCTATCTCCGGAAGAAAAAATTACCCTTCGCATGAAAGAACCTGTTCTGGGTGTTTATTCCCCTTCCGAAAACCTTACTGAAGAAGAAGCTTTCGACATCCAACACTATGGCTTCACCTGGACCTCTCCCCGGCTTTCTGATGGTGATTTACTTAAACTTTTGCCGAAAGAGAAGGACCTGCTGATAACCATAGAATTAAGAGATGAACCATTATGGGGCCATCACTATGGAACTATTTTAAACAGGATAGTGGAAGGCGATTATGACGGGAAAATCCGCAATTTCTGCAACACCCTTGCCACCCGGCAGCAGGAGGTTTATTTACGATGGAACCCGGAAATGGAAGTTCCTGTGCAACTTTTGCCCTGGCAATATCAGCCACCAGGGCGGTATATAAGGGCGTTCAGGCACTTTTCTGCATTGTGTCAGTCTACTGCTCCTAATGTTAAAATTGTTTGGGGAACAGCTGCTTATCCTGGCGCACTTGAATGGTGGCCGGGAGAAGATGTGGTGGATATTGTCAGTATCAGTCCCCTTAGTAAATCAACTATTCTTGCCACCTCCCATCCCCTTAAAGACTCCCTCCCACTCCTCCTCAGGCGCCAGCTCCACAGGCTCAGGTTTATAGATAAGCCTGTTCTTGTTTTGGGTACAGAAAGAATCGGCCAGCGCTCCTTTAATCAGGAATGGCTGGAAAGGCTTGAGCATGAGCTTCAGCCTTTTATGGATCCTTTAAAACAGTCAGCAAATGGAATTACAAAAGCTTCATCCACGGCTAAAGAAAAGAAAAAACCTTCGCTCCTTATTGGGCTATATGATCCGGAAGAGCAGCTGGTTTCCGGGAAAGCTGTTTCTGTGGAGCACCTCTTTACGGACCTGGCAGAACTACGAAGCGGCCGGTTTCGTGAAAAGTTTAAGGAGGTTCTTGAAAGAGATCATGAAGTAGTAGTGACCATGGAGCCATGGAAAGGAGCAGCATACAAAAGAGACCCTGCCGTATTAGCTAAAACGTTGAACGGTCATTATGATGCGGAAATAGAAGAACTGTACAGGGTAATAGCCAGTTCTCCCAAAACGGTTTACTTACGGTGGGCTCATGAAATGGAAATACCCATTGAGCGATATGACTGGCAGAGCCAGGATCCCATCCAGTACATAAAGGCCTACCGCTATTTTGCCAGCTTTTTAGAGCCCCGTCCGGAACACATAAAAATGGTATGGGGCCCTGCAGGAGATCGGGGTTCTCCTGAATGGTGGCCGGGAGAAGATGTGGTGGATTTTATCGGTATTTCCATTTACGGGCTCCCCGATAAAAACATAACCCACCACAAAAAGCAAAATTCTTTTGCAGATGTTTTAAGGCAAAAGTACTATCGGATGCGCTTTCTCAATAAGCCAATTTTTATAACAGAAATGGGTGTTAAAGGTCCCGATGAATTTCAGCAGGTCTGGCTGCAAAATGCGGCGGAAACGCTACTCCAGTATCCTGATATAGTGGGAGTCTGTTATTTTAACCATGCAGATGTTCCTGAAGCCTGGGGTAAAATTGCTCCACCGGACTGGAGTATCAGTGAAGAATCTTTTAAACTTTTTGCCAAAACCCTGACTGATCCGAACTAAAAAGATTTCATGTCTGAAAGGAAGTTTTACAAACACATAATAATTTTTCTTACCGGCTGGCCCGTGTGGTTGTAATCCTTCTAAAGAAGTACTTCAGTTTAAGGCTTTTTGACACTTTTCAGATCCAGTTTTACAGGTTTATTTGAGTAGGGCGCTTGTTGCAGCTTTTCCCGAACAGGCCATAAATCAGCTGTATCGGGGAAAGTCCAGTCAATATATTGGGTGGATGGAGAAGGTCTCCAGTCGGTTGCCCAGTTGTTATCTTTATCGCTGTAGAAAAAAACCAGGGCATAAATCTCCGGGTACAGGTTCTGGATATCATATAAGGCCTCGCTTGTCCAGTCAATCTGGCTTCCTCCATAAGAAGTTGACCCAAACTCAGCAATCATAACCGGCTTTTTCATGATGCTTATCTCTTCAGATGAAGCCATCTTGTAGCGGAACGGTTCATAAAGCGTGGCAAAAGAGTGCCACAACTCATCAGGGGCTGCATTTCCATAGTTCAGCACCGTAAAGCCTAACCAGTCAACATAATCGCCCCCCGGGTAAAACTCCATCATGGTAACCTCTTCCCAGGGATTCCACACCCAAATGACATTTTCCGCATCCTCCTCCCTGAACAGCTCCACCACATAGCGCCAGGCTTCCACATATTCTTCCGGCGTATTTCCGCCTGTAGCAGACCAGGGGTAGTGGGGATTATCAGGCTCATGAGCGAAGCGTAAGAACACGGGTTTTTCCAGTCCGGCTAATTTTTCCGCGTAAGCCTGCAGGTAAGGGTCGAACTTCCCCTCGGTAATTGCCTGCATCACTTTCCTGTTATGCTGCATGGCAGAATCTCCCTCAAACTGAGGAAAAAGGTTTGTCCATGGTTCCCAGGTAATCATAGGAATTGCGCCCTCAGCGTAAACCTGCCGAATCTGCCGCTCAGGAAACTGATGGAGACTTTGCGGCCCCCAAGCCTGGTAAAAAGAGACAAGACTAATGGGAGTGTTTAAATGCTTCTCATATTGATCCACCAGCTGGTCTATGTTTTTACCTTTCCATTCAGGAAGGTAAATACCGGTAAAAAAAGGCTTCTTATTTCTTACTTCAACGGGTACCTGTGCCATAATTTCATATGAAGAGGTATTCCTTACAAATAATATCGTTCCGAAAAGTATCACAATGGCTACGCTAATAATTACCGGGGAGTTGCGGAAAAAACCTGTTATTCTCTGGTGGGTTCGGGCATAACGCTTTTTCACAAGTTTAAGAGAAGGATGCTCAATCGCTTTACTTCTGAAAAAGTTAATGACAGAGGCCATAAATCGTTCCTGCCCGATTATTACGACGGTCCCCATCATTACCACATTAACCAGTACAAAACCTACCATCAGCAGGTTGTAAGGATGCATAAAGGCATTTGATCCATAAACGTAGCGGCTGTAAACAATCGCTCCTAAGGAAAAGACGCAAACCAGGAAGTTCGGCAGGCTTAATAGAAAATTGTTCCGTGGTTTATCATCTTTAGGTGTAGGAATGTAGGGTATCTTCTTCCGGAAAATGGTGTAAAAGAAACCCAGCACGTAAATCCACCATGTCCCTGTCCGAAGGATCCCGCCAATTACGTGGAAGCCTTTCTCATGCTTTTCCAGTAGCCAGCGCTGCGAATACTGCCGGATGAGAAGGGAGGTAAGAAAGAGAGGTGTAAAGAAAAGGAAGAACTCCAGGAGATGGATATTCCATGGAAAGACCGCCAGGCAAATAGCCAGCACCGGAATAAGAATATCTATAAAAGTCACTAATCCATACAGGTAATAAAGAGGTAAGGTAAAGTAGTGAAGCCGCTGCTTCCACGTAAATTTTTTAAAGAGCGGAAAAAAAGTTGTGAACAGGAGCTCGAAGGTACCTCTCGACCATTTAAGCTGCTGTTTATAAAAGGAAGGCAAGGTAGCCGGCACAAGACCTTTACTGAGTACTTCTGGTACATAGACTGATTTCCAGCCTTTTGCATGCAGGCACATGGCCGTATGCATATCCTCTGCCAGCCCAGGGGCGTGGCCTCCAATAGAGTCGAGAGCCGCCCGCCTGAAGGTACAGTTAGCGCCTATGGCCTGAGCCGTGCCATACTGGTTCATGCTCATCATCATAGGTCCGTAGAAGGTGTAGGTTTGCTCAGCGGCTCCGTAGGCAATAATACTTTCTTTCCGGTTCTTATATGCCTGTACCACCTGTACAAAACCAATTTCAGGATTCTGGAAATGAGGAACAACCCTATCGAGAAAGTCCGGGTGCGGGACATGGTCCGGGTCCAGAATCAGGCAAATCTCTCCTGTCGCCTGCCGGAGAGCATTATTAATGTTCCCTGCCTTCGCGTCCACTTTCTCAGTCCTCGTTACGTGCCTGACCCCTAAACGCTCACAGGCTTCTTTCAAAACAGGATCATTCCCTTCATCGCAGAGGTAAGTGGTATGCGGGTACTTCATTTTCTGGATTCCTTCCAGCGTAGCAATAATCATTGCATGAGGTTCCCCGGGACAGGCCGTGGTAAATACATCCACTGTAAACTGCCGTGAAGGGACTGGTTGCTTTGGCACTCCAATACTGTAATAGTGGTACCATTCGTGCAGCATCCGGAGAAAGCGAAACCCCAGGGCAAAAGTTAAGAGCCAGAAGAGTACCGGGTGACCCACATGGTAAGGGTTAATGAACCAGGCTAGAAACAGAACCATGAGAATGCATCCGAGCCAGATTAAAAACCGTATTCTTTTAAGCTCCCTTTTTTTAGGAGGTCTTGCTTGTATAAATGACATGAACAGGGAAAAATGGAATCCTTTAAGATTATTATTAACAATAAAAAGCTAATAGTGTTATTACCCTAAAGACAATCCAACCTCTATTTTCTCTTGGGAGAATCGTATGAATTTTAAAAACTGGCAACAAAAACCAGTCCTTCTGGTCTGTATTATATTTTTTATCTTTTGCTTTAGCTCCTGCCGTGAACGCTCCGAAAAATGGGAAGCAAGTGGCGCTACCGTCGAAGTTGTAAAGACAGATGATGGCTTTCAACTATTGCGCCATGGAAAGCCTTATTTTATAAAAGGGGCAGGTGCTTTCACCAACTTTGAAGCTCTTAAAAAGTATGGAGGAAACTCTATTCGTGTGTGGGATACCAATGATGCCGGCCGCATACTGGACAAGGCGCATGAACTTGGCCTAACCGTTAGCCTTGGGATATGGATGACAAGGGAAAAGGAAGGATTTAATTATGATGATAAAAAAGCCGTAAAGGACCAGCTTGAGCGTATTAGGCGGGACGTTTTAAAATACAGGGACCACCCTGCCCTGCTTATGTGGATTATAGGAAATGAAATGAACAAGAATTCCACCAACGTAAGGATGTGGGATGCTTTAAATGAAGTAGCGGAAATGATTCATGAGCTTGATCCGAACCATCCTACTTCCACGGCTATCATGGACGTTCACTTTCGTTCCATCCGTTTTATTAAAGACCGAAGTCCGGCTGTTGATATTTTATCTATTAACACCTATGGTGGAATTGCCAGCATGGCCGAGGAGATTGAAGAAAGTGTATGGGAAGGACCTTATTTAGTTTCGGAATTTGGTGTAAAGGGTTACTGGGAAACAACTACTACCTCCTGGGAAGCGCCGCTCGAAGACCACAGCAGTGAAAAGGCTCGGTTTATTCAGGAAAAGTATGAAGAGATACTGGAGGACCAGGAAAATTGCATTGGAGCTTATGTTTTTTTCTGGGGACAGAAACAGGAAAAGACCCATACCTGGTTTAGCTTATTTTCAAATAAGGGAGAAAAAACAGAGGCAGTGGATGTGTTAAGCTACCTCTGGCGAGGTCGCTGGCCCCAAAATCTGGCCCCCAGGGTAAAGCGGATCGGTTTACAGGGAGCGCCTGACAATCAAAACCTCATACTGGAGCCGGGAAGTACTTATATAGCCAAAGTTGTGGCCCATGACCCCGATGGAGATTCTTTGCAATATCAATGGGAGGTTTTACCTGAAATGGAGGTAAAAGATGGTGCGGTAGATCGAATAGGAAAGCCCGATTCAATTCAAGGCAGTATCATCACAACAAAAGGCAATAAAGCCCTTGTGGCTACGCCGATACAAAAAGGAGCTTACCGCTTGTTTGTTAATATAAGGGATGGGAAAAATAATTTAGCCACTGCCAATGTTCCTTTTTTTGTTGGAGATCTAAAAACCTACCAGGTATCGGATAAGCCGGAAACGAGGAAGAACTATTTTGAGCGCCTGTTAAATAATTTAACACTTTGATATTACCCTTCAAAGGCCAGGATCATTTGCCTGAATTTTTCACCACTTTCTGCTGCCTTGAATATTCCTGCTGGCAGAGCATGCGAAATTAAAAGTACGCTTTCACCAGTTCCTTAAAAGCTTTTTCCTTCCGGGTCTGCCTGAGAATCGGATCATTTTTTATGTCCGCCCATTCAATCTTGCCGGTCTGAAAAGCCTGCCGGTAAAGGTCCAGAGATTCTTCCTGCTTACCTTCCTGCCCAAGGACTGCAGCCTTTCCGAATAATGCCCAGGCATGGTTCCCATCCAGGCGAAGGGCCTGCTCAAAAGATTCCTTTGCTTCCTTTAGCTTATTTAACCGCAGTTCAGCGAAACCTTTTTCTACCATTAATTCCACATCATTTTTAAGATTTTCATTTAAAGACAAAGCCTTTTTGAGGTCCTGCAGGGCTAAATCATACTGCTGAAAGTAGAGGTAGCTGAAGGCTCTTTCTTTATAGGCTTCTTCATAGGCCGGATCTAATTTTATTGCATGCGAATAACTAAAAACCGCATCCTTCTGCTGGTCATTTGCTACATAAGCTTTTCCCAGCGCAAAAAACACCTCCGGGTCTGAAAGGCCCATCCGGATGCTTTCCTCCATATCTTTAACAGCTCTTTTAAAATCACCTATTGCGAAATAAGCGCTCCCCCTGGCAAAATAAGCTTCAGGATAAAACTTTCTTTCCTCAATGGCATTTTGCAGGCTTTCAATGGCTTCCTTAAATTGCCGGTTTATCAGTTGGGCATATCCCAAGGCATACCAGGCTGCCGCCACTTCCTCCACAAACCGGCCTGAGGCGATGGGAATTTTTCCTTCCCCAACTTCTTCTGCACGTGCAATTACCTGCTGTCCTATGGGAATGTAGCGCCTGAAATTATCAAGGGCTAAACCTTCCTCACCTTTTTTCTGGTAGGCCAGCCCTCTCCTGAACAAAGCGAAAGAAAGGCTGTCGTACTTTACTGCATGCGTGTAATGTTCAATAGCACTGTCGTAAGCCTGGAGGGCAAAAAAAGCATCTCCTTTCCTTAGCCAGAACCTCCCCTCTCCGGGAGCAATTAAAAGAGCCCGGGAGAAGCTGTCCACTGCCTCTCCGAATTTTTTGTTATCCATTGCTCCCTCCCCGCGGGAATAATAGCTTAAAGCCAGCTCCTGAATGCTGTTTTTCTGTTCCTCTTTCAGTCCCAGCCTGCGGGCTACCTCAAAATCAGAAGAAGCTTCCTTTAAATTACCGATGGCGGCATTTGCCATTCCCCGCTGGAAGAAAAAAGATGGTTGCTGGGCGTCTATTTCGATGGCACTGGTAAAAGCCTGTATTGCCTCCTCTTCATTTTTCAGCGCTAAAAGGAGCATCCCTTTTTCAAAGTAAAAAGGGGCTACTTCAGGATTATATCGAATGGCAGCTGTGTAATCCTCCAGGGCACCCTTTAAATCCCCCATCTTCTTTTTTACTTCCGCACGTTCAGGGTAAAAGGCGGCCCTGTTATCCGGATCAGAAAGCAAAAGCGAATAATCTGCTACCGCTTCATAAAATTGTTGTGTTTCAGTAAAAAGGCTGGCCCTTGCTCGTAAGGCCTGAATAAAATTACCATCCAGCGCGATAGCCCTTGAATAATCTTCCAGCGCTTTTTTTATCTCTCCCTGCTGTTCAAAAACTTTTCCTCTGCCATAATAAAAATCAGGATTCGACTGGTCTTCCCTAATCGCCTTGTTATAATCTTTTATAGCCTGTTTATACTCACCCGCCAGATATTTGCTTTCCAGGAGGGCTAACTGCCGGATAATCCTTTCCAGCTTCTCAATTTTTACCTTTAGCTGCTCTTCCTCCGGCTTTAAGCGCAAGGCTTCGGAGTAGAGATTTTTTGCCTCTCCGTACAGCCGGGCCTCAAAGGCTTTATCTGCCATCCTTTTTAATTCAGCAAAACCTGCTTCCGGCCTGCTGATTAGGTTATTCTGGGCCCGGGCCAGCTCCAGTAAATTCTTCCGGAGGTCAGGATGGTCGGGATAAATTTTTCCTGCAGCAGAAAAAGCTGTAAAGGCCTTATCCAGCTGTTCGGCGGCCAGTGCGGCTTCTCCTACTCTAATTTGATGGTTAAAAACAGAATCCTTTTCTGCCGAGCGTGCTCCGCCCCCTACAGGACGAGAGGCGCTTCCGGCTACTTCTTTAGATAAACTTGCAAAGGTGCTATTGCCAGAGTTGGACTGGTCAAGTTCAACATTTCCTTCCGAGGAATTAAAAGGCTCCTGAGGATCATAATAGAGAATGCTGGTGATATAGGTTTTCCATTTACCACCCTCCTTTTCCGCTCGTAATTCAGCTACCCTGTCAACAGCCTTGTAATCAGTAGTATCTTCCTTATGACTTCCTTTGAAAAGGCTGGTATATTTAACTTTTATGTACGGGTAAGAAGAAAATTTTAAATGGGAGGTTTCAAAGTCAGAGAATTCTACTGTAGCTTCCTCTTCTTTTTCGTAGGCCAGGTCAAAATACTTCAGGTAATCTGCCACCGCTTTATCCTGCCTGCTGCTTGCTCCAATGTTGGCGGGGTTTACATTGTCCTCTATGATAGCCGCTTCCGAATAAAAAATCCTGCTTCTGGATTCTGTATAACTATCCCTGATCATCTTCTGGATTTCAGAAGGATTGGCAAGCCCTTTATAAGAAATGACGTTGAGCAGATCCTGGTACATATTCAGTGTTTGCCGGGCCTGGTACGCAATTTCTTCCTGATCCCGCACTGAAAATTGTTGGGAGAAGGATGGAGTGGAAAAGAGCAGTCCCATCCCAAAAATGAGCAGGAAGCAATATTTAAACGCTTTCATATTTCTGGCTGTAAAAGGGTTTCCATATAGGCTTTTTTCTCTGTCGCATTCGCCGGCATAAGCCTGTTAATGAGCCAACCAGCATTTTTTTCCTGTCGCTGAAAATCTTCCACTGTAAAAATCCAGCCGTCTACCTGTAAAAAATGATAGGAAATATCTTCCACTTCCCGGAAGGAAACCTTCTTATTTTGCAGTTCCATTACCAGTTTTGGCAGCTGGTCATCCTGGTAATCGGAAGAAAGATAACCTTTTACTTTTTCAGGGTTTTCAAACACCTTGTTCAGCCCCATAAAATCGGTAGCATGACTCATAGGATTTAAAAAGGCGGTAGAATCTTTGACCGCCGGAGCAAGCAAAAAGTCGGCAAACACCTCTTCTATAACCCATTTACTGCCTCCGTTCTGCTCTTCCTGAACGCTCATCAGCAAAAAGAGCTCCCGCTCTTTTCCTTCATACAATACCGAAGCTTTTACTTTAGCAAACCACTTATCATCATAAAAGCTCAGCCTGAGAGGGTTTTCCTGCTGATGCACCTGTTCAATAAACCGGAGTGCCTCTTCGGGCCGGATGTACGGACTTTGGAAGTTAAAGAGAGACTTTAGCAATTCTTCACGGCTTACTTCTAGCTGACTGTAGTGGTTCGACAGGTATCGCTTAATCAGGGTATTTTCATTATTGAAGCGCTCAAAGAATTCATCGATCTGCTTTACTTCATAAGCAAAGTTTTCTTCATGATCGGCATATAACTGCGCCTGGCTTGCAAATGGAAAACAAAGGAATAAAAGAATCAACACCACCCCGGAAATTACCTTTGTGTTCTTCAATTCTAAAAAATTGTATTTCGTTTTATGAATCATGCTGTTCATCAATTTCCGCCTGTCTGCTAAAGGGCAGAATCAGGCAGAAAATTGCTCCTATTGATCAAACTTGGTTACCACCACTCCAACATCGGAGAGGAAAACATCCCACTTTTGCTGTTGCACTCCATCGGCAGCTTTCTGGTATGGCACTACCATCACTTCAATGTTTTTTTCAGTTACATCGCCATATACCACCTCATTATCCTTAAATCCTTTGAACCTTTGCTGAAGGGTGATAACGCCGTAGTAATTGCCATCGGTACCTTTTTTCAAATCGCTAACGTAGGAAATATCTGTCCAGCTGATTTCAATTTTATCGTACTCCAATAACTTAAGCCGGTTGAGGTAAGCCCTTACTTTGTATCTGTTCCTTCCTTCCGGCCCGGAAACCTCCACTTCCGCATCCTCATTAATAAAAAGATCAACGGCTAATTCCACGGCTTTATTCGCCTCTGCCATACTATTGCTGCGGTCGGAGATAATGGCAAGATAAGTACCTAAATCCGCTGTTTTCTGTAAGGCCTTCTGGCTGTACAATTCAGGATCTATTTTAATGGTAGCCTCTCCGTTCATTTCTTCAGCAGTAGGCGCTTTAACAGAAGGTTCTACCTGAGCAAGAACAGGAAAAGCGGCCCATAATATGAGCAGTCCGGAGAGCAGGAACTTCCACCCTCCTGGCTTTCTGAATTTATTGGTTTCGATTCTATTCATTTCTTAATCTGATCAAAAGCTTCCATCTGGCAGGTATAAGGAGTTCTAAAAGCTGTTCCTTCCAATGGAGAAATCCGGCCCTACTCCACCAGCAGACAAATTGGTTTATCTTTGAGCCTGCATGCTTAAGCGTATTTCAGTAATTTTTTGATTTTCATCCATTTTCACTTCCTCTACCTCTATGGAATGAGGAACCTTGTACAGAAGGTTTAAAAATATACTGGCCGAATATTGATTCGTTTCACCTTCCTTTTCTTCCAGTATTCTGCCTGCCTGCTCGCTAAAAAGAGACATTAAATCTTCTTTCAGAGCTTTCCGTTTTTCCTGTGAAACAGAAGGGTTAGAAATAGTATTTAGCTGGACTTCCAGTTTTTCCGGCATTAAGGATGCTGTTTCTTCTCTGGTGGTTTCCTTCACTCCAGGCAGGGCGCTTTTATGGCTAACATCGTTTCTCCCGGAAGCCTGTACCGAAGACCTGGGCTCTGCCGGGGACTCCTCAGGCTCTTGCATAGGCTGCTGTGGAGTTTTATCCGGTAACTGTTCCTGTTCCTCTTCTGCTAAAGGCTCTTCATTGTTCATAAGGATAGAACCAGGGGAATCAGTTCCTTTTAACTGCCTGTTTTCCATTTCCAGTTCCCTGGCCCGCTTTTCCATTTGCTCCAACTCTTCTTCCAGGGTAGAAATGAGCATAGCATCCAGGTCCTCCTGCTTTGCGGAATTGTTACTCCTTTCCCCACCAGCTGAAAAATGAAGATCATCATTTTTATACGCCCAGAACGAGCTAATGATCAGCAGTAGAAAAACAGCCACGGCAAGGGTATACAGTATAATCTTCCTGGCTGAGCCACCCTTTTCGGTGCTGCTATGGGGCAATTCCCAGCTACCGGCATTCAGGTAATGTTCTGCCCTTGCATGCAGTTCCTTCGCAGTCGGTCTTTTAATCCGCTCTGCAGATAAGCATGCCTGTATTAATCCGCTTAATTCAGTAGAATACTGCTCTGATAGCTTTGCTACCACTCCCTGTTCAGAACTTTCACCTGTTAACCGGGTCGGAGGAAGAGATTGGGTACACATTTGATACATTACCACTCCTAAGGAATAAATATCCGCAGAGGGCTCCATTTCTTCAAACAAATTATTGCTCTCCGGTGGAGCGTAAGCTTCTGTTTCTGAAAGAGCGGAGTAGGTATGGCCAGAATCTTCACCCGTAAGGGCTCCCATATTTAAGTGAGCCAGTAAGAAGATATCGGGCTGGGCAAGTAAAATATTTTCCGGCCTTACCTCCTGGTGCAGAACAGGAGTTTCATGCTGATGTAAGACTTCCAAAGCGGCTCCCATCTGGCTCATGAGCCGGGCTACCTGCCTTTCACTAAAAGATACTTTCTCATCCAGTAATCTTTTCAAAGATCCTCCGGGGCAATAGGGCATTACCAGAAAAGCATATCCATTCCATATATCAAAATGGTTCACCTTCAATAAGTGGGGGTGCGAAAGGGCCTGTGAAGAGGAAAACTCCTGCCGAAGCTGTTCCACCCCTTCCTGTGCCGGCTCTTTTTCCGGGGTATGGATTTTTAGCATGACTTCCACCTCTTCAGCCAGCTGGTCCTTTGCTTTCCACAGCTCAAAAGACCTGGTTTTACTGAGTAACTCTACCAGCAGGTATCGTTCGGCAAAAATATCCTCAAGCTTAAAAAATGGCATAAATATAAATTAATTCAATAGTTAGACCAGAGTGAAAAAACTTCACAAACATTTAAAACTGGTAAAAAGGTTGTTGAGATGCTGCAATCTTCCACCAGGTTTGCTCACTGTTTCTGATTGTCTTTCGCTTTGATTTCCTTGCTTTAACGAAAAAAGAGGTAGAGGGTTTTTAGGGCTCATCAAAGGGTTTCTGCTCCTTACCCTTCGTAAACAGTTTACCTGTCTAGCCAGGGTAAACTGTTTTTGCTTTCCCATGGAAGTTTTCTCCGGTATTTTCTCCTGTAGGGATTCCGATCCTCCTGCCGGCTTGCCCGCCATCCCAGGCTGACTTCAAAACCACTTTGAATTTTACGTAAAGGCTGGCTGGCAAAAGGCATTTCATAGCTGATACCGAACAGCCAGTCTGACTGCACCAGCTGTACTGCCACCATACCGGTTTTATCCTGCGAATAATAAAGTCCCGCGCCAAAATAACCGGCAGACATACTGTACAGGCCTGAGGTTCCTTTTCTAAGCTGCAGCCCCCCCGTCAGGTCATGGACCTGCTCCTGGCTTCGCCAGTAAAAGTCTGATACAACATCAAATGAAGGATTACTATAAAGTCTTATGTGGCTATAACCTACTATTGTTTTTGGCACCACCTGGTCTTCGTTACCCATCAAATAGGTAAAGCTGCCGTTATTTACGTTCGTAAGGGCGCCGCCAATATGGAACAGCTGCTCTCCTTCATAATCTGTGAAGTAGTAAGCCAGCCCCACATTGCCTAAAAATGCCTGTCCCGGATCTTCCGAAAACGCTTCTCCCGGTCCTATGGTCGGGTCAAAGTTCCCGTTGACGAACTGGTTGCTGGTAGTAACTTCACTCCAGTCTACCTTTCTCCAGTAGTAGGATGCCTGCACACCACCAAGCAGGTGGTGCCGACGCGAAAGGGCAGCATCGTAGAGGTAGGTGAGCATTGCTCCTGTATTGGAAAAAATATAAGAGGCACCACTTTCATCGCGGGCCAGACTTAGCCCCAGAGTACCAAAATGGTTATTTGAAGAGGTATACAGGGGGAGCTGACCACTGAGCATATAGGTTCGGTAACCGCCAGTTTCTTCCGAGCCCTGCCGGCGGTAGTGGGCAGTTACCCGGTAATCCTGATTTATGGCCATAGCAGTTGGGGCCGTTAACTGGGGCGTTAACCAGAATCCGCTAAAAGCAGGGAGCTGGGCAAGCGCACCGGTACTGCAAATTACAATGAGTAGCAAGGCACTCAAGACTAGTTGAAAAAATTGCATGCTTATCGAATTAAGGTTACACTCCCTTTTACATCACCATTCACTAAAACAGGGCTTCCGTCTTCATAACTTCCCTCCAGAATCCACACATAAGATCCTTCCGGCTGAGGCTCACCATTGGCACGACCGTCCCAACCCACCATGGTTGCTTCTGCAACATCTTTGGTTTCATACACCAGCCTTCCCTGCCTGTTGTAAATTCTCCAATGTATTTTATCTATTCCTGTAGCATGGAGCATAAAATAGTCATTCATCTGGTCTCCATTTGGAGAAAACAGGTTTGGCAGAAAGGCGATGCGTTCATCCACTCCTTCCCCATCTCCATTTCCTTCACCACCGGTTTCTTCACCTTCATTAATAATGATAATTACCTCATCGGTCGCTGTTAATCCACCATTGTCTGTTACCGTTAAAAGGATATTGTGGGTACCCGTATCCAGCTCAACGGTAGCATTCATTCCTGTAGCTATCTCTTCTCCATTTACGCTCCAGCTATACGAAACAATAGTTCCATCCTCATCTGTGGAAGCAGATCCATCCAGGCTAACGGCTTCCTTTCCATCCATATCGGTATCTGTCAGCGTCTGGTCGTTCCCTGCAACAGCAACAGGGGAAATGTTTTCTGTTTCTCCCCCTCCCTCATCCTCTCCTTCCAGGATTCTGAAAATCACTTCATCCGTGTCAGTCAATCCACCTTCATCGGTTACCGTAAGCACGATGGTGGTAGTGCCAATGCCCAGTTCGGCGGTGGCATTTACGCCAGTCGCTATTTCTTCCCCGTTTATGCTCCAGCTATAGGCCACAATATTGCCTTCCGGATCGGAACTCCCCGAGCCATCCAGTGTTACTATTTCGGAGCCATTAAGGTCCGTATCTGTTACTTCTTTATTCCCTCCTGCATCGGCATCGGGCGCCTGATTGGCCGGCTCATTAATTTTAATTTCCACCTCATCGGTATCCGTCAGCCCATCATCATCGGTTACGGTTAAGACAATTTGCTGGCTCCCGACTGGAAGGGTCACAACAGGATTAACTCCGGTGGCAATAACGGCTCCGGCCAGACTCCAGCTATAGCTTTCAATGGTGCCGTCCTCATCTGCTGATTCTGAACCATCGAGCTCTACCTCCAGCTCTCCCAGCCCGTCCACGTCCGTCAGCACCTGGTCTTCTCCTGCATCTGCTACAGGAGCTTTTTCCGGAGCTTCATGGATAGTCACTGCCACCTCATCGGAATCTGTCAGTCCATCATCATCCGTAACGGTCAAGCGGATAGTATGCTCCCCTGTTGATAAGCTTACGGCAGGGGGTTCTCCGGTCGCTATTTCCTCCCCGTTGATGGTCCAGCTGTAGGAAACAATGGTTCCATCCTTGTCTTTGCTTTTTGATCCATCCAGTTCTATTCTTTCCTGTCCGTCATTATCATTATCTGTTACCTCCTGAGCATTCCCTGCATCAGCTTCGGGCGCCTGATTGGCCGGCTCATTAATTTTAATTTCCACCTCATCGGTATCCGTCAGCCCATCATCATCGGTTACGGTTAAGACAATTTGCTGGCTCCCGACTGGAAGGGTCACAACAGGATTAACTCCGGTGGCAATAACGGCTCCGGCCAGACTCCAGCTATAGCTTTCAATGGTGCCGTCCTCATCTGCTGATTCTGAACCATCGAGCTCTACC
>NZ_ANNU01000034.1 GCF_000346615.1 Nafulsella turpanensis ZLM-10
TCCAGCTATAGCTTTCAATGGTGCCGTCCTCATCTGCTGATTCTGAACCATCGAGCTCTACCTCCAGCTCTCCCAGCCCGTCCACGTCCGTCAGCACCTGGTCTTCTCCTGCATCTGCTACAGGAGCTTTTTCCGGAGCTTCATGGATAGTCACTGCCACCTCATCGGAATCTGTCAGTCCATCATCATCCGTAACGGTCAAGCGGATAGTATGCTCCCCTGTTGATAAGCTTACGGCAGGGGTTTCTCCGGTCGCTATTTCCTCCCCGTTGATGGTCCAGCTGTAGGAAACAATGGTTCCATCCTTGTCTTTGCTTTTTGATCCATCCAGTTCTATTCTTTCCTGTCCGTCATTATCATTATCTGTTACCTCCTGAGCATTCCCTGCATCAGCTTCGGGCGCCTGATTGGCCGGCTCATTAATTTTAATTTCCACCTCATCGGTATCCGTCAGCCCATCATCATCGGTTACGGTTAAGACAATTTGCTGGCTCCCGACTGGAAGGGTCACAACAGGATTAACTCCGGTGGCAATAACGGCTCCGGCCAGACTCCAGCTATAGCTTTCAATGGTGCCGTCCTCATCTGCTGATTCTGAACCATCGAGCTCTACCTCCAGCTCTCCCAGCCCGTCCACGTCCGTCAGCACCTGGTCTTCTCCTGCATCTGCTACAGGAGCTTTTTCCGGAGCTTCATGGATAGTCACTGCCACCTCATCGGAATCTGTCAGTCCATCATCATCCGTAACGGTCAAGCGGATAGTATGCTCCCCTGTTGATAAGCTTACGGCAGGGGTTTCTCCGGTCGCTATTTCCTCCCCGTTGATGGTCCAGCTGTAGGAAACAATGGTTCCATCCTTGTCTTTGCTTTTTGATCCATCCAGTTCTATTCTTTCCTGTCCGTCATTATCATTATCTGTTACCTCCTGAGCATTCCCTGCATCAGCTTCGGGCGCCTGATTGGCCGGCTCATTAATTTTAATTTCCACCTCATCGGTATCCGTCAGCCCATCATCATCGGTTACGGTTAAGACAATTTGCTGGCTCCCGACTGGAAGGGTCACAACAGGATTAACTCCGGTGGCAATAACGGCTCCGGCCAGACTCCAGCTATAGCTTTCAATGGTGCCGTCCTCATCTGCTGATTCTGAACCATCGAGCTCTACCCTTTCCTGTCCGTCATTATCATTGTCTGTTATCTCCTGATCTTCCCCTGCATCGGCATCGGGCGCTTCATTTTCATTTTCTTCCTCTTCATCATCATTATCCTCCTCCTCATCGTCACTATCATCTTCTTCATCGCCATCACCATCCCTATCATCTTTTCCTTCCTTTATTCTAACCCTTACCTCATCTGTATCGGTTAAACCTCCATCATCGGTTACGGTAAGCTCGATAGTCGCACTGCCTGTCGGCAGTTCAACAGTAGGTTTTACTCCTTCTGCTATTTCTGTTCCTTCCTTACTCCAGCTGTAGGAAACAATGGTACCATCATGGTCTTCACTCCCGGACCCATCCAGCCCAACCTGCTCCTTCCCATCATTATCCTTATCCTCCAGGTCCAGGTTATCGCCTGCATCTGCCTTTGGCGCTTTATTATCCGGGTCAATTTCCAGCCTTTGCAGGAAAAGATTTTCCGCTGTACCTGAAAAATCAGAATTGAGAAGGGCCGGGAAAAAGCTTTGGCCTGGCCTGATGAATTCCTGCGCCTGCCCTGAAAGGCCAGATATTATCAGCAGGATAAAAAAGAAAATATTATATTTCATAGTCTTCATTTTGAGAAGCTAAAGTCAAAAATCACCTGTTTCACTAGCAAAAAGTCCATAGGTACACTTTAATTAACGCTTCTCCTGTTTCAGTGAATGGGAACAGGATAAATTCATAACTTAACTTTTAGAGGATTAGTTACAAATGAGGGAAAGGAACAGTTTTCCTAAACGTTCAAAAAGAAATAGTGGGCAGGGAAGAAAGTTCCTTCTTTGCCTGCTTTAATCAAAACCCTCGCATGAACAAACGCAATGTATACAGAATGCCCAAGGCCGGTTCTATCAGAAACCTGCAGTTACAGAAAGAAGAGCTGGCCCACCCTGCCCCGGAGGAGGTAAGCGTAGAGGTAAAAGCCATTGGACTTAATTTTGCAGATATTTTTGCCATGCAGGGCCTTTACAGCGCCACCCCAAGCGGTTCTTTTATACCAGGCCTGGAGTTTTCGGGGGAAATAACGGCAGTAGGCAAGAATGTAAGTGAATGGAAAGTAGGAGATCGGGTAATGGGAGTTACGAAATTTGGCGGGTACGTATCTCATTTAAATATCCACCACCGCTATGTAATTGCCCTCCCGCCTCCATGGAATTTTGCAGAAGGCGCTGGTTTTCTGGTACAGGGGCTAACAGCCTTCTACGCCCTTACTTCGTTAGGGAATCTGCAGCAGGGAATGACAGTGCTTATCCATAGTGCTGCCGGAGGAGTAGGTATACTGGCGAACCGTATTTGCAAAAAATATGGAGCCTACACCATAGGTACGGTGGGCCGGCAAAGCAAAATTAACTTTTTACTGCAGGAGGAAGATTACGATAAAGTCATTCTGCGGGCCAGGGATTTTGATAAAAAACTGCAAACAGCCCTTAACCATCGCCCCCTGCAGCTGATAATGGAATGTATTGGTGGCAGAATTTTGCGGCAGGGCTGGAATGCCATGGCTCCTATGGGAAGAATGGTGGTATATGGCAATGCCAGCTTCACCAGCCACAGTGCCAGGCCAAACTACCCAAAGCTCCTGTGGAAGTACCTGAAAAGGCCCAAAATAGATCCGCTGCGCCTACCGGGTGAGAATAAATCGCTCATGGGCTTTAACCTTATTTACCTCTATGAACAAACAGACCTGATGCACCAACTGCTCAGCGAGTTGCAGTCCCGGCAGGACCCGAACTATAGCCGTTTCCTGCCTTGAAAAGGCTGTTTTCGATTTTGGGTATCAAATGGGTATCACAAAACGTGTTTTTTCGGCTGCTGATTCACAACAAGCCTTGGAAAACCAGCACCATTTTGCTCTTTAAATTTACAAAACTTTTCCCTTATTCTACATTTGTTCTTTTACAAAAAAACAGTAAACAGGCCAGCAAACCTTTTCCGGTAACTACTATAGTGTTTAGCAGCCAAAAAATCAGTATAGCCGCTTTCCAGGCTCCAATTAAAAAAAAACGGCTCCACTGACGCTTTTTTCAGCAAGAACTAATCCTCACTAAACCACCTCATTTAAAACTACCCTTCATCCTGCTTAAGTGCTATTCATAAGCAAAAATCATTAAAATAAATGATTTGGATGTTGGTTTTTTTATATTTTTATTTTACCTAATTTAGCTATAGAAAAGGTTTGAATTTCTGCCTCCTTTCTGATTTGACAGATAAATAAATGGCAGCATATTTTAAACGGAAGAAAAGCAGTCCCTGATTTTCAACCTGTTCTTATCATGACTTGTACAGCTAAAATCCTTGAAATGATAACCCTTGGTTTTAAGCAGGATCAGATTGCGAAGCATCTGGGAATAACTGCTGAAGAGGTTGGAAAAATCATTCGACTTTACCCTAACCTAAACAGGAAATCTTCCAAAAGCAGAAAACCGCTGAGAAGAGTTAGGGTGCCAGAGCATTCCTCAGAAAAGGCTGCCGCAATTTCTTCCCCTCCCGTTCAGGAAATCAAACCGGGTATTTACCTGCTTACTGCTGATGATCTCCTTAAATTTACCCAAAAAATACCACCACCAACACTGGAGCCCCCTTCTCCTTTCGATGATTTTATTCCCAGAGAAAGCTTTCAGAAACAGTTCGGAATCAGTGCATCCACTGTGGAGCGCTACCACAAAAAAGGAATTCTCCGGCTCTACAAACTGGGTTCAAAACAGTTTATTAGAAAAAGTGAGATAGTGAATATTCTTGAAGGTGGACTATAGGATCCCCTTAAAGAAGAGGAGATCCATAGAAATTCAAAGAGCTATTTATCAGGGGGTTTACCTTTTCAAAAACAGGGAGGTGGAAGCTTCTCCCGGATTAGGACAATTTATTTTTATCAGTTTGATAGAAGAACTATCCCCACATGACATGGGTGGCAAAATTCGAACCGCCCCTTTAAAGCCTTCTATTTCAATACTATGCAGCGATTTATTTTTGAGACTCACCGGATAACTCACCTCGTATTCAACTCCAAAATGAGCCATCTTGTATGTGCAGGAACTGATAATTAAATATACGAAAAGTAAAAGTATCTGTTCTGCTTTGACTAAAGACTTGAGGTTAGTTTAGCCATCGTTAGTTTTACTTATGTTTCCTGTTAAGTTTGCTACTCTATTTGAGCTTGATTGCCTAGTGTAACTATAATCTTACTCAGGTAAGTAATTCACATTCTAGCTGAAATAGTTTTCGGGTAAACGGTCTAACTTGTCAGGAAAAATCAAATAAACAGGTATGAAAAATGTAATTCTTATTGCGGCTTTATTGCTATTGGTTGTTGCCTGCGGTAAAGAGGAAACCACACAGGAGGTGAAGTTTTCTGTAACAGGAACATCTGTTACGGAAGTGAAATTTAATTACAAAAACTCTATTCAAGACGTTAAGACACCTTTTAACGGCACATGGGATACCACCATTGTAGCCAACATAGGTGAAACAATTAGCTTAGACTCTAAAGCCACAGGTGGTGCGCTTACAGGTAAAGTATTTGTAAATGATGTGCTTGTAGCTGAAAAAACAGATGCTGACAGTGATGGAGACGGAAAAACCCAAGTGAAAGTAGATTGGACTACTGTTCAATAATTTCAAATCACTCAGGCAATAAAGCACATTACCTTTCAGTAGCTTCAAAATAAAATAATCTAAGAGCCAGCCGTGTCTGGCTCTTTTTTTTGCACCAGTCGTGAAACGTATTGGCTACTATTAGCCACTTGTGCTGCACCTCTACCAACATAGGTGAAGTTCACAGAAACTAACTGTTCAAATTGGATAAATAGTCTCAAATATTACCTATGTATTAGGTAGCTGATTCCTTCCACTTGTTTCCTTTTCGATAGTTTTCAAAGGCAACTTTACCTTAAACTCCGAAACATGGATTTCAAGAAAGAATCAACATTCATAAAACAAGATGAAAAAGCGGATTAAAAGGGGCTTTCCTTACTTCAAAAAAGTGGCTTTTGAATTTCGTTTTTTTTTAACCTTCCAACTTGTGAACACCTTTAGCAGTCTTATGGTCAAATCAACTTAAACAGTTAAAAATGAAAACAAAAAATTTTGTGTTAGTATCTGCCTTAGCATTCGGGATGTTTGCCTGTGGTGAAGATGAAGTAGCGCCAGAAAGCGCACAAGTAAGCTTAGCATTCAATACTGTAAAGACTTCTACAGGAATCAGCAATGCAAATGAAAGAGTGTTGGCAAGTGGTCTTTCTTTTTCTTCTGGCTTTATCACAATTAGAGAGGTGCAGTTTGAAGCTGAGTCAGATACAGATTCTGTTGAAGTGAACTTTGAGCAGGTAACTAAAATTGATTTTGCTACTGGTGCTTCTACCCCTGATATAAGTGGTCTTGTGATTCCAACGGGAACATATAGAGAAGTAGAAGTAGAGGTTGAGCTTCAGGATGGTGGCGATGAGCCTGCCGTAGTATTGAATGGCACCTTTACCTATGATGGTGTATCACATCCTGTTCGCTTTGAGTTCAATTCAGGAGAAACTTTTGAAGTAGAAAAAGAAGGTGTAATTACTTTTGCGGGAGGTGAGAGTATTGTGGCTCAGGTGACTTTTGATCCTAATGCATGGTTTCTGGAAGTGGAAAGTGAACAACTTTCAGTAGCAACGAAAAATGCAGAGGGTGTTGTTGTTATCAGCGAAACGCAAAACACCAACATCTTCGAAATTGTGGCTGATGGCTTAGACCTTGCTACAGAGGTGGAGATTTCAAAATAGAAGGAAAGTATTTCAAATTATTTAAAAAGATAAAATGAAAATAACAAAAGTTTTAATGGTCTTCCTTTTTGCTGGCGTAGCTTTATTCAGTAGCTGTGAAGATGAAAATGCTCAAATGGCTAATGTAGCATTTACTACGATTACCAGTGGTGACATTGATGGAGATGTAACGGGAAATGGCGGCTCAACATCAAAGAATTTCAAGTGGAACAACTCTTTATCTACTGCTGACTATAACATGGATATAACTGCTGCTAAAAGCGGAAGCTTTCAGTTGTTAGTAAAGGATTCGAATGGAAAGGTCGTTCTCGATAAAACAGTAGTAGCTGGACAGGGTGAGGATTCAAGGTCTGGCGTCACAACTGCTGGTGCCTCGGGTGAATGGACTGTTACAGTGAACCTTACTGACTTTAATGGTGACGGTAGCTTTTCTTTTAGCAAAGGAGACTGAGAACTTATTAAACTGTAATAGATAAAACTTTATCTGACAAGCCAGAGGTTTCTGGCGGGAGCCTCAAAACAAAATGCCTATGAGCCAGCTTTGTCTTTTAGTGGACCCCAAGCTTAGGACAGCTTTCTTTGAATTTTAATTGAATTAA
>NZ_ANNU01000035.1 GCF_000346615.1 Nafulsella turpanensis ZLM-10
AAATAAAGAAATAGAAGCTGCCTAAATTACCGACGAAGGAGGTTTTGTTCAACTTGTTTATAACAGCAAGTACACTTGCTATTTTACCACCCTCAGCTGTTTTACTTTAAGGCCGTAACATAAGGCTTTTCTGTGGTTTCTGCAATAAAATATCCTAACAGAAGCTTTAATTATTCAATTGCTGGCCATAAAGCCGGTTTAACGGCAGGTATTGCTGCTCCTCTAAGAATCTTCCACACAAAAAAAGAGCTTTACCATTCGGCAAAGCTCTTCCATGATTTAAATGTGCTTCTAAAGATTAGAATTTCTTTCCGGGGAAGTAAGCTACATCGCCCAGCTCCTCTTCTATCCGCAGCAGCTGGTTGTACTTGGCCATACGGTCGGAACGGCTGGCGGAGCCTGTTTTAATCTGGCCGGTGTTCAGCGCTACTGCCAGGTCGGCAATAGTGGTATCTTCCGTCTCGCCTGAACGGTGCGACATAACACTCTTGAAGGAATTCCGGTGTGCCAGGTTAACGGCATTGATGGTTTCGGTAAGGCTGCCAATCTGGTTAACTTTTACCAGGATGGAATTACCGATTCCTTCATCAATGCCACGCTGTAAGCGCGTTACATTGGTTACAAACAGGTCGTCGCCCACCAGCTGCACCTTATTGCCAATCAACTCAGTATGCTTTTTCCAGCCCTTCCAGTCATCCTCAGCCATACCGTCTTCAATGGAAAGGATTGGGTATTTATTTGCCCAGTTCGCCCAGTATTCTGCCATCTCTTCGCTGCTCAGCTCCTTGCCGCTGGATTTGCTAAAGCGGTACAGTCCTTTATCAGCATCATAGAATTCGGTACTGGCTGCATCAAGGGCAATAAAGATGTCTTCGCCCGGCTTATAGCCAGCCTTTTCAATGGCTTTAAGCACCACTTCAATAGCTTCTTCATTCGATTTGATATTGGGTGCAAAACCACCTTCATCTCCAACGTTGGTAGAGAGGCCAGCATCCTTCAGCACCTTTTTCAGGTGGTGGAATACTTCTGTTCCCATCCGGAGAGATTCGGAGAAAGTATCCGCACCCACCGGCATAATCATAAACTCCTGGAAGTCGATTGAATTATCGGCATGGCTACCGCCATTCAGGATGTTCATCATAGGTACCGGAAGGGTATTGGCATTTACACCACCCACGTAACGGTATAAAGACTGCCCCGCCTCTGCTGCAGCCGCTTTGGCCACGGCAAGTGAAACTCCAAGAATAGCATTGGCTCCCAGCTTCGATTTATTTTCAGTGCCGTCCAGCTGCAGCATGGTCTGGTCGATGAGGTTCTGTTCAAAAACAGAGGAACCCACCAGTTCTTCGGCAATAGTCTCATTTACATTTTTAACAGCCTTGCTGACCCCTTTGCCCATAAAGCGGTTTTTATCTTCGTCGCGAAGCTCTACGGCCTCATGGGCTCCGGTAGATGCTCCGGAAGGAACAGCGGCTCTTCCTAATATACCATTGGAAGTTGTTACATCTACTTCTACTGTTGGATTACCCCGCGAATCGAGGATCTGGCGCGCGTGAACGCTTTCAATCATGCTCATAAACTAAAAATTTTAATTGTCTTTCATTAAATTAATAAACTGGTCAAAAAGATAACGCGAATCGTGCGGTCCCGGAGAAGATTCCGGGTGGTACTGCACCGAAAAGGCCTTTTTCCCTCTCACGCTAAAGCCTTCAATGGTATTGTCATTGAGGTTCTTATGTGTCACCTCCACCTTTTCCGACTTTTGGATGGCACTGGCATCTACCGCGAAGCCATGGTTCTGGGAAGTTATTTCACTCTTCCCACTCTGGAGGTTCTTTACCGGGTGGTTCAGCCCCCGGTGTCCGTTATGCATTTTATAGGTTGGAATACCATTGGCCAGGGCAAGAATCTGGTGCCCCAGGCAAATTCCAAATACAGGCTTATCGGCTTCCAGCATTTTGCCGACTGCCTCCACCGCATAAGGCATGGCAGCAGGGTCCCCAGGGCCGTTGGAAATAAAATAACCGTCTGCTCCCCAGGCTTCCATGATGGCAAAAGGCGTTTTTGCCGGAAACACCCTAAGAGAGCAACCTCTTTCGGTTAAATTTGTTAAAATACTTTTCTTGATTCCCAGATCAAGGACGGCCACCTTACAGGCTCCCTCTTCCCTGCCGAGTGGATATTCATCTGTGGTAGATATCTGCGAAGAAAGCTCCAGCCCTTTCATGTCAGGAATTTTATCGAGCTCTTTCTTCAGCTCCTCTACCTCCAGCACTTCAGAGGAAATAATACAATTCATGGCTCCCTTATTGCGGATATGCCGGACCAGCTGCCGGGTATCAATATCCCCAATGCCAACAATCCCGTTTCGCTCCAGGTAATTCTGCAAATGGTCATCGGCTGTTTTGCGGCTCGATAGCTGAGAGAAGGAATTGACCACCAAACCACTAATGGTAGGTTTAGCCGATTCCTGCTCCAGTTCATATACACCGTAGTTCCCGATATGGGCATTTGTGTTAACAATCACCTGCCCGAAATAAGAGGGATCGGTATATATTTCCTGGTAGCCGGTCATGCCGGTGTTAAAGCAAATTTCCCCACCATGGGTTCCCTTTTTACCAATGGAGGATCCATGGAAAACAGTACCATCCTGTAATAAGAGAATGGCCGGATGCTTGGTATAAAATTTCATTGAAGAAAAATTTTGCTAAAGATAAAATTTAATTGGAAGGAAAACCAGAAGTTAAAGGATACAAAAAAAGGGATTAAGCCAAAGCCTAATCCCTTTTGTAATTTCAAATTGAAGAAACATTTATTCTTCAGTCTTTTTATTTTCCGCATCGCTATCAGTTGCAGGAGCTTCTTTAGCCGGAGCTTCTGGAGCAGCTGCCTCTTTCTTAGCAGATGCCTGTGCTTCCTGTCCTTCTGATTTCTTGGCCTTACCGGCACGGCGCGTACGCTTGCTTTTAGCTTTCGCGGGAGCTTTTTCAGCCAACAATAATTCGTTGAAATCCACTAACTCCATCATGCAGGTTTCTGCATTGTCACCTAAACGGTAACCGGTGCGAATAATGCGGGTATATCCTCCAGGACGATCTCCTACCTTCTCAGCTACTGCAGAGAAAAGTTCTGTAGTAGCTTCTTTGCTTTGTAAAGCGGAGAAGGCCAGACGGCGTGAATGGGTGGTATTGTCCTTCGATTTTGTGATCAGGGGCTCTACCACTTTGCGCAGCGCTTTGGCTTTGGCTACAGTCGTGGTAATTCTTTTATGCAGTATCAAAGAAGCTGCCATGTTCGACAACATAGCTTTTCTATGTGATGCAGTCCTTCCAAGATGGTTAATCTTCTTACCGTGTCTCATGATTTATTTAATCTTCATCAAGTTTATACTTCGACAAATCCATGCCGAACTGGAGGTTTTTCTCCTGCACCAGTTGTTCTAATTCAGCAAGAGATTTTTTACCAAAGTTCCTGAATTTCATCATATCAGAAATTTCAAGGGCTACAAGGTCGCCAAGTGTTTTAACATCTGCCGCTTTAAGGCAGTTGTAAGCCCTTACAGAAAGATCAAGATCGTTCAGCGGAGTCTTTAACAGCTTGCGCATGTGCAGCATTTCCTCATCCACTGCTTCAGGCTCTCCCTGGCTGGCTGTTTCAAGCACCATATTATGGTCAGAGAACAGCATAAAGTGCTGGATAAGAATGTTGGCAGCGCCTTTAAGGGCCGTTTCCGGATGAATGGAACCATCGGTCTGGATATCCAGAATCAATTGTTCATAGTCCGTTTTCTGCTCAACCCTTGTGTTTTCGATGCTGTATTTTACGTTTTTGATAGGGGTAAAAATAGCATCAATAGGAATATACCCAAAGACCTGCTCGTTCGGCTTATTATCTTCAGCAGAAAGGTAGCCACGGCCTTTTTCGATAGTTAATTCAATCTCAAGATTGACAGATTCGTCAGAATTAAATATTACAAGGTCTGGGTTAAGCACCTCAAAGCCTCTGGTCCTGGCACCTAAATCTCCTGCTGTTAATTGTTTCTGGTTAGAAACTTTAGCAGTGATGGTGTTATCAACAGTATCAGCTATTTTTTTAAAACGAACCTGCTTCAGGTTAAGGATAATTTCGCTTACATCCTCTACCACCCCTTCGATGGCAGAAAACTCATGCAGCACGCCAGGAATTTTTACTCCAACGATAGCGTAGCCTTCCAGAGAGGATAATAATATTCTTCTTAACGCATTACCAATAGTTACCCCATAACCTGGTTCCAGTGGCTTGAAGGTAAACAGACCATGAAAATCGTCTGCTTTCTCCATCGTCACCTTTTCGGGCATTTGAAATGCAAGTATAGACATACTTTAATATTTATTAAGTTGGAAAAATTATTTCGAATAAAGCTCGACAATCAGCTGCTCCCGAATATTTTCCGGAATATCTTCACGGGCAGGAACATCAACGAATTTGCCAGTCATTTGAGAACCATCCCACTCCAACCAGTTATATCTTGTTGCACTTCTTGAAGCTAAGCTACTGGTGATTGCTTCCAGAGATTTGGATTTCTCACGAACACCCACCTGGTCACCTGCCTTAAGGGTATAAGAGGCAATGTTAACAACCTCTCCGTTTACGACAATATGCTTATGTAGCACCAGCTGACGGGCAGCTCGGCGGCTTGGGGCAATGCCTAAGCGGTAAACAACATTATCGAGGCGGGCTTCCAATAATTGAAGAAGGTTTTCACCAGTAATACCACCTTTGCGGCTGGCCTTTTCGAAAAGGTTCGCAAACTGACGCTCCAACAAGCCATACGTATATTTGGCTTTTTGTTTTTCCATCAGCTGGATGGCATATTCTGATTGTTTTTTTCTACGACCTCTACCATGCTGTCCCGGAGGGTAAGCTTTCTTTTGTAAAGCTTTGCTCGGGCCGAAGATAGGATCATTGAACCTTCTGGCAATTTTTGTTTTTGGACCTGTATATCTAGCCATTTTTCTTATTTTCTATATTATACTCTTCTACGTTTAGGCGGGCGGCATCCGTTATGAGGAAGGGGCGTAACATCGCGGATTACGGTTACATCAATTCCTGTATTTTGGATGGTACGGATGGCGCTTTCACGACCGGCACCAGGGCCTTTTACGAAAACTTCTACTTTGCGAAGACCTAAATCATAGGCTGCCTGGGCAGCGTTCTGAGCTGCCATTTGAGCAGCATAAGGAGTATTTTTCTTTGATCCCTTAAAACCCATTTTACCGGCAGAAGACCAGGAGATAACCTGTCCTGTACCGTTGGTCATAGAGATAATAACATTATTGAAGGAGGCCTTGATGTGAGCCTGACCCACCGGGTCAATATTAACTACTCTTTTTTTAGCCTTATCTTTTCTTTTCTGAGCCATCGTTCAATGATTATTTAGTAGCTTTCTTCTTGTTCGCAACAGTCTTACGCTTTCCTTTACGGGTACGTGCGTTGTTTTTCGTCTTCTGCCCACGTACTGGTAAGCCTCTTCTGTGGCGCAAACCTCTGTAGCAACCAATATCCATCAGACGCTTAATATTCAGCTGGATTTCTGACTTCAGTACACCTTCTACTTTGGTGCTTTCGGTAATAACTGTACGTATGGCGGTGGATTCGTCATCTGACCATTCGCTTACTTTTTTATTTGGGTCGACATCAGCTTTTGCCAGAATTTCGGCTGCTTTACTACGACCAATTCCAAAAATGTAAGTTAAGCCAATAACACCTCTTTTGTTGTCCGGAATATCTACTCCTGCAATTCTGGCCATAATTAACCTTGTCTTTGTTTAAATCTTGGATTCTTTTTATTAATCACGTAAATCTTTCCTTTACGACGAATAATCTTGCAGTCTGCACTGCGTTTTTTAACAGAAGCTTTAACTTTCATCGTTGCTTATTTATATCTGTAAACTATTCTGCCTTTGGTTAAATCATATGGAGACATTTCAAGCTTAACGCGGTCTCCTGGAAGTATTTTAATATAGTGCATCCTCATTTTGCCGGAGATGTGAGCGATTAACTGGTGCCCGTTTTCAAGCTCTACACGAAACATAGCATTAGATAATGCTTCTACGATAGTTCCATCCTGCTCAATAGAAGTTTGTTTTGCCATATTAAAGTTTGTATACTTCCTCTATATATTTATGTGTTGTAAGAATTTCTGTCTTGTCTTCCCAAATGGCTACCGTATGTTCAAAATGGGCAGAAGGTTGTCTATCAGACGTACGAATAGTCCAGCCATCGTTTTCCTGAACAACATTTCTCCTTCCAAGGTTCACCATCGGTTCAATGGCGATGACCATCCCTGGTTTTAGCTTCGGCCCTTTACCACGTTTACCGTAGTTAGGAACCTCAGGCTCCTCATGCAGGGCCTTTCCAAGACCATGGCCAACCAGTTCACGAACTACTGTATATCCTTTGTCTTCCACATAGCTTTGAACAGCAAATCCAATATCCCCTATTCGGTTACCGGACACTGCCTGTTCAATTCCGAGGTAGAGCGACTTTTCAGTATGCCTGAGTAAGTCCTTTACCTCTTCTTGAATGTTTCCGACAGCGTAGGTGTAGGCTGAATCGCTATGGAAGCCTTTATGAAAAACCCCGCAATCTATAGAAACAATATCTCCTTCTCTTAACGCATAGTCGCTCGGAAAACCATGGACTACATTTTCATTTACTGAAATACAAAGGGAATATGGAAACCCACTGTACCCTTTGAAAGAAGGAGAAGCCTGATGATCACGGATAAATTCTTCTGCTATTTTATCTAAAAAAGCAGTGCTTACTCCCGGCTTCACTTCTTTGGCGATAAGGCCATGGGTTTTGCCCAGGATTTCAGCACTTTCTTTTATCAGTTCTACCTCTTCAGGACTCTTCAAATACACCATTAAGCTACCGCAACATTTTCTGATCTGCCTTTGATTTTACCAGACTTCATCATGCCTTCATAGTGCCTCATGAGCAGATAACTTTCAATCTGATTCAAAGTGTCCAGCACTACTCCCACCATAATCAGGAGAGAAGTTCCACCATAAAACTGTGCAAACTGCTGGTTTACACCTGCAAGGGTGGCAATGGCCGGCAAAATTGCAACTATGGCAAGGAAAATAGATCCGGGAAGGGTAATTCTGGATAGTACATTATCGATAAAGTTGCTGGTATCTCTCCCCGGTTTAATTCCCGGAACAAATCCGCCGTTTCTCTTCAGGTCGTCTGCAATCTGGTTTGGATTGACCGTAATCGCCGTATAGAAAAAGGTAAAGATGATAATTAAGAGCGCAAATACCAGGTTATACTGCCAGGAGGTATAGGTACTGAAAGTAGCTCCAATAGAAGCAGCTATATCACTTTCGTCTGCCCAAAGGCCAGCCACCATACCAGGAATAAACATCAGGGACTGTGCAAAAATGATAGGCATTACACCAGATGCATTTACCTTCAACGGGATGTACTGACGCTGACCACCATATACTTTCCCGCCAATTACCTGCTTGGCATACTGTACCGGAATCCGGCGGGTTGCCTGGGTAAGTAATACCACACCCATCACCACAAAGAAAAGGGCCGCTAATTCAATTATAAAGAGAAGCATACCCTCCATACCTCTTGACACACTTTCGGCGATTAAAGCCCCTGGTAAGGCAGCAATAATACCAATCATGATAAGCATGGAAATACCGTTTCCTATTCCTTTATCAGTTATTTTCTCTCCTAACCACATACAGAACAGGGTTCCTCCTGTAATGATGATGACGCTGGCAATTCTCCAGGTAAAAGGATCGATTACAACTGCTTCGGCCGGAATGGTCGTAAGATAAGCGGAGGCCTGAAAAATGGTAATCGCTATCGTTAAGACCCTGGTGATCTGGTTGATTTTCTTTCTTCCTGATTCTCCGTCCTTTTGTAACTTTTGGAAATACGGTACAGCAACCGTTAAGAGCTGCACCACAATTGAAGCCGAAATGTATGGCATGATCCCAAGAGCAAAAATAGATGCTCTGCTGAATGCACCACCTAAAAAGGTGTTCAATAATGCAAAAATACCGGTGGGTTCACCAGCATCCAGCAGGTTGGGGTCAATACCCGGAAGCACAACGAAAGAACCTAAACGGAAAATCAGCAAAAAGCCAAGTGTGTTAAAAATTCTCGTCCTGAGCTCTTCAATTGTGAAGATATTTCTAATCGTACTAAAGAACTTCTTCATAAGAAATTATAATTTGACGGCTTTCCCGCCTGCTTTTTCAATAGCTTCCTGTGCTGAAGAAGAAAGAGAATGGGCTTCTACTTCCAGCGCTTTGGTTATCTGGCCCTGGCCCAATATTTTAACCTTATCATTCTTATCTGCTAATCCGTGCTTTTCAAGCTCTTCAATAGTGATTTTAGACAGATTATACTGGTTGGCTAAATCTTCAAGAACATAAAGATTTATTGCTTTATATGCAACTCTTCCCGGGTTTTTAAAACCAAATTTTGGCACCCGGCGCTGAAGTGGCATTTGTCCCCCTTCAAAGCCTATTTTTTTGCTATATCCGGAACGGGATTTTGCGCCTTTATGACCGCGCGTAGAAGTTCCGCCTTTACCAGAACCCTGCCCCCTGCCAATTCTCTTATCGCTCTTGGTGGAATTTGCAGCTGGTTTTAAATTATTTAATTTCATCCTATAGTTCTTTTACAGTTAAGAGGTGCTTAACCTTATTCACCATTCCTACAATTTGAGGTGTATTCTCTACCTCAACGGTTCTATTAATTTTATTTAAGCCAAGGGCCTGCAAAGTTAACTTCTGGTCCTTTGGTCTTTTAATAGAACTTCTTACCTGTGTGATTGCTATTTTTCCCATTTTCTTAGCCGTTAAACACTTTATCCATAGAAACACCTCTTTGCTGCGCTACAGTAAAAGCGTCTCTCATATTTGCTAAGGCATCAAAAGTTGCTTTCACCACGTTATGTGGGTTTGAAGAACCTTTTGATTTAGCCAAAACGTCTTTTACACCGGCACTTTCCAGAACGGCACGCATGGCACCACCTGCAATTACACCTGTACCAGGAGCCGCTGGCTTCAGCAACACAAATCCGCCGCAGTATTTTCCTTCGGCAGTATGTGGTACTGTGCCTTTAATTACCGGTACCTTCACAAGGTTTTTCTTAGCATCGTCTATTCCTTTGGTAATAGCATCAGTTACTTCATTGGCTTTACCCAATCCATAACCTACTACACCATGGCTATCGCCTACTACCACGATAGCTGAAAAGCTGAATCTACGACCACCTTTTACTACCTTGGCTACTCTTTTTATAGCTACTACCCTTTCTTTAAGGTCTATTTCGCTAGCTTTTACAGTTTTTATGTTGCTTTGAGCCATAATAAATTAAAATTTTAATCCACCTTCGCGGGCACCTTCAGCAAGTGCCTTTACCTGGCCGTGATATTTATAACCACCGCGGTCGAAAACAACTTCTGTTATACCAGCTTCTTTAGCCTTTTCAGCCAGTCTGGTACCAACATTTTTAGATGTTTCGACAGTCGCATTGGAAACTTCCAGTTCGCGGGTGGAAGCAGCTGCGATCGTATGACCTTTCAGGTCATCAATCAGCTGAGCATATATATTCTTATTGCTCTTAAATACCGAAAGCCTTGGTCTTTCAGGAGTTCCACTGATTTGTTGACGAATACCTTTACGTATTCTGTCTCTTCTGCTTAATCTTTTCGTAGCCATTTATCTATTATTTAGCTGCAGTTTTACCAGCTTTTCTTCTAACTTGCTCACCTGTAAAACGTATACCTTTACCTTTGTAAGGCTCAACTTTACGGAGCGACTTTATTTTTGCTGCTACCTGGCCAATTAATTGCTTATCAATTCCTTCCAGCGTAACGGTTGGGTTCTTTCCTTTTGGAGTTTCTGCCGCTACTTTCAGTTCTTCCGGAACAGCCACATAAATGCTGTGAGAGTATCCAAGGTTCAACTCAAGAACATTTCCCTGAGCAGTAGCCTTATAACCTACACCCACCAGTTCAAGCTGCCTTTTGAATCCTACACTTACTCCTTCCACCATATTGGCAATAAGGGCACGGTATAAGCCATGCAGCGCCTTATGTCTTTTCTGTTCTGTCGGACGAATTACCGTTACTACTCCATCCTGATTTTCAATCTTAAAATCAGGGTCGAGATCCTGCGTTAATGTTCCTTTAGCCCCTTTTACCGTTACCGTGCCTTTTTCATATTGCACAGTTACATCTTTGGGCAGCTGTATACTCTTTTTACCGATTCTTGACATAACTCTCGATTAATAAACGTAACACAACACTTCCCCACCAATATTCATCTCGCGTGCTTCTTTATCGGTTAAAACACCTTTGGAAGTAGAAAGGATGGCGACGCCTAAGCCATTCAATACGCGAGGAAGGCTATCGGCCTTTGCATACTTGCGCAAACCTGGCTTGCTAATCCGCTCCAGCTTAACGATGGCGGAACTTTTTGTCGCTGGGTTATACTTCAGCGCTATTTTAATGATACCGTTATAAGAAGCTTCATCATCGAACTTATAGCTCTGGATGTAACCTTTGTCGTATAACACCTTGGTTAATTCCTTCTTAATATTAGAGGCCGGTATTTCAACCACCCGATGGTTTGCCTTAATGGCATTTCTCAGGCGGGTAAGGTAATCAGCTATTGGATCTGTCATTGTACCAAAATTTGTTTTGCAAGCCTTAACAGGCCTGCAAAAGTACAAATATTTTTAAGTTTTTAAAATATATCTGATAAATATTACCAGCTGGCTTTTGTAACACCTGGTATTTTACCAGCAGCAGCCATTTCGCGGAAGGTTACACGGGAGATACCAAACTTTCTCATGTATCCTCTGGGGCGGCCGGTTAACTTACAACGATTGTGCAAACGAACCGGAGAGGCATTGCGGGGGAGTTTGTCTAGTGCCTGGTAATCTCCTGCTGCTTTTAGTTCGGCGCGTTTCTTCGCGTACTGGGCAACGAGTTTGGCCCGTTTTCTTTCTCTTGCTTTTACAGATTCTCTTGCCATGATTATTGTGCGTTTTTATTTGCGAAAGGCATTCCGAATGATTTGAGGAGCTCGAAGCATTCTTCATCTGTAGAAGCATTGGTTACGAACGTAATGTTCATCCCAGTGATTCGGTTTACCTTATCAATGCTGATTTCTGGAAAAATAATTTGCTCGCGTACGCCTAAGGTGTAATTGCCACGGCCATCGAACCCTTTGTTACTGATACCGCGGAAGTCGCGTACCCTTGGCAAAGCTACAGACATTAATCTGTCAAGAAACTCATACATTCTCTCACCACGCAAGGTAACTTTAGCGCCAATAGGCATTCCTTCACGTAATTTAAAGTTCGAGATCGAGTTTTTCGCTTTTGTCGGCACAGCCCGCTGACCTGAAATGGTCGTCAGCTCTTCCACGCTCATATCGATAAGCTTTTTATCAGCAACAGCGGCACCCATGCCACGGTTGATGCTGATTTTCTCCAGTTTTGGCACCTGCATTACAGAAGTATACTCAAACCTCTCTTTCAGGGCAGGTACGATCTCGTTCAGATACTTATCCTTTAATCTTGGGTTAGCCATTATTTAATTATTTCTCCGGTTTTCTTTGAATATCTCTGCAATTTTCCGCTTTCATCCTTCTTACGGCCTACTTTTGTAGCTTCTCCGTTTGCAGGGTTGATTAACATCAGGTTGCTTACATGGATAGGAGCTTCTTTTTGCTCTATCCCGCCATTAGGGTTGGCAGCCGAAGGCTTCTGGTGCTTATGCTTTACATTAACACCTTCTACCAATGCTTTCTGCTTGGAAGGAAAAACTTCCAGTACTTCTCCGGTTTTACCTTTATCGTTTCCGGTAAGAACTGTTACTTTATCTCCTTTTCTGATATGAAGCTTTGGCTGTTGTTTAGTTAAATTGCTCATATACTTATAAAACTTCAGGTGCCAAAGACACGATTTTCATAAATTGCTTTTCCCGTAATTCTCTGGCTACCGGGCCAAAGATACGTGTTCCTCTAGGCTCATCGTTGTTGTTGAGCAAAACAGCCGCATTTTCTTCAAAGCGGATATAAGATCCGTCTTTTCTGCGCACTTCCTTTTTTGTTCTCACAACAACAGCTTTCGATACTGTTCCTTTCTTCAGGTTGCTTGAAGAAATAGCAGTTTTAACAGTGACTACAATTTTATCGCCTACAGATGCATACTTCTTACCTGTACCGCCTAAAACACGGATACATAGCACTGTTTTGGCACCACTATTATCTGCTACATTTAATCTCGACTCTTGCTGTATCATTATTTTGCTCTTTCAATGATTTCAACTAATCTCCACCGCTTGTTTTTGCTGAGCGGACGAGTTTCCATGATGCGAACGGTATCACCGATACCACATTCGTTTTTCTCGTCATGGGCAGTAAATTTAGTGGTCTTACCAATGAATTTACCGTACATAGGATGCTTTACTTTTCGCTGGATGGTAACAGTGATGGTTTTATCCATTTTGTTACTCACCACTTGTCCTACTCTTTCTTTACGTAAGTTTCTAGACTCCATCTTTTAGCTATTTAATTCTTTAGCCCGTAACTCTGTATTTAGTCTAGCTATTAATTTCCTGCTGTCCCGGATCTTCATCGGGTTTTCGATAGGAGAAATAGCATGAGCAAAATTTAATTTCTGAAGGTTCTCCTTCTCTGCGGCTATACGCTCTCTCAGCTCTTCCGTAGAAAGCGCTTTTACTTCTGCGTTTTTCATGATTGGCACGGTTAACCTACGTAATCTCTACGTACGACAAATTTTGTTTTAATTGGTAACTTCTGTGCAGCCAGCCGCAAAGATTCCTGAGCTAACTCCAGGCTCACACCTGTTGATTCGAAAAGAATGGTGCCTGGTTTTACCACAGCTACCCAATATTCCGGTGCACCTTTACCTTTACCCATACGCACTTCAGCAGGCTTTTTGGTGATAGGCTTGTCCGGGAAAACCCGGATCCAAACACGACCTTCCCTTTTCATTGCCCTTGTCATGGCAATACGGGCGGCTTCTATCTGACGGCTGGTAATCCAGCCTGGCTCAAGTGATTTTATTGCAAATGATCCGAAAGCGATGGAATGGCCTCTTCCGGCAATTCCTTTTACTCTTCCTTTTTGCTTTTTTCTAAATTTGGTTCTTTTTGGCTGTAACATCTTCTTCTAATTTTTTAGAGCAGCTTATCTTCTCCTTTTTTTACGACCTTCATTTCCGGCTCCGCGCTTTCTGCGGTTACCACCGGCAGCTCCTCCACCTGCAGCACCCTGGGCTGCTGTAGCCTGAGCATTTGGAGAAAGATCTTGTTTGCCGTAGACTTCGCCTTTAAAGATCCATACTTTTATACCGATGATTCCATATACAGTATCTGCTTCGGAAACAGCGTAATCGATGTCCGCTCTTAATGTATGTAATGGAACTCTTCCTTCTTTATACTGCTCTGTACGGGCCATTTCAGCACCACCTAAACGGCCTGAAACTTTTATTTTAATACCCTGAGCACCCACTCGCATGGCACTTGCAATGGCCTGCTTCATGGCACGACGGTAAGAGATTCTTGCTTTTAGCTGCTGGGCAATAGACTCTCCCACCAGTTTGGCATCGAGCTCCGGACGTTTTATTTCAAAAATATTGATTTGAACGTCTTTTCCGGTAAGCTTCTTTAATTCTTCCTTGATGCGGTCGACTTCTGAGCCACCTTTACCAATAACCACACCAGGACGGGCAGTATGAAGGGTAAGCGTAATACGCTTCAGTGTGCGCTCAATGATAATTTTAGAAATACCACCTTTAGGGATACGAGCATCAATATACTTACGAATATTATGGTCCTCAATTAACTTTTCAGAGAAAGTCCTTCCTCCGTACCAGTTCGAATCCCATCCTTTTACGATACCTAATCTCAGGCCAATCGGATTAACTTTTTGTCCCATAATTATTCGTTGTTATTATTTTCTGTTTCGCCAATTACCTGTTCGTTTGCTCTGCTGGCCACTACCACTGTAACGTGGTTAGAACGCTTCCTTATTCTGTGGGCGCGTCCCTGTGGAGCCGGGCGAAGTCTTTTCAAGATACGTCCGCTATCCACTCTGATTTCCTTGATGAAAAGATTTGCCTCTTCCAGACGCTCCTCCTCATACTTATTCTGCCAGTTTGAAATGGCTGAAATCAAAAGCTTCTCCAGGCGTGCAGCGCCTTGCTTTGATTCAAACTTCAGGATACTTAGCGCTCTGTCTACTTCCTGGCCTCTGATCATGTCCGCCACTAACCGCATTTTGCGCGGAGAGGTCGGCACGTTGTTGAGCTTTGCTACTGCTTCCATATTATCTTCTGCCTTTGTCTTTTTTAGCAATGTGACCTCTAAAATTTCTGGTTGGTGCAAACTCTCCCAGCTTGTGGCCTACCATGTTTTCCGTTACATAAACCGGTATAAATTTGTTCCCGTTATGTACGGCAAATGTATGTCCTACGAATTCCGGTGATATCATTGACCTTCTGGACCATGTTTTGATCACTGATTTTTTACCGGATTCTGTCATGGCTTGTACCTTATTATCAAGCCTAAAATCTATATAAGGTCCTTTCTTGAGTGAACGTCCCATTATTTCTTCCTTCTGCTAATGATTAAACGGTTGCTGTATTTATTCGGGTTTCTGGTTTTCTTACCTTTAGAAGGTACACCATTACGTGAACGCGGGTGCCCACCTGAAGCACGACCTTCACCACCACCCATTGGGTGATCGACAGGGTTCATGGCTACACCACGGGTACGAGGACGACGACCTAACCAGCGGTTACGGCCTGCTTTGCCTAATACCACGTTCATGTGGTCTCCGTTCGATACGGTACCTACCGTTGCCAGACAGTCCACCAACACCATTCTCATTTCGCCTGAAGGCAACTTAATGGTTGCGTAACGTCCTTCACGAGCTAAAAGCTGCGCATAAGAACCGGCACTTCTTGCCAATATGCCACCATTGCCTGGCTGAAGCTCAATATTATGGATGATTGTGCCCAGCGGAATTTTGCTCAAAGGGAGCGTATTTCCTACTTCAGGAGCTACTGACGGGCCGCTTACAATCTGCTGGCCTACTTTCAATCCTTCAGCTGCTAAAATATAAGCTTTAGCACCATCGGCATATACTACCAATGCAATACGAGCAGTCCTTGACGGGTCATACTCGATTGTTTTTACCGTTGCAGGTACATCAAATTTGTCGCGCTTGAAATCTATAAGGCGAAGCTTCTGCTTATGACCACCGCCCATATAGCGCATCGTCATTCTACCAGAATTGTTTCTACCACCTGTTCTGCGAAGGGGCTTCAATAACGACTTTTCCGGCTTGTCTGTAGTTATTTCTCCAAAAGTCGGAGCTAATCTATATCTCTGGCCCGGGGTTACAGGCCTTGTTTTTTTAACTGCCATTTTTCGTTAATTTAAATACCGCTGTAAAAATCTATTACCTCTCCTTCGGCAACAGTAACTATTGCTTTCTTAAAGCCAGGTGTTCTGCCGGCGATGATCCGCGACTTTGTATACTTCGTCTTGTCTTTGCCAGGATAAAGCATGGTATTTACCGATTCAACCGATACTCCATATGCTTTTTCGATGGCTTTCTTAATTTCTACCTTGTTGGCTTTGCGGTCAACCACGAAACCATACTTGCCTTTTTCATTCAGGGCAGAAATCTTCTCTGTAACCAGTGGTTTTATCAGGATACTCATTATTCTCAGTGATAAAGTTCTTCTAATCTTTTTACAGCCTCTTCGCTGATTATCAGGTTATCGGCGTGCAGCACATCATAGGTATTCATTTGTGCAGCTGTCGTTACTTTTGCATTCTTCAGGTTTCTTGAAGAAAGAACGATGTTCTTATCCACGTCCGGAAGAACCAACAGAGACTTTTTACCATCTAATGAAAGGTTCACCAGTAGCTTTAAGTACTCTTTTGTTTTCGGTGATTCTAAATTGAAGGACTCTACTACCGCAATGTTGCTTTCAGTTGCCTTATAAGCTAAAGCAGATTTCCGCGCCAGTTCTTTCACCTTTTTATTCAGCTTAAAGCTGTAATTTCTTGGCCTCGGACCAAATACTCGACCACCACCTCTGAAAATCGGTGATTTTGCACTACCGGCACGAGCAGTACCCGTTCCTTTTTGCTTCTTAATTTTTCTTGTTGACTTTGCTATTTCCGCTTTTTCTTTCGATTTGTGCGTACCCTGGCGCTGATTAGCCAAATACTGCTTAACATCGAGGTAAATAGCATGATCGTTAGGCTCAATACCAAAGATGTTGTTTGCCAACGTCACCTTTCTTCCGGTATCTTCACCACTATATTTTACTACAGAAACTTCCATTTTCTTACTTCTCTAAAATTACCATAGAATTTTTAGCACCAGGGATAGAACCGCTCACCAAAATCAGGTTCTTTTCGGCTACAATCTTCAGCACTCTTAAGTTCACCACTTTTACGCGGCTTCCACCCATACGACCTGCCATACGCAAGCCCTTGAATACACGAGCAGGAAATGAACAGGCGCCAATGGAACCTGGCGCTCTTAACCTGTTGTGCTGACCGTGAGTAGACTGCCCTACCCCACCGAAATTGTGGCGCTTTACAACACCCTGGAATCCTTTACCCTTAGAAGTTCCTATGGCATCTAAGAAGTCTCCTTCCTTGAATACTTCGCCAGCAATTACTTCCTGGCCAAGCTTTGTGCCTCCTTCAAATTCCATTCGGAAATCGCGGAATTCAACCACCTTCTTCTTAGGTGTGGTATTGGCCTTTTTAAAGTGTCCTTTTAACGCTGCAGGCGTATTTTTTTCTTTACGCTCTCCATACGCCAGCTGCACAGCATTATAGCCATCCGTATCTGCATTTTTTACTTGCGTGATCACGCAAGGACCAGCTTCCACTACTGTGCATGCGACGTTACGTCCATCGGCACTGTAAATGCTAGTCATTCCGATCTTTTTACCTATTATTCCTGACATGTTAACAATATTTGTCCAATCGCTATAATGTGTTCATTATAACTTACTTTTCACAAAGGACTGCAAAGTTATGAATTTTTGCTTACAAGCAAAACTCTTAGTGATAAATTTCCATGAATATTCCAAAACAAAAAAAGAACCAATTCCGTTAGTCAGGAATTGGTCCTTTTCTTTTTTATGGAAGGTCTTTTAGACCTTTATTTCTACATCTACCCCGCTTGGCAACTCCAGCTTCATTAATGCATCTACTGTTTTGGCACTGTTAGAATAGATATCTACCAGGCGCTTGTAAGTACATAACTGGAACTGCTCACGTGACTTTTTACTCACGTGTGGTGAGCGAAGTACAGTAAAGATTTCCTTCTCGGTTGGCAAAGGAATCGGGCCGCTTACGACTGCACCGGTAGTCTTCACCGCTCTCACGATTTTCTCTGAGGACTTGTCAACCAGGTTATGGTCGTACGACTTAAGCTTTATTCTGATTTTCTGGTTCATATTCTTAATTATTTTACGGCCTCACCTTTAGCTTTAGCGATTACCTGCTCTGCGATGTTGTTCGGAACTGGTTCGTAGTGGTCGAAGGTTAAAGAAGCGGTTGCACGGCCTGAAGTCAGGGTACGCAAGTCCGTTACATAACCGAAGAGCTCAGACAGTGGCACGTTTGCTTTGATAACCTGTGCATTTGCCTTAGAATCCATTCCTTTCATCAAACCACGACGGCGGTTCAGGTCACCGGTAACAGGACCTGTATATTCCTCCGGAGTTACTACCTCCAGCGCCATTATTGGCTCCAGGATAACAGGCTTCGCCTTTTTCGCGGCTTCTTTAAATCCAATACGGGCAGCTAATTCGAAAGACAGTGCATCCGAGTCCACATCGTGGAATGAGCCGTGGAACAGACGAACTTTCATTTGCTCAACAGGGTAGCCTGCCAGCGGACCATTTTTCATGGCCGACTCGAAGCCCTTCTGAATGGCCGGGATAAATTCTTTTGGAATTACACCACCTACGATGTTGTTCACGAACTGAAGTCCGTTCTTCACATCCTTCTCGTTTGGCTCTGCATCAATTGGTCCTAACTCAAAAGAAATATCGGCAAACTTACCTTTACCACCTGACTGCTTCTTGTAAACCTCTTTGTGTTCTACTGTTGCAGTAATGGCTTCTTTGTAAGCTACCTGAGGAGCACCCTGGTTAATCTCTACCTTAAATTCTCTTCTCAGGCGGTCAATGATAATTTCCAGGTGGAGCTCTCCCATACCTCGTAAGATAGTCTGCCCAGTTTCATGGTCGGTTTCTACCTGCAGGGTTGGGTCTTCTTCAACAAGCTTAGAGATAGCCATACCAAGCTTATCAACATCAGCCTGCTTCTTAGGCTCAATTGCATAACCAATTACCGGATCAGGGAATACCATTGATTCCAGGATCAGTTTGCGGCTTGAGTCACAAAGGGTATCGCCCGTTTTAATATCCTTAAAACCTACCACTGCACCAATGTCTCCGGCTCCCAATCTTTCGATTTGGTTCTGCTTGTTGGCGTGCATCTGGAAGATTCTTGAAATACGCTCTTTGTTACCTGAACGGGTATTGAAGATGTATGAACCTGATTCCAGCACACCAGAATAAGCTCTTACGAAACAAAGACGGCCCACATAAGGGTCAGTCGCAATTTTAAATGCAAGTGCCGCGAAAGGTTCGTTATAATCCGGCTTAATAGTTACTTCCTGCTCTGTATCTACGTTGGTTGCTTTAATATTGCCTCTGTCTAGTGGAGAAGGGCAAAGCTCCATTACATAGTTGAGCATAGTCTGTACCCCTTTGTTCTTGAAAGAAGAACCACAAAGCATTGGCACAATGGCCATATCGATGGTTGCGGCACGGAGGGCTGCAATAATCTCTGCTTCAGTGATAGACTCAGGATCTTCGAAATATTTTTCCATGAGGGTTTCGTCGTACTCCGCTACTGCTTCCAGTAACTTCTCTCTGTACTCCTTCACTTCCTCCTTCATATCGTCCGGAATCGGCACTTCAGTAAACGTCATACCGAAATTATCCTCATCCCACACCATTCCGATGTTTGATACCAGGTCAACCACGCCTTTGAAATTCTCTTCAGCACCTATTGGCAGCTGAAGCGGAACAGCGTTGCTTCCCAGCATTTCCTTCACCTGCTTACAAACAGCAAGGAAGTCGGCACCCTGGCGGTCCATTTTGTTCACGAAGCCGATTCGGGCCACATTATAGTTGTTAGCCAGACGCCAGTTTGTTTCAGACTGTGGCTCCACACCATCAACGGCACTAAAAAGGAACACCAGACCATCGAGTACACGCAGTGAGCGGTTTACCTCTACGGTAAAGTCTACGTGGCCGGGAGTGTCAATAATGTTGATGTGGTAGTCCTGACCTTTGTAAGGCCATTTAACTGTTGTCGCAGCAGAGGTAATGGTAATACCACGCTCCTGCTCCTGCTCCATCCAGTCCATGGTTGCAGCTCCATCGTGTACCTCACCTATTTTATGGCTTACACCTGAATAGAAAAGGATACGTTCCGTGGTAGTTGTTTTACCCGCATCGATGTGGGCTGCAATACCTATATTTCTTGTAAAATTTAAATCTCTAGTTGCCATGAGTTAGAATCTAAAGTGTGAAAATGCCTTATTCGCCTCAGCCATTCTGTGGGTATCATCCTTCTTCTTAATCGCAGCACCTTCACCTTTTGAGGCAGCAACAATTTCGCCCGCAAGGCGCTCCATCATTGTCTTTTCTCCACGGTTCCGGGCATAAGAGATCATCCATTTGATTCCTAAAGAGACTTTACGATCAGGTCTTACCTCCATTGGCACCTGAAAAGTCGCTCCGCCAACGCGTCTGCTTTTTACTTCTACTGCAGGCATGATGTTATTCAGTGCCTTTTTCCAAGTCTCCAGACCATTCTCACCTGTTCTGCTCTCTACCAGCGCTACTGCTTTGTAGAAAATATCATAGGCAATACTCTTCTTTCCGTCCTCCATCAGGTAGTTCACGAACTTGGTTACGAGGGTGTCTCCAAATTTCGGATCAGGAAGAATATATCTTTTTTTAGGTTTTGCTTTTCTCATTGTTCTTTTACAAGCTTATTCGATTATTTTTTAGGGCGCTTTGCACCATACTTGGAGCGTGCCTGTAAACGGCCGCTTACTCCTGCGGTATCCAGTGCACCACGGATAATGTGGTAACGCACACCTGGCAGGTCTTTTACACGACCGCCGCGGATAAGCACAATTGAGTGCTCCTGCAGGTTGTGACCTTCACCAGGAATATAGGCGTTTACCTCTTTTCCGTTTGTTAAACGTACCCTGGCTACTTTACGCATCGCCGAGTTTGGCTTTTTAGGAGTGGTAGTGTACACTCTGGTACATACGCCTCTCCGCTGCGGGCAGGATTCCAAAGCCGGTGACTTCGACTTTGAAGTCAGCTTTGTTCTACCCTTTCTTACTAATTGCTGTATTGTAGGCATTTACAAAATGATTTAATATACTTTTCCCAAGTTCGGATTTAGGACTGCAAAAATATAAAAATAGTACACATCATCAAAACATAATGTGTACTATTTTAGTATGGTTTTGAAATACCGGCTTTTAAGCCTCTCCTACCGTTCCCCCGAAATTAATCGGGAATCGTGGTGCAGGGTCATCACTTTCTTTGATGGGCCCAAACGAAGTTTCGTATTTCTGTATGTTATCGTTCAAAGCATTCAACAGGCGGAGTGCATGTTCCGGGGTGATAATGACTCTGGCTTTCACCTTTGCTTTTGGCACCCCCGGCATCAGCCTGATAAAATCCAGCACAAACTCTGAGTTTGAATGCGCCACCATTGCCAGGTTGGAATAGACGCCTTCCGCTACTTCTTCGGAAAGTTCTATATTAATCTGGTTTGGCTTTTGCGGCTTCTCTTTGTTATCTGAATTATCTGCCATGGTTACTCCTCTGTTTTATGCTTCTATTTCTTTAGGCTTTCCGCTTCTTTCACGAGCAGACACTAAGTTATCGTACTCTTCCTGAGAACCTACCACTACCTGGCTGAACTGTCGCTGGCCCGTACCTGCAGGAATTAGGTGCCCTACAATTACGTTCTCCTTCAATCCGTTCAACAGGTCGGCCTTTCCTCTGATAGACGCTTCGCTCAGCACTTTGGTGGTTTCCTGGAAGGAAGCCGCTGAAATAAAGCTTTCGGTACCTAAGGATGCCTGTGTAATACCCTGCAGGGTAGGCTGAGAAACAGCTGCCTGCGCATCCCGTACTTCTACCAGTTTCTGGTCATTCCGCTTCAGCTTCGAGTTCTCGTCACGTAAACGTCGGGCAGTAATAATCATGCCCGGCTTCAGGGTTGCTGAATCGCCGGCATCTACCACTACCTTCTTATCCAGAATAGAATCGTTCTCTTCAAAGAAGACAAACTTATCTACCTGCTGGTTCGGCAGGAAGCTGGTGTCCCCTGCATCGAGGATGATCAGTTTCTGCATCATCTGGCGAACAATCACCTCAATGTGCTTATCGTTGATCTTCACACCCTGCAGACGGTATACTTCCTGTATCTCATTTACAAGATACTCCTGTACCGCAGTTGGTCCTTTGATATTCAGGATATCGGCTGGCGTAATGGCACCGTCCGATAAAGCATGGCCTGCACGAACAAAGTCATTATCCTGTACCAGGATGTGCTTCGCCAGTGGAACCAGGTAACGCTTCTTCACACCGTCTTTCGACTCGATGTAAATTTCGCGGTTACCACGCTTAATACCACCGTATGTTACCACCCCATCGATTTCCGATACTACCGCCGGGTTTGAAGGGTTACGTGCTTCGAAAAGCTCTGTTACCCTTGGCAGACCACCTGTAATATCTCGTGATTTACCCATTGTACGTGGAATCTTGGCGATTACCTGTCCGCGACGGACTTTATCCCCCTTATCCACGGCAAGGTGAGCACCTACCGGTATGTTATAACCTTTAGAATCGTCTTTTCCTGTATTTACAAAAATAGACGGGTTCTTGGTTTTATCTTTCGTATCCACAATTACCTTCTCCCGGTGGCCTGTCTGTTCGTCAGACTCTTCACGATAGGTAATTCCTTCTTCAATAGCATCGAACTCAACGGTACCATCCAGTTCAGAAAGGATTACCGCATTGTATGGATCCCAATAGCAAAGCTGGTCGTTCTTACTTACTTTATCTCCGTCTTTTACCGTCAGGAAGCTACCGTATGGTACGTGGTTAGAGATAAGCACCTTTCCGCTCTTCGGCTCCACTATCTGGATTTCACCAGAACGACCCATTACTACACTGATTGCCTCTCCCTCCTCGTTGGTGGTTTGAATGGAGCGAAGCTCTTCAAACTTAATTTCCCCTTCGAATTTGGCGCGGATTTGCGCTTCTACCGCAATGTTAGAGGCAGTACCACCCACGTGGAAAGTACGAAGTGTCAGCTGTGTACCTGGTTCACCGATTGACTGTGCAGCGATAACACCTACCGCTTCTCCCTGGTGCACCATTTTACCTGAGGCAAGGTTACGTCCGTAGCACAAGCTACACACACCCTGGCGCGCCTCGCAGGTCAGTACGGAGCGGATTTCGATGTCCTCTATGCTGGTTTCATCCACACGGGCAGCAACCTCCTCCGTAATCTCTTCGCCTGCAGTAATCAGCAGCTCTTCAGTAATCGGATCATATACATCATGAACGGATACACGGCCAAGAATTCGCTCAGAAAGCGGCTCAACGATATCTTCGTTGTCTTTCAGAGCACTTACGTTGATACCACGCAGGGTTCCGCAATCCTCTTCATTGATGACCACATCCTGGGCCACGTCTACCAGACGGCGGGTAAGGTAACCGGCATCGGCTGTTTTAAGGGCCGTATCGGCAAGACCTTTACGGGCACCGTGGGTAGAGATAAAGTATTCGATTACGTCCAGACCTTCCTTAAAGTTAGAAAGAATCGGGTTTTCAATAATTTCTCCTACTGAGCCCTGGAGGTTTTTCTGTGGCTTGGCCATCAGACCACGCATACCACCCAGCTGGCGAATCTGCTCTCGGGAACCACGGGCTCCGGAGTGCATCATCATGTAAATAGAGTTGAAGCCCTGCTTGTCATCCTCCATTTTCTTCATGAGGCCGTTTGTCAGCTGCGAGTTTACGCGTGTCCAGATATCAATTACCTGGTTGTAACGTTCGTTGTCGGTAATCAGACCCATCAGGTAGTTATTCCATACAGCATCTACCTCTTCCTTGGCCTTATCCACCATACCGTCTTTATCTTCCGGTACAAGGATATCTCCTAAGCCCATTGACAAGCCGCCTTTATAAGCTGACTGGAAACCTAATTCCTTGATGTCATCGAGGAAGTGAGCGGTACGGGCCATACCAGAAATCTTGAATACCTGCGCAATAATCTGCTGCAGCTTCTTCTTGGTTAGCAGCTCATCTACATAACCAACCTCTTCCGGTACTACCTGGTTAAAGAGCACACGGCCTGCAACGGTTTCAATAACCTTCGTTTCAAGCTCGTTGGTTTCAGGGTTACGAACCTTCGTCCGTACATATATGTAAGCGTGCTTGCTTATTTTCTTTTCGTTGATGGCAATTACCACCTCTTCTGCCGAATAGAAGCGCATACCTTCGCCCGGTACTTTTTCTTCAGGAGTGCTTCTGCGGCCTTTGGTTACATAGTAAAGACCGAGTACCATGTCCTGAGAAGGAACCGTAATAGGCGCACCGTTGGCAGGGTTCAGGATGTTGTGCGAAGACAACATCAGCATGGAGGCTTCCAGAATGGCTTCATGTCCCAGAGGAACGTGAACCGCCATCTGGTCACCGTCGAAGTCGGCGTTAAAGGCCGTACATACAAGCGGGTGCAGCTGGATGGCTTTACCTTCTATCAGTTTCGGCTGGAATGCCTGAATACCTAAGCGGTGAAGTGTTGGAGCACGGTTCAGCAATACAGGGTGTCCTTTCAGTACATTCTCCAGGATATCCCACACTACCGGGTCTTTGCGGTCTACAATCTTCTTCGCCGATTTAACGGTTTTAACGATACCACGCTCGATGAGCTTACGGATGACGAATGGCTTAAACAGCTCAGCCGCCATATTCTTAGGCAAACCACATTCATGCATCTTCAGCTCAGGACCTACCACAATAACCGAACGACCTGAGTAGTCTACACGCTTACCAAGTAGGTTCTGACGGAAACGGCCCTGCTTACCTTTCAACATGTCTGAAAGCGACTTCAGTGCACGGTTACCATCGGAGCGTACTGCATTTACCTTACGGGAGTTATCGAAGAGCGAGTCAACCGCTTCCTGCAGCATACGCTTCTCGTTACGGAGAATTACTTCCGGCGCCTTGATATCGATCAGGCGCTTAAGACGGTTGTTACGGATAATTACACGGCGGTACAGGTCATTTAGGTCGGAAGTCGCAAAGCGGCCTCCATCCAATGGCACTAACGGACGTAACTCCGGTGGAATTACAGGTACCATTTTAATGATCATCCACTCAGGACGGTTCTCAATACGCGTTTGCGCATCGCGGAAAGCTTCCACTACTTTCAGGCGCTTAAGGGCTTCTGCCTTTCGCTGCTGAGAAGTATCGGTAGCGGCCTGGTGGCGTAGCTCGTAAGAAAGGTCGTCCAGCGCAATGCGTGAAAGCAGCATTTCCAGCGCTTCGGCACCCATTTTTGCGATAAACTTCTGCGGATCAGTATCGTCGAGCTGCTGGTTTTCACGAGGAAGCTTGTCCACGATGTCCAGGTACTCATCTTCAGTAAGGAAGTCCATCTTGTTAATACCGTCTTCCTCTTTAACACCCGCCTGAATTACCACATAGCGCTCGTAATAGATAATCTGGTCGAGTTTTTTGGTTGGCAGGCCTAATAGGTAGCCAATTTTATTTGGAAGTGAACGGAAATACCAGATGTGTGCCACCGGTACAACCAGCTCTATGTGTCCCATGCGCTCGCGACGTACCTTCTTCTCGGTTACTTCTACCCCGCAACGGTCACAGATAATTCCTTTATAACGTATTCTTTTATATTTCCCGCAATGACATTCCCAGTCTTTCACCGGACCGAAGATACGCTCGCAGAACAGGCCACCCATCTCGGGCTTATAGGTTCTGTAATTGATCGTCTCCGGCTGCGTTACTTCACCATGGCTGCCCTCCAGAATAGATTCCGGAGAGGCCAGGCTTATCGTAACTTTAGAGAAGTCGTTGTTCAGTTTTTTATTTTTTCTGAATGCCATAGTTGTTGATTGTGTCTTTTAACAAACCGACCAGCTGGTCAACTATAATTGTAATTAGTCGAGGGTAATTTCCAGAGCCAATCCTCTGAGCTCATGTACCAGTACATTAAATGACTCAGGGATATTTGGTCGTGGCATATTTTCGCCCTTGACAATGGCTTCGTATGCTTTGGCACGGCCTACCACGTCATCCGACTTCACGGTAAGAATTTCCTGCAGTACGTTAGCAGCACCAAATGCTTCCAGCGCCCACACTTCCATCTCACCGAAACGCTGACCACCAAACTGTGCTTTACCACCCAGCGGCTGCTGTGTAATGAGCGAGTAAGGTCCGATTGAACGGGCGTGCATCTTATCGTCTACCAGGTGACCCAGTTTCAGCATATAGATGATACCCACGGTAACAGGCTGGTCAAAACGGTCGCCGGTTAAGCCATCGTGCAGATACGCACGGCCGAATTCAGGAAGACCTGCTTCGGTAAGTTCCGCAGAAACCTGGTCGATGCTTGCTCCGTCGAAGATTGGCGTGGCGTATTTACGATCCAGTTTCTCACCGGCCCATGCCAGTACGGTTTCGTAAATCTGCCCGATGTTCATCCTCGAAGGTACACCCAGCGGGTTCAGTACAATATCCATTGGCGTACCGTCTGGCAGGAATGGCATATCTTCTTCACGAACGATTTTCGCAACCACCCCTTTGTTACCGTGGCGGCCGGCCATTTTATCTCCCACCTTCAGTTTACGCTTTTTGGCGATGTATACTTTTGCCAGCTGTACGATACCTGCAGGAAGCTCATCCCCTACCTCCAGGGTAAAGCGCTGACGCTTAAAGTTACCTGCGATTTCGTTGCGGCGTTTATTATAGTTCTTCACCATCTCTCCGATAAGCTCATTGGTGTGCTCATCGTCGGTCCAGTTATCGAGGTTCAGGTCAGAAATAAGGTTAACTTCTTCCTGAACAGCATAAGTACTCTCATCGCGGTAGATGTTCTTTTCCGGGAAGAGGTTGTTATCGATATTCGCACGGGTAAACTTCACGCCTTTAGAAAGGACTTCATCTCCAAACTTGTGTTTCACGCCCTGCGATACTTTTCCATCCAGAAGGGCCGCCATTTTATCTACCATCTTCTCACGAAGCTTAAGCAAATCTTTGCTGTAGCGGTTCTTCAGTACTTCCACCTCTTTCTTGGCTTTCGCTCTGAGGTCTTTATCCTTCTTCGGACGGGAGAACAGTTTGGTATCGATAACCACCCCATTCAATGATGGAGAGGCTTTCATAGAAGCATCCTTCACATCACCGGCTTTATCACCGAAGATGGCGCGGAGTAGTTTTTCTTCCGGAGTCGGGTCAGTTTCACCTTTAGGGGTGATTTTACCAATCAGGATATCTCCTTCTTTTACCTCTGCACCTATGCGGATGATACCATTTTCGTCGAGGTTCTTCACTGCCTCTTCGCTTACGTTCGGAATTTCGGAAGTTAATTCTTCCTCCCCACGCTTGGTATCACGCACTTCCATTTCAAACTCTTCGATGTGGATAGAAGTAAAGATATCGTCCTTCACCACTTTCTCGGAGATTACAATGGCATCCTCAAAGTTGTAACCCTGCCATGGCATGAAGGCTACCTTCATGTTCCGGCCTAATGCCAGCTCACCACCTTCAGTGGCATATCCTTCACAAAGTATCTGGCCTTTGGTTACCCTGTCGCCCTTATGCACCATTGGTGTAAGGTTGATGCAGGTATCCTGGTTGGTACGCTGGAATTTGGTAAGGTTATGGGTAATCAGTTCCTCGTCGAAAGAAACCAGTTTCTGCTCTTCCGTCTTATCGTAGCGAACCACTATTTTAGTAGCATCCACAAATACGATTTCACCATCGGCCCAGGCAGTAACCAATGCCCTGGAGTCGCGGGCAATACGTCCTTCCAGACCTGTACCTACTATCGGGGCCTGCGGCCTTAACAGAGGAACTGCCTGGCGCTGCATGTTTGAACCCATCAGGGCACGGTTAGCATCGTCATGCTCCAGGAACGGAATCATGGAAGCGGCAACCGACACAATCTGGTTCGGTGCAATATCCATATAGGTAAGCTGGTTCGGCTCTACTACCGGGAAGTCACCTTCATAACGGGCTTTCACCCTGTCATTCACATATTTACCTTTTTCATCGATAGGGGCATTCGCCTGTGCGATGTTATGGGTATCTTCTTCTTCGGCCGTCAGGTAAATAACATCTTCTGTTACGGTACCATCATTAACTTTTCTGTACGGAGTTTCGATAAAGCCCATGTGGTTCACTTTCGCGTGTACACACAGCGAGGAAATCAATCCAATGTTCGGGCCTTCCGGTGTTTCAATGGTACACAAACGGCCATAGTGGGTATAGTGGACGTCACGTACCTCAAAGCCTGCGCGTTCGCGGCTCAAACCACCAGGCCCCAGTGCCGACATTCTACGCTTATGCGTAACTTCCGCCAGCGGGTTTGTCTGGTCCATGAACTGAGATAGCTGGTTGGTTCCGAAGAAGCTGTTGATTACTGATGAAAGCGTACGGGCATTAATCAGGTCAACCGGCTTAAACTCTTCGTTGTCGCGCACGTTCATACGCTCCTTAATAGTACGGGCCATACGGGCGAGGCCTACGCCAAACTGGGCATAAAGCTGTTCCCCTACCGTACGCACCCGACGATTGCTCAGGTGGTCAATATCATCTACTACCGCCTTAGAGTTGATCAGGGTGATCAGGAACTTAACGATACTGATAATATCCTGTGTCGTCAATACTTTCGTATCCGCAGCGATTTCCAGTCCGAGCTTTTTATTGATTCTGTAGCGGCCCACTTCGCCTAAGTCGTAACGCTTATCGCTAAAGAAAAGGCTCTGGATTACATCACGAGCTGTCTGCTCATCAGGAGCTTCAGTATTCCGCAGCTGGCGATATATCTGTTCTACCGCTTCTTTCTCAGAGTTTGAATTATCTTTCTGAAGGGTATTATATATTATAGTATAGTCATTGATATTGATATCTTCTCTGTGCAGGATGATCGACTTTGTGCCTGAATCCATGATCACATCAATATCTTCTGCCGCCAGTACGGAATCCCTTTCCAGGAGTACTTCGTTCCGGTCAATTGAAACTACCTCACCGGTATCTTCATCCACGAAGTCTTCTGTCCAGGTCCGTAAAACACGTGCAGCCAGACGGCGGTCTACCACCTTCTTAAGGTTTGCCTTGGTCGCCTGTACTTCTTCCGAAAGACCAAACAGATCCAGGATTTCTTTATCAGTACCATAACCGATGGCGCGCAGCAGAGTGGTTACCGGGAATTTTTTCTTCCTGTCGATATAAGCATACATCACGTTGTTTACGTCTGTAGCAAATTCGATCCAGGAGCCTTTGAATGGTATAATTCTGGCAGAGTATAACTTGGTACCGTTCGTATGCTTGCTTTGTGCAAAGAAAACCCCTGGTGAACGGTGAAGCTGGGAAACAATTACCCTTTCTGCTCCATTTATCACAAAAGATCCCTTCTCTGTCATGTAAGGGATATTGCCTAAAAATACTTCCTGCTCAATGGTTTCAAAGTCTTCATTATCTTCATCATTGCAGGAAAGGCGTAGCTTTGCCTTTAGAGGCACCGCATAGGTGAGTCCTCTGTCAACACATTCTTCAACAGAATATTTCGGCGGATCAACCAGGTAATCGATAAATTCCAGTACGAAATTTTCGCGGGAATCGGAAATGGGGAAGTTCTCGGAGAAAACCTTAAACAGCCCTTCCTGCGTACGCTTCTCTGCTGGAGTTTCCAGTTGAAGAAAATCTTTGTATGATTGTAGCTGAACGTCGAGAAAATCCGGATAATCAATTACCGACTTGATTGAGGAAAAACTAATCCGTTCTTTTATATTTGTCTTAGCCAATTCTGTAGAAATTTAAAGGATCCAAATAAACAGATATTTGTTTGTACAACTCAAACAGAATTTTAATAGTTCATGGCTGGCATATTCATACCGGGCACAACTCTGTTTAGGTACAAACAGGAAAAGACCTGACTCAATTGCCAGGCCTAAACTATTTGGCGGACCAATGTAACTGGTCCATATTTTATTTCAATTCTACTTCAGCACCAGCTTCTTCAAGTTGTTTTTTCAGTGCTTCCGCTTCATCCTTCGCAATCCCTTCTTTGATAGCTTTAGGGGCGCTGTCTACAATTTCTTTTGCTTCCTTAAGACCAAGGCCGGTTAATTCTTTTACCAGTTTAACTACTGCAAGCTTAGCGCTTCCAGCTGATTTCAGAACTACGTCGAACTCAGTCTGCTCTGCAGCAGCTTCTCCTTCAGCACCACCACCGGCTGCCATTACTGGAGCAGCAGCAGCAGCTGGCTCAATTCCGTACTCGTCTTTAAGGATTCCAGCTAATTCGTTAACTTCTTTTACAGTAAGGTTAACTAATTGCTCTGCAAATGCTTTTAAATCTGCCATTTTAGGTAATTTTAATTAATTAGTTTACAATTCGATTTTAGCGTTCAGAAAGGGTTTTCACCAGGCCAGCGATGGTATGTTTGCCACTGTTGAGGGCACCCAATACATTCTGGACAGGGGAGTTCAGCAATCCGATAATTTCGCCGATAAGCTCTTCTTTCGATTTAAGCTTGCTCAGCATGTCAAGATTTTCTGCTCCTATAAAGAGATCGGTATCGATGGAAGCGCCCTTTAAGGTCAGTTTATCTTTATGTTTTTTCTTAAATTCCAGGATTGCCTTTGCCGGAGCGTTGCTGTTCTCTTTTGAAAACATTACACCGGAAAAACCTTTCAGCACATCTTTATCAAGGGCTGAGAAATCAGCATCCATTGGTTCGAGTGCTTTTTGAATAAAAGTATTTTTGATTACTTTATATTCAATATTGTTCTTGAAGCAGATTCTGCGGAACTCATTCACCTGAGCAACTGACAAACCAGAGGCGTCTGTTACATAAAAGTGCGCATTTTCCTGAAACTTTTGCTTCAGCTCTTCTATTACTTGTGCTTTTTCTTCTCTGGTCATGATTACAATCCTGCTATGGTACTTTTATCAATAGATATTCCCGGGCTCATGGTACTGGAGAGGGAAATGCTCCTGAAATAGGTTCCTTTTGCAGCAGAGGGCTTTAATTTCGCAATGGTTTGCAGCATCTCAGTGATATTCTCGCGGATTTTGTCTGAATCGAAAGATGCTTTTCCTATGCTTGCATGGATGATGCCGAATTTATCAACTTTGAAGTCGATTTTACCGGTTTTCACTTCCTGCACTGCTTTGCCTACTTCCATGGTTACCGTACCTGCTTTTGGGTTTGGCATTAAGCCACGCGGACCTAATACACGGCCCAGCTTACCTACTTTTGCCATTACGGTTGGCATGGTAATAATCACATCGATGTCCGTCCAACCACCTTCTATTTTAGAAATGTAGTCATCCAGTCCTACGTAATCTGCACCAGCATCTTTTGCTTCCTGCTCTTTGTCAGGCGTGCAAAGAACTAATACCTTTACATCTTTACCTGTACCATGTGGCAGTGCTACAACGCCTCTTACCATTTGGTCGGCTTTACGAGGATCTACGCCAAGCCTTATGTCAAGATCTACAGAAGCATCGAATTTAGTAAGAGATATTTCTTTTACCAGGGCTGCTGCTTCCTCAAGAGAATAGCTCTTGTTTGCATCAACCTTGCTTCTGGCCTCTTTTTGCTTTTTTGTTAACTTTGCCATTTTCCTTTAAACGTTTTGCCAAGGTGCATCACCTGTTACTTTAAGACCCATACTGCGGGCCGTTCCTGCCACCATTTTCATGGCTGACTCTACTTCAAAAGCATTGAGGTCAGGCATTTTTGTCTCAGCAATTTCTCTTACCTGGTCCCAGCTTACAGAACCTACTTTATTCCTGTTTGGCTCAGCAGAACCTTTTTTAGCTTTAGCAGCCTGTAGTAACAGAACCGGTGCCGGAGGCGTTTTCACAACAAATTCAAACGACTTGTCTGAATAGATTGTAATTAACACTGGCACCACCTGTCCAGCCTTATCCTGTGTTCTGGCATTAAACTGCTTACAGAACTCCATGATGTTTAGGCCTTTACTACCCAGAGCAGGACCTACAGGCGGAGAAGGGTTGGCTGCCCCACCTTTTATTTGCAATTTCAGATAACCAGTAACTTCTTTAGCCATTGTGCTATTCTTGTTTTTCTACTTGCATGTAATTCAATTCCACTGGAGTGTTCCGGCCGAATATTTTCACCGTTACATTGAGCTTTTTACGCTCCTCAAACACTTCTTCCACCACTCCGGTAAAGCCACTGAACGGGCCGTCCATTACCTTTACCGACTCTCCAACGATGTACGGTGTTTCTAACTTCTCGCCTGCATCCTCCACTTCATCAACCCTACCGAGTATCCTGTTTATTTCGGATTGTCTGAGCGGCACAGGGGTCTTTGCATTACCCTCGCCGGAACCTAGGAATCCAATAACGCCTGGTATACTATCAATTACATGGTAAGCTTCGCCATGGCTTAAGTCTGCCGAAACAATAACATAGCCCGGAAAAAAGTTGCGTTCCCGCACTCTCTTCTTACCATTTCTCATTTCATAGACTTTCTCTGAAGGGATCAGCACCTGTGGAATAAACTCTTCCAAACCCGCCCTGGCCACTTCCGTGTCCAGATAAGACTTGATCTTTTTTTCCTGGCCGCTCACAACCCTCAGTACATACCATTTTAATTCGCTCATCTGTAACTCTTCCTTAGGCGATATTTATTGGTTATAAAACCATTCCAGGGCATTCTCAAACATTATGTCGATAACGCCGATTACTAAAGCAAAGATCAGGGAAGCTACCAAAACAAGAACGGAACTATTCTGCAATTCTCCGTATTTTGGCCATGATACTTTGTGCTTCATCTCTTCGTAAGACTCACGCACAAATGATTTTAATTTTTCCATTGCTTTTAGTTTTGCACGGGCGGTAGGACTCGAACCTACAACCAATGGTTTTGGAGACCACTACTCTACCAATTGAGCTACGCCCGTTTGTGCTCTCCAAAAGAGAGCTGCAAAGATATGTAATTTTATAAGACAAACAAAAGCGTTCCTGAAATTTTCAGAAACGCTTTGCCTGCTATAAAATATTCTTATTCAACGATTTCAGTTACCTGACCGGAACCTACAGTTCTACCACCTTCACGAATCGCGAAGCGAAGACCTTTTTCCATTGCAATAGGAGCAATCAGTTCCACGTCGATAGATACGTTATCGCCTGGCATTACCATTTCCACACCTTCTGGAAGACGAATCTCACCAGTTACGTCTGTGGTACGGAAATAGAACTGAGGACGGTACTTTGAGAAGAATGGAGTGTGACGACCACCTTCTTCTTTTGAAAGTACGTAAATTTCAGCTTTGAATTTTTTGTGAGGCTTCACAGAACCTGGCTTACAGATAACCATACCACGCTTAATCTGCGTTTTATCGATACCACGAAGCAACAGACCTACGTTATCACCCGCTTCACCACGGTCAAGAATCTTACGGAACATCTCAACACCAGTAACTGTAGAAGTCATCTTGTCACCTAGACCCATGATCTCAACAGACTCACCAGAGTTTACGATACCACGCTCAATACGGCCTGTAGCTACTGTACCACGACCTGTAATAGAGAATACGTCCTCTACCGGCATCAGGAACGGAAGGTCAACCAAACGCTCTGGCTCAGGGATGTACTCATCCACTGTGTTCATCAGCTCTTCGATTTTCTCTACCCACTGTGCTTCGCCATTAAGGCCACCAAGTGCAGAACCTGCGATAATTGGAATATTATCACCGTCGAAGTCATACTCGCTCAACAGTTCGCGAACTTCCATCTCAACAAGCTCTAAAAGCTCTGCGTCATCAACAAGGTCAACCTTGTTAAGGAATACAACCAGGGCAGGAACACCTACCTGACGGGAAAGAAGGATGTGCTCACGTGTTTGTGGCATTGGACCGTCAGTTGCAGCCACTACCAGGATAGCGCCGTCCATCTGGGCAGCACCCGTAATCATGTTCTTTACGTAGTCAGCGTGACCAGGACAGTCAACGTGTGCATAGTGACGCTTCTCAGTCTGATATTCTACGTGAGAAGTGTTAATAGTAATACCACGTTCTTTCTCTTCAGGAGCGTTGTCGATTGAAGAGAAGTCTCTCATGTCTGCAAGACCTTTGTCTGCTAATACTTTTGAAATTGCAGCAGTGAGTGTAGTCTTGCCGTGGTCAACGTGACCAATAGTACCTATATTAAGGTGCGGTTTTGAACGGTCAAAATTTGCTTTAGCCATATTTGAAAATCCTCAGTTTAGTTTAATAACAGACTAAAAGTACGAAAAATTACAAACGAATTAAGAGCCAAGAATGGGAATTGAACCCATGACCTCGTCCTTACCAAGGACGCGCTCTACCCCTGAGCTATCTCGGCTTAAAGGCCCGGCTATTAACCGGGCCTGGAGCGGGAGACGAGGTTCGAACTCGCGACCTATAGCTTGGAAGGCTATCGCTCTACCAGCTGAGCTACTCCCGCTTGTAATATTTCTGCAAAAAAACTTACTTTTCTGAACTTATACAAATTTTAAGCCAGGTAAGTTTGCGTGGGGGGAGCAGGATTCGAACCTGCGAAGTCGTAAGACAACGGATTTACAGTCCGTCCCAGTTGGCCGCTTTGGTATCCCCCCAAAGCATTTGTTCTCCTAAACCACCTGCATTTTTGCCGATATGTTTGTTTAAGAGTGTGCAAAATTATACCCTTTTTTCTTTTATTCAAACTTTGTTTCAAAAAAAATGAAAAAAAGATAAAATCCATTCATTTACCTTTTTCTCGGGGCATGAAAGTTTTCTCCACTTTTACCACAAGTTCCTGCTGTTCAGCTAAATCAACACCTATGCTTTACCTGCAGCCTTTACTTTTGGTTAATTCATCAGGAAACGACTGTATGCTTCCTGAAGTCGCGGGTCCTCTTCTGCTGCCGCAATTTCTTTTAACCGCTCTACCATTCCCGGGAGGCGATCCATCAAAAGCGCCAATGCATTAAAGGCAGAATAGCGGATATAATAGACATCTCCATTTCTGGCATACTCCTCCAGTATGGATGCTCCCTGCTGCAGGTAAGGTTCCTCGAGCTGGCTTACATACTGTCCAAAGTAATTGAGGAAATAATACAGGTCACTTCCCTGCTTCTCCTCCAGTTTCTCGGTGAACCATTCATACTTTCCCTTTTTCTTATTGAGGATGTAAAAATCGGCCAGCGCCAAATGAATATCCGCATTTTTCATCTCCGCCAGAGACTCAAAGGCTTTCTCTTTGTCTGTGGCATCGGTTTGGCTGTAACCCTGAATGGCGGCGGCCATTACCGAATAAGACGGATCTTCAAGGCCCTTGCGGAACTGCTCTCTGTAAGCATTCGGGTTGAGCGTCGACAAAATGCTGAGCGCATCGGCTCTTACCAGTGATTTTTCATCTTCTGCCAGTTCTGCCACTTTCTGCTCTACCTCCTTTTTACCTTCTCCTTCATAACTATCGAAGGCCCCCAGTGCCAGGCGCCGGATATAGTAAGAAGAATCTTCCAGGGCAGCCAGGAATAATTCCCTGTTTTCAGGCTGCATCAAGCCGGCCTCGAGCAATGCCTCCAGCGCCTTATAGCGCGAAATATAATGGTCGGCATTCGTATACTGGAAACGGAGCTCTTCTTCTGTTTTCTCATGATTCAGCTCGGCCAGCAGCTGTTCTTCACCATCGAATATTACCAGCGCAGGCTCCTCCGCAACCTCCAGCTCAAACTCCTGGAAGGGCTCTGTTATCTCTACGGCAAAACGCACTTTCTCATCGCCGGTGTAGGCATCTACATAAAGCGGCAGTTTATAGAGCGGTGTCGTTTCCAGGTCCTGCTCCTGCCATACTTTTAATTTTAAAACACCTTCTTCATAGCTGTCTTCCACCCTCAATACCGGATGGCCGGAATCGAGGAACCACTGGTTAAAGAACCAGTTCAGGTCTTCGCCCGTAATTTCCTCAAAAGCCAGTCGCAGTTCATGCACTTCTACCGGCTCGAAATCATTAGATTTAAGGTAGTGCTGAAGAGAGGCAAAAAATGCTTCATCCCCTACATAGCTGCGCAGCATATGCAGTATCCGACCGCCTTTGGCATAAGAGTGGTTATCGAACATATCCTCCTTATCATCATAATAAAAGCGGATAAGATCGACCTGCTTGTTTTCTGCTTCCGCAAAATAGGAGGCGGCCTCTTCCATAAGGGTATGGGCGGCGGCCGCTTCACCGTATTTGTACTCGCTCCATAAATACTCGCTGTAGGTGGCAAAAGCTTCGTTCAGCGGAAGGTTACTCCACGATTCGGCGGTAACAAGGTCGCCGAACCAGTGGTGAAACAACTCATGGGCAATGATGTAGTCCCAGTTATCGTCCAGCAACTCCCGGTCATCGACCTGCAAAGCTTCCATAAAGGTGGAGGCGGTAGTATTTTCCATGGCACCCGACACGAAGTCGCGCACCACTACCTGCGAGTACTTGCTCCACGGGTAAGGATAGCCCAGCTTTTCGGAGAAGAAGGTGAGCATCTCGGGTGTATTGCCGAATATGGCCTTTGCATATTTTTCATAGGCCGGCTCCACATAATAATCAACTTCCATCCCATTCCACTCATCATCCACTACGGCAAAATCGCCAATGGCCATCATAAATAAATAAGGGGCATGGCTCTTTTCCATTCGCCAGTAATCGGTGCGGGTGCTGTCGTTCAGCAGGGTGGAGCTTACTAACTTCCCGTTCGAAAGGGTTTCAAACTGGTTATCGACTGTAATAAACATTTCCTGGGTTGTCCGCTGGTTAGGCGAATCGATGGTAGGGAACCAGGCAGAGCTGGCTTCGGTTTCCCCCTGCGTCCAAATCTGGCGGGGCTTCCCTTCTTCCCCTCCCAGGGGGTTGATAAAGTAAAGCCCTTTTGCATCGGTAATGGCTTCACTTCCTTTTGCCTCCAGCTCGTTTGGCTTGGCGGTATAATCAATTTCGACAAAATAATTTTCGCTCCGGTTATATTCCTTATCGAGGGCAATGGTTAAATATTCACCATCGTAGGTATAGTCAAGCGGCACCTTTCCTGTTCCTTTTAGCAATTGTACCTGGTGGATATCGAAACCTTTGGCATCGAGCACCAGCTGACTTTGCGGATAAAAGTACGGCTTCAGTTCGAGGGTGGCTTTTCCATGCAAATATTGTTTTTCCCAGTCGAAACGCACCGCCAGCCTGGTATGAACCAGGTCGTGCAGTAAGGTCTTGGCTTCACGGTAATCGGCATACGACACTACCTCTGGTTGCGCTAAAAGAGCCGTATCGGGCGGGGTAGCGGGTTGTACCACCACCCCTTTATCGGGTACTAAGGCAGGCTCTGTTGATTTACAGGCAAAAAGCAGGCACAAAAGCCCAAGAAAGGAAAAATTTAACAACTTCCTGTCAGTCATGATTCTTATTAAAATTTAATGGATTTCAGGTTTTGATTTTTTATCTTATTAAATTGTCAGCCCAAGTGGAAAATAAAAGAAATCTTTATGTATAAGGCATCTGTAAATAACGGCAATAATTACCAGATAAGCTATGCAGCCAACGAGATAAAGGTAAACGATACTCCCTTCGATTGGGATATCCGCCATATTTCCGGCGCTCACTATCACATTATCCGCAATGGCAAATCTTACCGTCTGGAGGTGGTAAGCGCCCTGCATGAAGAGAAAAAGTTTATCATCAAAATAAACGGACAGAAGCAGGAAGTATTGCTGAAAGATCGCTACGACCTTTTGCTCGAGAAACTGGGCATGTCCGACCTGGCTGCACAAAAGATTAATCAGGTAAAAGCGCCCATGCCTGGCTTAATACTGGACATCAAAGTGGAAGGAGGCAGCGAGGTGAAAAAAGGCGATACTATTATGATACTCGAAGCCATGAAGATGGAAAACATTCTTAAAAGCCCCGGCGATGGTATTGTGGAAGCCATTAAGGTAAAAAAGGGGATAGCGTTGAAAAGAACCAGCTCCTTATTCAATTTAAGTAAAATATTCATCCTTCCGGCAATGGAAGGATTTTTTTATATCCTCTTCTCAGCCAATGGACAAAACCGCTTTTTCTGATGTAGGAAAGCGGTTCCTTTATAGTATATTTGCAGCAACAACCTAAACCCCTCATGAAATATAAACGGATACTACTAAAATTAAGTGGAGAGTCTCTGATGGGCGACCAGCAATTTGGCATCGATGCGCAGCGGCTGGAGCAGTATGCACATGAAATAAAGAAGGTAAAAGACCTGGGAATTGAACTGGCCATTGTTATTGGCGGCGGCAATATTTACCGGGGCATACAGGCAGAGCGTACCGGTATTGACCGGGTACAGGGCGACTATATGGGTATGCTGGCGACCGTCATCAATGCCATGGCACTACAAAGTATCCTGGAGAAGCATGGAATGTATACCCGCCTGATGTCGGGATTTAAAATTGAACAGGTTTGCGAGCCTTTTATCCGCAGGAGAGCAGTTCGCCACCTCGAAAAAGGCCGCATCGTTATTTTTGGCGCCGGTATTGGCAACCCTTATTTTACTACCGACTCTACTGCCTCCCTCCGTGCTATTGAGGTAGAAGCCGATGTAGTGCTTAAAGGCACCCGCGTGGATGGTGTGTACTCTGCCGACCCGGAAAAAGACCCGGCAGCGGAACGCTACAGCAACATCTCCTTTCAGGAAGTATTCCAGAAGGGGTTGAACGTAATGGACATGACGGCCATTACCCTTTGCCAGGAAAACAACCTGCCGATTATTGTTTTTGATATGAATAAGCCTGGCAACCTCCACAATCTGGTAGTAGGCGAAGAAGTTGGCACCCTCATTACCAGCTAATCTCCTGCGTAACCAATACCGGCCTGTAACTATTAAGGCATTATTCAATTTATACTTCATAAGCCGCGGCAACAATACGGGCTTAATCTGATTTTTAAGTTACTTAATTTATTAACGATAATGGAAGAAGAAATACAATTGTACCTGGATGAAGCCAAAGAGCTAATGAAAAAGTCGGTCGACCACACCGCCCATGAGTTAAGCAAAATAAGGGCAGGAAAAGCCATGCCTAATATGCTTGATGGCATTATGGTTGAATACTATGGCTCCCCTACTCCCATTCAGCAGGTATCCAGCATTAACACGCCCGATGCCCGCAGCATTGTTATCAAACCTTTCGAGCGTAACCTGCTCAACGAAATTCAGCGCGCCATTACCAACAGCGACCTGGGGCTGGCCCCTCAAAACGATGGTGAGGTAATTCGCCTGAACATTCCGCCACTTACCGAAGAGCGCCGCCAGACGCTGGTAAAGCAGGTAAAGCAGGAAATTGAGCAGGGAAAAATAAGTGTCCGTAATATTCGTAAGGACACCAACAACTCTATCGGTAAATTAAAGAACGAAGGTATATCTGAAGACAGCATTAAGCGTGGCGAAGACAGGGTACAGGCCCTGACTGACCAGTATACAGAAGCACTGGATACTTTACTGGCCAAGAAGGAGAAAGAAATCCTTACTGTCTAAAATAATTTTCCTGTTATAAAAGAAAAGGGCGCTGTAGATATTCCACGCGCCCTTTTCTTTTGTTTAAGTATAAAATTTTCTGATGCTGATATGATCGGCCACTTTGTCGGGCACCAGGTACCGAATGCTTTTATACTCCAGTATTCTCCTCCGGATAAAAGTCGCTGATATATCGACCATGGGTGCCTCCACGAAGCGAACATTGGGGTGGTCATGTAAGTCTGAAGGTTTTGCATTAGGCCTAGGATATACGTACATGCCGTAATGCTCCAGAATAACCGAAGCATTTTTCCACTTCGGAAAGTGGAGGAGGTTATCCTCTCCAATAATCAGCTTAAAATCGTGCTGGGGATATTTATCAGACAGATAAGCCAGCGTATCGACGGTATAGCTTGGCCGTGGCATATGAAATTCCACATCAGTGGCTTCCATATGAAAGTTACCCTCAATGGCCATATTAACCATATCGATCCGGTCGAACTCGTGCAGGAGTGATTTACTGCTCTTAAAAGGATTCAGCGGAGAAACTACAAACCACACCCGTTCAATGTCTGTATCTTCGACCATTGTATTGGCGATGATTAAATGACCGACATGGATGGGGTTAAAGGAGCCAAAAAATAAACCTATCTTCAATCCGCTAAATAGTAATGGTACCGTGTTTAAGGAAATTCTCGAGCAGCTCCTGTGCTTTTCGCAAAGAGGTATCCAGGTCTTCGTTTATCAGCGTTACATCGAATTTATCTTCAAAGCTCATTTCAAACTTCGCTTTAAAGAGCCGCTGCGAAATGCTGGAGTCGCTTTCTGTTTGCCGGTCGTGGAGGCGCTGCTCCAGTACCTCCAGCGAAGGCACCTTTACAAAGACAGCGAGCGCCTTTTCCCGGAAGTAATCCTTCAGGTGCAGACCGCCTTTAACATCCACATCAAAAATAACATGTTTGCCCTGCGCCCATATGCGCTCGATCTCCGATTTTAGTGTTCCGTAAAAATTACCTGCGTAAACTTCTTCCCATTCAATAAACTCGTCTTTATCAATTTTTGCTTTAAACTCCTCCGGGCTCAGGAAATAATAATCCTTTCCGTTTTGCTCGTTTCTCCCCCTTTTATCGCGGGTGCAGGCCGAAATCGAAAACCCAAGATTAGGATTGGTGGCCAGCAGATGTTTTACTATGGTTGTTTTACCCGACCCTGATGGGGCCGAGAAGATGATTGCTTTTCCCTGATGCATGAAAAATTAGACAGTTTCCCGGATTTTAGACTTAATACAGTGAACAAGGTCTGCCGGCACCTCTTTTTTATCGACATTATTTCTGAGCACTGTCCGAATCGCTGACTCCAGGTTATGGGCGCGATAGCAGGGCATGCATTGTTCGATGTGCGCAAAATAATAATCCTTTTCGCCGTCCTTTGCTTCTCCATCCAGGATAAGCTCTAACAGCTCCATGCACTTTACGTGCTCATTACAAGGTGTTTTGTCGTTGTTTTCCATCATTTCATTGGTTTAGCCTCAAAAAATACGGTACAAATATTAGTTAGTTTAGTTTTTCATATTTAATAACCCATGGACTGTGCGTAAGACTTTAGCTTATCTTTCAGCAGGTTACGGGCCCGGTGTAAGCGGGAGCGAACCGTACCAATTGGAATGTCCAGTATCTTGGCCATTTCTTCATAGGTAAAGCCTTCCAGGTCGCAAAGGATAATAACGGTTCGGAAGTCGACTGCCAGGGAATTAAGCGCATTCGTTACTTCGTCTCCAATCATATCCTGCAGGGCTTCCACCCTTAAGTCGGGCGTAATCTCTGCATTAGCGTCTTCAGAGTTATAATATGTTTCTACCTCATTATAATCTACCTTATTGGGCTCTTTGCTCTTTTTTCGGTAGTCATTTATGAAGCTGTTTTTCAATATCCGGAACAGCCATGCTTTTGCGTTGGTTCCTTCTTCAAAGGAATTAATAAAGCGAAAGGCCTTGAGGTAGGTTTCCTGCACCAAATCTTTGGCATCATCTTCATCAAATGTAAGCCTGTACGCAAAATTGTACATGGCATCGATATGAGGTAAAAACTCCCCGTCAAAAATCTGTACTTTTTTCTGCTCCGAATACCGTTGTGGGTGATCGTTATCTGCCATAAAAATTAAAATTAAAAGACTAAAACTAACTAATTATACCGACTAATTAAAAATACTGTTAGGGAAGCTGATGACTTTCCTTAAATAGTAACATTAATTTAAGGATAAAGTTAGCCCTGTTTCTTTCTAACGCTCCTTCAGCCTATGCTTGTATTTTATTTATCCTTAAGTGGTCACTTCCGACTCAAATACAGCTCCCCGTGTAAAATAATATTTTTCAGTAAATTGCATTCCATTAGCATCTTATTGTTTCGTGCCCACAGGTGTACGATGAAAGCGTATTATGGAATCAGGATCGACAAACAGTAAAATTTTTGGTATAGGGCTTTCAAAAACCGGTACCACGAGCCTTGGAGCGGCACTGGAAATTTTAGGGTACAAAACAAAAGACTTTCCTTCTATTAAATATATCCCGCACTTCCTGCTCTATATTAAAGATAAGCACCTCCAGCATTACGATGCCTTTACGGATGTTCCGGTTATCCCTTTCTATAAAAAGTTAGACAAGAAGTTTCCCGGCTCCAAGTTTATATATACCTACCGCGAAAAGGAAGACTGGCTCAGGTCATGCGAATTGTACCCACGCTTTAACCTGCCCTTCCGGAAGCTTCCTTTAAAAATTATAAAACTTCGCACCCAGGTTTACGGCACCTACAAATTTGACAGGAATAAGTTTTCAGATGCTTACGATCGACATCATGCCGATGTAATGAGCTATTTTAAGGAAAAGCCGGAGCAGCTACTTTGTATGAATATTATTAAAGGAGAAGAGTGGGAGCCTCTTTGCAACTTTCTGAACCACCCTGTACCAGCAGTTCCGTTCCCTTCCAGGAATACAAGAAAAAATAATTACGACGGCCACCTGCTGAAGTACCAGAGAGACCTGTAAAACATCTGGCCTGCATCTACAGCCTGTAACATAGTTTTAGCACTCAGGTAGTTTAAAATAAATTTACCCGGAGGTAACATTTTCTTTTTATAATGATGAATCTGCTCTTTCTTACCTACCAGGGCGATATGGCCGGCTCGACCAATTCCATTGCCTACCTCACCCAAGGACTCGCTGAAAGAGGCCACCAGGTATATATAGGATGCAGAAAGGAAAGCCTGCTCTACGGTATGCTGGAGAATAGCAGGGTTCACCTTATCCCGATGGAGTTTAAAGGTAAACTCGACAGACAAAACATGCGGCAAATCCGCGATGCTGTCCGCCGGTATAACATACAGATCATTAATGCACAAAGCAGTAAAGATCGGTACACCAGCATTTTTGCCCGCTGGCTTTACCGGCTTCCGGTTAAAATTGTGCATACCCGACGCCAAAATCCGGAAAGTATAGGAGGATGGCTGCAGAACACTTTTTATGTAAAGGGCACTGATAAAATAGTCGTAATCAGTGATGGCCTCAAAAATACTTTTATAAAAAAAGGTATCCCCGCCGAACACCTGGAGGTGCTGTACAATGGTATGCACCCGATGCGCTTTAAGCTTCACCAGCCGGAGCGAACAGAATTGCTCAGAAAAAATTTTAAACTTGCTCCCTCCAGCCAGGTGATTGGCTTTGTGGGCAGAAAAAAGAACCAGGAACAGTTACTTGAAGCGCTTGCTTATTTGCCGGAAGAGGTAATAGTGCTATTCGTGGGTATTGAGGAGAAAGACCTGCTGCCTTACCTGCAAAAGATTACCCCCCGCCAGCGGATCATCTTTGCAGGACAAGTACCACCGGATGATGTCATTAACTTTTACCCGCTCTTTAATGTAAATGTTCTGGCTTCTACCATGGATGGGTTCGGCCTGGTGCTACTGGAGGCCATGGGCATGGGCGTACCTGTAATTGGAACAGATTTCCCTGGCATTAATGATGTAATACAGGACGGGCAAAGCGGCCTCCTTTTTGAGGATGGCAATGCCAGAGATTTAGCCGAAAAGATAAATCGTGTACTGAACGATGAAGCTCTAATGATAAAGCTGATTACCAATGGAAAAGAACGGGCACTAAAAACTTTTTCGATAGAAAACACTATTCAGGCCTATGAGCAATTCTTTTCCCGCCTGATACAGCAGGGGGTTTAAGAATACCAGCTCCAGTAACAGTGGCTGCCAGAGCGAAACATCCTATTGCTCCGGGTTTTTCTTTTTTATCAGCTCTTTCTAATTTAGAGCCATCCATCTACCTTTGTAAGAGAACCACTTAGCATTACTATTCTGTTTGAAGCCTTCTATCACAGCAGTCCTTCCATCCCTGCAACATCAGAAAACACCTAAAGCCCTTGCGGGTTTAGCTGCTGCCATCAATTTCCTTCTTCCTGCTCAAGCTTTTGGCAGGGCTTATGGCCCCATGGGTATTGATTTCACCAGCTACCTTTTATCGAGAGAGACCTTACTCCCAGGAGCGAAGCCTTACCAGAGGGAAACGGTTTTTCCCTTTATTTATCCCGTATTCTCTGGTACTGCCCTGATGTTCAGCCAGGCCTATTCATCCACTCCTGTAATCAGTCAGCCATGATAAAACTTTCTGCGGTCATCATTACTTTAAATGAAGAGCGGAATATCGCCAGGTGCCTTAGCTCTCTGCAGGGAGTGGCCGATGAAATTATTGTGCTGGATTCCTTTTCTACAGATAAAACGGAAGCGATTTGTCGGGAGTATGGGGTAAAATTCCTGGCCCACCCCTTCGAGGGGCACATTCAGCAAAAAAATATGGTTGCTGACATGGCCAGCCACCCTTATGTACTGGCTCTCGATGCGGACGAGGCGCTTTCCGAAGAATTACGCGCCTCGATTCTGGCCGTAAAGGAAAATCCTGAATACGATGCTTATCAATTTAACCGCCTCACGAACTATTGCGGCCACTGGGTTACCTATGCCGGCTGGTACCCCGATGTAAAGCTTCGTCTGTGGAAGAAAAACAAAGGTCACTGGGGCGGTTCCAATCCGCACGACAAGATAATAATAGAAAAGGGAAGCTCAGTTGGATCCCTCAGGGGAGACCTGCTGCATTATTCTTACTACACCATTTCGCAGCACATTAAGCAAACCAACTCTTTTTCGGATATCGCCGCAAAGGAAGCTTTCCGGAAAGGAGAAAAAGCTTCCTTTCTGAAAATTGTCCTGAATCCGCTCTTTACCTTTATTAAAAAATACTTCTTTCAGCGGGGTTTTACCGGCGGCTGGTATGGATTCATTATTTGCATTAACTCCGCTTTCGGAAAATTTCTGAAGTATGTGAAGCTAATGGAACTCCACCAGAGCGCTAAGGCTTCTTAGCCACCGCTTTTACAATCATGGTCTCACCGAAAAGGAGGGGCTTTGAGAAGGATTTTTGCAGAATGTCTTTGTTTTTTTCCTTCTGTTCAGCCGCTTTTTCTTCCTTACCATATACAAAGCGCGTAAAGAGGTAAGACACAGGTGCAAAGGGTGCATAGACATAACTAATCCCTTTTACCCGGTTGGTCTCCACCCTGGTAATCTCAAACCGGTTGGTATGCAGCAGGTATCTTACCTCCGGGTAAGAGATCATGTTAATGTGGTGCAGGGGCGTTGGATTCAGCTCATTCAGGGGGCTTTTGGCTTTGTTATGATGGCCTGTCCAGAACCACCGCCAGCGTGAGCGGATGGAAGAAATGTTTGGCGTGGAGATAATCAGGTGCCCGCCCGGCCTTAACACCCTATGGCACTCGCGCACAAAATCGAAGGGGCGCTCAATGTGTTCAATCCCGTCGATACATACCACGGCGCAAAAGGTGTTGTCGTCGTAAGGCAGTCGCTTATTCATATCGGCCTGTCGGAAATTCCTGTTCTCCACCATCATAATGTTTTCAATATCGGCAGAGTGTACTTCTATATTCTGCTGCAGCAGGCGGTTGGTAAAAGCCCCCGCTCCACTGGGGATGTCCAGCACCTTTTTGCAGTCTTTATCTTCCAGTAGCAGCCTGGCTACTACATTATGCGTGTTTTTAGAAGTGTTTTCAGGAATTTGCTTTTGCATAGCGCTCAACTAAGAATATGGCCGCAAAAATACTAATAATTATTTTCTCCACAGGATTTTACCTAATTTTAGCCCTCCTGATTGGCGTACTAAACTGATAAAATTTGAAAGTCTTACACCTTAGCTCTGAAAGCAGCTGGCGCGGCGGTGAGCAGCAAATTGCTTACCTCATAGAAGAACTGACTAAGGCAGGTGTTCAGAATATTGTTGCCTGTCGCAAACATTCGGCCTTTGAAAGCTACTGTCAGAAGAAGGAAATTCCACACATCAGCCTCAACTTCACCAGCTCTCTTAATATCGCTACTGCCCTTCGTATAAAGCGCTACTGCCAGGAGCAGCAGCCCGATCTGATGCACCTGCACAGTTCCAAGAGCCATAGCCTGGCAGTTCTTTCCGGCTGGCTCGGAAATTCTACCCCCATGATCCTCAGCCGGAGAGTCGACTTCCACCTCAAAACCAACTGGCTTTCGCAAAAGAAATACAACTACCCGGGCATTCGCCGCATCATTTGTGTTTCCGATGCCATCAAGGAAATTGTACAGAGTGATATTAAGCAGCCGGAAAAGGCGGTTACCGTGCATAGTGGTATCGATTTAAAAAAGTTCTCTGCCAAAGCTTCAGAAGGCCAGCTTCGAAAGCAATATAATATTCCGGCCAATTACTGGCTGGTAGGGAATACTGCTGCCATTGCCCCACATAAAGATTACTTTACTTTTGTGGATACCGTCGCCCTACTGGAGCAACAGAACTTCCCTGCCTACTATTTTATTATCGGTACCGGACCAATGGAGCAGGAGATTAAAAATTATGTAGCTACCAAGGGCCTGGAAAAGAAAATTATTTTTACCGGCTTTCTCCATAATATCCCCTCTATTCTGCCTGAGCTGGACCTCTTCCTGATGACCTCCAAAACGGAAGGTTTAGGCACCAGCCTGCTCGATGCTTTTGCCAGCGGGGTAGCAGTGGTGGCTACCGCTGCGGGAGGAGTACCCGAAATTGTACTGCATGAGCAAACCGGATTACTGGCCCCTGTTGGGAAGCCAAAAGAAATAGCCTATGAAGTACAGCGGCTGTATAAAGATGTTAAGCTGCAGGAACAGCTAAAAAAAGGAGCCTATGAGCTGGTTCAACAATTCTCAAAAGAGGAAACGGCCCGGAAAACGCTGGACATTTACCGGGAGGTATTAAGCGAGTAGTAAGCCGCTTCCTTATCTTTCAGGAGCCAGAACTCCCTCAACTCAGTAACCATATTTTTCTTTCCACAGTGCCTGCAGGCGTTTCCGCATTTCATTTTCGCGTGCATTGTGGCCGGGGTCGTATAGCTTTGTATTGGCTACCCCATCGGGCAAAAACTCCTGCTTTACAAAATTCTGGTCATAATCGTGGGCATATTTATATCCTGCCCCATACCCCTGGTCCTTCATCAGGCGGGTAGGCGCATTGCGCAGGTGCATAGGAACAGGTAAATCGCCGGTTTCTTTTACCAGGCGGCGCGCATCCTTAATGGCCATATAACTGGCATTGCTTTTGGGCGAACAGGCAAGATAAGTAGCGCACTGGCTGAGAATGATCTCCGCCTCCGGATAGCCGATTACCGCCACCGCCTGGAAGCAGTTGGTAGCAATAACGAGCGCCGTGGGATTGGCGTTACCTATATCTTCGGAAGCCGCAATTAATAAGCGCCTTGCAATAAATTTCACATCTTCACCGCCCTCCAGCATACGGGCCAGGTAGTAAACGGCCGCATTAGGGTCGCTGCCCCTGATAGATTTGATAAAGGCTGAAATAATATCGTAATGCTGCTCCCCGCTTTTATCATAAACCGCTACCTTTTGCTGGGCAATCAGGGTAACAGCTGCATCGGTAATGACTGCGGGATCCTTTAAGCTATCGGCCACCAGCTCCAGCAGGTTCAGCAGCTTACGGGCATCCCCGCCGCTGATCTTAAACAGCGCTCCATACTCCTCTACCTCGATTGCCCGCTCCCGCAGGCGAACATCTTCTTTCAGCACTTTCCGAACCAGCCTTTTAAGGTCCTCCTCCTGCAGTCCTTTTAAGGTATAAACCTGGCAGCGCGACAGAAGAGCCGCATTTACTTCGAAGCTGGGATTTTCGGTAGTGGCGCCAATAAGGGTAATGGTTCCTTTTTCCACTGCCGCCAGTAAAGCATCCTGCTGCGATTTACTGAAGCGATGGATCTCATCAATAAACAGAATGGTGCGGCTCAGGCCTTTGGCACGGCTAATCACCTCCCGCACTTCCTTTACACCGCTGCTAATGGCGCTGAGGGTAAAAAAGGTAGCCTTTACCTGGTGGGCAATAATGTTAGCCAGGGTGGTTTTACCCACTCCCGGAGGTCCCCACAGGATCATGCTCGGAACGGCCCCGGCTCTAATCATGCTCCGCAAAATTCCCTGCTCCCCCACCAGGTGCTCCTGACCAATAAGGTCGTCGAGGCTTTGCGGGCGCATCCGCTCGGCCAGTGGCTGTATTTTTTGATCTGCAAAAAGGTCCATAACCAAAAATAAGAAGATCCCGCCACACTTTAATCCCTGCAGGTAAAGCTTTTTAATGTTCAGCCATTAAGATTACGGCAGATGCTCTACCTTTGCCGCATGAATAAATGGAAAATCCATGGAGCTCTTGCTGCCGCCAACCTTATATATGGTGCCAATTACTCCATTGCCAAAGCCGTAATGCCGGAGTATATCCGGCCCTTCGGCTTTATCTTTGCCCGGGTGGTATTTGGCACTATGCTGTTCTGGCTGTTTAATGTACTTATCCGGAATGGCGAAAAGGTTGAGCGGAAGGACCTTCCCCTCCTGGCCCTGTGCGGACTTTTAGGGGTAGCTGCCAACCAGCTCCTGTTTTTCTCGGGACTTAACCTTACCAGCCCTATTAATGCCTCGCTTATTACCACCATTATGCCGCTTATTTTACTCCCTATTGCTGCTGTACAGCTTAAGGAAAGAATTACAGCCCGCAAGGTAACAGGGGTTATTTTAGGTTTGAGTGGTGCTGCCCTGCTCATTTCGAATAAAAACACCATTTCCCTGCAAAACAGCCAGCTAGCCGGCGACCTCATGATTTTTCTGAATGCCACTGCCTTTTCTTTTTACCTGGTGCTGGTAAAACCGCTCATGCAGAAGTACAAAGCCCAAACAGTGATAAAATGGGTATTCTTCTTTGGGATGATTGTAGTGGTGCCTTTTGGCTGGGAAGATTTTATGGCAGTAAGCTGGGGGCAGTTGCCTGCCAATGCATGGATGGCTATTCTGTATGTGGTACTCTTCACCACTTTTTTTGCCTACCTGCTCAATACATGGGCATTAAAATACATGAGCTCATCGGTTGTGGCCATTTACGCCTATATGCAGCCTGTTTTTGCAACCATGATAGCCGTCTGGATTGGTCAGGACTCTTTCACCCTGGAAAAAAGCATGTACAGCCTTTTAATTTTTGCAGGCGTATACCTGGTTACCCGGCCGGCAGGAGCACAAAAAATAGCGCTACGTAAAAATGATGTTTAAACTATGCAAAAACTTACTTTCAACCAATCCGCTATTTAATCTTTAAAAAGGATAATTAATAAAAATATTTTTACATTAAACGCTATGATTTTTCATTTTTAACTGTATCTTTGAAATAGATTCTGGCAGTAAAAGATATTTTTTAAACTGAACATTACATTATTTTTTAATATTTCTTGGCTATTTGCGGGTTGTAGACTTTTTGCCAGCATTCAATAGTAGGTTGGGTATTTTTTCGAATAACAAACTTTTTACCCTCACTTGACCTACTATTTTTATTTTTTCAGGCTCATCCAATTTCTTTTAGCCTTTTCAGATTCCTTTTTTCCCGCGCCCTTTCATCTCATTTGAACAGTTCAGACTCTGACTATATCTCTCAACCTGCTTTTCAGTCAGGGCCAGTTCACATTATATTTCAGCACCTACCATAAAATGTTTAAGCTCCTGCAAAAAAGCCCCCACTGTTGATACAGCAAGGGCTTTCAATAATTAAATAGCAGAATTCTTTAGGCAAAGGATATTTCATTCAGCACCTTTAGTAAGCGCTGCAGCATCTCCTCTGAAAAGTCAAGATGTGTCACCATACGGATACTGTCTGGCCCGAATGCAATGGCTTTAATTTGTTCGGCCGCCAGACGTTCCAGAAATTCCTTCGTGGAAACTCCTTTGAGGGAAAAGAGTACAATGTTTGTATCTACCGGCTCTACCGCAGCTACATAGGGCAACTGCTGCAAAACTTCACCTATTTTACGGGCACGGGCATTGTCTTCCTTTAGTCGTTCTACATGATGCTCCAGTGCATACACGCCTGCCGCGGCCAGATAACCAGCCTGTCGCATGCCGCCCCCCAACACCTTGCGGATTCTCCTTCCTTTCTTTATATGCTCCTTACTGCCCAGCAGCACAGAACCTACAGGAATGCCTAATCCTTTACTAAGGCAAATAGAAATAGTATCGAAATAACGACCGTACTCCCTGCTGTCCTCTCCTGTCTCCACCAGTGCATTAAACACCCTGGCTCCATCGAGGTGAAGGGGCAGCTGATGCTGGCGGCATACCTGGCTGATGGCCTCAATCTGGGCAAGGGTATAATAGCTCCCGCCCCCTTTATTTACCGTATTTTCAAGCGCTACCAGGGCCGTTGTGGGAAAGTGAATATCGTCCGGGTTGTTGATATTCTGTTCCACCATTTCCGGAGTAATAATTCCTCTCGGGCCCTGCAGAAGGCGTACCGAGGCTCCTGAGTTAAAAGCAATGCCGCCTCCTTCATAATTATAAATATGAGCTTTCTGGTCGCAGATTACCTCCGTACCCGGCTGTGTATGAATTTTAATGGCAATCTGGTTAGTCATGGTACCGGAAGGGCAGAACAGGCCTGCCTCCATCCCAAAGAGCTCGGCAGTTTTCTGTTCCAGTGCCTGCACAGTAGGGTCTTCCCCCAGTACGTCATCCCCTACCTCGGCGCCCGTCATGGCCTGTAACATGCCGAAGCCTGGCTTGGTTACGGTATCGCTTCGCAGGTCAATTATCTTTTCATTCTTCATATTCTTGCGCGTAATTATTCGACAATAAAATATTTTTCGAGCCTTTCCGGGATGGTTACCATCGGCTCAAGGGCTTCGGCCGCCTCTATGGGGCGATCCGTTGCCAGAATATCCGCCCCGGCTCCTATAAAGTTACGATACAGGTGATCTCCCCTGGCTTCGGCTTTTTTATCGAGGTTGCCAAGGGTACCCAGTATGGTGTAAATGCCCTGCTCATGCAGGTACTGATAGAGCGAAGGATCGGACAGAGAGGTACCTGTAAAGGCAATAATATTTTCGGCTGGCAAACCCGCTGCCACCGCTCGCTCGAGGTCGGCAGGCTGTTGAATGGAGAGGCTAATCAGCAGATCGGGGTTGAGCTCGTGTATTTTAAGGGCATCGCGAAGGCTATAGGCGATAATAACCGAATAGGCTTCGGCATTGGCCTCCTCCACCGCATCGACTACCATTTCGAAGGGGACAGATTTTTTGACATCCAAAGTATATACCACTTTGCCCCTGCCCCACTCCAACACCTCCTGCAGGCTGGGTGCCCGATAAGGGGTAATGTTCCCTTCCTGGTCCAGCAGCTTTAAGTGCTGTATTTCGGCTAAGGTATAGTCAATGACAGGTCCCTTTCCCGTTGTTGTTCTGTCGAGGGTATTATCGTGCATCATCACGAGCAGACTGTCTTTTGTAAGGGAAATATCTGTTTCGATAATGGCATAGGTATGATGAAGTACGCGGGCAAAGGTTTCTATTGCATTCTCCGGAAAAGCAGGTGCAGGTCCCCCTCTGTGGGCGCTCACCAGCGGCACATGGGCTGGATGCCAGCTGAAAAATTCTTTTAGGTCCTCCGCATCTTCCAACACGATACGGTGCAGGGGTACAGGCGCTTCCTCTCGCTGCGATTGCTGGGTGCAGGCAGAAAACAGGCACAGCAGGAGAACAGCAAGATAATGGCGATACTTCATGTGTTTTTTCACAAATGTACATGAGCCTGCGCAAAAAAAGAAACCCGCATTTAAGCGGGTTTCTGAGATTCTGAAGCTAATCAGTTTAAAACGAACACAGGAAGATGGTTTTATTCGCTGCAGTACTGCTCCTGGTAAAAGCCTGCTTTGCTGTCGCCCATTTCTTTCGCCTTCTGCCAGTCGGCACAGGCCGCTTCCAAATCATTCAACTCAAACTGCACATAGCCCCTGTTACGGAAGAATTCTGCATTCGATTCATCCATTCGAATAGCCCTGTTAAAGTCATTCATGGCCGCTTCCCAAGCTTCCTGCCCCATTTGCGCATTACCACGGCGGTAATAGGCAATGGCATCGTTAGGGTTGAGTTCAATTACTTTGCTATAGTCGGCTATGGCCCCTCCAAAATCTTTCGACAGGTCGCGAATGGTGGCGCGATTGTAATAGGCATTGGTATCGGAGGGGCTCAGCGTGATAAGACGATCCAAATCGGCCAGGGCGAGGCGCTGCTGGTTTACCGACAGGTATATCTGCGAACGCTTGCGGAATACCTCCGGCTGTTTATCGTCGACCAGGAGGGACTGCTCAAAGCTCCGCACCGCATCTTTCAGTTCATCGAGCTCCATATAAGCGTGCCCCAGCCGATAGAGGTTATTTGCCGTACGCCCTCCTTTACTAATGGCCTGCTGGTAATAATTAACTGCTTTTGTCCAGTCTTCGAGCATATACACCGCATCTGCCATCAGGCCAAGCGTTGCCACGTCGGCGCCGCCCGCATTTTCTATTTGTTCCAAATCGGCCAGCGCCTGTTCATAGGCCCCCATGGCATAATAAGCCAAGCCGCGGTTGGAGCGGGCCTGGTGGTATGCTTTGTCCATTTCAAGGGCTTTGGTATAATCTGCTATGGCCTCTTCGTACCTTTTAAGGTTATACAGCGCCTTTCCCCTGTTATTGAAAATCAGCTTATCCGTCTCACCCAAATCTATCGCGCTGGTGTAGTCCTGTATGGCTTTTTCGTATTGCTCCAGGCGGAACTGCGTATTTCCCCGGAGAGAATAGGCCGCAATATAATTCTGGTCCAGCTTCAGAGATTCAGTTAAATCGGCCAGCGCTTCCTGTAAAGCACCGGCTTCGTATAAGGCATGGCCCCGGTGGTGATAAGCCTCTGCACTCTTCGCTCCTTTGGCTATGGCCTTATCTAAGTCTTCTTTCGCTCCCTTCAAATCATTTAGGGAATAGCGGGCATTGCCACGGCTGAGATATACCTGCTGGTCGTCAAAGCCAGCCTCGATTGCTTTATTCAAATCGGGCAACGCCTCGCTGTACTGCTGCAGGAAGAAGCGTGCATTTCCCCGCCCCCACCAGGCCTGCTTATCAGTAACTCCACTATTGATGGCCTTATCGAGCTGGGCCACTGCTTCCTGATAATTAGCGGAGAAATAATGCGAAAGCCCGAGGTACAGGAACAGATTGCCCTCTGTTTCGCCTAATGAGGCTGCTTTCTCCAAATCAGTTTTGGCTTGCTCATATTCTTTAGCAGCAAAATATAGGCCTCCCCTGTTAAGATATGCCTTTGCAAAGGCAGCATCTTTCTGAATGGCCAGCCCGTAATCCTGTATGGCTGCCGCTGCCTGCCCCGATTGTGCTTTGGCCTTACCGCGATTATTATACAGCGCAGCTTCCTGCACGCCAGCGCCTTCTGCCTCGTTGTAAGCAGTAACAGCTTCGGCGAATTTCTCGAGCCGGAACAGGGCATTTCCCCTCTTATAACGCATGTCAGGGGTTGGATTGAGGGCTATTTTAAGGTCTGCTGCCGCTTTTCCCCATTCCTTTAGCTCATATAAAGCTAATCCGCGCAAACCGGCAAGTTCATTCCCGAGCTGGTTTGCATCTTCGACTACGCCTTTAAAGTTGCCTGTCTCAAAGCGGGCTTTTGCTCTTCCGCTGTATAAATCATTACTTTTCTCACCGAGGCTAAGTGCTTTCGTGAAGTTACTTTCAGCTGCTGCAAAGTTTTTCTCCGCTAAGTAAAGATGGCCACGTAATGCAAAGGCTCTTCCTTCCTGGATACCCCCTTCAATAGCCTTGTTCAGATTTTGCAGCGCTTCGGCAGGTTTATTTGTTTCGTAATAATCATAGCCCAGCATTTTATAGAGTTCAGGATTTTTATAGCCAGCCTGTGCTGCTTTTTCCATATCGGCGATAGCGGCCGTATAGTTTTGCGCGCCATAGTAAGCCTGCCCCCGGTACAGATAAGCCTCAGATAGCTGGCTGTTCTGCTGTATGGCACTGCTAAAATCAGCAATAGCCTGTGCCCCCTGGTTTTGTGCCAGGTACGCCTGCCCGCGCATCAGGTACAGGCCTGTTTCTGTGGAGCCTGCCACTTCTGCAGCATTAAAATCGCTGATGGCTTTGGCATAGGCTTTTGCCTGAAAATTTAAATGGCCACGGCTGTAAAAAGCCTTTGCCAATTTTTCTCCGCCTGCAATGCCGATGTCCAAATCTGAGAGGGCGGCCTGTGCATTTTTAAGAGTATAATAAGAAAGTCCTCGGTAAAGGTGCAGTTTCGGCTCTTTAGCACCTGCTTCAAGGGCAAAGGTGAGTACCTCTGCCGTTTCTTTTGCATTCCCGCTATGGAATAGCGCAGTACCCAGAGCGGAATACAACTCCACTCCTTTTTGGCCTTTGCTCCGCGCTGCCTGCAGGTCGCGCACTGTCTCCTGCCATTTTTCCTGCTGATAAAAAGCCAGACCGCGTTTCATTATTACCTCCGGTATATTTTCTCCGGCACTGATGGCTTTATCGAATTCGGCTGTTGCTTTACTCCACTGCTGGCTGTTATAAGCGGCGAGGGCAGTACGAAGGTATACTTCCTTAGTCCGTTCCCCCAGCTTCTGCGCCTGTTCAAGGTCTGCAAGTACTTTGGCCCAGGCACCTCCTTTTTCATTAGCTTCCGCCCTGTGGAGATATACTTGTTTTAGTCCGGCGTCCATCGCAATGGCTTTGGAATAATCTTCTATGGCCGCCAAAGCGTTGCCTGTCATGTAGCTCGCCCGGCCTCTGTTTGAATACAACTCCTTATCCTCCAAGCCTGCGGCGGCGGCTTTATCGTAAGCAGACTTAGCCTCTGCATACTGCTCCTGTTTGAAATAAGCATGGCCTAACAGCAATGCAGCTCTGCCGCTTTCCGGTGCACCTGCTTTTACTTTACTTAAATCTGCAATGGCTTCGGCCAGGCGCTTAGTTTCGTAAGCAGCCAGACCGCGGAAAAAGTACAATCCCTGGTATTGCTCATTTTCCGGAGCTTTCTTTAAGTCCTCATAAGCCTCGGCCCATTTAGCTGTCTGGGCATACAGGAGCCCACGACCCGCATATGCTTCTGCAAAATCCTTCCGGAGAGTAATGGCCTGGCCGTATGCCTGAATAGCTTCAGGGAACTGCCGGTTCTGCACATAGGCCTGACCTAACCAGTAATGCAGGGAGGCTTCATTGAAGGAAAGTAAAGTTTTTTTGAGTGAAGAGATGGCCTCCGGCCAGTTCTGCTTTTGCAGCGCCACGATACTTTTTACATAATGTGGCTCATAAGCGGCCCCTTTAATCCAGCTTTTAAATGATTTACCTTCCGCAGGCATATTGCCTAAATGAGCGACCGGTACAATCAGCCCATGCTGTTCCAGCGGGAGGTACACTCCCTGTAGGTTGGACTTACTATCCAGCACAGGCGCACCGGCAGCAGCAGCTCCGGGGCCTGCAGCTAATAATATTTCTCCATATCCCAGGAGGTCTCCTTTTTCCTGCAACGCAAGCGGCTGCAGCTCGTACTGCTGAGCTGCTTTAGCCTGCAGAAGAGAGAAGGCTGCCCCTTTTGCAATAGCGCCAGCTGCAAGTTTATAGGGGGAAAAGGAAGTTGTAAGGTTATTATCAATGGAAAACCGGAACAAACCTGTCTTTGGGTCAGCCGCTTCTACCATTATAATCTGGTGAAGCGTACTGTCTTTACTGATAAGACGAGCAGTTTCAGCTCCTTTTACTATACTCAGGTGGGCTACTCCCCGCCCCTGGGCATCGATAAAAAACCCGCTCCCCTGCCTGAGCACATTTCCCTCTTTATCGAGGGCCTGCAGCAGAAAAGTGCCGCTTTCCACAATATTTTGGGCTTTAACTTGGATACCGGGTGCTACGAAGCAAAAGAGGAACAGCAGGAATAAAGGCCTGTAATATGCTTGCATGGCTATTGGTTGTGTTTTCATCAGATTATTCAGGAAAGAAAATACAAATTATGGGCAATGCATCAGATAACAAAAAAAGGCCTGAGGTATTTGAAGCCTTTTTCATTCCGGACCTTACACAGGTTATGATTCGTTGTCTGCGTTACCATTTAGGCTTTTGAGGAGGGCTCTTCACAGAAAAGGTTAAAGCCAGGCAAATGTATTCCTGAGGAGGGGAATTCAGGCTCAGTTTAGCCGATCATGAAAATAATGAAGAGAATAAAATATACCAGTCCAACTAAAGTAGAGGGTTTTACCCGCTGTAATACATGTCTCATTTAACAAAAAAGTTAGGTTAACAATAGGCTCTGCGGCGAGCTGCTATCAAAAAATCTTTATTTATTTAACGGCCTTTTTCTACTGAAGGTTGCTGGCAAAAGTGAAGGGGCATAAAAAAAGCCTGGCTGAACGGCCAGGCTACAGGTTGAGAACCTTTTCTTATAAGTGAATCACCTCGTCGTAGGCAGCCGCGGTGGCTTCCATAACGGCTTCCGACATCGTAGGGTGTGGGTGAATGGTTTTCAGGATTTCATGACCGGTGGTTTCGAGTTTGCGGGCAGCAACCACCTCGGCAATCATTTCCGTTACATTGGCACCAATCATATGGGCACCCAGCCACTCGCCGTATTTGGCATCGTAAATTACCTTTACAAAGCCATCTTTGGCACCCGCCGCGCTGGCTTTACCACTGGCCGAGAAAGGGAATTTACCCACCTTAATTTCATAGCCCGCTTCTTTCGCAGCTTTCTCCGTATATCCGACAGAAGCAATTTCAGGTGAACAGTAAGTACAGCCAGGAATATTTTTGTAGTCGATAGGCTCAGGATTGAGGCCGGCGATTTTCTCCACACACACAATGCCTTCGGCTGAGGCTACGTGTGCAAGGGCAGGGCCTGCCACAATATCGCCAATAGCATATACTCCGTCGATATTGGTTTTGTAGTAATCGTCTACCAGCACTTTTCCTTTTTCATGCTTTACGCCTACCTCTTCCAGGCCTATGCCTTCGAGGTTGGTAGTAACTCCAACGGCCGAAAGAACTATATCAGCTTCCAGCTGCTCTTCACCTTTTTTGGTCTTAACAGTTACTTTACAGCCTTTGCCGCCGGTATCTACTTTAGTTACCTCGGCAGAAGTCATAATTTTCATGCCTGCCTTTTTGTAGATTCTTTCCAGCTGCTTCGACACTTCCTCATCCTCTACCGGTACAATGTTCGGCAGGTACTCCACGATGGTTACTTCAGTACCGATGGAATTATAGAAATAAGCAAACTCGACGCCAATGGCACCGGAGCCTACTACCACCATAGATTTTGGCTGCTTATCGAGCGACATGGCCTCACGGTATCCAATAATTTTCTTGCCATCCTGCTTGAGGTTCGGCAGTTCGCGGGAACGGCCTCCGGTAGCCAGCATAATATGTTTTGCTTCGTAAGTAGTAGTTTTACCATCTTCGCCTTTTACCTCTACCTGGCCTTTTGACTTAAGCTTACCAAAGCCTTGAATATGGTCAATTTTATTTTTCTTAAACAGGAACTGGATACCCTTGCTCATGCCATCGGCTACTCCGCGACTGCGCTTAATCATATCGCCAAAATTGGCTTTGGCATCACTAACTTCTATTCCGTAATCTTTGGCATGGCTGATGTATTCAAATACCTGCGCACTTTTCAGAAGGGCTTTGGTAGGGATACAACCCCAGTTCAGGCAAACGCCTCCAAGGCTTTCCTTTTCCACTACACCTACTTTCAGCCCAAGCTGAGAGGCACGGATAGCCGCCACATATCCCCCAGGGCCACTACCGATTACAATCAAATCATATTTTTTGTCTGACATATCAGATTGATTTATGTTCGTTAAAAAATTTATGCAAAATTAATTTTTTTAGGCTTAGAAAAAAACACCGCCTAATTAAGCTACCAGATATTCTACCATTCAGGATTTAAGTCCTTCCCTCTATGAATACCGGCACCGCACAGAAATATACCTTCTTTATAACAGTGAAAGGCTTTGGCTGTTCAATGGTTGAGGAAATGGCGGCAACAGAGCACTTACCTGCAGATACCCCTTAAATATTAAAAGCAAAGGAGCAGATAGTACAGCAACAGAGCTTCTTCCGGATTTTTGACTAAATTATTAATATTTTTCTACTTTTGTCCTCGAAAACAAACTGAACTGAAGGAGATCAATCATTCTAACTTATATTTTATGAAATTACTGGAAGGGAAAACTGCCCTCATCACCGGCGCCTCCAAAGGCATAGGTAGGGCCATTGCACAGCGCTTTGCCGAACAGGGCGCCAATGTTGCTTTTACCTATCTCTCAAGCGTAGAAAAAGGCCAGGCGCTGGAAAAAGAGCTTTCTGATTTAGGCATAAAGGCAAAAGGCTATCGTTCCGATGCCTCTGACTTTGCAGCAGCAGAGCAGCTCATTAACGATGTGGTGGCCGATTTCGGCTCACTCGATGTGCTGGTGAATAATGCCGGTATCACCAAAGATAACCTGCTGATGCGCATGACTGAGCAAATGTGGGATGATGTAATTAATGTAAACCTGAAGAGCTGCTTTAATACGGTAAAAGCCGCCACCCGCACGTTTATGAAGCAGAAGAGTGGCTCCATCATCAACCTTACCTCAGTAGTAGGGCTCAAAGGAAATGCAGGACAGGCCAACTATGCCGCTTCCAAAGCAGGCATCATTGGTTTTACAAAGTCTGTTGCACTGGAGCTGGGCTCCCGCAATATCCGGAGTAATGCCATAGCCCCCGGTTTTATAGAAACAGAAATGACGGATGTACTGGATGAAAAAACCGTACAAAGCTGGCGCGATGCTATTCCACTCAAAAGGGGTGGCAAGCCTGAAGATGTGGCCGATTGCGCTGTTTACCTGGCTTCCGATATGTCGGTTTACATGACCGGACAGGTACTGCAGGTCGATGGCGGAATGCTTACTTAATGCACCAGGAGGCAATGAAAGCAGTTAGCGCCTAGTACCCTCTACTATTTAACCTGCCACCCCGTACAACTTTCTCTGCTTTGGGAGAGTTAAACAGGGTGGCTTCTTTTTTTGCTTTTCCAAAGCCGGAGCAGCTCATACCATGTTGATTCATTTACTCGTTTAGTTTCTGTATTGATACTGAAGGAGAATTTTACCAAAATAAAACCCGAAGTTCACTAAATTAGCAGACCTGCCTGCCGGCAGTTAACGAAATAGCACCTCAGCACATTAAGCATGCAAGAGTTTCAGTTTCTTTTTGAGCAATCGCCCTGGTTTATTTTACTTTGCCTGCTTGCAGGTCTTGCTTTTGCCTGGTTATTATATAAACCTGCCGCTAAGCAAAGCTGGTCGCGCAGCATTAATTTTGCGCTTTTTGCCATTCGCTTTTTAGTTGTAAGCCTCCTCGCTCTGCTGCTGTTAGGCCCCTATGTGAAACAGCTTAAACGGACCTTCGAAGAACCCACTTTTGTGATTGCCGTGGATAACAGCCTTTCCCTGGCAGAAGTATATGATTCGGCACAACTGGAAAATATCCGCAAAACCGTAAAGGAACTGGAGAAGGCTTTGGGCGAAGAGGCTGCCGTACAGGTCCGTTCCCTCAGCGGCATATTACCCGCCGACAGCCTCCGCTTTCAGGAAAAGAGCACAAATTTAAGTCAGCTAATGACGGAAGTAAGCGCTGAGTATGAGAATCGCAATCTGGCAGGTCTAGTGTTACTAAGCGATGGCATCTACAACCGGGGCCTTTCCCCTGCCTATACTCCCGCCAGCTTTCCGGTATATACCCTCGGCCTGGGCGATACCATTCCTAAAAAAGACCTTAACCTGAAAGCCCTTTACTATAATAAAATCGCTTACCAGGGCAACCAGTTCCGGCTGCTGGCCGAGCTGGAGCAAAATGGTTTTGAGGGTGAAAGCGCTGTAGTAAGCGTTTCGTATAAAGGAGAGGTGCTGGCACAAAAAGAAATTCAGCTCCGGGAAAACCAGCCGCTGTACGAAACAGAGTTTATTCTGGAAGCAACCACTGAAGGCCTGCAGCACTATGTGGTAAGTATAACACCTAAAAAAGCTGAATTTACCATCTCCAACAACAGCAAGCATGCCTACATAGAGGTTGTAGAAGGCCAGGAAAAAATATTAATTGCCGCTCCCGCCCCTCACCCCGACATTAAGGCTATCCGGAGTGCCATCGAAAAAAATGAGAACTACGAGGTTTCGCTCTACATCCCCGGCATCAGTGAGTTTAAACCAGATAAATACGACCTGCTTATTCTGCACCAGCTTCCCTCCCGCCAGTCCGTTCCGCAACTGGAGGAGGTGCTTAACAGCAGTAAAGCCCACTGGTATATAATTGGCCGGCAAACCAATATTCCTGCCTTTAACGAGCGAAATAAGCTCCTGAGCATCGAGCAGCGTGCACAGGAGTTCGACGAAGTGTTTCCGGTGTATAACCCGGCCTTCCCCCTCTTTACTTATCCGGCCGAACTGGTTGCCCTGCTCAATGAATACCCTCCCGTGCTCGTGCCCTTCGGGCAGGTTACCCTAAAGGGAGAGGCTGCTACTTTGCTCTACCAGAAGGTAGGTAATATTGCCACAGAGCGCCCCCTGTTGGTAATGCAGACTGCAGGTGAACAAAAAACAGCCGTGCTGCTCGGAGAAGGAATATGGCAATGGCGCCTGCAGGAGTGGGCCCAGGCCGAACAGTTTACCGCCTTCGATGAGCTGGTGCAGAAAACCGTACAACTGCTTTCCGCAAAAGAAGACCGACGCCCTTTTAAAGTATACCCCATCGAGCGGGAGGTGTATGATACCGAGGGAGTTACCTTTGAAACTGAAGTGTATAACCAGCTGTATGAGCGAATCTGGGGGCAGGAAATTAAGCTGACGCTGACCAATGAAGCCGGCGAGCAGAAAACCTATCAGTACACCAACAGCCGCAATAACCCGCGCTATACCATTAGCAACCTTCCGCAGGGTGTGTATACCTACCAGGCCAGCACCACCCGGCAGGGCGAACAATTAACTAGCTCCGGTGAGTTTACCGTCAATGAACTGCAACTCGAATCGCTGGAGCTTACGGCCGACTTTAACCTGCTCAGGAAAATGGCTGCGGAAAGCGGCGGCGCTTTTTACCCCATGAGCGAAGCTGATGAGCTTAAAGAAGCCCTGAGGGCAAAGGAGTTTAAGAGTACGGTCTATGCCGTTGAAGATTTTCTGCCCATCATCCACCTGAAGTGGCTCTTCTTCCTCATCCTCCTGCTCATTTCAGCGGAGTGGTTTATCAGGAAGTATAATGGGAGTTATTAATAATTAGCAGCACTCAGGAATACCCAGCAACTGACCAAAGACCCCTACCGACCTTTTAAATTTTCATCTGCCAACATCATGGCAATCTTACCATAAAAGTCCGGCAACAGTAAAAACAAAAAGAGGCTGCTTCAGATTGAAGCAGCCTCTTTTTGTTTATCTTCTGAAAAGAAGTTTAAGTTTAACTGGTCATTAACTTATCAGTATCAACCAACCAGCTGATTACTTTTTATTATCCTTCTCTTCTTTTTCTTCTTTCTTCTTTTCTTTTTTAGTCAGCGTCAGCTCTTCCGCTTCGGCTTTATGATCTGCCAGAATGGTATCCCCTTCCTGTAAGCCTCCTTTCAGGATTTCCTCCGCTACCTGGTCTTCCAGATACTTCTGGATGGCCCTGTTCAGCGGACGGGCACCATATTGCTGGTCGTAACCTTTCTCGGCCAGAAAGTCCTTCGCCTTTTCGGTCAGCTCAATATTGTAGCCCAGCGATTTTACGCGGTTAAACAACTTGCCGAGCGATATATCGATGATGCGGTGAATATCTTCCCGCTGTAGCGAGTTAAACACAATCACATCGTCGAGGCGGTTCAGGAATTCAGGGCTAAAGGCCTTGCGCAGTGCATTCTGGATGGTCGATTTCATAATCTCATCCGAATTTTCTCTGCGATTAGCCGTAGCAAAACCTACACCGGCACCGAAGTCCTTCAGGTCACGCACCCCAATATTGGAGGTCATGATGATGATGGTATTCCGGAAGTCGACACGACGACCAAGACCATCGGTAAGAATACCATCGTCCAGCACCTGCAGGAGGAGGTTAAACACATCCGGGTGCGCTTTCTCAATCTCGTCGAGCAATACCACTGAGTAAGGCTTACGGCGTACTTTCTCTGTCAGCTGACCACCTTCTTCATAACCTACATAACCAGGAGGTGCTCCAACCAGGCGGGATACGGAGAATTTCTCCATATACTCACTCATATCGATACGGATGAGGGTATCTTCCTTATCGAAGAGGTAAGTCGACAGCACCTTGGCAAGCTCTGTTTTACCTACACCTGTAGGGCCGAGGAATACAAAGGAACCAATCGGCTTCTTCGGATCTTTAAGGCCTACGCGGGTACGCTGTATGGCTTTTACCAGCTTTTTAATGGCTTCATCCTGGCCAATAACGTTGCGCTTGAGCTCTTCGCCCATTCCGAGTAGCTTATTGCTTTCGTTCTGCGCCACACGCTTGGTAGGAATGCCCGTCATCATGGCAATTACCTCGGCTACGTTGTCTTCATTTACTTCGTAGCGCTTGGTGCGGGTTTCTTCTTCCCAGCGTTTTTTAGCAGATTCCAGCTGTTCAATCAGCTTTTTCTCCTTATCGCGCAGCTGGGCTGCCTCTTCGTACTTCTGGCTTTTCACAACCCGGTTTTTCTCTACCTTAATATCTTCGATATCGCTTTCGAGCTTTACAATCTCGTCGGGCACGTGAATATTATTGATGTGCACGCGCGCTCCGGCCTCATCGAGCACGTCAATGGCCTTATCCGGAAGGAAGCGGTCGCTGATATAGCGGTCGGATAACTTCACGCAGGCATCAATCGCTTCCTGGGTATAGTTTACATGGTGGTGTTCCTCGTACTTATCCTTAATGTTGTGCAGGATCTCTACGGTTTCTTCCACGGTAGTAGCATCGACCATTACCATCTGGAAACGGCGGGCCAGGGCACCATCTTTCTCGATGTACTGGCGGTACTCGTCAAGGGTAGTGGCACCAATACATTGGATTTCGCCACGGGCAAGGGCCGGCTTAAACATATTGGAGGCATCGAGCGAGCCTGAGGCTCCACCGGCACCAACAATGGTGTGCAGCTCATCGATAAACAGGATTACGTCCGGAGATTTCTCCAGTTCGTTCATTACGGCCTTCATTCTTTCCTCGAACTGACCGCGGTATTTGGTGCCGGCCACCAGCGACGCAAGGTCGAGGGTTACCACACGCTTGTTAAACAGCACGCGCGATACCTTCCGCTGAATGATTCGAAGGGCCAGACCTTCCGCGATAGCGGTTTTACCAACACCAGGCTCACCAATCAGGATAGGGTTGTTCTTTTTACGACGGCTCAGAATCTGCGCCACGCGTTCAATTTCATCTTCACGCCCTACTATAGGGTCAAGTTTGTCGTCTTCGGCCAGTTTGGTGAGGTCACGCCCGAAATTATCAAGCACAGGGGTACGGGATTTCTCCGCTCCTTTGCCGGAGCTTTCGCGTCCGGAAGAGGATCCGCTTCCGCCGAAGATTCGGTTACCATCGTCATTGTCATCGTCTGTATCGGACGAGGCCATCGGGTTCTCCGTCTGGTATTCCAGTAATTCTTTCACGACATCATAGGTAACATCGAATTTCTCCAGTATCTGGGTAGCAATATTATCTTCATCACGCAGAATGGAGAGCAGCAGGTGCTCAGTACCAATCAGCTGACTTTTAAATATTTTTGCTTCAAGATAAGTAATTTTCAGTACCTTCTCCGACTGGCGGGTAAGGGGTATATTGGCAAGGTTCTTCACCTGGTGGGTGGCAGTCCCTTTCGTTGCCCGTTCTACGGATGTACGTAATTCATCTAAAGAAATACCAATCTTCTTGAGCAGGCCTACGGCAACACCTTCGCCCTCCCGGATCATGCCCAGTAACAGATGTTCTGTACCTATGTAATCATGTCCCAGACGAAGCGCTTCCTCCCTACTAAGTGATATTACTTCTTTTACTCTATTCGAAAATTTAGCTTCCATACTCAAGTTGGGTATATATATGCAAAATGTTTTATTTCTCTTGTGGATGAGTTCTTCTCTAAATATAGAACATCTAACGTAAAAACGAAATATGATTTTTAAATGTTCAAACTGAGGTCGGCAGATTTATGTAAGATAAGATTAGCCGAAGGTCCTTCGCAGAAAAGCAGGTCCACAATACTTAAATTATAGGCAAAATCTTTGCCAAAAATTTGATTATAAGGCACCGGCCTGTAAATTTTATTGGCAAGCGGCCCTTTTTTTGGATTTATGCGTGTCCTGTAATCCAGAACAGCAGGATTTGTATTATCTAAATACGAGTCGGTAAAGCCTAGGGTTGTTTCCATCTGCAGTAATTTCAGACATAATGTCAGCAGTTCATAGTTCAATTCCCACAGCTGCGCAGGCTCTTTTTTATAGATATCTTCGAAGTAAGGAGCATAATGTTCGAAGAAGGGTGCTTTTCCATAAGCGGCCTGTAAAGCTCGCCAGTGTTGCTGCACCCACTTCTGCCGGTAGTCTATGGCAATATGACTGGTTTTCACCTTCTTACCACCTCCTTTTACCGGTACTGTCAGCTTTTCGAGCTGGTGTGGCCCTTTAATATAACAGCGGTTCCGGTAGGTTTGCTTTACATAATGCTCGTGCGCATCGAGCAGCACCAGCCTGCCGGCGGCCAGGAGCACAAAGTATTCCAGCGGTGGTAAATATTGCAGCTCAACTAGTATGGCAGGCTTTTCCTTCATCTTATCTTTTCAGCTTCATTGATTACTTCCCTTAAAAGTAAAGCAATTTATTTAAAAACGAGCCCTGGCTGTACGGTAGTGCAATATTTTAGTACATCTGCCATGATTGCTCCCTATTTATCTGCAAATTTGCAGCCTAAACCTGTAAGCATGTTTCTGATAAGGATTTTGGCACGCCTGCCCTTTCCGCTCGTGTATGGACTTTCGGCTGTACTGGCATGGCTCCTCGACAAGGTGGTAAGATACCGGCGGAAGGTGATTGAGGATAACCTACGATTTGCCTTTCCGGAAAAAGCCCCTGAGGAAATCCGGCAGTTACGGCGGAAGTTCTACCTCCATTTTACCGACCTCTGGCTGGAGGCATTTAAAGGACTGGAAATGTCGGAGCAGGAATATCGGAAGCGGGTAAAGCTGCTGAACCCTGAACCCCTCTTCCAGTTCCTGAAGGAAGGGAGGCCGGTAATGGTGCTGTCTTCCCACCGCTCAGGCTGGGAGTGGCTTACACCTTCTCATAGCCTTATCTTAAACGTGCCTATCGACGCCACCTATAAAAAGGTGCAAAGCCAGTTTTTTGAGAAACTGATGTACCAGATCCGCAGCCGCTTTGGCGCGAGAATGGTTGAAAAGCAGGAGCTTCTCCGCGACAGCATCCGCCGAAACCATATCCCCCGCTTACTGGCCATTATGTCGGACCAAAGCCCCCATAAAGCCCTTAACAGCCTGTGGATTCCTTTTATGAATCGCCCTGCTCCTTTTTACAATGCTTCGGAAAAGCTGGCAAGGAAGCTAAAGATGCCGGTAATATATGCCGATATGCAAAGAGTAAAGCGCGGACACTACGAGGTTATTTTCCGGCTGATTACCGATAATCCTGAGACAATGCCCGAAAATAAAATTACCGAAACCTATGTGCAGCTCATAGAAGAAGGCATCCGCCAGGCACCTGCCGATTACCTCTGGTCACACAGGCGCTGGAAGCACCGCCCGCCAGAAGAATTGCAGTCTTAAACTTCGGCAAATTTAGTAATATCGCCGGCTCCCTCGCGTATCACCTCCATCATATCGCCGGTACAGTCAATTACGGTGGAAGGAACATTATTTCCCGGCCCTCCATCAATCACCACATCCACCAGGTTTTTATACTTCTCAAAAATCAACTCAGGATCGGTAGTGTATTCCAGCACATCGTCCTCATCGAGTACCGAAGTGGTAATAATAGGGTTACCCAGGCGCTCTACCAGCAGGCGGGGTATGTTGTGGTCGGGCACCCGTATTCCTACAGTTTTTTTCTTGGCATGAATAATCTTTGGCACCTTACTGCTGGCATCGAGAATAAAGGTAAAGGGGCCGGGCAATGCTTTTTTCATCACCTTAAAAACAGGAGTACTAATGCTCTTTACATACTCCGATATGTGACTGATGTCCTGGCAGATAAACGACAGCATGGTTTTATCGACCGGCACTCCTTTTATTTGGCACACCCGCTCCACAGCCTTCTGGTTAAAAATATCGCAGCCAATACCATATATGGTGTCGGTAGGGTAAATAACCACTCCTCCATCGCGGAGCACTTCCATTACTCGGTGTATTCGGCGGGGATCTGGATTATCGGGGTGGATTTTGAGCAATTCTGCAGCCATATTCTTTAATATTGTAGTGATGGATTTGCGGAACAGGAAAGTAGAGACGGGTGGCATTACCCCTTCCTGTACCGGCAAAGAACTAATTCCTAATTAATTTCCGTTCTTACCCGAAAAACGGCGTTTGTTGATACAAATACAAGCAGCACCATTTTTGTTTAGCCAACTAAAGAAACTATTTATTAATTTTGCAGCCATTGTGGCTAAAAAAGGCGGTGCCTTCTGCTGCATATAATTTAGTAAAAAACAGATGAAAAACAGAAAAATACTCCTTGTAGGGCTGGTCGTGTTTTCGGTTTTATTAACCTCCTTCTCCTTTTATGCTTACCAGATTGTTTTTACCCCAAACATACTGGTAGAGCAGGAAGACCGCTCCCTTATTATCCAGCCAGAGGAAAGTTTTGAGGAGTTAAGGAAACGCCTGCACAAAGAAGGCATTATCCAGGACATGATTTCTTTTAGCTTTTTAAGCAAGCTGATGGAATATCCTGAAAATGTAAAGCCCGGGCACTATGTACTGAAAAAGGATATGAGCAACCTGGAAGCTATTCGACTCCTGCGCTCCGGCATGCAAACGCCGGTAAATGTTACCTTTAATAATGTGCGTACCAAAGAGCTGCTGGCAAAGGAGCTTTCAGAAAACCTGATGGCGGAAGAGGAGGAGTTGTACCGCCTCATGCACGACTCGGCCACGCTGGCCCGCTATGGCTTCGACAGCCTTAATGTTGTAAGCATGTTTATTCCGAATACTTACGAGTTCTTCTGGACTACCTCTGCAGAGGAGGTATTTGAACGGATGCATGAAGAGTATGAGAAGTTCTGGAACGAAGAACGAAGAGCAAAAGCAGAGCAGCTAGGGCTGAATCCAAAGGAAGTGAGTGTACTGGCTTCTATTGTAAAGGCCGAAACCAGCAAAAGAGATGAAATGCCCCGCGTGGCCGGCGTTTACCTGAACCGCCTCGACAAAAATATGAGGCTGGAAGCAGACCCTACCCTTATTTTTGCTGCCAATGACTTTACCATTCGCCGTGTGCTGAACGAGCATAAGAAAATAGACTCGCCTTATAATACCTATATGTATGCAGGGCTACCTCCAGGGCCTATTAATGTGCCGTCCATTACAGCCATTGATGCGGTTTTAAACGCCGAGGATCACCGGTTTCTCTTCTTCTGCGCCCGGGAAGATTTCTCGGGTTACCATAATTTTGCCGCCACCTACCGCGAGCATTTACGCAATGCCCGCAAATGGCAGCAGGCCCTGAACAAGCAAAAAGTTTACAGATAGTACATGCTATAGGCAACAGGCCCTTTTGCACTTTTAGAAAAAATTTTAATTACGCATCTTTGACCCCAACAGCAGGCAGTTTTTCTGCCTGTTTGTGTTTTAAGCGCCAAATCATGTTTACTGCAGAAAACCAGCTAAGAGTACGCTATGCCGAAACCGACCAGATGGGCTATGTATACTATGGCAACTATGCTACCTATTACGAAATAAGCCGCACCGAAGCCATCCGGGCCCTGGGCCTCTCCTATAAAACCCTGGAGGAGGAAATGGGGGTAATGATGCCTGTGCTGGAAAACTACAGCAAGTACCTGCAGCCGGCCCGGTACGATGACCAGCTGCGGATAGTGGTAAAAATCCCTGAAATGCCAACGGCCCGGATTACCTTTACCTATGAGATTTATAATGAGGAGAATACCCTCCTCCATACAGGCAAAACGGTACTGGTGTTCGTCAATAAAGAAAGCGGAAGGCCCTGCCGTATCCCGGAGCGAATGATGGACCTTCTGGCTCCTTATTTTGAAAATGAAAAAGAAAGTTGAATTAACCATCAGGAATTCGGCCCTGTGCCGAAGGATGCTGTACGGCCTGTCCCGGGTGCGGATCAGGGACCGGCAGGTTTCCCTGTTGCGGATTCTGCTTATCTTTTTCAGGAAAATAAAGAAAGATGATATTTTTGAGCAGGCCTATGGCGTTGCTTTTAATCTTACGCTTTCAGTATTTCCGGCCATCATCTTCCTTTTTACGCTCCTGCCCTATCTGCCATTTATCGACGAGGTGCAGATAATGGCTTTTCTAAAGGACCTGATGCCCCCGACGGTTTACAAAACCGCCGATTCTACAATTCGCGACATTTTAAGCCGCCCCCGAACAGGCCTGCTTTCTTTCGGTGTTGTCTTTGCCCTTTACCTGGCGACCAATGGCATGCGCTCGCTTATGAATGCCTTTAACCGCATCTTCCAGACGAGAGAAAAGAGGAGCTTTTTAAAGGCCAACCTGATGGCGACCCTGCTCACGCTCATCCTCTCGCTCATGCTCATTGGAGCTGTAGCGATGCTGGTCGTGGGGCAGTTTACCATTAAATGGCTGTACCACCAGGCTTCCATGCTGGAGGCATACGAGTTTTACCTCCTGCTCTTTTTGCGCTTTCTTATTATGCTGCTGGGCTTTTTGTTGACGATCTCTGTTATTTATTACCTCGCTCCTTCTATCCAGGATCGCTGGCATTTTATTTCTCCAGGCTCTCTGCTGGCCTCCCTGCTGTGCATGGCAGCATCCTTCCTGTTCTCTTCCTATATCACGAACTTTGGTACCTACAATAAGCTGTATGGTTCCATTGGTGCCCTCATTGCCCTGATGATCTGGCTCTACATGCTGTCGGCCATTTTGCTGGCAGGTTTTACGCTCAATGCGAGTATAGATGTAGCACTGCTAAGAAGAGGGGTAAAAACAAAGGAGCCCAGCCCTATGAAAATTGAACACATAGAGCTGGGCCAGCCTGTACAGAAGCAAAGCTAATTAAACGCTCTGCTCTGCATAAGATCCTAACTTCAAATCTTCAATGGCATTATAGGGAGCCCGTGGGGTCCACTCTAAAAACTCCATTGCCTTAGCGCCCGATACATTCTGGCTCAGGCACAGGGCATCGGCAAAAGGCCCCAGCTCCTGCCGGGCTTCTTTCAACGGCCACGACTGTGTTTTACCTTCCTGCCCGGCACCAACACTGGCAGCCTCTGCCAGCTCCCGCACGGTAAAGCTCTGTCCATTATCTACAGCATTATATATTTCGCCGGCTTTTCCCTTGGTAAGGGCCAGGACATAGAGCCTGGCAAGGTCTTCAATTTCGACCATCGGCCAGAGGTTTTCGCCGTCGCCAATATAACGCGCCGCATCGCCCTCGTAGGCGGAGCGCGCCAGCATGGCAGGGATTCCTCCGCCCAGGCCATACACAATACCCGGTCTTATAATTACCACGTTCAGGCTTTTGGCGGCTTCGGCAGCCACTAATCTTTTTTCAGTATCTGCCCGCCATTCAACCATCGGGATGGGGTTGGTTGGCGTAACTTCACTCGCTTTTTCCGGACCGGTATTGCCCAGAACCCATACGCCACTGGTGTAAATAAAGCGCTTCGTGGTACCGGCAAAAACGTCCATCACTGCATCTACCGCTGCACGATCGGCTTCGGCCGGCTTTTGCGGGTCCTGCGCCAGGTGAATGGCTGCATCTGCTTTCTGCAGGTAAGGTTTCCATTTTTCAGTTTCCTGAAGATCGGCCGCCACCGGCTCCACTCCCAGTTCTTCCAGAATGTGCCGGTGCGACTCTTTACTGGTAAGTCCTGTTACTTCATGTCCTTCTTCTTTCAATTGGCTGCAAACGGCCCGTCCGATATAGCCTGTAGCGCCTGTTACAAAAATTTTCATAGATTACCTCCTTTTATTCTTTACTGATATCTTATTACTATATTTCAATCCGCCTCGAAAGGCCTTATTTAAGTAAAGCACTAAACCTGAAATGGTTTGACCCAACCTCATAATTATTTCATTTTTAACGCCTTAAGTTTTAAAATGGCTCGCAAGCAGTTCTAAAATCCCAGCAAGGGGTTGTCCCAAGCGATTTTCCGCGTCTGATTTGTGCTGCTGGTTTCCTTAAGCGACTCCTGTCGGGCTATGGACCCTCAATTGGATTTAGAGGAAATGCAAATGCCGACTAGTAAGGCAGGAGCAAGCAGGCTCCTTCGGCTTGCTCCTGCCTTACTGAGTAGAAAGAGGCAGAAGCCTGGAAGGCCTGCCTGCTAAGGTTTGTTGATACGAAAGGAGAAGCAACCAACTGAGGTTCAGCACCTTTCAGAAAGGGTGTTACTGAGGCTGCAAAAAAACTAATTTTTTCCTGCACAGGCTTTGCAGAAATCAAAAGCCTTGCTACATTTGCACTCGCTACAGACAGCCAGCAACCTACTTTTTCACTGGCTCATAGCGCAAACGACCCAGAGGAGTGGCAGAGCGGTCGAATGCGGCGGTCTTGAAAACCGTTGACCCTTCGCGGGGTCCGGGGGTTCGAATCCCTCCTCCTCTGCAAATAAAGCCCTTAGAAGCAATTCTGAGGGCTTTTTCAGTTTATTGGGGAACACATTGGGGAACACACATCCAAGTCAATTTAATTTCATCCATAGAACCTAATGGAAGTATCAATTCCGGAAGGCACAGCATAATTGAAAAATATAATAAAGTGTGTTTTTCACCTTGCAAATTTCACTTCTAAAGACGCAAGAGGAATCGGAATGCTCTACTAATTATTTAGCTGCGCTTTTTAGGGTTGAATATTTTAAGTCCCTAATTTGCTTTTTACACAACAGTAGAACCAATCATCACTATTTGTCTGCCATCTAATTCTAAATAGGGCCCTCTCTACCTAACCTTAGTTGCTATAGTAACAGTAGGAAAATAACAGCAATTTTTACCCCAGCATCAGGCAGTCAAAATCAAACCCTGAAGAAACGATTGCAAATCTATAACAAAGGTGCTATGTTTCGGACTGAAACAAAAAAACTAACTTAACAGAAATCTTCTCCACAGATGTGGGTTGAAAACCCTACTATTGTAGCTAATGCAAAATGGCCGATAGTAAATTAAGCAAGTGAAAAAAACTCTTTCCCAACCTTGCTTCATTGGCAGCTTATGGATGTATGACTCTTAAACTTTAAATAGAGAATTGACATTGAAAATATTTGATACATTTATCCAATCACTTCAAAAGTTTGATATTAAAGAAGTTACGGAGCACACATACAGAGCAGAATTACAGGATTTACTTAACAGTGTTGCTAAAGCATGTAAGGCAAACATTTTAATCCAGCATGAACCAAAAAAACAACAAGGGTTCGGTGCACCCGACTTCAAGGTAAAAACTAGTGGAGAAGCTATTATTGGCTATGTAGAAAACAAGAAGCTATCAGACGACCTTTCCAAGACGGTCAAAGGCGACCAGCTAAGGAAATATCAGTCCCTCTCCAACAATATTATTCTTACCAACTACATTGAATGGTATTGGATAAAAGATGGTGAAGTAATCGACAAAGCCAAGCTATGCAGCTTGGCTGAGCTTGAAAGCAAAATGACCTTTGTTCTTGACCCTTCCAAAGTTAGGGCTGTAAAGGCAATTATAACTAATTTTTACAGCCAAGCACCTAAAGGAATAGGAAGGCCAAAGCAGCTCGCAGAAGCATTGGCAATTCGTACCCGATACCTGCGCGACTTCCTTCATGCAGAGCTTGAGCGGCAGGAGATAGAACATCAAGAAGGCCGTCTCTACGGGCTTTATGACACATTCAAGACAAATGTATTTCATGAACTAAATCAAAAAGATTTTGCAGATGCCTTTTCCCAAACCCTGGTTTATGGGTTGTTTCTCTCAAAATTAAATGCTGGAACTAAGACAATAGACCTCTTCAATGCCAAGCAGTATATACTTCCTGCATTCGGTCTTATTAGCGAATTAGTTGATTTTTTGGATGTTCTTCACAACGACCACTATAAAGATGCCCGTTGGATTGTAGAGGAGATTCTGAGTGTAATGAATACACTTGACTTAAAAAAGATAACTCGCAATCTATCTTACGAAAAGTTTAAGACTTCTAACCTTTTTGATGAAGAGAATATCTCTTACAAAGACCCTTACATCTACTTTTATGAACATTTCCTTGCTGCTTATGACAAATCATTACGCAAGGCTAAGGGAGTTTATTATACTCCTCCACAAGTGGTCAACTTCATTGTTCGGTCAATTAATGATATTCTCAAAGAGAGCTTTGGCATAGAAAATGGCTTCGCTGATAAAGACAGAGTAACAGTTTTAGATTTCGCAACAGGTACAGGCTCCTTCCTTCTTGAAATTTTAGAGATAATCTTTGAAGAACTTCCGCAGCAAAGCGGAAAGAAGAACCTTCTAATTCGAGACCATATTCTCAAGAACTTCTATGGCTTTGAGTACATGATAGCTCCTTATGCAGTTGCCAACCTCAAACTGTCACAGTTCCTAAAGGAGCAGGGCTATAACTTGAAAGATGATGACAGCTTCCAAATTTATTTGACCAATACTCTTGAGCCTATATCTAAACAGTTGAGAATGCCATTGCTCCCAACCCTTACAAAAGAATCAAGAGCAGCGCAAAAAGTTAAGGACAACCCGTTATTAGTAATCACTGGAAATCCGCCCTATAATATAAACTCAAAAAATAATGGTGAGTGGATACTGAATCTAACTAAACCATATTATTATGTGGACGGAAAAAAAATGGAAGAAAAAAACCCTAAAGCTCTAAGGGATGATTATGTAAAATTCATTCGCTTTGCGCAGCACAAAATGGAGTCTGTTGACCAGGGTGTTATAGGCATAATAACGAACCATACATTTTTATTTAGCTCTACTTTTAGAGGAATGAGACAATCTCTCATAAATTCATTTGACCAGATTTATGTCATTAATCTTCATGGGAACAATAAGCTTAAGGAGAAATCCCCAGATGGAAGCATTGATGAAAATGTATTCGATATTGAGCAAGGTGTTGCCATTTCATTTTTTATAAAGAACCCGGGTTCCACAAAAGCTGTTAAAACATCAGATTTTTGGGGGTCACGAAAGGAAAAATATAGTACTTGCCTGGCTGAATCTGTAAACACTTTATCTTGGACTGAAATTACCCCTAAATCCCCCTATTACTTACTTGAATACCTAAGTGATAAATACGCGGACCAATATTTAAGCTTTATAAGGGTCCCAGATATTTTCAAACTACAAGGAGGAGGAATCAAATTCCGTAAGGACCCCTTGCTTGTTCATCTTAACCGTCAAAATTGTCTCCAAATGCTGCGGGACTTAAATACCCTTTCAAGTCATGAAATCCAATCAAAATATCGATTCAAAGAAACGGATGATTGGAAAATTGATGATAAGAGAAAGTATTTCGAAAATTACGATGAGGTTGACATACAAAAAATTAGTTACAGACCATTTGATGTCAGATTTGCTTATTACCCTTTTAAGACGATAAACAAAATAATAGTAAGAGGAGATTCACGAAGAGGTTTAATGCGTCATCTTACGGAACGCAATTATGCTCTACAATTAGGAAGAGCAGGCAATGTAGTTAGCCAAGAAGTTCCATGGAACCTTGCCTTCATTACAAATCAGCCTACAGATATGAATTTGTTTTATCGCGGAGGAGCAACCTCTTATCCCCTATACTCCTACAAATATGATGAAGCTCTCTTTGAAATAAACGGAAGTCGAAAAGAAAACATCCATAGTGATTTTCGAAACTATATTGATACTAAATACGGCAAACAGTATAGTCCGGAACAAATTCTGGGTTACATCTACGCTATACTTCATTCAAATAAATACCGTGAAAAATACTCAGAATTCTTAAAAATTGATTTCCCTCGAATTCCTTTTTCAGAGCAAAGCACCATATTTGAAGAGGTTTCCTCATTAGGCTTAGAAATTATTAGCGCTCACCTAATGGAGAAGAAGCTCTCCAATACGATGTACCCTTATGGTAATTTCACCGGGAGCGGAGATAACAAAGTGGAGAAAAGAAAATTTTCCATGAACCTAGATGAAGAAGGTATCGGGAGACTGTACATTAATAATACTCAGTATTTTGATAGGGTTCCATCCTCGGTTTATGAGTTCTACATTGGTGGCTATCAAGTACTCGACAAATATCTAAAAGACCGCTCCAACCGTCAACTCGACCTTGCTGAAGTGGATAACCTCGAAAATACTATTCGTGTACTCAGCTTTACAGCAGGTAAAATGAAGGAAATAGACTTGTTAACTAAAGATTGGATATAAAACGTAGTCTTCGTAACCATTACATAAACTTACAGAATAGTTAAAATAACCTATGCTTGAGTTTGTAGTGAAGCCTTATCGTTTTTATTTCAATATTCCTCCTGCTCATTATGCGAAGGGGCTTCGAAATAAAATATAGCATAAAGTATCACTACAATACATTTGATTACAAAAACAAGCAATGACTATCTCACATAACTAAGTAATTAACCTTTAACCAATAGATTCTTATCTGGATTTTACTGGTTTGCATCTGTCGCTTTCATTTATGTTTATGAAAGACTCCTTTTCCTTAAGCTTTCATGTATTACTTAGACTCGTTTTTGAATAGAACAGGGGCCACCATACTTAGTAAAGGAGGAAATTGATACGCCCCTTTTTTGGTGAAATATTGGTCAATAAAATGAGAAAAAGGAATTGTCTTCGACATTAGATAAGCCTTCTTTTCTTCAAAATCATAGAACCTCTTCTTGGGGTCTATTTTAATGTGCTCATAGTAAGCACTCAACACTTCGCTTAGCGAAATATCTTTAGCCAAACCAACCTGATGAAAAATTAAAGAATCAATATTCACCACTGTTAAAGGTTTTACCCTGTGTATAAACAAACCTTCCTCTTTTAGCACTTCCAATTCATCTTGAAACCAATAATCTATTAGATTATTAAAACCGGGTGTATCGTATTGATGGTCGTGAGTTATTAAGATAGGGTGAATAAAAATGTCTTTATAATAGTAATCTTTATCTGCCGAAAATTCAGTTTTAAGTAATTTTCGAACACTACTAATTAACTGCATTACTCCTTTATGTTTCTCAGTTCCATTAGGCATTTCTTCATAGTATAATACCTTTTGAAAATCTTCTTCATACACCTCGAAATTAAAAGAAGCTTTTCTGTCAGCTCTAATTAGAAAATCTTTGGATTCAAATAAAAACACATTTTTCCCTTTGCGAACATAATAATCTGGTGCCCCAACAACCTTCATATCGTCCAGCTCTTTCCCTGAAAACTGGATAGATTTATCGGGAAAAATACTTTCAATAACTTTGTAAAAGAGCTGTTTTTCTGAGAACTCATACCCATAAAAACTCCTAAGCTCTTTAATTTTATCTGCTTTCGGCAGTGTATCATTTACATTACGAAGAAGGAAATAAACACCTTTAAAAATTTTCTCTACAACAAACAAGTCAAAAATAATTCGATATACACCCTCCTCGACCTTATAGAAGGGCTTTGCCCGGATTGTTAAAAAATCGTTTTCTTCGAAAGTTTCATTTTCCTGCACTATCAATTTTTCAATGAAGGCACAATCTTTCTCAAACCTTTCTCCTCGGGGCACTATAAAATCAGTGTGAGCTTCATTTTCTTTCTGTATGGAAGACATGGTCAGCGGTAACAAGTGCTTAAGGTAGTCCCGCCAAGTAGAACAATCGAAATATTCTACAAAAGCATTTAATAAAGGCTTTGTTTTTTCATTTTCTTCTAAGAATTGGAATAAATAAACCGCTTTAATTGCCTGGGTTGCCCAAATTTTTTCAATGCTGTAATTTGTCTTGTCAGCAAAAGGATATTGCATACAAAAAAACTTCATAGGCACCTGCAGCTCAATATCCAGCTCTTGTACTGATGAAGATGCAACTTCTTGCGCTTTCGTCCATTCTGAATTAATTACTAAATATGCCTTAAAAAGATTTCTTTCAATTTCGGCATTGGTTTGGGTCTTTACTTCTACTTCTTGCCTGAAGAAATACTCAAAGAGCTTTAGACTACTATAAGGGTGAATAATACTTATCTTTGGCCCAGTTCTCTCCACTGCTTTTATTTTATCATACACTTCATTAGCAATTCCATTATTCTCTGACCCAAAAATTGCGCCCAACAACTCTATATTATCATTAAACTTTGAGCCATTAGACTTAAAACCAAGAAAGAAAGATGCAACCTGTAAAATGAAATCTCTACCTGCTCCTTTCAAATATTCCTCAGCCCTTAGAGGCTTCTCACCAGGAAAGGCAATTTCAAATTCAAGCAGTAGCCCCATACCTACTGTATTACCTATTTTTATCTTTTTTTTCAAAACAGCCTGTTTACATTTAAATTCACTTTTCTAAAATCAGTAGGACAGTTTTTTTATCTTATAAAACGTCTTGGTATGATTGCTCAATAAGACCGAAAATGTAGTCAAGCTCATTCTCTTCCTTTATATACACCCTCTGATTCATAGTCCAGTTATACCCGTCAGGAATCTTTTCTACCATTCCTTTAGGGTCTTCATATTCTATTGGTCTTAAATACAGCTTGATTTGGTTTTTGCCTAACTGTATTTCGGCAAAGTTCTTTGTCACCCGATATCCAATATATACCGAAGTGGCCTTCTCTTTTATATTTTCATCAATCCCAAAAATTCGGCTTCTTAAGTCGCTAAATATAGCTTTAATTTTTTCATTGGGCTTTTGCAGGTGTTGCTCAACTGAGTAATCAATGGGAGACTTTGAAGGGGTATCAACGGTAGATTTTACTGATGATTTTTGCTCAGAGGCATTTAGTGGTTCTAAGCTGAAGATTCCATCTTCATAATACCTGTACTTCATAAGTTCAATCCTCATAGGAATGACCTCAACGGTATCTATATCAAACTTGCTATAAGATTCGGCAATACAAATAACTCTTGGATTTTGCCAATCAATATTAACCTCACTTGCAAACTTATGCCCAAGTTTATTTATTACAAGCATTTGAAAAAATTCTACTTTTTGGGCCTGTAACCACTTCAAGTAGGAGAGTGCTTGGTTAATAACATTGTCATTCTTATTTCTTTTATACTCGATAATAACTGGAGCACCATTTATATCTACCGCTAAAGTATCAATTCTTCCTCCAAAGGTAGTCGAATACTCAGTTTCCAGGAAATGCATCTCCATAACCTCCATCAGGTTCTTTTCAACCAGTGCCTGTAATTTTTTCTCTTTATCTATTGCATAGGATTTTAGCTTTCTCAGCTTTCCGCCTTGCTCTCTATATATCGGCATTTTTTAAGGTTTTTACTTAAAATGGATTGGGACAAAGTAGTTGCTCGATTACATGAGCTTCTATTTCTTCGGTAACCTAAAGCCTTTGTTTTTTAAATCCAAGATTGACGCCTAACTTTAGCTGCTTCCTGTGACTTTTTTTCTAAAAAACAGAAGCCCTATCTCCTTTCTGGTATTATAGTAAGCTGGGTATACTTACTCTATTTAGCACGAAAGGCCTACTTTAAAAACCGGAGAAGGGTTAAACAGTCTATTTATCTTCCATTTTCTGGTAGGTATAGAACGACCCCAGGAACCTCGCTTTTCTGTTCGATAGTTGTTCGGTCCTGTTTGGGGGTAATAAACTCAGCAAGGGAAGCAAAAAGTTTCAAGCGCTCCAGGGGTTTTAAATCCATGAAATCAGTTAACATCTGTTCTTGAGCATATTCGTCGAACAGGCTGAGGAAGAAGGGGAATAGGTAAAGTGATAATGCAAGAAGATCACAGCCTTCTTCAAAGGAAACTGGGGATTTATAGGTTTAAGGATTAAGATTCTCTAAATTAATTTAATTACATGACGGACACGTTGAGCTTTCAACGAAAAATATTATAGTTAAAAAATGGTCAGTAAACCGAAGCGCAATGAGCCATGTCCCTGTGGGAGTGGCAAAAAGTATAAGAAATGTTGTTTAGGTATTTCAAATACTGATTCCCCTAACTTCACAGAGCAAGACTTCGAAAACTTTTTATTAGAAGCTCAACGAAGAATAACAGAAAAAGAGAGTGTAGATGCTATACCATTTTTTTCAAGTCTGAACAACCTGGAATTACTATCCAGCTTTGCCCTACTTCAAGTTTTACCTCAGAACCACGGCAAAAACATTCGTCTTGAAGAAATTCAAAAGCAAGTGGTTCAATCAACCTCTGCTTCTGAAAAAACCGTTGATGTTACATTTCTCAAGAATTTTATTCATGAAAAATTCCCACACAACCATTTAGAGGATCCGCCAGAAAACTTATTTACAGAAAATTTGATGACTCCTATAGGCAATATGATTGTGTTTCCTGGCATCACAGAGGGACAGGTATATTACTTACAACAACTAATAACTACTATTTTTAATTCTGAAGATGAATTTGAACGGGATTTTAAGAAAGAAGCTATCAATTCCACATTATTGCTTTTAAGCATGACTGATTCTATAGCTACTTCCTTAGGCTATGTTCGCAATATGTTAGTAGAGCAGGATGAAAGTAATGACATATACTTTCCTCACCAAGAAGCTATTGAGACCAAAAGGGAATATTTTATTTTTTCTGAATCTGATGTTCTGCGCTTTGCAAAATCCATACGTGCTAACCCTGATCTGCTAGATGTATTTATTCTCAATGAAAGAGATAAAAGATTATCAGGCTCTGAATCAGATTCTAACCCTTTGATATTCCACCCTATAATTAAGAAGGAAAGTAAATTAATTCTTGCATCTCCTGCCACTGTAGTATTTGCAGCTATAAATAACATCATTACAACTGCAATTAAATTCAACTGCTTAAGCCATTTGTTGTCAAAGTATACGGAATTATGTTGGCATCAATGTAATCTTGCGCTTAAGAAAATAGGATTTGTTAGAACTCAAGACCATTTCCCAAAAACTGACTTACCAGTCAAAGAGGCATTATATATGTTTGACAGCAATAAAGTTGCTTATGTAATGGTAAAAAGTGATGATGGGAAAAGATACAACCCCTCATACCCACTCTCACTCCACATTGACAATAAGTTAGATGAACAAATCAATGAAAGAGCTAAGTTTATCAGTAATAAGGTAGCCAATGATAGTAGATTCAAAAACTACAAATTTCATTTGCTAACCATTGTTGTAGGTATCGGTAGGCCTGTATATTTCCAGCTCCGCCCCAAGCTAGACACTGGCCAATGGAGAGTGCTAGGGTTTTCCCTTTATGATCTTAATATATTATATAAGTCTGGCAAATGCCATAATTTAACTCTTTGGAACTATTCTAAAGCATTAACTATAAATAAGTTAAGCACTCAATTCTTTTTAGACAATATTAGCTATTTCATTGAAAATGAGGAAAGCTTTTACTCAACAGATGATAAAATCTCCGATTTAATGGTTAGTGTGGGACATGCGCTAGAATTTAAAGCAGATGCAATAAAGAGGCATGATGAACATTTATCGGTATTCCCAAATAAGAATGGCTTTCAATTAATTCCTGTAACAAGAGAGGTATTACCAGCTCTTCTACCAGTTTACTCTACGAGACTGGTTCCTGGATTCCCTCTTATGCTTAATACACCAGTCTTAGATAAAGATCTATGGATAATACCTAATAATAGGTTCATTGAACCTAAAAACAACAAAGATGAATTTGAAATAGAGATTTGTTTGGCGATAGCTTACTGGCTTCATGAACTATCACCAATGCTTAAGGAATTGGTAAATCTAACTTACATCAAGCAAATTCTTATAAAAGTATCTGTCATTGAGGCACCCAACTATTATGACCTTGTTGAGCAGGTTGACAAGAATAGAGCTTTATTTGATGAGATAGCTTGCTCTCTAGAAGAACATGAGCTCCACTGCGAGCTCAATGAGTATTTCTACTATTACTTATACAGAAATGATAACTATGCAGAAAAAGTGCTAATGCAAAAGGTTCTGGTCAGCCTAGCGGAGCTCCTGCATAACAAGAATATACCAACAGGTCTAAATCCTGAAAGAATTGACAGCCTATTAAATAAATATATACCGTTTGGCCCAAAGAAAAAGCTTTTATTACATTTATCAGATCATGATATAAGGCTCAGTCCAATGAACGTAATAGGTTTAAGGCCACTTTACCCATTTGAAATTAATAGACAATTAGATGGTCTTGGCGAAGCTTTATCAACCTCCCCCTACAAGTCCAAGGAAGATCTGAATGCTCAAGAGAAACAAAAGCTAATAAATGATGTAGTATTTCATTTCTACACCAAATTAAGAGAAATTCTAAGCAGATATCGTTCAGAAGATCTGCTACGAAAGCTAATGGTTTTATATGAGGCATCAATCCAGAAGAGGGAAGATTACAAATTTCAAGCTACACCTAAAATTGAATGTTTTAAAGATTATTGTGATATACTAGATATAATATCAAAACAGAATAGGAAGCATGTTCAGCATACACTTAGCCTTCGCTGTTTAATTGAACATGTAATTGCTGAACCCTCATCTGGAGATGCTTTATTTGATGTAGAAGGACTTGACAGTGCATTGGCTTACATGCATAACATAATTACCTGGGGCTTCTTAAGCGATGAATTGAGGTTTAAAATTGCAGATATAAATGTTTCACTACTACCCTCCGGAAGAATTGGGACTGATAAAGACTTTTCTAAAAGAGTAATAGAATCTTTTTATCAGCAAAAGTTCACTGAGGATATTGATGATGCTATAGAATCATTCCATGAGAACTTTAAGCCATTAGAGCGGGAAAAACCCAACTCAAAATCAAATAGCAAGTTAGAAAAAGCTTTTGCAGATGAATTTGGTATAGATCTAGAAACTTTTTTAACAATAGTAGATAATGCGGCTCTCCTAGCTTTAGAGAAGGAAGACTCTTGTTATACAGGTTTGAAAGAAACCTTCATCAATGAAATTCCAGGAATAACAAAGATAAATTCAGATGTCATATCACAGGTTGTATCCACCTTCAGTCTATTCAATAGAGGAAAAGTAGAAAATGTCTCTGAACTAGGGCTTAAATCTGAAGATTTTTACCCCTGGCGGTTTAACAGAGCGCTTTCTTACTTAAGAAAACCATTTATTTTAATTTCCTCTGAGGATAAAGAGTTTGTTTGGTTTAGCGCAAGAGCTTTGTTTGATTTTAAGTTTCATCTAATATCACAGATACAATCAGGAAGGCATAATGCAATTAGCCCAACCATGAAATCTTATATAGCTGAAGTCAATGACAAAAATGGGAAAGATTTCAATGACAAAGTCTTTCAGCATCTAAAAAAAGAAAAGGATGTGGGCTTAGTTTACCCGAACGTAAAAATTGGCCCTAAAGGAATATTGAGGCACAACGAGGATATCGGAGATATTGATATTTTGATAATAAATGAAGAAAATAAGTCTATAATAGCTATTGAATGTAAGGATATAATAGTGGCAAGAACACCCTACGAAATGCATCTTGAACTAATGAAATTCATAACAGGCAACAAACCTTGGATACCCAAAGTTGACAAGAGGAATAACTGGCTGAAATCGAATATCAAATCTCTTCAATTACTGCATAACGACGATTATCAGCAGTACAGCTACGAATACATCTTTTTAACAAGTGAAGCAATTCCCTTACCTTTTATTAGAGAAGAAGATATCTCCTACAGATTTGTAAACTTTTATGATGTGAGGAAGAACTTAGGATGCTTGTTCCAAAATACCTCCATTTTATGAGACAATTTAATTTCAAAACAAACCTGTGGGTGATTTGCGGAATTACCTTACCAATTTTTAGCAGTAGATTTTGCCAAGTCACATTTCAAAGGAGCCAACAACACCGTCTTTTTTATTAAAAAACGTATCTAAAAACAAAAATAAACATTAACAATCTAGGTGGCAGGATTCGAACCGTCCCTACCCTACTAAAAAGCCTTTCCCCCGCAAATAAAGCCTGTTTTTGAGCCAGAAAAGTGGAATTTTAAACCTAAAAAAATTCCAGTGGAAGCTGCCACTTTATTTTGGAAAAATCTGTCTTCCTACTATTCCTCTCCTATTTTTTGGTGAGTATTAACAAGTAATCTCTTGTTAAGTGAATTGTATTTTGGAGGAAATGGTAGGCTATATAAAGAATGCAATTTTTCAAGAATCCTAAAAAAGCCTTTAACTCTACTCCTTTTCCCTCTTTCTGAAGATATGCTTTCCGTTAATGTAAAAGCCTATTTTCGCCTGCAGGGCTTTGGTGTAGGGAGTTTTGCTTTGACGGTGGAGGAGATTGTACTGTACCAATCCATAGCCCTGAATGCTTTTATAGAAGGTATAGCTCTTGCCCATGCCTACTGAAAATCCTTTTACCCACTGCCGCTCGGTGGTTTCTATTTTTTGGGCCGCATTCTGCCGCGGAACAGCCGCATGTAAGTCTTCAAAAATGAGGCGGGCAAAGAAGCCCTTCTTAAAGCTGAAATCGCTGAAGAGCTGGTAGCCCTGCACCTTATCTGATGAAGTAAACCAGGGCCAGCTTTTTGTCTGCACGCTCAGGCGGTACTGATAGCCTGCACCGGCAGAGAGTTTATCGGTAAAGCGCCAGGCCAGCGTGGGGCCCAAGTCGATCCTGAACTGCTCTCCTTTCCCAAACTGCCAGAGGCTGCCGATGACCAGGCGCTCCTGCCAGGGCTTCCCCTTTAGCGGGTTGAGCTTAAAGAAACCTTTAGGCATTTCCTTTACACTCTTTACTTCTTCAAAGCGGCCTTTATATTTTGCCAGCTGAGCTTTGGCATTATTCAGCTCTTTGGTATGTCCGGAAAAATGATCTACTGCTGCTTCAAAAGCCTTTTCTTTGCCTTGTTCAACGAAATAATCTTCGCTGCTAAACTTTTCCAGCTCTCCCACACCTGCCTGTGAAGCTCCTAACTGCTCCTGAAAAGCACTGCCGGCTTCTGTTTTCAGCAGCTGTTCCTCTGCCAGTTTATCCACGCTTTCTACTTCCTGCAGCTTACCCTGGCTGAGGTGGTTCAGGTCTTCTGTATAAGCACCTGCCTTCTCACCTATTTTATCCATGCCCCCACTTATCTCTTCTATCTCTTCTATCTCTTCTATCTCTTCTATAGCAGGCAACTCTATGGAAGGCATTTCAGCTGCAGGCATATCAGGGGAAGGAAGGTCTACTCCTGTAATCTCTCCTGTTTCCAGCTGTATGGTCTCTACTTCGGGTAATTGTGTATCAGGCAGTAGTCCTGTCTGCTCCTTCAGGTCTGCCAGGGCCTCCTGGTTTACTCCTTCCAGGGCGGTGGCTTTATCAATCTTCCCCTGGAGTTCTTGCCTTCCTTCAGTAAAAGGCTGGTTCATCTTCTGGTTTAGCTCGTTTATCTGCCCCTGTACTTTCTCCTCTACCGCCAGCAAGCCCTGAAGGCTGTCCATCTTAGGCTGCAGCTCTTCTGTGGGAAGGGAAAGCTGCTGCAGGCTATCGAGGCTCCGCTTAATCTGCAGCGTATCTACCGCAGATGAAAGGCCGCGGAGGCTGTCCAAGCGCTGCTGAAGCTGTAAGGAATCCAGTAAGGCTGAGGATAAATGAAGCAGGCTATCCTGCTGCTGCTGAACTTCTTCTACTATTGCCTTTTCAGGACTGCTTTCTTCATTTTGGGCAGGAGGAGTAGACTGTGCCTGCAGCTTAACAGGAAGAGCAATAAGGAGCAGCAAAAAGAAAAAGATACGCATAAAAGAGAGAGTGTTGCCAGGGTGGCAATATAGCCAAATTTGTTTATTTATAAATGGAATAATTTGTTTACCATTTCTTAACTTTATTAAAAACAACATCACCCCCTGATACTGTGCATGTTTATTTTCACTTGTGCTTATCAATAAAACACCTCTCTTCATTATGCCACGCTCTGAACTTCCTTTTGATCAACAAAATAAAGACCTTCTTCTGGATTATGATTTTGGCTATTTTCTGCACAAGGATTTTGAAGAAAACAACTATTCACAGGAAGACATAAAAGCTATTTATGACACTTACCGCCAGAGCAAAAAGCGGGTTGGAGAACAGATCCAAAAGACTAAAAAACAGGCTCTCCTTTATCTGGAAGGGCAGGTTCGACTGATGTTTACCGGCGGATTACTACCCGCCCTTTTTCGGATTGATGGGGTTACCAAAGAACAATCTATCCTCCATTTCTCCGGATACGGTGAAAACTGGGCTTATTTTGAACTCTGGCAAAAGCACAGGCTCAAAGAGCGGAATAGAAAAAAAGCCTGGGATTCGATTGTAAAAGGTGGGGCTGTACTGGCTTACATTCTTTCCTTTTTGAAGATTATGGAACTTGCTTTCAACAACCTATAAAAACTAAAAAGCCCCGCCTGACTTACTCAAACGGGGCTTTCTTCATTTATTCTTGGTTTGAGCACCAGCGGGGGCACGACCTATAATATAAAACAGGCCGAGCTTTTTTGTCTATAGCATTTTTTAATTTAATAAACTTCTGATTTAACCAAATTTAATAACTCCGGATTATCATCCATTAGTTTCCCATTTAAAACAACATTAAAAAATTCCCCAAGACACAATGTATCTGTTTTTTTAGGGTAGTCAATGAGAAGCTTCATTCTAATATCAACATTCCTTTCCTCCGAAGCTTGCTCCAAACTAGAAAGTTCCTTACCTAGTTTCTCCAAAAATCTCTTATCAGTTATTGTTTTCTGTTTTAGTAAACTATCTGGAAAGATATAGTCAATACTTTCACAAGTCACCGGAACCATTACTGTAGTTTCCTCTGGTCCAAATTTCACCCGAACTTGCTCTATATCTTCTTTAGAAGATTTACAGGATAGCATTGCTAATACCAAAATATAGAGCAAATACTTTTTCTTATTTTGATCCATATTTCTTTAATTGTTTATCTACATTGTACCCTTGCCGCTTCATTTTAAGATAATAATTATAAGTAGCTCGTCTATCTATTTTATTTGAGGTTGGACCTGTAGTAATTACAAGATCACCACTATGCGAGGTTCTTGTTACCCCGGTTGAAGATATCTCTCCATTTGCTCTTGCAGTCTTTTGCTCCGAGCCGGTTATTACTCTCCTTTCTTCTTTATTGGTATATCTTGCATCAGGGGTTTTCCTACGATCATTAAATTCAGGATATTCTGTATGCCTTGCTAGGGCATGATCTGATTCATGCTCTAATACAGTTGACGGAGAAACAACTGTTCCATTCTCATATGCTGCTCCCCCTTCAGGATTCCAATAAATGTACCCAGCGCTAAGTACAGAACCATCCTCTGTTTTAGTAACCCCAACAGCTAATTCATTATTAGTTGCAATCGCTTGCATCTTTTCCCCTCCTCCATTTTCAACACTGTAGTTATAGGCAGCAACAAACTGCTGCACATATTCATTATCAGGAGCTTTGCCTGCATTACTTCCGTTAAACCTAAAACTTTCTTGTTTACCATCTTCATTAGTATACCAGATAATGAAATCTTTTCCAGTTGGATCAATCATTAGCATTGGGTTATTTCCTGCCCAGCTATATGGAGAAAGATCAAAATAATTATCAGCATGTGGGTCAAGCTGGAAAGTCCTTCCTATCGCAGGATCATAAATTCGTGCCTCAAAGTCAAATGTACCTAAGCCTAAATCTTCCTGAAGTTCTTTCCCCTGGTAGAGGAACTTATTCTTATCCCCACTCACATAAGAGTTAAAGGTTAGTCCGAAAGGGAAGTAGTCATCAGCCTGGATAACTTTGCTGTGCTTGTGTGTAACGGTAAAGTCATCGAAGTATACCTCTACGGGTTGTTCATTTTCATTCGATAGCCATACATACACATACCCTGGCTGAGTGATGGTATATTCCTTGCTGCTCAGCTCCTGGTGCGGCACATTGCTACCATCTTCTCTGCCTGCTGCACCAACAGCTTCATAACCCCCGTCCAGAAAGGTAAAGTTTTTATCGACAATCAGCACATTCAAGTAAGCTTTTACACCCTGCTCGGTTTCGCCTTTCGCTAACATGCCTGCAAAGCCAAAGTTCTGCTGGCTAATGCCTGCTCCTTCTATAAAAGTACCTGCCGGAGCCGTACCTGCGGCTATAGCTGCCATAAGGTTTGCCAAGGCTTCTGACCAATTATCATGGTTTGGGTCTAGGTATTTGGCAAACACTTTGGCAGAAACTACATCGCCAGGATTTACGGCCAGTGATTTGGCCAGGCCAATCTGCTCTCTTTCTGTTCCGCTCAGGCGCATGCTGTAAAAGGTGCTGCCTTCATTGGTATGGTCGAAGAGTTCTGAGTTTATCTTTGTCACCTCTTCGTAATGCAGGAATTGGCTCCACTCCTCTTCTTCATGGGCCGTTTCCATGGTGGCTGTTGCCTCATCTACCTTATCCCTGCTTGTAAAGCTCGTCCTTACATTTCCAAGGTGGTCCTTTAAATGGTACTGGTATTCAAAGGGGTTATCTTCTCTGTTATTGTATACCACCCTGCCTTCTTCGTGCTGGATAAACTGCAGCTGTCCATTCTCATACACTATGCCGCCGATATATTCTGTCAGCTTCGGCTCTTCCCCTTCTTTCTCTACCAGTTGACTGAGCTTAATGCCGGCAGCATCATAAGTATAGGTGATTTTATTTCCATCAGCAAAAATCACTTCCTTCGGCAGGTTCAGATGATTATAGCGAATTTCGCTAATGCCTCTATTTTTATCTTTTTTAAGATTGCCATTTAGATAGTATTCATAATCTGCTCCGGAAGTGTTGCCATCTTTAAAACCTTCTCCATTGAAACTGTTATCGCTGACATAGCTCAGGCGATTACCCTCATTTTCATACTCATAGCTCAGCACATCCATTTCGTTGCCATCGACTCCCTTGCGGCTAAGGCTTTGGATGTTGCCGTTCTTATCATAGCTCAGGTCATAAAGCTTATACGCCTGCTGCCCAGCCCAGGCAGCACCTTTGCTATGATAGTCTGCCTCTTTGATGCGGCTCAGGCCATCATAGCCATAGGTATAAGCCCGTTGGTTCTCTGTAGCATCCAGCCCCAAGTTGGCACTCCATTTAATGGCGGTAATGTTTCCGTTGTAGTTCAGTTCATCAGCACCTAAACCAAAATCATGGATGTAGCCCAGCTCCATCCCGAAGAAATCATCAGCATCGTCATTGGCATCATCGACAGCAAGACTGCTGTTGTTAATGCTGGTTAACCAGCCGCGGATGTTGTAGCGGTAGTCTACCGACTGCAAGAAGTTGCCGCCCTCGTCCTCGCTGTGCAGCTTCTTATCTACCAGCTCACCTAAGGCATTGTATTCATTTTCAGCAAGCAGTATTTTGTTTTCTATATCTCCATCTATGGTTTGCCAGGTTTGTTCTAAGCGGCCGGTATGGTCGTAGATGAATTCTTTTAGAATATCCACTTCCACACTTCCTGCATGCTGCTGCAGGTTTTTCAGCACCTTGCCTGTAAAATCATAGGCCTGGGTTAGCCGGTCCATGCCCTCCTGCTGGTTGTTGCTCACCGTTTGAATAGGACGGTACTTATCATCATAATAAGTAACGGTATGTATCCAGCTGTCGGTCTCCAGCACCCGGGTTTTGCTGCCAGTTACCTGCCCCTGCACCCTGAGGAATCGTTTGTCTTCAAAGCCTTCCGGTGCGTTATAGTCATAAGGCCCCTGCCGATCTTCTGCTATGGTAAGAGCATCGGAAGAAGAGAATTTAAAGTCATAATTATCGTAATAGCTTACTGTCAGCACCTCACCGACTTTAGCATCGTCAGGAAAGCTTTTATCCATGCTGTAGCCATGGGACTTGCTATTATCTCTTTCTTCATAGCGGGCGAAGGCTTTCTCTTCTACTCCATCGGCCACGTCCTGCTGCAAATCTGCCCGCTCTTTACCATCAGTATCCTTCCATAAGCCGGTAACCACCGGCCGGTTCAGGGCATCGTATTTGGTATACAGCCACTGGTCATCTTCCCGCTGCTCGGCATCCTGTGTTAACACCAGCCGGTCCCAGGGATCGTAGACCATGTAGGTAATCCCGCCGCCCGGCACATGCTTTTCCACCATTCTCTGCCGCTCATCGTAGTGGTAGTAAAAAATAAAGTTTGACATCAGGATTTTTTCTACCGGCTCTCCGGCCTTTTCGGTTACCGCATGAAATTTTCCTTTCTTTGCATCAGCCTTAAAGCCAGGTGTTAAAAGTAATTTTCCTTCTTTACGAATAAGATACTGGTTTCCTTCAGTAACATCATTCGTTGATAACTTATCCGCTACGACTTTGTAGCCGGCATATCTTCCTCCAGCCTGAGATTCTTGTACAGCACCTCCAGCAGCCTGCCAGTCTTCCATAAATTGAGGAGGCAGTACAGCCCGGAGGTTTCCATAGACATCATAAACATAATAGGTTTGAAAAATCTCCAGTTTATCTCCTATAACCTCCTTTAGAATTGTGCGACCAAGTTTATCCTTGTATTCTTTGACAACTTGCTCCCCTTCAATTGTTTCAGTAATATTCAGTTCTCCCTTTTCGTAATAGTCATCCGCAGAAATATGACCAAAACTATCCTTCTCCTTATTTTTATAGTAGTTCCATTCTATTATTTTATCCTCCGCTAAGTTTACGCTGTAGGCTACCTTTACCTGATGGTCAGTTCCTGGCTGCCAGGCAAAACCCGGAGCACCCACTTCATCTGTTCTGTTTAGTGGAGAAGGTTCAAAAATGGTGGTACTGAATGGAAAATCATCACGGGCTACATCCTTTTTTGCCTGATCCTGATAAAAGTCCTCTAGTGCCTCAAACGGTTGCCCTGCTATGTTTCCTGAATTATCAGCCGCTTCATAGGGTAGGAATTCTCTTTCTCTCCTTCCTAATTCGGAATAAAAAATTGGTGAAACAATATCCTGCCTCTCCGGAGAGCCCTGCTTCTCCACCACCTGGATAGGCCGTCCTAGACCATCAAAATAAACCGTATTCAGCCCAACCTTATCGACAGGATAAGTTGCCGGATCATCAGCTAGTTCTTTCTGTTGATATGTGTAGGTTTGCACGTAGTTAATATTCCCTTGTGTCAACCCGTTTTCATAAACAGGGATAGTAAAATCAGGGACAAAAACGCTCGTTGCAGGTCCCCAGCATCCATTGCTGTTTCTTGATCTTACATAGTAAAAACCTGGCTCTGTTACCACTCTTGGTTCCGGATAAGTAAGGGTACCTTCTGCTTCCGGACTATCTACCCAGAAAAATTCATATTCTTCTGTTCGATAGTTATTCAAATAAAGCTCCAGTTCTTTATTTTCAGAAAGTCTAAAATAAGGAAGGTGCTCGGGCTTTTGCAGGTTCTTATCAACAGTGAAGATGATTTCATCCGAAAAAACACACCCCCCCCTGCTAAAGCCTTTTAAAGTGAACGTGTGGTTGCTTTGATTTATATTTACTTTAAGCGTTTCTCCGGCTTCAATTATTTCATTATTTTCATTATACCAACCATAGCTGATAATACTACCAGGGCCTACCGCCGTTAGCTCTACATTACTTCCTGCACATTGAGTTAGTGAGTAGGTTGTTTCAATAGAGATACTTTCTCCGCTTGCTGTACCTGGGAAATGAAAAGATTCAGAAAAAACAGTGTTTCCACACCCGTTTGTGCCTGAAGCTCCAATCCAAAAAGTGCCTGCTTCAGGTATTGGAAAATTAAGCTCTCCACTATTACCCGTAACAGGATTACCTACCGGACCATAATAATTATAAAGAGTATAATTCGCATCAGATTGCGAGTCAAAAACTCTTATTACTGCCTCTTCCAAAGGAATGCATTCATTTCCTGACACCACAACTTCATGGACCGTCTGAAAAAGAATTGGTATACCTATACTTGCAGAAGCAGTTTTTGACTCAAAACAACCTGTTGCATTGGAGGTGAATTTACATTCTACTTCAAGTGCTTCCCCAATGCCTGACGGGGATACGATAAGAGTTGACCCATTAAATCGCCTGTCCCTTTCTCCATTTACGTACCACTCAAATTCTGATGCAGTACCTCCATTTGTTACGGAGGCAGTGAAAGTTATTAAATCTTCACTACATACCTCATTTTTATCGGATTGTAAGGAAAGTGAAACCACCTTCTTATCTGGAAAAGATACTGTGTAGGGTCCACTTGAAACAAAATCACCACAAACATCGCTTACGGCTTCTACGCTGTAGCTTCCTTCTTCTGTAACTGTATATTCAGTTAAGGCTCCATCGTGCAGCAGTTCATCTCCCTTGTACCAGCGAAACCTCCTGGAATCAAAACTCGTGGAAAGTTTTACACTTCCACCTTCACAGGAACCTGAATAATCTGCAGAAATAAACACCTCAGGGTTTTCAACAACAATGGTTAAAACAGAAGATTTTTCACTGTTGCTTTTACACTTGTTAGCTTCTCCAGTTTTTTCCGCATGAATGATGTAATCACCCGCTTCGTCAAATTCACCAAAACTAATAGCTCCCCCATTTCCTTCTTCCTCTGATAAGAGGGTTTCTCCTCTGTACAATTTATACTGCACTCCAATCTGGCTTGTAGCAGTTCCAAGTTTTGTTGATGTCTTTCTATTGCTGCTGGGGCAAACTGTTCTGGTTAAAGACCCACCAAATTCAGGCTTCTCTACTGCTGTTTCAATACCTGCAATGGTAACAACAGCACTTGTAAATGTATTTGTACCATTCATCGCTATCAATTGATAGTCACCATTATCCTGAACAGTAAAAGTTATTTCCCCTCCAGTACCATTATCGTAAAGTTCATTGTTTCGCTTAAGCCGATAAGTGTAGGTACAGTTTTTCTGTGTTTCAGCTTGCAAAACAGCTTCCGTACAACTTTTACTGACAACACCCAGACTGACGCTGGTACAAGCAGTTTCATCCCCTCCTCCGTCTTTCTGAGCTTTTACCTGATTGGGACAAGCTAGAAAAAGAAGCAACGCAATAATGGAAAGTTTAATGATTCGACCTGGTTGTGTTAATATTGAACACATAGTTACTGACTAGTTAGGTTGGCAAAAGGACAGGCTTAGCTATTTACTTGAGGAATACTGGTATTTATGAGATTGAAGGTGATTTCGGCTATTATCCAATATTAACTCCAGCCTCCCTAAATTATCATACCTGTAATAGGTAGTCATCCCATTCTCATCTGTGCGAGAAGAAACTCCTTTTCCCTCTTCATAGGTGTAGGTGACAAAATGAGCCCCTTCAGGAAAAAGCCTAAGCTCATCTATCCTACCTACTAACATCCTTCCTAAGGTGCCTCCGGCATGCTTTATTTTTTCATTAACAGCCTCCCACTTTCCATTCACTTTTTTAAAGTAACTTAAGAAGTAACTACCCGCTGGAAATTCCTTATTAGAGAAGTTAAACTCACTATTGAGTTCTTTTACCCTGGCCCCAGATTTCGCCTCAGTATCCAACTCACCATCCTCCTCAAAACTGGTGTAGAAAATCTGATTGAATTTTGCGTTTGAGGCAACGCCTATCAAATATTTTCCTCCTTCACTATAGATAAAGGATTGAGGAACATCATCAGCCTTTACAACCTCTGTCGGATTCCCGAAGTCATCGTAACTAACCACGCTCACTTTTTCAATATAGGACTCTCCTTCGGCAGCCTGTTTTATGTGCCTCAGAAACAGGCTGCCATTTTCCACAAAATAACTTTTAAAGGTTTTAGAAGTAGCTTTATAACTATTCCAATAAACTACTTCCTCTATTGGCTCACCAATGAAATAGCTTTCCAGCATCTCTTCTTTAGCAGCTAATTCCTCCTTAGATAAAGAGATTGAAAAATCTTCTGGTGAATTAGTGGGATAGATTTTTTCTCTTGTTAATGGAATACCCTTACTATCATTGTGGATAATTCGGGTGGGAAAAACATGCTTCTCCGGATGATCATATTTGTATTCAGTCTTGAAAACAAATTCTTCATTCTCATAAGACACAACCTCTTGGCTTTCAAGATAGTACCATTCACCGCTGGTCTGGTATTCTTTAAAGCAGGCAGCCTTATCTGGAATGCCTGATACTTTAATTCCTGTTACTGAATAGTTGTGGAAGTCACTATGGATAGGAAGGTAAATATAGTTATTCTTTTCACTCCGAATTTTCTTTCCATTTATGTCATACACCTCCTTGAGCTGTAAATTTCCCCTCCTATGCTCCATGGTATTTGGTGGGGCAAAAGGGTAGGAGGTACTTGCTCTTTCATCATCATAGTCAAAGGAATAATAATACCGGGTATATCCATTTTCTCCATTCTCATGCCGTTTTTCCTCCACGTTTGTGTATCCTGCGTAACCCCCTTTTGAGGTTGCCAATGGGTATTGGCTACTTGAAGTCATAATTAGCAACTCACAATCTTCAGTACATCCGGAGGGATCTTGTTTCCAAAAGAATTTTGGGCCTGCACTCAAATAACCACTGGTTTCCTGAGGCTTACCAAAATTATTGTAACTATAAAATATGGCATTTTGGTTGTTTGTAATTGGATCAAAGCTTCTGACTTCTTTTACTCTCAAACCACCAACCATGACTTCCGATCCTGTTCCTGTAGCCTCCTCTTCTGGATTTTCCTTCCATGAAAACTTCAATCTATCGAAATCAAAATCAACATTTCTTTTAATAACACTGACTTTATATATTCCTTCTTTCAGTTTGAATGAGCCGGAGAAGTAATCTGCTTTGAAGTAAAAGGAAGGGTCCGTTACTCCAACAATAGTAAACCACAACATACAATCTCTCGTAGCTATTTCTGAATCACAGGGAACATTTGTAAATTCGTAATCAACTATTGTTCCGAATTCCTCTGTATTTTTTATGAAAATCTCTGCTGAATAATACTCGGCTTCCGGATCATCATCCACAATGGTTGAATATTTTTGTACTGCTTCTGGAGGAAGTTGATTCCAACTTCCTTTTAAGACTTTGTTACCTTCGAACTTAAAAATAGTATGCCCCCCGGTTGGATATTGTATCTTTTCAAGAACACAAGCCTGAGCAAAATTATCTTTCGCACTTCTATCAGCACCTTCAAAATCAACAAATCTTTCTTCATCCAAAAAATAATTGAAGCTTGGAATAAGCGTTGAATTTGGTTCTCCATTATAATATCCCCAAAAATCAATAGCTCTGGAGAACCTTTCGGGCAGAACCTTTGAATTATACGTAAAGAGATAAGGCGGCTTTTTAGAATCATTTTGCCCGACTTCCTGAACGGAGATAAGCTTTAATCTTTTTGTTCTTTCTTCTGTTGTGACGTAAGGAACATAGGGTAAACTATTTGAGCTGCTTTCAAAATAGTCCTGCTTTAATTCGTACTTCTTCAAAAAAGAACCATCATTGTTAAGAATTTCTATCTTATCGAGTTCCTTATCTCCTTTTAAATCCTGTCTATCAGTATCAAAATGAAAGCGTACAGTATTAAAAGCAGATTTAATTTCTTTTATCCGGACTCCTTCATTTAAAGAGGTTATATAAGTAACGGGGGTGTATCTTTTATAATCCTCGCAATCTAAAGATTGCATGATCCAAATTTTTTTCTCCTCTCCTCTAGAGCAAACAGTTCTTAGCTGTTTATTATAAAAATATTCAATTTTATCAGTTCCATTTACATTTGTGATGTCAAGTAAAAACCAGGAGGTAATGTGGGGGTCCAGCCGACTATCGCGGGCTGCTCCTTTTATGGTTACAGAAGATTTTTCAACTGCAAGCCTTTCTGCGTTTTTGGATTTGCCGAAATAATACTTTGTTCCATCAGGCGTAGTAAAAATCCAGCCTGTTATAATTTCCGATTCTACTACCTTTTCAATTCGCATGTTCTGGTGAGACTTGAAATGATAATCCCCTTTTTCATCAAAGAAGAATTCACCTGAGAATCCATTGAAGTTAAAATAAAACAGATCCGGCTCTAAATCAATCGATTGGTTTAGTGCCTGCTGCATTTTAACCGTCATTTCAGTGGTAGGAGGATTTGATATTTCCAAGAAGTCTGATGGTTTAAAGTCTGAATTTAAAAAGCCTATGGTTGGTTCATCATCCGCTATCCCTCTTGTAATGCGGGTTACCATACCTCCATAGTTTAGGTTCCACCCAAGACCTACTGAGGTTGCAATTTCTTCAACTTTAATCCCTCCGGCATGATAGGACAGACTAATTGGAGCCTCCAACTGTCTACCTTTTAATGCAAAAATTGGAATGCTAATTGACGGAATTCCAGTGTAAGTAGAAACAGGTATTTCTCCATACTTCCCTAAGGCTGCAACTTCTGGTGATTTGGGAATCGGAACCATGTTCAAATTCAGCTCTCCTTCCGTCTGGCTTAACACCGCTCCCGCCTGGATTAGCAGTAAAAAGCAAATGCAAACAATGAGTCTTTTCTTCATGACAGGTTGATTGTTAAAAGCTTTAACCCCAGCTTTGAGGGATTAAAGAACTATTTCTTACGACAGGCAGAATCCTGAGAATACAATGGGAAAATTGAGTGCGTTTCTTCCTTTTCCTTTCGCCAGTGTTGATAAAGGCAAATTAAAGCGTCTTACCCACTACCGACTTGGTAGTGTGGGAAAAGGATTTTGAAAAGGAACAGACAGCGTCAATTCGATAAAATAAAGAGAAGAGCTATTTTGTTCTTTTTAGCTTTAAGCTATTTATCTCTTTACGCAGTTCTTCGTTTTCTTCTTTTAGATCTATAAGATGGAGCGTTAATTCCTCTATCTTTTCAAGAAGCATAGCATCCATTTCAGATAAATTGTAGCCATTTTCTTTCACTTCATTTGCAGAAGGGATGTTCGGTAGGTGACCATTTTTATTAATGTAATCCTTGATTTGCGTTAAGGACAAAAGCTTGTAATGCTTTTCAAAGACATAATCCGGCCAGTTATTGTATTCTGAAACCTCTACAGAGGTTGTCAGGATAGCCCCATTCACGGCTACCTGGTATCCAGCAGGCACCACTGTTGCTCCAAAACCAACTGGCGCCTTAAAGTTTCCGGCCCCATCAGCAAAAGAGATTTCTTGTACCTGAATTTTGCTTACATTAAGGCTATTGACTATTTCGACATTCTGCTTAAAACTAGTGTTCCCAGAAAAATCAGCTGAACCTCCTACGACGAGACTTTGCCCCACCCCAAGGTTACCACCAAATTTACCCTGCTCAACGGCCAAGCTTTGACCTAACAGCTCTCCACTGGTTCTAATATTTCCGGTTACCTCCAACATTTCGGAAGGCTCTACATTCCCAATTCCTACTTTACCTGTCACCAAGACATCCCCCCCTACCGTTAACTTCTTAGCTATTGTAGCATTTTGCAGGCTCATCTCAGTACTTTCCAGAGAGGCGGCAAACAAGGTATTACTCACCTTTACGTTTCCACCTACTTCCAATCGCTCCACCGGTTCAGTTACCCCCAGCCCTGTATTGCCACTAATGATAGTATTGCCACCAACAGCTAACGGTCCGTCTACGGAACCTGTACCTGCCTGTAAGCTATTGCTTTGCAGCTTACCGGAAACAGTCAGTTGAGTCATATCTGCCGCTCCGGTAAAAGAGGCCGTACCTGTTACGCTCAGATCCTGTCCAATACCTGCATTGCCGGTAAAGCTGCCTTCTTCTACCTGAAGCTTTTGACCTATGAAAGCACCTGTAGTTTTTACATTTCCATTCACTTCCAGCCTTTCCGCAGGAGTTGCAACACCCAAACCAGTATTTCCATTGATAGTAAGATTTTCAGATATGGCTACGGAAGAGGAAAATGAGCCTGTTTGTGCCTGCAGGCCTTTAGCCATCAGGTTTTCCGTAGCTTTGATATTCCCAGCCACTTCCAAGCGTTCTACCGGAGAGGCAATTCCTAAGCCTGTAAGGCCAACGACGGTAAACAGCTCTCTTACATTTAAATGCTCAGTAAAGGTGCCTTTTAACCCAAGGATTGAGCTAGCCTCTATAGCATCCGCAAAAATGCGGCTACTTACGCGCAGGTTGCCGTCGATTTCCAGTCGCTCTGCAGGAAGTTGTACACCAATGCCAATGTTCCCATTAACTAACACATGCCTTCCTACCTTAATGTCCTCGCTCACCGTAATGTTGGTCGCACTTAAACCGGTAACTTCAATGTTTTCAACAAAAAGCCTGTCACTGATTCGTGCATTTCCGATAACTTCCAGCCGTTCGGAAGGTGTCAGGGTATTAATCCCAACGTTACCATGAGGCAAAAGGAGATTGACTCGGCCGCCGTCTTCATTCCCGTTGGAGTTAGGGTTTTTCCCATTTTTCTGGGCGAAAGCAGCCATAGATAAGAGAAGGAAGCTGATAGTTAGGAGTAAATGTTTATTCATATATGATTGAGGTTTCTGTATTTAGGGGAGGCTGCCTAAAGGGTTAAGCCTATCTCAAGGTGTTGAAGGTTGGATTCGTTAATCAATTTATATTGCGGACAACCGCTTCTAACGGTCAGCATATTTAAAGCAATTTTGCGTCTCCTTCCTTTTAATTCTTCAAAGAGGGTGCTTTGCCCTTCCTTTAGCCAGACTTTTGCCAATGCAGGATGTAGTTGCCAGATGACCGAAAGGGTTAAATCATAATAAAACCTTGCACAATCATCTTATTTCCCACTCCTGGTAAACAAAAAGCCCCTCCGAGTCATTACTTGATTTTCTAACTAAACCTGGAGAAGAAAACAATAAAACCAGGCTTGCACAAAATGCCTATATTACCTGTATAGAATGAATATTTTGTATTGTTTTATGAATAATACAAAATGAACGGTGCAAACTTAAAATCTTAAATTGTATTTAAATAGCAAATATTTTAATAATCATTACAATTACTTATTCCAATAAACTATTGAACAAAGGAAAGTCCTGGGCTCTTTTGGCAAAAATAATTAGCTAAATTTCATAATAACTTACATTCCATTTTATTAAAAAATATTTAGTTAAATAGCTAAAGATTTAGTTTACACTGAATATCGGATTGCTTTTCAAATTATGAGATTGGTGAAGTACAAGATTCTTCTGTATCCCATAAAACGACCGTTTAAGGAGACAGTTTAACTTATTAAAATATCTACTCCTGGGGGTTACAATTAGTTCTCAATAATGCATCTCATTTTTCAAATATTGTTTTATATTTGAGACAGAGTTTTTGATACAAGATTATGAAAATAGGTTATGCAAGGGTAAGTACCCAGGATCAAAAGTTAGAGCTTCAGCTTGATGACCTTAAAAGCTATGGCTGTGAGATAATATTCAAGGAAAAAATTTCGGGCAAGAGTAAAGACAGGCCACAACTTGAAAAGATGGTAGACCAGCTCCGAAAAGGCGACGTTGTAGTAGTATGGAAACTTGACAGACTTGGCCGCTCTCTGAAGGACCTAATCGAACTTATTTCTTCCTTCCGAGAACAAGGAGTTGAATTTGTCAGCCTTAAAGATGGTATTGATACTGGTACTGCAACGGGCCGTTTTACCTTTAATATCTTTGCCTCACTGGCGGAGTTCGAAAGGGAAATTATAAGGGAACGTACCACATCTGGCTTGGAAGCTGCCCGTGCCAGAGGGAGAAAAGGAGGAAGACCTAAAGGACTCTCTAAAGAAGCCACAGCGAAAGCTAAATCTGCTAAAATCTTGTATGAAAGTGGCGAAAAAACAGTACCCGAGATTTCCGCTAGTCTTGGTATCAGTCGGGCAACTTGTTATAGATACCTCAATTTAGAGTCAGAAAACATATCAGACAAATCATCTAACATTCCAGACAGTGTAGAAATAAAAAAAAGGGAATGCATAAGTGGAAGATCAAAATCATTAAAAATTATTTTATGATTGACCTCAATGAAAGCTAGCCACCGAATCTTATAATTTTCTGCACAAGAGGCCTGGAGCCTCGGGGAATTACAAATTACCCAAGCATAATAAACTAAAAGGGATTATTAAGTTGTTGTTGCTAAATAGGCGAATAATCCCGTTTACAATCGAATTTATTCGCATTTATTCGTTTAAACTAGGCCCTATGAACAAATCACCAAAAGCTACCTCTACTTCAACATCTTGCTTATACTGCGGAAATGAAATAACAGGAAGGACAGATAAGAAATTTTGTACCGTTCAATGTAAAGCTCAATTTAACAATCGAAAGAAAAATAAAGAGGAAGAATCAATTCAAAAGCTTAATCGCATATTGCGTAAAAATCGCAATATTCTCAAAGAAATAAACAATGCAGGTCATTCTGGAACTCAACAAGAAGCACTTCAACAAATGGGCTTTGATTTTAGGTTCTATACCCATCAAGTAAGTGAAAATAACACAACTTTTAATTTTTGCTATGAGTGGGGCTATTCGAGACTGTAAATGGAACTGTGTCAAAGTTAAAAAAATAATTAATTTAGCTTTA